>NZ_MKZL01000022.1:0-587483 GCF_002803315.1 Paenibacillus sp. GM1FR | reverse complement strand
CCATTGCGGAAGATTCCCTACTGCTGCCTCCCGTAGGAGTCTGGGCCGTGTCTCAGTCCCAGTGTGGCCGATCACCCTCTCAGGTCGGCTACGCATCGTCGCCTTGGTGAGCCGTTACCTCACCAACTAGCTAATGCGCCGCAGGCCCATCCCCAAGTGACAGATTGCTCCGTCTTTCCAGTTTCCTTCAGGCGAAGAAAACAACTATTCGGTATTAGCTACCGTTTCCGGTAGTTGTCCCAAACTTGAGGGCAGGTTGCCTACGTGTTACTCACCCGTCCGCCGCTAACTATCAGAGAAGCAAGCTTCTCTTCAAGTCCGCTCGACTTGCATGTATTAGGCATGCCGCCAGCGTTCGTCCTGAGCCAGGATCAAACTCTCCAATAAAGTATTGAAAAGAGCGATAAGCTCATTTTGAATCTGACGATTCATTGTGAATCAAAAGTTACTATCCATTTGTTCAGTTTTCAAGGAACTTGTATGTCCGTTTATGTTGATGTTTGTCAACCGGACAGGAATCTTATCATATCATGTTAACTAACTTACTGTCAACACTTTGTTTTCGTCATCTTTCAAATGATTATGACAATCATTCGTTTGAAGCGACAAGAAATAATATATCACGTAGTGATTTATTTAGCAAGCA
This sequence comes from Paenibacillus sp. GM1FR, assembly GCF_002803315.1. Taxonomy (NCBI): domain Bacteria; kingdom Bacillati; phylum Bacillota; class Bacilli; order Caryophanales; family Paenibacillaceae; genus Paenibacillus; species Paenibacillus sp. GM1FR. Next base: position 586,837 of record NZ_MKZL01000022.1, on the reverse strand, counting down.
TTTTTAATCAACCTTTTGATATCATCATATCTTCATCTACGCTGTCTTGTTTCCAACCTGTATTCGACAGATTAGCACATTCTCTGAACCCAAGATGGGATAACGATCCCTGCCCTTCTGTTGGTTTGAAGAAAGTGATCCAAAAACTCTATAATAAGGTATATAGGTATAGAGATAAGGTTAAGCAGTCAAGTGTACTACTTTCATAAGTAGCCTATGAACAATCGTATAACCATCTCGCATTGCACCTTTACACAGATCACGTACTCCATTCACAGCTAGCTATTACATATCAAAGTTCTGAATAAACTCATTACTAACCTATATGGGGTGATCGCACTTGAAGCAATGGTTGAAGAACAGACGCAAAGGTTACGGCAAAAAGTTGGTTTCCATCCATGCTTGGAATGCCTGGATTGTTGTGATCCTTGCTATAACAGGTCTTATGCTGGTAGGCGGCTTTTGGCGCGAGATACTCGGAATTGGACGTGTCTGGTTAAAATGGCTACATATCATCGTTGGGCTAGCTATGCTGGCACCCGTATTATATTACTTGATTTTGGCCGGAAAGCACTGGAAACAGCTTCGTAATAGGCCTTGGCAAAGGGTGAATACCATCTTTGTTCTTGCGCTGCTGGTAGGCTGGCTACTCTCGGGTATTGTATTATGGCAGTTCAAGCTAGCTGGACCTCGATGGTCGAATGCTGCACTTTTGATCCATGACCTGCTGACTTGGGTGGGCCTACCTTATATTATCTATCACTCCATCACTCGGACCAAATGGTTAAAGGATCCTGCACGTCGTGCGGTTAAAACCACTACAACTTCAACACGAACTCAAAATACAGCTGATCCATCTGATTCAATATCAGATGAAAAAGAAACTCCGGCTGCTGTATCTTCTTCTCAGTTTGATCGCAGTTCCGAGAGAGATCCCCTCAAATCAGAGGAGCGACCTCAACCTTTGTATACACGACGAGCTTTCATCCGTTCTGCTGTGGGGGTTGGTCTCGCCGTGACTCTTGGCCCTACTTTTATATCCTGGGTAGGACGAAATCTCAAGATCGATAATAGTATTGATAGCATGCTGGAGAACGATCCTAACCGTATGGTTCCTCTGCCACAACCGCTGTCTGCCTCTTCACCTCCCATTGGAGGCGGAGCTGAAGGTCATTTCCGCGTATATACGGTTACGCCCATACCGTCCTTCTCCAATGCTAACTGGTCTTTCCGAATCGATGGACTGGTTGAACGGGCACAGGTATGGAACTGGGAACAATTCGTGAAGCTGGCGCGTACCGTACAGGTTAGTGATTTCCACTGTGTAACGGGCTGGTCTGTATATAAGAATACCTGGGAAGGCATTTCTCTTGCACAGCTTTTGAAACAAGCCGGGGTCAAACCGGAAGCTCATAGTGTGAAGTTTTATTCCGGTGATGGTGTGTATACGGATGCCATTACGATGGATCAAGCACAAATGGAAGATATTATGGTCGCTGTCATGCATGATGGCAAACCTATCCCTGCTGATCTTGGCGGTCCGGTACGGCTCGTCATTCCTCAGATGTATGCCTATAAATCAGTGAAATGGTTGAATCGCATTGAACTCATCGACAGCGAACATATTGGTTACTGGGAAGAACGAGGATATGATAAGGATGCATGGCTTACAGGCGCATCTCAACGCATTCCTAACAATTTAAGTGGGTCATGATCAGATAAGATAAAATTGGTGAGCGTTCATTCGTTGTAAAAATAATTCAATAAATAGCAAAAGCCCCCGATCACATATTCGTGTCTTCGGGGGCCTTTTTCTTTTTCCTCATTATGAACTCTCTGATTACACTTTAACCCTGTGGGTTCAAAAGACGTACAAGTTCATCCTCATCCTCAATCGTTGGAATACCGAGATCATGAGCTTTGGTTAGTTTACTACCTGCCTTCTCTCCGGCAATAACCAAATCTGTCTTTTTCGACACACTGCCAGTCACCTTCGCTCCGAGCGCTTCCAGTCTTTGCGTTGCCTCTTCCCGCGTCAATTGATGCAGCGTTCCGGTCAAGACGACCGTTTTACCACTGAAGAAGGAATCTTCCACAACAGCAACGGCTGGTGCCTCAGGTGCCTGAGCTTTCACACCCAAGTTGAGCATTTTCTCAATTGCAGCCTGTGTAAACGGATCTGCAAAAAAGTTTACGATGCTCTCTGCCACAATACCACCGACGTCGGGTAGTTCAACCAGTTCTTCCACGGTTGCATTCATAATGGCGTGCAGATCTCGATAATGATCAGCGAGCATGCGCGTTGTCGATTTACCTGTGTTCGGAATACCCAGTGAGTATAAGAAGGAAGCCAAGTCTCTATCTTTACTAAGCTCAAGCGCAGCGATAAGGTTGTTCGCTTTCTTTTCCCCAAACCGCTCCAGCTTCACCAGATCATCAAACTGTAACGTATACAGGTCGGCAGGCTCACGTACGTTCAATTCATCATACAACTGAATCGCTGTTTTCTCACTGAACGTCTCGATGTCCATAGCATCACGGGAAGCAAAATGGGAAATACGTGCCACCGTTTGTGGTTTACACGCAAGTCTATTGTTGCAGAACAGATGCGCTCCGCGTTGCTCCAGTGGGAATCCACATGCAGGACACTGCTCAGGGAAGACGATCTCCTCGCCATCACTCTCCTCCGTCACTTTACCCAGAATCTCAGGAATGACGTCGTTGGAGCGACGGATAAAGACCCGTGTGCCCAGAGCAAACTTCAGATTTTTGCGCTCAATATCGCCGACATTGTTCAGAGTACAGTTCTGTACCGTTACCCCGGCAAGTTCAACCGGTTCTACGCGTGCCAGCGGAGTTACTTTGCCAGTACGGCCCACATTCCATACCACAGCGTTAAGAACCGTCGTGGTCTCTTCTGCCTCGAATTTATATGCCACCGCCCAGCGAGGGAACTTATCGGTATAACCCAACACTTCGCGGGTGCGCATGTCCGTAATTTTGATAACAGCTCCATCGATCAGATAGTCTAGCTGCCCTCGGTTCTCCTGAATCGCGGCCAGTTGTTCCATCACATCATCAAACTCATGGAAATACGTGATGGATGGATTAACTTTGAATCGGTTCTCACGCAGGAAGTCCATCATCTGCTGATGATTGGCAAACTGAATGTCATCCGAATAACCTACGTTATAAAAGTAAGCATTCAACCGACGCTCAGCCGTCGCCTTCGGATTCAAGTTACGCAGCGCTCCTGCTGCTGCATTACGCGCATTCTTGAGCGGCTCTGCCGCTGTCTCATTGTATCGGTCCAAGACAGACAGATTCATGATGCCTTCACCCTGTACTTCAATCGTACCGCTTGTGTAAGGAATTTTGAGCGGAACGGATCGGATCGTTCTCACCTGTGCCAAAATACCTTCACCTACGGTACCGTTCCCTCGCGTAGAGGCTTGTACCAACTCACCGTTGGTGTACGTCAGGTTCAGCGTCAATCCGTCAAACTTCAACTCAATGACATAACCTGGTTCCGGTAAAGGCCTATCGGGATTTTTACTGTTATAGTCGTTAATCAGTTTCAGTACACGGGTATTCCAGCTGCGCAGCTGCTCAATATTCTGTGCTTTGTCCAGACTCCATAAGGAGGATAAGTGGCGATGTGGGGTAAACCCCTTGAGCAGTTCGCCGCCCACACGCTGTGTTGGAGAATCAGGCAGAACCATGCCGCTTTCCTGTTCCAGCGTAACCAGTTCATCGTACAGAAGATCATACTCCTTATCGCTGATCTGTGGCTGATCCATCGTGTAGTACTGATAATTATGCTGGTTCAGCTCGGTAACGAGTTGCTCCATCCGGTGCATCGGGTCCATACAGGGCCATCCCTCCGTTAATTTGATCTATGTAGAACGAACACTCCTATTGCACGTGAACTCCGATAACAGAATAACTTTCTGATCGCTGTTATCCCCGGACTTCTTTTAATCCATTTTAAAAGGTGGAAGACCGGGGATAAAGGCGAACGTCTTGCTTCTTCAATTTATTTCTGTACTCTCTGTTATCGTGCAAAAGGAGGTTTCGTTCTTATTCTACTTTTGTAATTGGGGCAAATCCGGCAAGCAAACGTTTCACACCCACCGGAGCCGGGAAGGCAATCTGCAGTTCGGTATCATTACCTGTCCCTTTGACCGCAACAATGGTGCCTGTCCCCCATTTGCCATGCTGCACTTTATCTCCTGCCTTGAATCCTGCTTCACCATCAGAAGCTACCGGCTTGGAAGCAGATGATGGCGTAGAATATGTTGGGCGGGAGACACTTGTGGTCACACGCGAAGTTGGCGTGGATGAGGTAGCAGATGAACCGCTTTTACTTTGGTGATCGAACAGCTTGGTGCCACCACCGAAGTTACTTCCTCCACTGGAACCTAGTCCGCGTCCACCATATGAGCCTCCTCCGCTACTGCCACGGCGGTAACGATCACGAGCCATGGAGGTGTCTTCCTTCAGCTCATCCGGAATTTCATCCAGGAAGCGGGAAGGCGGGTTCGCTGTTGTACGTCCAAACAAGGTCCGCATCTGGGCACAGGACAGGAACAGTTGCTCTTCCGCACGGGTGATTCCTACATAAGCAAGTCGGCGTTCTTCTTCCAATTCTTCATTGTCCATAAAGGCACGGCTATGCGGGAAGACTCCTTCCTCCATACCTACGATAAAGACAACCGGGAACTCCAGACCTTTGGCGCTGTGCATGGTCATCAGGGTAACAGCGTCGCTCTGATCCTCTTCATCATCGTTCATGCTGTCGATGTCAGCAATCAATGCAAGATCGGTGAGGAACGACACGAGCGTTTTGTCTTCATTATTTTTCTCAAATTCCATCGTTACCGACAGGAACTCTTCAATGTTCTCCAACCGTGCACGGGATTCGAGTGTGTTTTCATTTTGCATCTCAAGACGGTATTGGCTCATCTCAAGAATCTTCTCGGTCAGTTCAGTTACAGACAGATACTCTACCATCTGATGCAACGCAGCGATCATGTCATAGAACTCCACCAGCGCATTCCGCGTACGACCAGCAAAACCAAGATCATCTACGACCTGAAGTACACGGAAAATAGAAATTCCACGCTCTCCTGCCGCAGCCGCAAGCTTAGCTACCGTTGTATCACCAATGCTACGTTTCGGTACATTAATGATCCGTGTAAGACTGATATCATCGTCGGGGTTGGATAACAGGCGCAGATACGCCAGAATGTCCTTGATCTCTTTACGATCATAGAACTTGATGCCGCCGACAATCTGATACGGAATATCAGACTTGATCAGAATTTCCTCTATAACCCGGGACTGAGCGTTGGTACGGTATAAAATGGCATGGTTCTGATAGGATTTGCCGTTCTTCACATTTTTACTAATCTCAGAGGTAACAAAATACCCCTCATCATGCTCGGAATCCGCACGGTACACCTTGATCTTCGAACCACCCTCTTTATCCGTCCACAGTTTCTTCGGTTTACGCCCTGTATTCAGGCCGATCACTTCATTCGCTGCATTCAGGATATTGGAAGTTGAACGATAGTTCTGCTCCAGCAAAATCGTGTTTGCTTCAGGGTAATCTTTCTCAAAGTTCAGGATATTGCTGATATCCGCCCCGCGCCAGCGATAGATCGACTGGTCACTATCCCCTACAACGCAGATGTGGTGGTGGCTGTCAGCGAGCATGCGACACAGCATGTACTGTGCACGGTTCGTATCCTGATACTCGTCCACGTGAATGTACTGGAATTTCTTTTGGTAAAAGTCGAGAACTTCCGGCACTTCCTTGAACAGTTGAATAGTGTGCATAATGAGATCGTCGAAATCAAGTGAGTTGTTGGCTCTTAACTTTTTCTGATACATCTTATATATCTTCGCTACAATACCCTCGAAATAATCTCCTGCCTGCTTCTCATATTGCTCCGGACTAATCAGTTCATTCTTGGCCGTGCTCATCATCGATTGAACTGCTTTAGGTTCAAATTTCTTGGTGTCGATATTCTGGTCTTTCATACAGCTGCGAATAACAGATAATTGGTCCGATGAGTCCAAAATACTGAAGTTGGAAGTAAAGCCAATACGTTCAATATCACGGCGCAAAATACGCACGCACATGGAGTGGAATGTGGATACCCAAATGTCGCGGCCCTGGGAGCCACCTACGAGTTGGGAAACCCGGTCCTGCATCTCACGAGCAGCTTTGTTCGTAAAGGTAATCGCTAAAATGCCCCACGGGGGTGCCTTCCGTGTTGCAATAAGGTAGGCAATCCGGTGTGTCAGCACCCTGGTCTTGCCGGAGCCCGCTCCGGCCATAATCAGCAGCGGGCCATCCGTCGCCTCGACGGCTTGCCGTTGAGGGGTGTTAAGCCGTGCAACGGCATCATGTATATTTACAGGTTGCATGCATGCATGCTCCTTTCGTTGGTTGGTCGGTATAAGTGAGCTATCGGTTACACTCATCACTACGATGACAGAATAATCTTCCGATCGCTGTTATTCCCGGATTTTTCGATCTACTTTTCAAAGGTAAAAATTCGGTAATAAAGGCGAACGCTCCGCTTCTCCAGCTTATTTCTGTCCTCTTCGTTCTCGTGTAAACATAGTCCCTGTATACGAATTTCTTAGTAAAAAAAGAACAATATCAGGTAATAGAAGTATGCTTAGGATTTAGCTTTCTTACAGAAAGCTTTTAACGAGCACTTCGTTTCTCCAGCTCACTTCTTTCCTCTTCGTTCTCGTGTAAACGACATTACGGTCATATAACTTCTTTAATTAGTAAGGGCAAAGTTCTATTTTAACAGATCATAAGGGGAAAATGGGGGAATGGTAAACTAAACCGATTAAATGGTTCCTTTTACAGCCAACACCGTCTCAAGTGCCTTATTCAAATCGCTGTACACAATGTTACCTACCACGATGGTGTCTGCCACCTGGGCAGCTTGCGTGGCTTTCTCCGGATCATCAATTCCGCCGCCGTAGATAAGGTGTGCCCGATCCAATTGTCTGTGTGTCTCACCAACAAGCTCCATATCTCCGAACGTTCCGCTGTACTCCATGTATACAATTGGAAGATTGAGCAGACGCTCCGCAGCCTGGGCGTATGCCACCGCAGCTCCTGTCGTCAGATCCGTATCTGCACCAGTCAACCGCGCTACCGTGGAGTTTGCATTGAGCACAATATAACCCTCGGCAATCAGCAGATCCCATGGGATGAGATAACCGTAACGCTCTATGGCCTGCTGGTGGTGCCCAATCATCCATTTGCTGTCCGTTGCATTTAGGACCATCGGGATCAGATATCCGTCAAACCCGGGAACAACAGCCTCCAGATCGGATACTTCAAGCACACATGGCAACTCATAACGACGCACACGGGACATCAGGTCTACCGTGTTATCATAGGTAATCCCCGAAGATCCGCCAACGATAATTGCATCGGTCCCCGACATACAGACCAGATCGAGTTCTTCGTCCGTAATTTCCCGGTCTGGGTCAAGCTTAAATACATGTCTCCACTGCTTAATCATGTCTATCAACGAACATTCCTCCAGAGGTTCTTCTGCATCCTAGAAAGCTAGTAAACTAAGTCTAAGTCAGCAGGCAGCGAGTGTCAATGTTCGTATAAAAAGGGGAACAGAAAAATACGAATTTTACGGTTTCCAGGCAAAACGTGTATTCATCTCATCCAGTTCCTGCTCCGTCAGCACGTCTGAGTATACTCCGTACACGCCCCACTTCTCATAGTTAGCCACCTGTTCAGTGTCGTTGATGGTGTGCACGTAGGTGACTGAGCCTGCACTATTCAGCTTGGCGACGAAATTCTGGTTTACTTTATATTCCGGCATAGTCACGGCATCAATATCATTCTTTTGCACAAAATCAACAACCTGAGCTTCTGTATCCTGTGTGGCATATAACGTATAGATAATGGAAGGGAATGCATAGACTTCTTTCACCGTTTCAAGCATCTGTTCGTTATAGATCTGTACAACCACTCGATCCAGCACGGATGGATCATGTTCTTTGGCTGCATCCACGAGGGATCTTAACACCTGCTGTATATCCTCATCCTTCTGTTCCTTGGTGTCGGTTACGATATACATATCCGGGTACTGAGCCAGTACATCTATAATGCCATCGGCATCCATGGGTTGATACATGCCTAAAATAGGCGTATTCATAAATTCATCATGTGTCAGTGCCCCGGCTTGTTTATCCTCCGGAAGCTCTTCGTCTTGTCCTAGCATTTTGCTCATATTAGCGGTCCATTCATGTCTGGCTACGGCTTTGCGATCCGATGTTAACATAAAGTCGATTTCAAATACACGTGTGCCTTTCTCGTAATTGGCAATCATCGCTTCATAGGCGTTGGTATATGGTTGATCACGAATGCTGCCCATCGCATGGGCGATTAATCTATAGGCGGTAAATCCGTCCCGTTGTTCCTCACTCTCGCTTTCGTAGGCGAAAAAGAGTGTGCCCACGGTAACGATCAGTAGTATTAACACGGCGGCAATGCGTTTCATATAGCTTTCACATCCTCAGTACCTTTTTGTTAGCTAACTACCCGAATTGATGAGGGGCAAAACAAAATAGCCGCCCGAGGCGGCTGTTAAATGGTGGGATGAAATTCTATACCTATATCGTGTTCAAATATTAATAAGCATTTTTGAGGCCTTTGCGAATAGTCTCCCATATGATTTTAATATCAAATAATAATGACCAGTTTTCAATGTAAAAGATATCTTGTTCAATTCGATCCTCAATTGAGGTATCTCCTCGTAATCCCTTGCTCTGTGCCAATCCTGTAATTCCTGGCCGGACATGGTGTTTGATCATATATTTCGGTATTTCGTCTCGGAATTGATTCACATAGTAAGGACGTTCTGGCCTAGGGCCAACTACACTCATATGACCAAGCAAGACGTTGAAAAATTGAGGTAACTCATCTAGGCTTGTGCGTCTAATAAAAGTGCCAAAAGCCGTTCGACGAGGATCATTTTGGGTAGACCAACCGGTATCTACCACACCCTCAGGAATGACTTTCATAGAACGGAATTTATACATCATGAAGTTACGTCGGTTAAGTCCTACTCGCTCTTGTTTAAAGATGACTGGTCCTGCAGAAGTCAATCTTACTCCTACCACGACAACGAGCATTATCGGAGAAGTTAACAGAATGGCTGCTAGCGAGAAAACAATGTCAAAGGTTCGCTTCATCAGACGATTAAAAGCAATATCCAGTGGAATGTCGCGAACGTTAATCATGGGCATACCCGCAAAGTTATCGAAATGCGGCCGTGCTGGCAAGTAATCAAAGAAATCAGGAATGATTAGTGTCCGAACTCCTGCCTTCTCACACACATTGATAATATGAGAATACTTGTCGTGAGCATCCAGAGGTAATGCCAGAATGACTTCATCAACAAGATGTGTAGACAAGAACTCTTCCAGTTCGTCGATTCGCCCAAGGATAGGTTTGTATCTTTTCTGTTCACTCTCATCCCAGTGACGATAATCATCCATAAATCCAGTTACTTCATATCCAAGTTCGGGATAATTTTTAAGGTTGTCATAGAAACGCTTGCCTAGTGATCCAGCACCAAGGATGAGCACAAACTGACGATTGAAGCCTTTTTTGCGCAAGCGTTTCAGTTGTAATTTCACTATATAACGATAGAAGAGTGTGAATGCTACATTGCCAATCATATACATGGCGAGATATGCACGAGAGATGTTTACTTCCTTGAAAAAGAACATCAGGCTCAGCAACATGAAGAAGGCTATGCCATGAGATTGGAGGATTCTCCAAAGTTCGTCTACAAATCGTTTTTTTCGCTTGGCTATATACAGAGAGGACATCAGTCCTGTGATGATAGCAAGAGCCGCGTAAACCAAGCTCCACATCATATATTTCTCTATAGGTAGTGGATTTTGGTTCGTTAACAGGTCACTCTCAAATTTCAGCCACCAGGCCAGCAAAAATGAAAGCTGGATTACACCAAAATCAGCCGCAATATACAATTGGGTTAGAAATCGTTGATTACGCCGAATCATGAGTTCACCTCGGAAGATGCTTCATTCTCCGCTCTCATGCGGGCTGCTGTCTGCCCTTGACGGGAAGGAGGAGACAACTTGCTGCGTAGTAAAGATAGCGTGAACTTGAGTGAAATACCCATCCACACAGCTGTATTCGTGAGTATATTGTACTTCTTCGCGTAGTGTTTACGGTGGAACACCCACATCGCTCTATGAAACTCATACGTTATTTTCAAAGGTTTACGACGGGCACTGCCGCCCTTGTAGTGCACAATATATGTACGCGGATAATAAAAAATGCCCCATCCCGCCTCTTTGATGCGATAACACCAGTCAATATCTTCTCCGTACATAAAGAACGTCTCATCCAACCCGCCAACCTGGTCAATTGTCTCTCGACGTACAAGCATAAATGCACCGACTAGACAGTCTACGGGATATTCATCATCAGGACTAAGATGTCCCAGTTGGTATTGATTGAATTTTGGCCGATCCGGGAAAAGACGAGAAATACCGAATGCATAATAAAATGATGCCGATGGTGTAGGAAATCCACGCTTACACGCCTTATCCAAGGAGCCATCAGGAAGAATCACCTTACAGCCAGATGCGCCCATCTCAGGATGGCGATCCATGAAATAGATCATAGTGTGGAGTGTATCTGGCTGGACAACCGTGTCAGAATTGAGGAGGAGGATATAGCGTCCTTTGGCTACTTCCATTCCTTGATTATTGGCTACGGCGAAACCTGTGTTGTTTTGATTAGCTATAAGTTGGACGTCCGGGTACACCTCACGAATCGCTTCCACCGAACCATCATGAGATGCATTATCTATGACAATAACCTCGTATTGGTAAGAGGTTTGGGATGCATACACCGATGCCAGACAGTCCAGTGTTAGCTGGCGTGTATTGAAGTTGACGATGATGATGCTGACGTCAAGGAGGTACGTATTATACATTTTTGATGCCTCCCGCAAAGGAGTATCTGTTGATTGAAGCATTTTAAAAACTCCTGACTTTATCTCTATGTTTAACTATTGAAAGTATAGCATATTATGGGCGGATGAGTGGAATCCAAGGCAATATCTCGATTTATATTTTCCTCAACACGTATATAAGCTTAAGAACAACGTCATCTAAAAATGCCTGACGGTAAAAAGGCATTTTTACCGCATAACCAATTCTTTTAACCGCATTGCAATCCAGTTGGTTTAAAAAATGTTGCAAGTTCTTTTGCTGATGCGAAGGTAACTTATCTCTATAAATTTCCAAGAACAATCTCGCTTGTTTACTCAAAATTGAATGATTCTTTCCATTCACGAAACGATTCCACCTGTTCTTCCATTTTATGAACCACTTATCATTGCTCCCGCCAAGAACATTCCCTTGATGTTGCCGATACAAAATGGTTGGTTCTTCATCAAATATCACTTCACCAAAGGTGCTAACAAAAAGATATACCCACCAATCATGCATAATGATGTGGGTTAGATCAGACGGGGCATTCGCCCTGATCTGCTCGAATGTGACTGGGTTCAAGACCATGGTACAACCAACACAACAGTTTTCTACCAGAGCATTATGCATACTGAGCGGCTTTGGAGGCAGATGCGGCCATACGTTCAGATGGTTTAAATCCTGATCTACCATCTGTGTAGAAGAACAATACATCAACGCTACGTCTGATGGTCTGGATTGCAATTTCTCTACAGCTCTAATCAGTTTATGCGGTAGCCACACATCATCTTGATCACAAAAAGCATAAAAGTCGTATATAGGCTGAGTTTGTCGCATTAATTCAAAAAAACTTCCGATTACGCCTACATTTTCCCCTTCAATCATACGAATTAGATCCGGATATGCCTTGGCATACCCACGAACCTTCTGGACAGTTTCATCGGAAGAACCATCATCCCTGATATGAATGTGGAGATCTACCTGACTCTGTGCAAGAAGGCTTTCGAGTTGTTCATCAATGTACTTTGCTCCGTTATATGTAGAAAGCATGATACAAACTTTAGGTTTATTCACGTTTCACCTCAAGATCTGACTTTTATACATTATATACGAAAACCCCCGCCCAGAAATACCAGAGCGAGAGTTACCTAAAAGGATGTTAAAATCATTTAGTTTCCGACAAGAAAAAAATAAAATCTTTTAGTCCGTCCCGCCATGGGCGGAGATCCGTCAAGCCATTTGTCCGAATGGACATGTGGTCCATCACTGAATTGACAGGCCTAGGAGCCGGTCTTGGAAACTGTTCGGTTGTGCAAGGTTCCAATTTTGCTTGAATGGATACCCCTCCGGTGGTTTGAGCCTCTTCAAATATAGCCTGAGTAAATTCATACCATGTGCAGGTACCACTATTGGAGGCATGGTATATTCCATACATTTCTGTTGCCATGAGTTCCATAAGGAATCCTGCCAAGTCTACCGTATACGTAGGCGATCCTTTTTGATCATGAACAACCTGCAATTTTGGTTTTTCCTGGCCCAGCTTCAACATCGTTTTGACAAAATTATTCCCGTGAATTCCGTATACCCAAGACGTTCGTACAACGAACCATCTGGAGGACAAAGATTGTACCAGCCACTCTCCAGCTCGCTTGGATTTGCCGTACACACTTTGCGGATTCGTGTCATCATATTCCTGATAGGGGTTAGTGGAATGGCCATCGAAGACATAGTCCGTACTAATATAAATCAGTTTAGCTCCGATTCTCTCTGCCGCTACAGCAACATTGCGCGTTCCCACCGCATTCACCTTATACGCTCCATCAATATCCGTCTCGGCTAAATCTACAGCTGTATAAGCCGCACAATGAATGATGACCTCAGGCACATATGACAATATGACATCATTACACTGTACCTGATTCGTAATATCCATCTGATCCCGATCACATGCTAGAACATCATGCCCCACTTTTTCCAAAAGAAGCACCACATCGCGTCCGAGCTGTCCGCTTGCTCCCGTTACCAGAACCTTCATGCCTTGGCGTCTCCCAAACGAGAACCGTATTGTTTTTCGTAGTAATCCTGATAAGCGCCCGATTGAATACGAGTCCACCATTCCTTATTATCGAGATACCACTGTATCGTTTCCTTAATTCCTGTCTCAAAATTATGTTTGGGCTTCCAGCCAAGTTCAGTCATTGTTTTAGTCGGATCAATGCCATATCTGCGATCATGTCCAGGACGGTCCTGTACATATTGGATCAGAGATTCAGGTTTGCCCAGTTGCTCCAAGATGGTTTGGACAATGTGTACGTTCGTTCGCTCATTATTGCCACCGATATTGTACACCTCACCATTACGTCCCTTATGAATAACAAGATCAATTGCGCTGCAGTGGTCCTCTACATAGAGCCAATCACGAATGTTCAACCCGTCACCGTATACTGGTAGAGCCTCATCATTCAACGCACGTGAGATCATGAGTGGGATAAGCTTTTCCGGGAACTGGAGTGGACCATAGTTGTTAGAACAGCGTGTAATATTCACAGGAAGACCAAAGGTTTCATGATAAGCGCGTACCAGCAAATCTCCTCCTGCCTTGGAGGCTGAATATGGGCTGTTAGGCTGTAGAGGCGTATCTTCTGTAAACAATCCTGTAGGTCCAAGAGAGCCGTACACCTCATCTGTTGAAACTTGAACAAACTTAGTGATATTGTGCTTTTTGGCGGCATCCAGTAATACCTGAGTACCGTTGACGTTTGTTCTTACAAACACATCCGGTTCCAGAATACTGCGATCCACATGAGACTCAGCTGCAAAGTTAACAACCACATCCACGCCCTGACCGATCAGGCGGTCCATCTCCTTGGCGTCAGTGATATCTGCTTTAACAAAGGTATGGCGTTTGTTGCCTTCAAGTGGTTTTAAGTTCTCCAGATTGCCCGCATATGTGAGTGTATCTGCGTTGATAATTTCATAGTCTGGGTACCGCTCAAGCATATACATGACAAAGTTACTTCCGATAAATCCGGCACCGCCGGTAACGAGCAGTTTCATCTGTTGGAAACCTCCTAATTACTTCACTTCAAAATTGAAATTGATCTCCGCATCCTTCAGCATAGGGTGCCTTTGGTCCTTATCGGACAAGACCGGATTCGATGTAGGCCAATCAATTCCAAGTGCCGGGTCACTCCATAATATGCCTCGGTCGTTCTCCGGGGAATAGTATTCGTCTACTTTATAGAGGACTTTAGTGTTTGGAACAAGTGTGCAAAAACCATGAGCAAAACCCTGAGGAATCAGGAGTTGACGATGGTTATATTCGCTGAGAATGACTCCAATCCACTGACCGAAAGTCGGCGAGTTATGGCGAATATCTAAAATCACATCATAAATTGCCCCAGATATTACTCGAATTAACTTTGTCTGTGCCTTGGGATTTAATTGATAGTGTAAACCACGTAATACTCCAGTTTCCCTAGAAAAGGATTGACTATCTTGAATAAATTCCTTACTAATCCCATTTTTCTTTAAAACTGCAACGTTGTAACTCTCCATAAAAAAACCTCGATGATCTTCATGAACCATAGGCTCAAGCAAAAGTGAACCTTCCAACTTTAGAGGAGTTTTTCTCATAAAGCGTAAACCTCCCTTTATAGCTTAGGCTTACCAAACTCTTCACCAAAGACAATATCTCGAGCCAGTTCATTAGCACGAGCCAATGAGGCGTGTGTACCAGCATCGGTCCACCATCCTTGTAATATATCAAAAGTAAGAGCCTTACGTTCAATATATGCATTATTGACATCAGTAATTTCTAATTCACCGCGCTTAGAAGGTTTTAATTTTTTTATTATTTCAAATACATTATTGTCATACATATAAATACCTGTCACTGCAAAATTCGACTTCGGAAATTTAGGTTTTTCTTCAATTGAGACAATTTGCCCGTCTTGAATCTCGGGAACACCGAATCGCTCAGGATCAGGTGTTTCCTGAATAATAATTTTTGCTCCGTTCTGCTGCTTTTTAAAATTTTCTACATATGAGGATATATCATCTACAAAAACATTATCACCTAAGATGACCACCATTTTATCGTCACCCACAAAATGTTCAGCGAGATCAAGAGCCTGAGCTATTCCACCCGCCTCATCCTGCACCTTGTATGTAAAAGTGACACCCATATCACTACCACTACCAAGAAGGTTTACAACATCTCCCATATGGTCTTTACCTGTAACAATCAGAATGTCCTCGATCCCCGCCTGCTTAAGTTTATATACGGAATAAAATATCATAGGATACTTCCCCACAGGAAGAAGGTGTTTGTTGGTGACCTTAGTTAAGGGATACAATCGAGAGCCAGTACCCCCAGCAAGAATTATTCCTTTCATGAGCAATACCTCCATTTATTTTCTTTTTATAATTATTTTAGATAAAAAAAAGGTGATCGGAACTGTTATTATCATTGCAACCAAGGGCACTAATTGAACATAAAATTGAGCATGCTCGACTAAAACATATAGCAACAGCATGTTAACTAGATATTGCACCAAATAAACAATTGGAAATTTAAGAAATTTTCGAAATGATATCTTCTCTTTAAATACAAATACCGAATTGAGATAATAAGATAGGAAAATACCCGCAATATAAGATACAGAGTACGATAAAGAATAATTGTAGAACAGCAACAAAAATAAATACATCAGGTATGTAGCCAGCGTATTTATTCCTCCACTGATCAAAAATTTCAAAAATTCCTTATTTAAACGTTTGGTCAATAACATAGGAAGGTCTTTCCCTACTTTCATCTAGTATCCTCCAAAGATATTCTCCAATTATTCCCAGCATAACCATTATTACACCTAGCAAAAATGTTATTAAAGCAATAATCGTAGTCCATCCTTGTAATTCAATAATTCCAAACAATGTACTTATTACTACAAAAGCTCCGTATAAGATGCTAAGTACAGCAGTAAAAAATCCAATAAACGACATAAATCGGATTGGAGCATAGGAAAAACTTACAAACGAATCCACAAATAGTTTAATTTTTTTGGAAAGTGTCCATCTTGACTTTCCCAGCTTTCTTTCTTGTCTGACATAAGGAATTTGGATTTGATCGTGTCCAAGCCAAAAAATCAAACTCATAATATTTGTGTTTTTTTCCTGAATATGAATAACTTCCTGAGCAACCTGCTGATCAATAAGTAAAAAGTCGAACCCACCTTTCGGATAATTCTTTAACGCTAGCTTCTCCAACAAGTAATAATACGTATTAGAGAATAACTTTTGGGAAAAAGATTCTTCACGATCCGCTCTGGTACCAAGTACAACCTTCTTACCCATTTTCCAGTGTTCCAGCATTTGCTTGAACATTTCAGGTGGATCCTGTAAATCAGCAGCAATTATGCCAACACAATTTCCAGTTGTATGTCCTAATCCAGCTTGGATTGCTGACATAGAGCCAAAGTTCCGGCTCAGCTTGATTACTTTAATACGTGAATCTTGATCTCTGGCTTCGAGCAGTAACTCTAGAGATCTGTCTTTGGACCCATCGTCAACAAACACGAATTCAAAATCACACTCAGGCATAAGATTTTGTAATTTTTGCAACCGTGGAACGGTATACGGAATATTTAACTCATTATAGTAAATGGGCACCACAATAGAAAATTTAATTCGTTCTGTACTCATTTACAACCTCCACAACTCTCATGACCTCTTCCATTTCCATGACTGGACTTATGGGCAGGCTGACTACTTCAGCATGAATCTTCTCAGATATTGGAAAAATATGTTCATTCCATTCCTTATAGGCTTCCTGTTTATGAGGTGGAATAGGATAATGAATCATAGTCTGTACATTATTACTGCTCATATAATCAATAAAATGGGTCCGATTTTCTACGCGAATCACAAAAAGGTGCCACACATGTGATTCTGGCTCGCTCTGTACAATTGGTAATGTTATATATGGATTGGTAATGTTACTTAAGTAACATGATGATATTTCTCTTCTACGCTCATTATCCTGATCAAGCCAATTTAATTTTTCACTTAGTATGGGAGCCTGGATTTCATCTAACCTGCTATTGTAGCCCTTGAATGAATTTTCATATTTTTTTTGTGAACCGTAATTTCGAAGAGCACAAAGTTTAGTATACAAAAACTCGTCATTTGTTGTAATTGCTCCACCATCCCCAATTGCACCCAGATTTTTCCCGGGATAAAAACTGAATGCAGCGGCATCACCCAAATTCCCCACGCGTTTGTCATCATATAGTGCTCCATGAGCTTGAGCACAGTCTTCTATAATTCTCAAGTCATAACGATTAGCAATCTCTCGAATAGGATGCATATCACAAGATTGCCCATACAAATGAACTACTAATATTGCTTTTGTTCTAGGAGTGATATGTTCTTCTAGTTTGGCTGGATCCAAATTATAAGTTAGCAAATCCGGCTCAACTAATACAGGGGTAGCTCCATTAGCAGAAATTGATAGTATCGAAGCAATATAAGTATTGGATGGCACTATTACTTCATCACCTGGGCCGATATCATAACCACGAATAATAAGTTCAAGTGCATCCAACCCATTAGCAACACCCACACAATATTGCGTACCACAATATGAAGCAAACTCATCCTCGAAAGCTTTTACATTGCTTCCCAAAATGTACCATCCTGAATGCAGAACATTGTGTAATCCATTCATAATGGCATGTTCATGGCGCAAATTAATTTTTTTGAGATCCAAAAAAGGAATCACTG
This sequence comes from Paenibacillus sp. GM1FR, assembly GCF_002803315.1. Taxonomy (NCBI): domain Bacteria; kingdom Bacillati; phylum Bacillota; class Bacilli; order Caryophanales; family Paenibacillaceae; genus Paenibacillus; species Paenibacillus sp. GM1FR. Next base: position 569,023 of record NZ_MKZL01000022.1, on the reverse strand, counting down.
TCACTCACCTATTTCCCATAAAGTATTAAATCTCTACAATTAGGCTATCTTCTAAACCGTAATGCTTTCCACACTCGGGACAATCCAGAGTTTCGTTCAATTTCTCCCCACAGTTACAAATATAACCACTTAACCGCGCTGGGTTCCCATACCACAATGTATTATTAGGAATATTCTTGGTAACTACAGAACCTGCTCCGACCATAGCATACTTACCAATCGTATTTCCAGCCACTATAGTTGCATTTGCACCTATTGATGCATACTCCTCAAGAATAGTTTTGAGGAATTCGGGTGGGTACTGTTTTGATCGTGGTCTAAGATCATTAGTAAAGGTTACATTAGGACCGATAAATACATTGTCGTGTACATGGACTCCATCCCAAATATAGACTCCTGATTTTACTGTGACATTATTACCTAAAATCACGTCATTTTCAATAAATGTATGATCATTGATATTACAATTAGATCCAATCTTTGCTTTTGGCAAAATGTGAGCAAACGCCCATATACGAGAATCATCTCCTATATCACTTGTTTCTACAATGGCTTGGGAATGAACGAAATATTTACTCACCGCCGTATACCTCCAAAAAACGATCATAATCTCGAATGTAATCTTCAGAATCATACAAATGTGAAGCCAGAACTAAAAGTACACAATCTGTTGAAAAATCATACATTTCATGCCAGTCATTAGGTTCAAGTATGAGGATCTTGGTAGGGGAGTCCAACAATATATCTGTTTTTCTAATTGAATTATCCAAGTATACTTTACATGAGCCTGATACACATACCAACGCCTGTCTGGTTTTATAGTGTGCATGAAATCCTCTTCGTACCCCAGGTAATGTTTTATAAATATAAAACACTCGATTAATCTCAAATGGCAATACCCTGTTATTTTCTAAAACAGCTAAAAATCCTCTTTCATCACCGAACTCGCTTATCTCTTCAATCCTGCTATAACTAGCTGACATACGTATCCACTCCGAATTAAATTAGTATTTGAAAATGTAATAAAGATAATTTACATATAGGCCAACTGGAAGTGATAATAAAATATACGAAATAACATCATAACTCAACTTGTTCATCTGAAATTCAGCTTAAATCCCTGAGAGAGTAAGAACATTCAAAAGAGTTCCCTGTGAGATACTAAAAATTGCTATATCGAGTACATTTGCAATAGATAGTGTGTAAGGGAAAATTAGTCATGAGAATCGCGGTTTACAGACAGAAACCTTACCCTCTCCTTCTTAAGCCTATAAGATCGTTTTTTCCATAATTCGATGCGCTTTAGTTTATTACAATTAATCGAATGATGCCTAACAGTTCTTTCGTGATGGCTAGTAAATTAATATCTAGCTGATGCAAGAATAAAAAAAATTTACCGAAGGAGTCACACTTTATGATGAAAGTCTTCGTCTCTCTTTTATAAAGAGATAAGCCATTATTGCTAATGTCAGTAAAGTAATAAATGCTCCCACATAGAATATTTTCGGATAAAAGTAAATTTCAATCTCAGAGTCACCTTTTGGTACTTCTATTCCTTGAATTAGACCATTAACCACATATATCGGCGTTTCCTTGCCATTAACTTTCGCTCTCCATCCTGGATAATAATTCTGAGAAAAATTAACAAATGAAGGTTTATCAGAATGTACAGTTGCAGTGATACTATTATTCTTGAAATTCTTTTCTCTAATAGTTGTATTCGCATCTATCAGATTCATATTCTTAAAATTCTCTATATAACTTACGTTGAGTAAATCATATTCATATTGATTCCGATAAATATCCTCCATATTTTTGATATTTTGTATCTTTTGAGGAACGAACAGTATATCTTTAGCATTAGTATTCTCATAAATATGGTTCGATCCCTCTACAAAAACAGATTTATATACATTTTTTTGAATTTGCATTGGAATTTCAGCTAAACTGAACTTAGTTACTTTCATTTTTGAGGTAGGCATAGAAATTATTCTCAAATTAATATGTTCTATGCCAGTAGTGTCTCCTGAGTAAAGCACAGCAGAATATTCTGAGACACCAGATTGAACATTAAACATTTTTTGTTGTTCGTCCGAATCATAATTTTCTCCTCCATAAAAATCCACATAAAATAAACTCTGATTTTCAGTCGAATCTATATCAAAATGTATTTTATAGAAGGTGTTTGGTTTAATTTCGGCTGGTTGGGAATATACAAATAATTCGCCTTTTGAGTCCGGAATTTCAATACTATTTTCTCTAAAGATAGTTTTACCTTCTTGGATAGTTTCTTTTAAAGCCGCTTCTCCACTTATCGGATTATCATCACTAATAATGTATTTTATTCCCAGCATACTTAATAAGTCATTCTGCTCAACCATAGAGCTTTTAGAATTTTGAAAATTTCTTAGAAGCCCAGAATTATTAATTGGGACTTGACTGCTATCATTTGAAAGGAGTTTGTATATCCTAGGGTTATTAAAAGTAATGAAAGCATTAATAGTAGAAAAACCCTTAGTTAAACTCGTACTCATATCTATAGTATTACTTTGTACACTTGAAGCATCCCACACCTTAGAATCACCGATATTTTCAGAGATAAACTTGCTAGCATCATCATTCAAACCATAATCAGCAATATTTTTTGGGTTACCAGAATACAGAGCAGTGCTAAACGTATATGTTTCAAAAAAAGTCATCAATACAATAATAATTCCAAGACATCCATATACTTTTCCATATTGGGCTTTCGACCATTTTCCACTCCCTTTCTGAATCAAGTATGAAATGATTATGACTAGAAACAGAACAATTAACCCTGGCAAAAATGTAGTTTTGAAGTATTGGTATATAGGCTTTGCACTTTCGAAATTTGAAATTGACATTAAATTGATTACATTTGCAAAGAAGGCAACCCCCAAAAAAGTACAGAGCCCCAACATAAACCATTTAGAGAATTGATAAAACTTACTCATCTGTTCTGGTATCCTCAACTTAGATAGAGTAACCGCGAACAATACAAAAGCAAAGAAAATAAAAACAAATAACGCACGTGGTAAAACTCGGAAACCGTTTATTCCCGGTATTCGATAAAGTAACTCACTTAGTAGCGGAACATGAACACTAGCAGAAAAAAGAAATGCTCCCAACATCATACCAAGAGATATCTTCACTCTAAAATCAGAAAAATATCGAAAGGCTCCAAATAAAAGAACAAGAAATACAACTGACCCCAAAAAAATCTCGATATCAAGCTCAGATGAATAACGAGAACCAAACGGTTGATACACCTCACCAGCGTAAATACGTGGAAACAGCATCATAACTAATTTTGAAAAATGAATCGAGTAGGACTGAAAATATTCTAGAGTGGCAGACGCAGCTCCGTCTTCTCCATACTCACGAACGAGCTGCAAAGTAGGTAAAAATTGAAAAGCAATTAACCCGAAATAGGCTCCAGTCCAAACGAGCCCGGCGGTTATCAATTTCTTAATCTTCATTTTATTTTTAATACCTAAAATAAATAAAAATATACCTGCTATAATATCTGTATAGACAACATCTTGTATAAAAGCAACATAAAATTGAAATGCCATTGCTACAGATGAAAACAACAGCCATTTTATACTTTTAGTATTGATGTATTTTTGTAGGAAATAAAGAATTGCTGGCAAATAAATTATAGTAGCTATTATCATGATGTGTTCCTTACGATATCCTCCTAAATGGATGGATAGTTGATAAATTAGTGCTGTACACAAAGCAGCCACTTTACCGCAGCCCATTTCTTTAATAAATAAATACATAAAGAAAGCACCTATCGCTAGGTGAATTGCATAAAACGAATACATAAAGATTTTCAAGGGGAACAATGATAGCAAGATAGTAAATGGATAAAAAGAATGATTTGTAAAATCTGCAGCATATGGAGTTCCATTAGCTAGAAATTTGTTCCAAAACGGAAATTCCCCTTGGCTAAAGGAGTATTTAATCAAGGCTTTTGAAGAGTAATATTGGACACCATCTCCCGAGACTAAGCCTTTATCAGATATGAATAGATTCCAGTATAATATAAACGGTATACAAAAGAAAAAAATAAACAAAACAACATTAAACCATCTGCTGTAATATAAGCTCATTAACTTATGCAAATAATTACCTCTTTTCTTTTCAAAACAAAGCAATTCTGTTTATTTCGTTAACCCTAATAAGATATGATGTATTTTTTGAATTTTTATCAAGACAATTCACTTGATTTAAATTTAGTTGAACACTTTCAAATAATTAATGATGCTGTAATCAAGAAATGTATCCACAGTACTTCTTTCAATTTCTTTAAAAAACACCGAGTACTCGCTAATGCAACTGTTAAAATAATGATCAAGCTCCAATAAAGTGTTAAATAAATCCCCTGAAATTATATCATCAATAAACTTCACATATGAATTGGTGCACACACTCATACTATTATTGAGTTTCGTATAATTTATAATCTCTTCACCAATAGTAACTCTATTAATTTCAAAATTTTCTAAAATAGAGGAAACGATTTCTTCAACTTCAGAATCACCATGGCTAATTTTCGATACGATATTTTCCGGAAATTCACTAAAAGAACCGATATCAGTTGCAATTACAGGTTTACCATGACCTAAAATTTTAAGCAAGCTTGCTGAGTTTTCTCCCTGAGTCGGATATCTTAAATTGATACACATATCCGATGCTGCTATATATTGATCAAATTGATCTAAACTTACATATCCTGTGCATATGACTTCATCTACTAAATTGCTTTTTTTTATTAAATCCTTTAGTGGATACGATTCAGCAATTTCACCGACTATATAAAACTTAAAATTCTCAATGAGTTTATTTGCTTTAATAAACTTTAGTGCTTCGATTACTTTATCTATCCTTTTGGTAATGTTAGCATATCCTAACGAACAAATAATGAAATCGTCGCTGCTGATGTCCAATGCTTCTCTCTCAGTTATCATTTTGGAGTATATTAAATCTATATCCGTAATATAAGGCGCTGGCAACGGCACAACACCTATTGGAGTATATGGTGCTTGTTTCTTCAACAGTTGCAAAGCAAATTGAGAATGTACAATTATACCAGCCGAGCGGTCTAACAACCTTAAATTCAAGGGATAATTTAAAGAGTCAGTTTCCCAAATAGGAGGAATTTTATGATTGAGAAACTCATTCACTTTATTTAGACCTTCATTACCATGACAATAAAACATTTCTTCTTTATACTCTGAAATATTGCCTTGCTCTAATGTTTTAGCAGCAAAAAAGTGATGCAGTGAATAATCATGTAATACAACAATTCCAGGATATTTTATAGCAAACTCATAAATTTCATTATGCGCAACATAATTGTTTCCTATGTGATACAACACCACATGATATTCATCTTTATTAAATAGATCCTCAAATTCATAAAATTCTCTAATTTTAAAAATATTTTGCACTTTTTCGTTTTCAACCCTAAAATTATTAGGAACATACACATCGATATCAAATTCACCATTTAAAAAGGGAAGTAAATCTTCACTATAATCAGAAATTCCTGATTTTATTGGATTTAACGGTGAAAAGTAAGCTAACTTTTTCAAAGCTCACTCGACTCCTATCTAATTGTTTCTGTTAATTTATCAATTGCATTGTCCCATGTGATATGTTGTATATCATTGTATCCATTGTTCCCCATAGAAGAAGCAACATGTTTATTATTCAAAAGAAAGTTTAATTTTTCTGCAATATCTTCAGTCTCTTCCAATATGAAACCGTTACTTTCCTTAACTAAAAACTCCAAAACTCCACCTGAGTCCTGTCTACTAATTACAGGCTTTTTAGAAAGAAAAGCCTCCAAAGTCACATACCCATAATCTTCATCAAATGGCGCATAATATACTGCTAAGCAGTTAGCATATAGATCTAAAAGAGTTTTGTCCTCTACAAAACCTAAAAATATAACTCGATCCTTAAGATTCAGCTTCTCAACCAGTCTTTTAAGATTTTCTTTTTCCGGACCTTCCCCTGCAATAACACATTTCATATTTGAATTCGTGTAAACCATTGCTTCAATTAAGAAATCTGTTCTCTTTAACTTGTCTAAACGTCCAACCGATAGGACATAATCACCAATCTCGTTACTATAATAAGAACCAACGTGTTTTGGAGGGTGATATAGCGTTTCCGATTGAATATTATTAAATTTCCTTAGTCTGTTCGTGGCATTATCAGCAATTGTATAAATTTTCTTTGATTCCAATAAGGAGTTACTATCGAATCTCTTAACTAACTCTCTTATAGAATAATCCTCTGGAGAAGAGCCATACTGGCTATATTTAGTTCCAAGCAAATCGTAAACTTGTCTATATTGGTGAACGAGCCATGTAACTTTATTATGATGTTGAATACCATAAGAAGGAAATTTAGTGCCTATAACCAGGTCAATTTTCTCACCATTACTTTCAGACAGGTCGATTCCCCTCCAGTTGACCATGCTCTGTATAAGTTGGTTGTTCGGATACCATTTAAAGGGCACTGAAACAATTTCCGATTGATAACCACGCTTGTTTAACTCTATCGCAAGTGATTGGACAAGTAACTCTGCCCCCCCTTTAATAAAGGGTACCTGAGAATGGCATATTGCTATTTTTTTTTTCATATAGTCCGCCTTTTCTTAAAACAAACAGTAAAAGATAATGGTAAATAATTATTTTTTATCTGATCTTTAGACATCAGTAGTTCGCCAACAGGAATCATTTCTAGTATTTCAAATCCGTTGTCATTTAACTCTTGAACAATTTCAAGTTCATTCCAAAAAACATCATATATATTAAAAGCAGACCATCCAAGGGATTCCCTCAACTGAGTTTCGGATCTTTTATCTGGAAAATCAGCGATAACTATTCCGTCCTTAATTAATTCATGAATTTTACTATATATTATTTTCCGATCCAAATAATCGAAATGTCTCATAAATCTAAACATAGTAACAACATCGAATGTTTCTTTGGTATTAAAATCAAAGAAGTCGCTCTTTACATATGTTACTTTATCTTTAGAATTGAGTTTTTTAGCTGAGACAGATATCATATAAGCCGAATTCTCAACAGCAGTTACAGAACCATAAGATGTTAAATCTCTTAATACTCTACCATCTCCTGAGGCAATATCAATAAGAGAATTCCCATTTGAGTACTCCGAGAATTTATATTTTTCCACTAAAATTCTTATAGATTTTCTCTCGAGTTTATCGTACGTACGCATAGGGTAAGAGGAAAATCTGTATTCATCATAATTCTCAGCTATAAACGTATCATTATAATAATTAGCCATACTCTCCCTCTTCATTACTAGACCACTATTATTATTGTCTAATTGCTTACGCCACTCTAATAAATCAGGTGATGACGCTTGAAATTTTGATAATTTATAGTAATGAAGGTAGTTAACATCATTATTGAGTATAGAAAATAATTCAGAACTTTTTTCTTTTACGTTATTTTTATACAAATCATAATCACTAAATAACCTATGAATACTATCAGCCATATTGTCAACATCACAACTTGCTACAACCCCAAGTTGATTATTGCGAATAATGTCTGAAATCCCTACTTTTTCAGTCACTAGTACTGGTATACCTAATACAGATGCTTCAACAATTGATAAAGGTGATGAATGATTGTTATTAGCAACTTTGAATGGCGCGATCATTACATCAATATCACTATAAAACTCATACATATTGAGATATCCATTCAATACCTCAACATTGTTTAAATTCATCTCTTTAATAAGATTAACAATTTCTTCATAACCTTCATATCTCCATGCCAACTTGAATCTAAAATCACTTAATTGTTTAGCTAGTAATAGTAACAAAAACACTCCTCTATCTTCCCATAACTCCACTGATAAAGGAGCAGATGCAAAGCCAAGAGTCAATACATCATGAGGTTGTGGAGAAAAAAGACTTAAGTCTAAATTCACCTTTGGTAACATTAAAGTAGTTCTTAATCCATTTTCTTCAAATTCCTTTTTTACAACCGCAGACTCTACAAACAAAAATAAATTCCCGACATCAATAGCATGTCTCAAATATTCGAGGTAGTTATTTTCATATTGTGGGAGACCATTAATACCTGTGATCGTAATATACGTTATAAAAATCTTTTCTTGATAATTCTTCTGAAATAAATAATAACTATCTAAGCTATCTGAAAAAACATGAATTATATTGGGCTGTTGTTCCTTCAGCAAATTATTAAAGTTATAGCTCCAGTAGAATACATCTAATTCGGAATCATAGACTTCCACATTATCTTTTACATCATGTTCTAAAGAAATAAACTTAAAATTATCATACAGCTTTGTATATTTATAATATTTATAATAAGTTAAAGCTTCTTTTTTCACCGCTTCAATATCCTTTTCTTTTTTGAACCCTAAGCAAAAAATATAAATTTTCTGATCACTCAAAATATTAGTTGACATTAATTTCAGCAGCTCCCCCCACATTTAAATTCACCAAACCTATACATTTACTTTCCGAAAGTACCCTTATAAAGGTAACGTCAATAAGTCGATCTATTGTTACAATCTCTCCGTTAGACTGATCCGTTATTCCCAATGTTACAAAATAGGTTCCTTCATTTAAATAGTTAGGAATCGAAAAAACGGTAGTGAATTTATCCTTTTTATCTACTGAGGGACTGATACATTTTAGCTCTTTTGTATTCGTACCATACACCTCTACACCACTAATTGTCTTAAAAATAATCCCTATTACAGGTTTTTCAATATAATCTACTGCTTCTGCAATTATTCTAACATTGAGGACAGTTCCTGTGTCAAAAACACTGGACTCCTCTCCGGTTTCATTATAGAAACTATAGCTGCTAATTCTTGCCTTCCCGTTTCCATACCTTAGTTTTTGTTGACTGTCATCTCTATGATTCGTAATTTGTAAATTAGCTGTTAACGACATCTTCTGATAATAATTAGCAACATCATTTGAATTGCCTTCAAAAACTAAATTCCCATCATAAAGAATTGACGCACGATCGCATAGCGTTCTAACAGCATTCAGATCATGGGTGACAAGTACGATTGTTTTCCCTTGAGCCTTAAACTCCTCAAATTTGGTATAACATTTTCTTTGGAAAACCTCATCTCCAACAGCTAAAGCCTCATCAATTATCAGTACATCTGGATCAACATGAATGGCTAAAGAAAAGGCCAATCTAACATACATTCCACTGGAATAACTTTTTACAGGCTTGTCAAAAAAATCACCGATACCTGCAAATTCTTGAATACTGTCAATTTTACGCCTTACCTCTTGACTGGTTATTCCATATAGATAGCTATTGAACATCACATTTTGTCTCCCTGTAAGTTCTGGATGGAAACCAGCACCTAACTCAAGCAAGGCTGCAATTCTTCCATTCACTTTAAAGGTACCATGACTCAGTTTTTTGGTTTGAGCTAATATACTAAGTAGTGTACTTTTACCCGAACCATTGAAGCCGACTATGCCATAAGTTTCACCTTTTTTAACTTCAAAGGAAACATCTTTGAGAGCCCAAAAATTGTTATGTTGCCTTACTAAACCTAATGTAATTAATTCTTTTGATTTGGAGTAATTGTTTGAATACATTTTAAACTTTTTAGATAGGTTAAAGCATGCGATAGCTGTGTCATCATTCATAACATTTTTTCTAGTTTTAGTAGTATTTAAATCAACAGTGGTTTCTAAAACTAAGCTTTCATAGCCCTCAAACCATGATTTCCCTTCGTGAATCAGATCCCATCTCAGTTGTACTTTTTCTAATCTTTCTTCTATGACAAAACAACAATTCACGACAACACTTTCGCCAGGTGAAATATTATATGGAAGTTTTGTACGAATTCCTTCTTTTCTTAAACCCTTTTCATTTAAATAACTATATCCAATTAATATAGGATTTGTTTTATCGTATGGATACCACACTTCGGAACCAGTATTAGTTACCAGAATTTTTATAGAATTCATTTCTCCGATTCGAGCAAATATTTCTTGGTTAGGTTGAAATAATTGCAATCTAGCATTATATATGTTCATTCGTTTTCAACTCACTTTGATGGAGTTCCCCAAATGTTTTTAATATCTCAGCCTCAATCTCTAAATTTTCGGGACTTTCTTTAAGTGCAAGTAACAATAATTGATATCTTTTACTAACATCCTGTTCGATATTAGCTATATCTCTAAGAACAGAAGATTTCACATCAGAGATCTCTTTAATCCTCTCCAGCTCCTTCGCCATTTCTCTATCTGTCTTATAATAATCAACCGCTTCTTCAACTTTCATTTCAACCTCTTTTCTTACTATCTCTTGCATTTCGCTACTCAATAGATGTTTTTCTGATATAGTATTTTGTTTTATTTGTTCAACAGATGTTTGTAGAATCTCTTGAAATTCACTAACCATTTCTTCTACAAACTGAGATGTTATAGTACGTAATTTCACTTCATCCATATTTTGATTCAATTTCTGATCGACAATATATAGATGATCAATGACTCTCTGATTGAAATGAATTTGTTTCATAAGTATAGGATATATCAACTTACGAATCGCTTTTTTGGAAAAAACAATGAATTTACCAATTACTTTTCTAGTAGAAAAGTACTCCACATTATAAATATTATGTGTGTCAATTAACGGCTGCATTGAACTGTTATCATGCTGTTTGTTTATTTCACTTGTATTTTCCATTGCATAGTATATTCTTTCTTTAAGTCTTTGTTTTATGATTTTTTCATCAAAATTCAGATTTCCCACTACTTAAGACACCTCTCTCTTAGTCTGAATCTTCTATATTAAATCGGTTACATCATCAATCATTTTGCGGTAAACTAACCATCCCAACAAATATGTTGCTGTTGAGATTATAATCATAATCAATATATTATTCATTTCTCCGTAAAGTACTAAATTCTGATAACCCTGTATAAAATACACCATAGGGTTAAATTGAATAAATTGTTGAGCTCCAGTAGGAAGAACACTTGATATATACGCTATAGGAGTTAACCAGAACCATATTTGCACCAAAATAGATGTGAACTGATTTAAATCTCTGAAATGTACATTAAACATAGATAGGATCATCCCTAAGCCTGTACAGAAGAGTTGCTGCAAAATGATAATAAACAGTACCAGCAGATAATTTATGTGCAAGGAGTAGCCGAATAAAATTAGAACTATGGAAAGCAAAAAATAATTCATCACCAATTCAATTATTGATGAAATGGTCAATGAATTAATTAAAATGTGCTTGGGGAAATATATTTTTTTAACAATGTTAGAATTTTCAATAAATATATTTTGAAACCGAACCAATGTGCTACTGAAAACTGTCCATGCTAGTATTCCCGAACTCAAATAGACACTGTAATCTAATGTACTTGTCATATTAGGAAGTTTTGCAGACATTAACTGAGAAAAAACTGTCGTGTATATAATAATGTAACCTAAAGGCAAAAGAAGAGTCCACAGCAACCCTAACGTGGAACCCGCATATTTGTTTTTGAATTCTCGTTTTACCATATCCCAAGTAAGAAGAATATTATTAGATTTCATTCATTTACCATCCGTTCTTTTACTACGAATATCATTCAAGACATCATTTAAAGTTTGATGCAGTGTGAATTCAGGTCTCCAAGATGTTAGTGCTCTAAATTTGGCATTTGAACCATAATAATCGGGAATATCATTTGGACGAAACTTACTCTCATCAATTTTAATCTCAATATTTTCTGAAGACATTGAGATTAAACTTTTCAGAACATACGATATCTCCACAGATTCTCCGGAACAGATATTATAAATCCCACCCGTTATCCCCTTTTCAGCTGCCAAAACATAAGCTTCAACGATATCTCTTACATCTGTAAAATCTCTCTTTGCGTTTAAATTCCCAACAATAATCTCCGGTCTTCTACTTTTTCTTTCTATTTCAACTATCTGTTGTGCAAAGTCAGGGACGACAAAGCCCGCCCCTTGACCAGGACCAATATGATTAAAAGGTCGTAAATGCACTAAATCCAAGTCGAATATTTTTGAAAATTCCTTAACAAATAATGAAATATTCATTTTAGATACCGCATATGGATTTTTGGGGTTGAGAAACTCATCTTCTACTATAGGAAATTTAATTCCATCCCAATATCCATATTCTTCAGAAGAACCTATAGTAACAATTCGAATCGATTTTGATATTTCTTTAACTGATTCAAACAGAAGTAATGTTTTAGCTGTATTAGCTAAAATTGTTTCATAAGGACTATTCCAAGATTGGCGTACATTACTCTGAGCTGCTAAATGGAAAATCACATCAGGTTTCACTTGTTTAATGATCCCTTTTATTTCTTCCTTATCAGATATATTTGATATTAAAACTTCATCAACATAGCTAAGTTGCTCAGTCGTATTCACTTGCTTAAAACGGGAAGTACCGAAAACTTTAATTCCCCTTTTTTTTAAGGCTAATCCGAGATACCTACCGACAAATCCATTAATTCCTGTGATCAGTACTCTTTTCATCTGAATATTTACCGTATGGAACCTTGTAATTTATTTAGGTCACTATCGACCATCATCTTAACTAACTGTTCAAACCCAACTTCCAGTTCCCAGCCCAAGTTCTCTTTAGCTTTCGTACAATCTCCTAACAGAAGATCAACTTCCGCAGGACGGACAAACTTAGGATCAATAACAACATAGTCTCTCCAATTAAGACCAGCATGATCAAAGGCAATTTGTACAAGTTCTTCAACTGTATGAGTTTCTCCAGTTGAAATAACATAGTCATCTGGTTGGTCCTGCTGAAGCATTAGCCACATCGCCTTAACATAGTCACCAGCAAAGCCCCAATCACGTTTAGCGTCTAAGTTGCCCATACGAAGCTCATTTTGAAGTCCTAATTTAATACGTGCAACTGCATCGGTTACTTTACGAGTAACAAACTCTACTCCACGGCGAGGTGATTCATGATTGAACAAAATCCCTGAGCAAGCGTACATATCATAACTTTCACGATAGTTAACTGTGATCCAGTGTCCATAAACTTTAGCAACTCCATATGGGCTCCGTGGATAGAAAGGTGTTGTTTCCTTTTGTGGAGTCTCCATTACTTTACCAAACATTTCACTGCTAGATGCCTGATAAAACCTTGCTTCAGGTTTGATATAACGAACAGCTTCAAGCATACTGGTAACCCCAACGCCCGTGGCTTGTCCCGTAATGCCAGGTTGATCCCATGATGTCGCAACAAAAGACTGAGCAGCGAGGTTATATACCTCATCCGGGTTAGACTTTTTAACCGCTTGAATCAAAGAACCTTGATCTAGTAGATCTCCATCAATAAATTCAATTTCATTTTTAATATGCTCGATGTTCTCCATAATAGGTACACTCGTTCTTCGACGAAGGCCATATACTTTGTAACCTTTCTCGAGCAGAAGCTCTGCTAAATATGATCCGTCTTGTCCTGTAATTCCTGTAATCAATGCATTTTTGCTCATTACTTATGTTCTCCTTTTGTTGTGCAGTTATAATATATTAAATAATTAAGTAAATCCTATAAATATTCTTCCATCTTCTGCATCCTTAATTCTTTAAGAAGCAGCTTTACTTCCTGCGCTTTTTCCTTAGTACAAATCAACGTCACATCTTCAGTATCCACTATGATTAAATCTTCAATGCCCAAGGTAGCAATTAATTTACCATTGCTCTCAATAATACAACGCTTGGTATCCAGGTTGAGGATATTACCACGAATCACATTCCCATTTTCATCTAATTCATTAATTCGTTCAAGAGCAGTCCAGCTACCCACATCATCCCAACCGAATACACATGGAATTACATAGATGTTACTAACCTTCTCCATAATACCGTAATCGATAGATTGATCAGGCATCTTTAAAAATTCCGAACGTATCAGTTCATCACGATTTTCTGAATCAAGTACCACCTTCATGGTCTCCAAAATATCATGCATTTCTGGCATTAATTCTTGTATGTAGCTTCTAATCGTTTCAACTTTCCATACAAAAATCCCGCTATTCCAATAGAAATTACCAGCTTCTAAATAGGACTGTGCTGTAGCCAAATCAGGCTTCTCGACAAACTGATTAACTTTATGAACTGAGAGTTCATTAACTTCTCTGATTTGGTTGCTACTTTCAATGTAACCATAACCTGTTTCAGGGTATGTAGGTTGGATTCCAAGTGTAACCAGGTTCTCATTATCCTGAGCAACCTCAGCAGCCGTTTTTAGTATCCTAATAAATCCCTCTTCGTTTTCTATAATGTGATCCGAAGGAATTACAATCATTGTGCTGTCTGAAAAGCGATCCTCAATAATAACAGAGGCCATGCCTATACAGGGAGCTGTATTCCGTCCCACTGGTTCAATAATAATATTCTCAGTAGGGAGTGTAGGAATCTGAGCCTTAATTAGCTCAGCATATAATTCATTAGTAACGATAAATATGCGTGAGATATCAACCAGCTTTTCTAGACGTGTAATAGATTGCTGGATCATAGATTTATTTCCTGAGATATTTAAAAATTGCTTAGGAAGGTTAGTTCTACTCTTAGGCCAAAAACGCTCCCCTTTTCCTCCAGCCATGATAACACATGTAATATTCATTTCATCCTCCAAACTTCCATATAGAAATATACTCTAATCTTTTCTGAATCAAGCTCCCGATGGTTTGTGGAGAGTAGTGCTGCTTAATGTACGCCTCTCCTTTTGACGATACCTGTTCGTAATAGTTTCTATCATCATAAAGTTTACGCATATAATAACTTGCATGCTCTATATCAGGGTCAGCCCAATATTGGTATGCTTTGTACGGACCAAAGTCTTGTTTCAAGTTCACTAGGGTATAGCTCACTATACATGAATTATAATGATTCATAAAATCTAAGTTGGATGACCACCCTGTACCCACAGCCGGTTTACCTAAATACATGGCCTCAGCAAGCCCCAGGCCGAAACCTTCGCTTCGGTGAAGAGAAACATAACTATCTGTTACAGAAATCAATGCATTTGTATCATTTCTTGTAAGCGTCTCTTCAATTAGATAAATATTCTTATATTCGCCTATGATTTCATGCAATTCTTCTAGATTCTTTTGTGCATATCCAACGCCGTTCACTTTTACTACGAGGCCTACGGACTGATCGTTCGGTAAAAAAGCGGTTTGAAATGCCCTAATTGAAGCCTTCGGATTTTTTCTTTCCTGATAACTTTTCAAGTCATACATTGTTAAAAATAAAAATGCAGTCTGCGGTAAATTATAGTAGGCTCGGTCTCTCATATGCTGTATGGAAACTTCAATACTATGCGGGATTTTCACTACGGGCACAGGGCTTTTTTGTGCAATGGAGTCAGCAATAAACGTAGAAGGAACCCAAATTTCATTAACTAAGTTAAAGCTCTCCTTCCAATCATCCGGAAAATCGGGCAGTTCCCAGTGCCAATAACCTATGTTATAGCGGTTTTTAAAAATCGAATTTCCATACTGAGAATAGATTTCGATCATCTGCTCAGCATTAATATGAAACAAATTAATATTATACTTGGGTTCCTCAATCTCTTTGTGGATCCATGTGGTATCATTCATTCTGGCTGAATTGGTCCCCGTGAAATTGATAATTCCAAAATTCATGTTATCAACAGCACTAATACTCCGTGCAGCAATTCTGCAGGATTCTCCAATTCCCATTTCAGCACGGGCATAACCCACAAGATTTATACCTGAGATGCCCTCTTTAAAATGCGTCGATTTGTCATTTTTCTGTAAAGGAAAAGCTGACTTAAGTAGTTTATACTTAATCTGCTGGCGAGCCTTAGTTGAAAACAACTTAACACTCAAGGGTTTCAATTGAACTGCAGTCTTGTAAATAATCTTATATATTAATGATTTCAACTTTGCCATTTGACATTTAATCGTCCTTTATATTTTCATTTTGAGTCAAAGTAACATACTTCTACTACAAGCGTAATAGGACAACCTACTACGTTCTATGCTAAAATAATGTCGTATCTACAAGCAAAGGAGACTCATATCTTGTCGAATCCAGTATACGGGAAACAAAAGAAAACGTCGAGCAAAGCAACTATTCACTCGACCTCGCCACAATTATGGACCCTAACCATAGGACTCATCTTATTTTTACTCTGGTCCTCTTTCCAAGTTGCGTTATTTAATGGACAATTGCTTCAATTTGAAGGACCCATTTATTGGGCCGTTGCCCTAACAACCCTCCTGTTCGTGATGTGGGTTGCTGTCTACTTCAAACAGATGAAATTAGAAACTCAGCAAGATTGGCTTAAGATTGCAGTGATATTGCTGCCACTCACGTATGTCCTGTCACTCATCAATGCAGCATCTGAATATTTGGCAGTCAACATGATCCTCATTCAATGTATTTATGCCATGATCTTTGTGATAACTATGTACCTGCTCAAAAACAACAAAATCAATCATATCATACAATCCTCCTTAATAGGAATTGCATATGTAATTGTCGGATTTGGTTTGTTGAACTGGCTTGGGGCTTCCAATTTGGCAGGTAGGCTAGTTGGATGGTTCTCTTCAGGTGTTGTTAACGGGATATACAATCAAACGATTTGGAATGATGCCAATGGTCCACGACTTGCTTCAGTATTCCAATATCCGAATACATACGCAGCATTCTTGATGGCATTTTTATTTATTGCTATTTTTAGCATGATCCGCTCCAAAAAAATGTACACACAGCTACTGCATGGATTCATGCTTGTTCCCATCTTACTCTCCCTGTTGCTTACACTTTCGCGGACAGGTCTTGTGATGATGCCAATGGTGTTCGTGATTATCCTGTTGTTGCTTAAACCAGCAAAACAGATTTTATGGTTCATTTATCTTGTCATTTCAGGAATAGGAACAATTGCAATCTTAAATCCGGTCAATACTGCTGGACTAGAACTGCAGCAACAGTTCACTGCTGGAGTTGCAGCCAAAGGTTGGATCTATCTGGTTGCAGCATCCATCGTTGTCGCAATCATCATCTGGGCTATTCAACGTTGGATCGCTCCCAAGCTGGAAACAAAGCTCCATACCTGGGGTAAACGTAAAGGTTCAAGCTTGTGGATCCCGCTAGGCTCCATACTGCTCGCCATTATCGTTGCAGTGTTGCTGTTGGGTACCAGTGTTCGTAACATTTTGCCGGACAGCATTAGCACACGACTTGAGAATATCAACTTCCAGCAGCACAGTGTTCTTGAACGAATCACTTTCTATAAAGATGCCGCAAAGGTCATTGCAGATTACCCATTGATTGGTGCAGGTGGTGGGGCTTGGACTGCGCTGTACGAGAAGTATCAGAACAATCCATATGTTAGTGCGCAGGCGCATAACTTCTTCATGCAGTACTTGGTGGAAGTCGGAATTATTGGATTTATCATTTTCATGTCATTTATTCTGTATATCTTCTATCAATACGTTCGTAGCTACTTGCGAAGAGACGAAAGCGAAAGAGAGTCACATTTTGTATTTTTCATTTTGTCCATGACTATTCTGGTATTGAGTCTTCTCGATTTCAATATGAGTTATGTCTTCATCGGCATGCTGGTGTTTATCGGGTTTGGCGGTATGGCAGCAGCGATTGACCCCCGGCCAGTTCAGCGTTTCAAAGTAAGCTCATCTGCCGCCCGAGCAATCTATACCGCCATTGCCGGAGTATCGATCATTGTACTGTTGTTTATATCCGTTCGCTTTTTGCAAGCAAATCATTACGCGTATGCAGCGAAGGAAGTTGCAAAAGTCAGCCAATCTTTTGAGGAAATCAAAGCTCCACTCGATAAGGACCTTGCGATTCGCAGTGCACATTCTGATTCTCTTCTGACGCTTTCTTCGCTATACCAACAAGGTTTTCAACAAACACAAGATGATCATTTCTACAATGCTGGTGTAGATTTGCTTCAAAAAGGGCTAAAAGCAGAACCCTACAACAAAGGTATGGTTAAACAGTTGATCCAACTCTTTGAGCTTAAAGGTGATAATGAACATGCCTACACTCTTCAAAAAGAATATGCCAACAACTATATCTGGGATATGGAGTGGTACGAACGGCTAATCACCCGTTCGTTCGATCTAGGATATCAAGCACTTGGACAAGGCGATACAGCTAAGAAGGAATCTTATTTTACTTCAGGTCTGGAAGCCTATCAGCATGTTGTTGATGGAGTAGAACACTTAAAGACTCTCCCTGAAGGACAGCTCCAAGGACAGCCATTCGAGCTGACTCCAACAATGATTCTGAACGCGGGGAAAATAAATTATATGTTAAACGATTCAGCTGGAGCTGCTACTATCCTTAAGGGTGGGATTGCAGAGGATCTGACCGATGCTACCAACCGTGAAATTGCTCGTTGGTACCTTGCCGCTCTAACTAAAGATGGGCAACAGGATAAAGAAATTTATGATAAGCTTATCGCTGTCGCACCTAATGAAGCAGACGAGATTAAACAAATAGCAGAACTGAATTTCTAAATGTACTAGTGGTCCTCTATAATTCCACACAAAAAAGGTTTGCCCCCATCAAAGGGCAAACCTTTTTTGTGATCTAATACGTTAGGAATGTGTTAGTTCGATGCCGTTATCTTCTTTAAATACGCCAACAAATCCTCCCGCAGATCCGGGCGTTGCAATGCGTAGTGAATCGATGTCTCAATAAAGCCCAACTTCTCGCCAACATCATGACGCAGTCCGTCAAAATGATATGCGAGAATCTGCCGCTGTTCATTCAATCGAGATAAGGCATCCGTGAGTTGGATTTCTCCCCCGACACCAGCAGATTGTTGACCTAGTATCTCAAAGATATCCGGTGTAAGAATATAACGTCCCATAATAGCCAGGTTGGAGGGAGAGTCTTCGGTCTTTGGTTTCTCAATTAAGCGGCGCGCGCGAAAGACACGATCATCGGTAGGAGTCAGCAATTCTCCGTCTACAATCCCGTAGCGGGATACCTCGCCCCAATCAACAGGCTGTACACCAACGATCGGAGATTGCAGTTCATCGTAGACATCGATCATCTGCTTCAGGCAGGGATGTTCCGCTTCCACGATGTCATCCCCTAACAGGACGGCAAAAGGCTCGTTGCCGATAAACTTGCGGGCACACCAAATGGCGTGACCAAGTCCCTTCGGTTCCTTTTGACGGATATAATGAATATCTGCCATCTCGGAGGGTTTGCGTACTTCGTTAAGCAAGTCCCACTTCTGTTTGTCCGCCAGATTCTGCTCCAGCTCAAAAGAATAATCGAAGTGATCTTCAATGGCCCGTTTCCCTTTACCTGTCACAATAATGATATCTTCAATGCCTGAAGCTACGGCTTCTTCAATAATGTACTGAATCGTTGGCTTGTCCACGATGGGCAGCATTTCCTTAGGCATCGCCTTGGTGGCAGGCAGAAACCGGGTACCCAGCCCTGCGGCTGGAATAATCGCTTTGCGAATACGCACACGAACCCACTCCTTTTGCTAGATAAGTTGAACTAAAGATTATTTACACTGACACTACGATGACAGAACAACCTTCCGATCGCTGTTATCCCCAGATTTTTTAATTCACTTTTTTAAAGGGGAAAATCCGGGGATAGCGTATGCTTCCGATGCAGCTTTCTTTCAGAAAGCTTTTAGGCGAAGTGTACGCTTTCGAAGTAGCTTTCTTGCAGAAAGCTTTTAGGCGAACGCTTCGCTTTTTCAGGTTATTTCTGTCCTCTCCGTTATCATGTAAATGATTAGTCCATCTTGTATAGATTCATATATTTAATGATTCTTATTGCTAGGATGCTTGGACTTCATTATACCATCAACAATTCGCGGATATCCTGTTCGGATAAGGTCGTCGATCCCCCGTCTCCCGGTTCGATTACTTCGGCAATCAAGTCCTTCTTGCGCTGCTGGAGTTCCAAAATCTTCTCTTCGATCGTACCCTCGGTAACCAAGCGGATGACTTGCACCACTTGTTTCTGTCCCATGCGATGGGCACGGCCAATTGCCTGTTCTTCCACGGCAGGATTCCACCACAGATCATATAATATAACGGTATCTGCCCCTGTTAAGTTTAATCCGGTACCTCCAGCTTTCAGGGAGATTAAGAACAGTTCAGCTTCGCCCTCATTAAATCTGTGACACATCTCGACCCGGCTCTGAGCAGGGGTCTGACCATCGAGGTAAAATAGGTTTCTTCCCTGTGCCGCAAGGGTCTGACGAATCAGGTTCAACATGCTCGCAAATTGGGAAAAGATGAGGATTCGTTTGCCTGCAGCCAAACAATCCTCGACCGTTTCAAGCAACTGTTCCATTTTCCCGGAATCGCCTTGATAGCCTTCCACAAAGAGGGCCGGGTGACAACACAACTGACGCAAGCGCGTGATGCCCGCCAGAATTTTGATACGATTCTTCTGGAATCCGTTATCCTCCATGTCCTTCGATGCTTCATCCTGAAGCTGGGAGAGGTATGCGGCGTACAATTTTTTCTGTTCAACCGTAAGCTCTGATCGCTGTACCGTTTCAATGCGATCAGGCAATTCTTCCAGCACATCCTTCTTCAGGCGGCGCAGAATAAACGGACGTACCATCCGCGAGATCCGTTCCGGAGGAAGGTCACGGAACCTTCTGTAACTTGGAAACAACCCAGGGAATACGGCTTCAAAAATGGACCACAATTCATCCAGCGAGTTCTCCACAGGTGTACCTGTGAGTGCAAAACGGCGCGGAGCCTGAATTTGTTTCACTGCCTGCGCGGTCTGAGAAGAAGCATTTTTGATCGCCTGAGCTTCATCCAGAATGAGCGTATGGAAGGTTCGGCCAAGGTAGGTGTCCAGATCCCGGCGTAATAAAGGATAAGACGTCACAATCACATCTGCCTCATCCATGCCTGAAAGCATGCTGGCTCGTTCTTCTTTCTGACCGGCTGCGATCAGGACTTTCAGATGCGGGGCGAACCGCGCAAACTCATTGGCCCAGTTATAGGTTAGCGAGGCAGGCGCCACGACAAGTACCGGAGGATGAATGACCCTCGTTCGGATCGTCAGTCCATCCTGCTGCATCGTGGACCATAGGCCATCCGTATTCTCTGAGGCCATCTTATCCAATGGGAGACCAGTTTCGGGGTCGATGCCGGCAGTAGCCTCCGTTGTACCGCCCCATAGCGATCCGCTCTCCCGGTATTTATCAACGCCCGTATTGTCCATATTGTACTCGGGCTTTTCCTCAAGCACCGCTGTAATATAGGCGATGCTTTGCAATGTTTTGCCAAGTCCCATATCATCCGCCAGAATGCCGCCAAAACGATAATAAGCAAGGGTACGCAGCCACTGATATCCACTGTTCTGATAATCCCGCAGAATGGGGCTCAGCGCTTTTGGCAATGCAAAATCCATCCGTTCGGGATCTCGCAGATCATCAAGGAAACGTTTCAGGGAGCCTCCCCACTTCACATGTCCGGAAACCTCATCCCTGCCTGGCAATTGTAATGCCCGAACAGCCGGCAGCCGGATATGGCTGCCTTTGATGTCATCCGCCCCCAGCCCAAGTGAATCGGCCATGTGAGCGAAACTGTCTGCACCTTCATTTTCAAGCGACAGAAAGACACCGCTCTTGAGACGGAAATATGGTTTCTTTTCCACAATGCGACGCATGAGTTCCTGAAGTTCCTGCTCGTCCACACCTTCCATCTCGAATGAGATCTCCAGCCAGTCCAGTCCTCTCCCCAAGTCTGCCCGGACTTTCGGCGGTGTCGGATAGGATTGCACCATCGCCTTCACGGCGTTCGGCATGTAGATGTCTACCTGTTTCTCAAGCTCAGGCAACAGATGGTACATAACATCATAGATCGCATCTTCCCGTTCACTCGCCCAGACGCTACCATCACGTTCCAGGAAAGAACGATCGAGCCGTTCAATCAGATTCCGCTCTTTGTATCGATCACGCACCAAAATAACCTTTTTCTCTTCTTCATCTATCAAGTACTCTGCAAGCGGATTAATAACCATGACCTCATAGTCGAATTCCAGACGCGCTGTAATACGCTCACGATAGAAGTCGATGTACAGCTTCGGTGAGAGTTCCGGTTCCGCGATCTGTTCACGCACCTGTGAATCAATAGACAGATGGCCGAGCGTACGCAGTTCTGGCACGACATGCTGTACGAACTCATCCACCTGCTGGGTCGAAATATCAATGCTTTCCTTGATCCCATATGAGGTAAGTGCTCCACTCAAGTCCTCCAGACTTCGCATCTGCATCGGCTCCAACATATGCAACTGCCCTTCCACCACAGCCGCATCATAAGCAGGGAGAAGAATCAGCTCACGCAGTCCGGAAATTTCAAGCTGATATCCTTCATTCGCTCCCTGGGCGATCCGGTAAAATAAAGGAAGTACCCCCTCACCCAGTGTGAGTGGTCCATTGGCAAATCCCGTGCCCTCCATCCGGCTGTCAGCCTGTAGCAGCAATTCCAGCAATGGCTTCCATACGAGCGGAGCAATCAATATATCCCGTCCGTCCGAAGCTCCCAGATAACCGGAGATGGATTGGCGATAGGCCTCCTCACTCTGTCTCATTCGAATAAGCATCGAGAGAATGGCCTGATCCTGCGGAGTGAAAACATGCATTAATGGATCATAGTGGAACAGTTTGGTAAATGACATTGGCTCGCCCTTCTCGATGCAGTTCAGGAATTGCTTCACTTTCTGCACCACATACAGACGTTTGTTACCCACTTTCAATTCAAGAGCGAGTTTCCCACCACCCTTGTGAACCTGTGTCAGCTTACATATAAACTGAACCTGCAATTCTTCCCGCAGGGAGGAACGGCTGACAGGGGCGGTGTATTTACGGTCATTTCCATGCAGCGGTCTCCGATCCTTGGCAAACATGGACAGAATCTGATCCGCCGTACGGTAAGAAGGTTTATCTGCCGAGCGGCCCCACCCCGAAGCTGAGCTTGGACGACCTGCTTGGGCAAAGTGAACGGGCGGACGCTCTGGGGCATCATTCAGTTGCTCTCGTTGTGAAGCGGACTGTGGTCGCTCCCATATGCTTTCTTCGACCAACGTCCCAACCCTGGACTTGGAACCTGAGCTGGAACTGGTATTGGCTCCTTGGCCTGGAGCAGGTTGAGGAGGCTTCCCCGAAGCAATCGTGGCATTACGCTCCTGCTGCTCACCCCATTCGTGAATAGCCAACAGGACAGCAGCGACATGTTTGCAATAGTCATAATGCCTGCCGTCACCCGGACAACTGCAACCTGCCACAATCTCACCTGATCCATCTACATCCACCGTAACCTGATAACGCTCCGATCCACGTACCTGAGCTTCATAATGAAGCTGATCCTCACCGACCACCAGATTGGTCACCCTGCCAGATTGGTTATAATCTTCTCCGCGCTTGAATGCCGTGACCCCGCACAGCAATTTGATATCCATAATTGTGAATGGCGCCACGCTTCTTCGCCTCCTGTATCATGATGTAAAAAAACCCCAAGAGCTCCGTAAAGCAGAGATTGGGGTTGCTTCATGCTTGATTGTAAATGTTGATGTAACATACAATCTGTTTATTTCACCAATTGACCACGTGTAACGCCCAGTTGGTTTGTTGCTTTGAGTGTTTTCCACACTTGTGTACCACTGATCTCGCCGCGCAGTGCACGGTTATACAGATCGATAACTTCGCGTACCTGCTCCGGTGTCTCTTCCAGGAATTCCACACGGTAACGGGATACACCCAGATCCATAAAGTTGGTCAGATACTCGGCACCTGACTGCTCCACTGCGTTGTATACCGTATTACGGCAACCTTCATCCACACGTACCGGGTGAGACATGCCGATCCGGTCTTGCAGGGATGCACGCTGTTCCTCACAAGGACGGCCACAGTTCGTGAAGTCCGTTCCTTCACTCATAAACGTACAGTACACACAGTGCTCGGTGTGGAACATCGGCAGATGCTGATGGATAACCACTTCGGTCTGACTTGTACGGGAGTGACCCAGCAAATCAACCATTTGTTGAATGTTCAGGTCATAGGATGGGGTAATCCAGTCACATCCGGCTTCCAGGAACAATTCTACTGCTTTGTGATTGGCGATGTTCAATGAGAAGTCGCCGATCAATTCCGGGTGCTTCGCATCCGGGTTTTCCATCCGGTGACGCAGGTAGAAGTACAGTGCGCCTGTATTACGTACCAATACCGCATCCGGCTTCAGACGCAAGATGTTGTTGTGATATCCGTTCTCCCCAGGCATGTGAATACGCGGTGTTGCCAGCGCGATCTTGCGACCAGCGGCATGCACAGCTTCCACGGCTGCCGGGAACTGTTTGATAAACTCGAAGTCGGCATAGATCATACCGATTCCTGCTTCAATCGCTGCCTCCACTTGTGGCAGGCTACGGCAGAGTGCGGTCAGTTCTGCTTGACCGCGAGCGACTGGCGATGCCGGTTTAACTGAATCGCCGTACACATCTACCGCCCGTTTCACGTAGACAGGCGGTTTAGGACGTTCACCCGCGAGTTGTTCTACCGCCTGACGGCGAATATTATTCAACTCGCGCATTGGGATGATGACGTCACCGTGCAGGTTGACGTCCATTCCTTCCAACTGGAACACGGTGCCTCCCAGACGTCCGAACTGCTCTTCGAGCAATTCATGTGTCATTGGACGCTTCTGGGCGATGTCCAGTTCCATCTCGGAATCAATACGGACGGTCGTGCCTTTCTGCACGTCTGTCCACCATGTGCTAAGCGGCTGCCCCGGGCTGCCGATGACCTTCACCTTCACTGGGAATACACGGTACGGCTTCTCGGTCTCGAAGCTTTGACGCAGACGTTTGTCCAGCGCCGGGTCATTCGTTTTCCACACTTTGTCGCCAACTTTCACGCGGCGCAGATCTACGTCACTGCGGCCTGGCACAACGTCAACGATCCAGCCCTCTTCGGCTTCGCCTTCGAGTTTTACACCTTTGCGACGCACATCGTATACCCGTCCGCCTTCTTCCTTCTGAGTCGGGTCTCCGGCGTCAAATACAATTCCGTCTCCACGTTTCACAGGTGCATCCAGCTTCAGGACCACACCATCGCGCAACACTTGATCTACACGACCGAGGTAGACACCACGGCTTTTCGGGAACGTTCCATCCACCAGTTCTTTGTTGTTTGTACCGCTCAGGAAACCATGTGTGAATCCACGGGAGAAGCTTTGCTGCAATTCGCGAACTTCTTCCTTGCTTGGCGGTGTGTTATCTCCATCAAAATAACGGTCAATCGCTTTACGATATTTGCTTACTACGTTTGCTACGTATTCCGGCGTTTTGAGACGTCCTTCAATTTTGAAAGAAGTTACTCCTGCTTCGATCAGTTCCGGCATCAGGTCAATCGCTGCCAGATCTTTCGGAGACAACAGATAGGCTACATCACCCATCGGTTTGTGTACCCCATCCACCATCAGGTCATATGGAAGACGACAAGCTTGTGCGCACTCCCCACGGTTCGCCGAACGTCCTCCCCACATTTCGGAAGTAAGACACTGCCCCGAGTAGGATACACACAGCGCACCATGAACAAATACTTCCATTGGAAGTTTTGCCTGCTCACCGATCTTCTGGATCTGCTTCAGGTTGTTCTCCCGTCCCAGAACGACACGTTCCATATCAAACGGCTTCGTAAACTCGACCGCTTCCGGAGACGTAATTGTCATCTGTGTTGAACCGTGAATCGGGAAATCCGGTGATATCTCGCGGATCATCTTCACCAAACCCAAATCCTGAACAATTACAGCGTCCACACCTGCATCGACACAAGCGTCAATCAGTTCTTTGGCATCCGTCAATTCATTTTCAAAAATCAATATATTAAAGGTCAAAAAACCTTTTACGCCATAACTGTGCAAAAACGCCATTATCTCCGGCAGCTCGTCCATACGGAAATTGTTCGCCCGTGCCCGTGCATTAAACTTTTCGACTCCGAAGAAAATTGCATCTGCGCCATTAGCTACCGCCGAACGCATACAATCCCAGTCACCAGCCGGTGCCAGAAGTTCAACGTCTTCTCTTCGTATTGTTGCTGTTTTCATGTAGATCCTCCCCATAACCGGCTATCCGCCGGATTTCATCCCTATATCTCTAAACGTCTGAACATACTAAGCCTAAGACTGCACCTTATCGGGTACACCTGCATTGTCACGGTATTACAATATCTATCTATTATGTCTGTATTGCCTGAACTCCAAGCTTACAGTCATTCCTATTCATCAGATCAGTAGTCATAACTCCTGAACTAGTATAGTGTACCACTTCTGCACCGACTCTTCTACGTTTTCCTGAAAAAACCGTTTACCATTTTCATTTCCATTAAGATTTACACTAGACACTTCGATTGCAGTACCATCTTCCGATCGCTGTTACCCCCAGATTTTTTTATTTCCTTTTCTAAAGGGGAAAAATCTGGTGATAAACGCGCACGCTTCGCTTCTTCAGATCGGTTCTGCACTCTTCGTCCCAGTGTAAATATTTAATTTATCTTATACAGAAAACAAATAAGCCGAAAGGTCTTTTGACCCTCCGGCTCCACTACAATTATTTAATAAAAGTAAATGAGTTCACTGCTTTTTCCAAGGCTGCCGCCTGAACTTCTGTCTTGTTGGCATCATTCAGCCCACTTGTGATCGTATAGGTTGTTCCGTCCTTTTCAAACACGATCTGACGACCCGCATATGGCACGCCTTTGTCCAGCTCATGATACGTAAAGGAAAATGCAGGCACACCCGCAAACGTCAGTTCCTCACTGCGAAGCAATTTGAAGTTTTTCCGCGTTTTGGTGGCTTCGGCATAAGCTTCTCTCAATTGGCTGACCGTCATCTCGATTGACTTGTCTTCGCTCGCCGCAATGGAGAATTCTCCGCCGGTAAAGGTGTACACCACAGGTGAATATTCGAATCGATCACTATACGGCGTCCAGTAACGCGGAATATCTACACTGTATTTATAACGTTTGGACGTACGTGTAAGTGTCTTCGTTTTGTCCGTCAAATAAGGATCTTCATCCAGCTGACCGAAATTATCGGCAACCGTATCAAAATCAATCTCCACACTCTTCATAATCCGTTCAAACCATGCCCGATCTGCACTTTGCTCCTCAGGGAACGTATACTCTGCATAATACCGATACCCATTCTTCTGCAAAAGAACATCGAACTCGGTCTGCCAGCCCCCGCCAAAGTTATAACGGAATTCATTCACCTCGGCAGTTTCTCCCGAGATATCCATCGTATATGAACCAATTGGCTCGTAACTCTCTGGTGTAAATGTCTCGCGCATCCACTTATCCAGTTGGCCGCTCCAGTCTTTTACCGTTGTACCTGCCTTCGCCGAAGTGACACGCCATTGCAGATACGCACCATCCTTGGCTTCATAGATCCTCTGATTGTTATCCATCGACCAGCCGGCAGGAATCTTTAACTCAATACCATAATCATCGTTCCACGCGGAGCGCATGCCATTATCTACGGTGGATAGATCCTTGATCGTTCGATCCGATTCCGCATAGGTTGGCTGGAATGAATTGAGTAGCGCTGCACGTTTGCCCAGATCTTTATAATTCAGGGCTTCGTAATCCGCTAGGTACACATCATATTGACGGCCTTCGCTCAGATACTGACGCATCTCCCATAACATGCCGTCTACATCTTTCACGATAATCCGTGCATAAGGCGTTTTGCCTTTCGACACCGCTTCACGGTCCAGCACCGTATCTCCCGATTGCTTGGCCTCCTGGACAAGTTGCTGCAACAAATCATCCGCATCCAGAGCCACATCCTGGTCGCTGACATACACTTCAAGATAATAACTGTTGTCCGCAGCGCCGAAAGTCATCATGCGCTCCTGCTCACCGGTCTGGAAAACTATAAGATCTGCCGGGTAGTTAATGGACCAACCGTAAAAACTGTTGCCAATTCTGGTTTTGCCTTCATCCGGATGAATACCATCCTCATCATCCACCGAATCATCGGTTTGCAACAGACGAATAACCATTTCTCCGGAACTGGTTGGAGCTAGCGTCGCTCCGATACCGGCAGCAACCGGACGAAGTGGAACCATAAGTACGCCATTCACCATCTTGGGAGCGGCACCCATCTCATGTTTTACACCATCCACCCAGGCAATTGAACTGCCAATCGTTAGGGTGACCGTGTGCGGACCTTCCTTGATTTTGACGACATCATTTTTCTCCAGCCGGATTTCACTGCCAAATGCTTTCTTGAACACACCAACAGGCACCATCGTAACACCCTTGAACTTGTAAGGTTTGGCTATGGCCTGCTTATCGCCGTTAATGTAGGCGCTCGTGCTACCCGCTTTGACCCGTAGTTCACTTGTCGTCAGATCAGATGCCCATACAGGCAATGCCGCTCCAATGGTCAGCATCCCGGTTAATACACCTGTGCTTAGCACACGTATCCATGACTTTTTCATTCCGTTCTTTCGTCCTCTCTCCATCCGGGCTGATCGCCGGGCTTTATTGTTCTTCATCTGCAAGGAACGCTTCATCTTCCTCGTCTACGATGTCTGCGCGATCAGCAAGCACCAACGTGCGGGTGACGATATCGCCATCCGATTGCATCAACAGCTTTACCTTTTGCCCAGGCAGATACTTTTTGAGCAACTCATTGATATCCACTACTGAAGAGACACGTGTGCCCGCGACACTGTAAAGGACATCGCCCTCTTTGATTTTGGCTTTTTTGGCTTCAGGAGACAGTACGCCCGTAATTGTTAAGGGATCATCTGTAGGCAGGCCAACAATCGCAGACCAGCTTTCTTCCAGCTGCAGTCCCAGACTTGCACGTTTTATTTTGCCATATTTAAAAAACTGATCGATGATATATTGAACGGTATCCACGGGAATCGAAAATCCCAAACTCTCTACGCCGACCGCAGAAAATTTCATGGAATTGATTCCAACCACTTCACCCTTCAGGTTGACCAGCGGTCCTCCGCTATTTCCCGGGTTAATGGCCGTGTCGGTCTGAATCAACCGGTAGGTCGCCTCAACACCACGATTCAAGCCGCTAATTACTCCTACCGTTGCCGAGTTGCGCAAAGAAAAGGAAATCGGCGTACCCAAGGCAATCACCGTTTCTCCAACAGTGGTTTGTGAAGCTTTGGCAAAGCTCGCCGGTTTGAGTGATTTGGCATTGATTTTGATTAGAGCCAGATCACTTAGTGCATCACTGTATGTTTTCGTAATTTTGTATGTATTGCCATCCGTCGTTACGACAACCGGATTCGTTAATCCGTCGACCACGTGAGCATTCGTTACAATCCATCCATTGGACCGGATAATGACACCTGTACCATGTGCAAGATTATAACGGTCGTCTGATGTTGCACCGTCCTGCACTTCGGTAGATTTCCCAATAATACCTACGACCGAAGGAGACACCTTTTCGATCACTTGGGGAATGGCTTCACTTCCCTTGTACGTGTACGTTCCGGATTTGGCATCATATTGTCCACTTCCACCAACTGCCTTGAGCAGATCCTTGGTGTTCACATAGACTTGACCGTCTACCACTTTCGCTTGCATCGCCGCTTTGGATTCAGCTGCACCGGCCGTTGCCGCTACACTAATCGAGAGTACAGCAGCCATCAGAATGGCTATCCCCTTTTTACCCAACACGCTCATATTCTCACCTGACCCTCTCTATACATCCTTCTTGCGCGACTCGACATCGGATTCATCGCTGAATCTATTCTCTCTTTCTCTCATCTGCAATTCCGGTATCCTTCAATGTATCATACAGAATCTGGATATACAATTGTTTTAAGTCCTATTTTAGTAGAGAAGATAGAATCCTGTTCAATCGCTCCATATAAACGAAAAAAACACCCTCCATGTCTCCCATGGAAAGTGTTCCTCCATATCTCTTTTGGCTTAAATTCCATTCACTTCAGCAGCATTCCTACTGAGCAAACCAACCCGTTATCATCGCATAGTCTGTCATCAGAAATACCAGTAGGCTGACTACTGCAAATCCGATCGCAAACAGATTTTTCTTCGGTGCCCGAAGAAGCCGAACAACTCCGATGAAAATCAGGATCGTAAATAAGATGACAAAAATATCAAATGCATTAAAATTCGATGTACTCGCCGTGGCAGCTTCTGCAAACAGCATGGATAGACAGACCTCCTTACCATAGTTGAACAGCTAACGCATACCCTAATATCTTCCTCTATGTTATCTGTACCCTGCTTGTAATGCAAGCCCTATCATCCATAAAAATGAAAAAAAGCCAATTTGGCCGAATATTCCTGCAATGCTCGTCATAATGCATATGTAAACACTTTCACGGAATAACCTTAGTCCAAAGGAAACACTGTGCATAATTCATAATGAAAAGCCCTTCTTCTCGGAAGCAGAGCACATCAGATCGTAATCCAACGTCTCTATCTTTTCGAAAAGAAGGGCCAATACTGCCACTTCATATTGATATAACTAATGGTTAGAGAACCTTAGTCCACCAATTGCAGTGCCTTGCTGCGCTCGGTATCCCGCTCCAGAACCGGCTTCAAGTACTTGCCTGTATAGGAAGCTTCCACTTTGATGATATCCTCAGGTGTTCCAGTTGCAACAATGGTTCCTCCACCGCTACCGCCTTCTGGACCCAGATCAACAACATAGTCTGCCGTTTTGATCACATCCAGGTTATGCTCAATCACCAACACCGATTCCCCGGAATCAACCAGACGGTGCAATACGTTCAGCAAACGGTCGATATCATCGACATGCAAACCGGTAGTCGGCTCATCGAGGATGTAGATGGTTTTCCCTGTACTGCGGCGATACAGCTCGGAAGCAAGCTTCACACGCTGGGCTTCACCACCAGACAATGTGGTTGCAGGTTGTCCCAGGTTGATATAACCCAATCCCACATCCATCAGCGTCTGCATTTTGCGATGGATCTTCGGAATGTTCTCGAAGAATTGGGTTGCATCTTCAACCGTCATTTCCAGCACATCGGAAATATTTCTGTTTTTATATTTCACTTCAAGTGTTTCCCGGTTGTATCGTTTGCCTTTGCAGACTTCACAAGGGACATAAACGTCCGGCAAGAAGTGCATCTCGATTTTGATAATACCGTCTCCACGGCAGGCTTCACAACGTCCACCTTTGATATTAAAGCTGAATCGGCCTTTCTTGTATCCACGTACTTTGGCTTCGTTCGTCTGAGCAAACAGATCCCGAATATCATCAAAGACACCTGTGTACGTAGCCGGGTTGGAACGTGGTGTCCGCCCGATTGGCGACTGGTCAATATCGATGACTTTATCGATATGTTCCAGACCACGAATCTCTTTATGTTGACCCGGGCGCACCCGAGCACGGTTCAGATCACGTGCCAGCGTTTTGTAGAGGATCTCATTGATCAATGTGGATTTACCTGAGCCAGACACACCCGTTACCGCAGTAAATACACCTACAGGAATCTTCACATTAAGATTCTTCAGGTTATTTTCTTTGGCTCCGCGTACTTCCAGCCAGCGGTCTCCTACACTTCTACGTTCTGCACGAATCGGAATGAATTTGCGACCACTCAGATATTGACCGGTTAATGAGTTCTCATCGTTCATGATCTCCTCCGGTGTACCCTGTGACATAATGGTACCTCCGTGGATACCTGCACCCGGGCCAATATCAATAATATAGTCGGCAGCCATCATCGTGTCCTCATCATGTTCAACCACGATCAATGTGTTACCAATATCCCGCATATGCGCAAGGGTTGAAATCAGGCGGTCATTATCCCGTTGATGTAGACCGATACTTGGCTCATCCAGAATATACAGCACACCCATCAGGCTGGAACCAATCTGTGTAGCCAGTCTGATCCGCTGGGCTTCCCCACCGGACAATGTTCCGGCAGCACGACTCAGTGTAAGATAATCCAGACCAACATTCACCAAGAAGCCGAGACGACTGTTGATTTCTTTCAGAATAAGCTTGGCAATCGTCTGCTCTTTCTCACTCAATTCCAATGAATCGAAGAATCGGCCAGCTTCACCAATGGACAAACTAGTCACATACGCCATGTTGTGATCATTAATCGTAACTGCGAGACTTTCCCGTTTCAGACGCTGACCTTTACATGTACCACAAGGCTTCGCACTCATGTAACCCTCAATAAACTCACGGATACCTTCAGATGCTGTATCCCGGTAACGACGCTCCAGGTTATTCACGATACCTTCGAAGGTAACCAGTGCTTCCTTCCGTTGTCCAAAATCATTCTCATAGCGGAAACGGATTTTCTCCGTACCTGTACCCTGTAACAACTTGTTCATCTGCTCAGCTGGCAGATCTTCGACAGGTACATTTTGCGGAATGTTGAAGTGCTCACATACCGACTTCAGGAACTGCGGATAATAGGTGGATGTGCCACCTGTCCAAGCATCAAAAGCTCCATCTTCGATGGTCTTAGTCCGATCCGGTACCAGCAGATCAGGGTCAACGATCATTTTGACGCCTAACCCATCACAATCCGGGCAAGCCCCGAAAGGGCTATTAAATGAGAACATCCGCGGTGCCAGCTCTTCAATACTGAATCCGCACACCGGGCAGGCAAAGTTGGAACTGAAGCGCAGCTCTTCTTCGCCCATAATGTCCACCAGGAGTTGTCCACCGGACAAATTAAGTGCCGTTTCAATGGAGTCCGCCAGACGCGCCTGTACATCATCCTTAACAACGATCCGGTCAACAACCACTTCAATCGTATGCTTTTTATTTTTCTCCAATTGAATATCTTCTGACAGGTCACGCAGTTCCCCGTTTACCCGTACACGGACAAAGCCCTGCTTGGACACATCAGCAAATACACTTTTATGCTCGCCCTTGCGGCCCGAGATAATGGGTGCCAAAATCTGCAACCGGGTACGCTCTGGATATTGCATAATGCGGTCAACCATTTGTTCTACGGTCTGGGAACTAATCTCCACGCCATGGTCAGGACAATGTGGATGGCCCACACGTGCAAATAACAGGCGCAGGTAATCATAAATTTCGGTGACGGTTCCTACTGTGGAACGTGGGTTACGGCTTGTTGTTTTCTGATCTATTGAAATGGCAGGAGATAATCCTTCGATGGAATCAACGTCCGGTTTCTCCATCTGTCCCAGAAACTGCCGTGCGTAAGCTGACAATGATTCGACATACCGCCGCTGTCCTTCGGCATAGATTGTGTCAAAAGCCAGCGAGGACTTGCCTGAGCCACTCAGGCCGGTCAATACAACAAAGCGGTCACGCGGGATGGTAATGTCGATATTTTTCAGGTTATGCGCTCGTGCGCCTTTAATGACAATGTTATCGCTCGCCAATAGTATTCATCCTCTCAGTGTGTTAATCCAAAACTTTAAAGGCTTTTCGATCCCTCCCAAACCCTCCCTTCCAAGGGAGGGCCCCAGAGGGCGCAGCCCTCTGGACACCCGAAACAAGCGGTGCAACGGTGAGGGGGCGGGTCTTGCTATGTGAAGGGTTGTCGTGTGCCCGCGGCTCCGTATAAGGTTCCGGCTCATTGCCGGAACCTTATACGGCCGCTCTACTGCGAGGGTGCGCTCTCGGCTTCGCCACGTTCGCGACAGGTCGCCATTGCCTTCGGCTCGGCTCCAAGGTCAAGAGCGGGACGCTCTCGGCTTCGCCTTGGTCGCGACAGGGTCGCCATTGCCTTCGGCTCGGCTCCAAGGTCAACACCGGACGCTCTCGGCTTCGCCTTGATCGCGACAGGTCGCCATTGCCTTTGGCTCGGCTCCAAGGTCAACACCGAGACGCTCTTGGCTTTGCCCTGATCGCGGCAGGTCGCCATTGCCTTCGGCTCGGCTCCGAGGTCAACACTGGGGCACTCTCGACTCCCAATTGCTTTCCTATAAACCTTTTAACCAATTTCAACATTTCTATCAGTATAGACTTGATTTCAAGATTTCAACATCTCTTATTATCGGTAAATATCAACGATTTCCTTACTCAACAAGAGAACGGCCAATTGGCCGTTCTCTTGTTACAGATCCATCTTTACTGGAGCATATGAATGAGCTGTATCTTATTCAGCGCGAAGTTCCAGCAACGCATCGCGAAGCTCGGCAGCACGCTCAAACTGCAGGTTTTTGGCTGCATCTTTCATCTCTACCTCTAGGCGCTGAATAAGCGCCTGGCGATCTTTCTTCGACATCTTCTCGGCTGCGCCTGTAAGATAGTCTTTCTTGGATTCGGCAACTTTGGTTGCCTCAATCACATCACGCACTTTTTTGCGAATGGTCTGTGGTGTAATTCCATGTTTCTCGTTGTACTCGATCTGAATTGCGCGGCGACGCTCTGTTTCCTTTATCGCTTTATCCATCGAATCCGTTACTTTGTCACCGTATAGAATAACGCGACCCTCGCTGTTCCGTGCCGCACGACCAATCGTTTGGATCAGTGAGCGTTCGGAACGCAGGAATCCTTCCTTATCGGCATCCAAAATAGCGACGAGGGATACTTCGGGCAGATCGAGGCCTTCCCGGAGCAAGTTGATTCCGATCAGCACATGGAAAACGCCCAACCTTAAATCACGTAAAATCGCCATCCGTTCCAACGTCTTGATCTCGGAGTGCAGATAACGAACCTTGATTCCAACTTCCTTCAGATAATCCGTCAGGTCCTCAGACATCTTCTTCGTTAATGTTGTAATCAACACACGCTCGTCTTTGGTAATCCGGTCGTTAATCTCACCGATCAAGTCATCGATCTGCCCCTTCGTTGGACGCAGTTCAATGATTGGATCAAGCAGACCGGTTGGACGGATAATCTGTTGCACCATCGTATCTGTATGCTCAATCTCATAAGGACCCGGTGTAGCCGATACATATATAATCTGATCCATCTTGCCTTCGAACTCATCAAATTTGAGTGGACGATTATCCAGCGCTGACGGCAGACGGAAACCATGCTCAACCAATACCGTCTTCCGCGCTTGGTCACCATTGTACATCGCACGGATCTGTGGCAGCGTCACATGAGACTCATCGACCACAATCAACATGTCATCCGGGAAGTAATCCATCAGTGTGTATGGGGTATCGCCGCGTTCACGGAAAGTCAGTGGACCGGAATAGTTCTCAATCCCCGAACAGAATCCAACTTCCTTCATCATCTCGATATCATACCGTGTGCGCTGCTCCAGTCGCTGAGCCTCCAGCAGTTTCCCCTGTTCACGCAACGCTTCAAGACGCTCCTCCAGTTCACGCTCAATGTTCACCAGCGCAACCTTCATCGTCTCTTCTTGCGTTACGAAGTGAGACGCCGGGAAGATGGCAATATGTTCACGTTCACCAATCAGTTCTCCGGTTAACACATCAATCTCCGTAATTTTCTCGATCTCATCACCAAACAATTCAACCCGAATGGCATGTTCACCCTTGGAGGCAGGGAAAATCTCAACAACATCCCCACGAACACGGAACGTACCCCGCACAAAGTTAATATCGTTCCGTTGATACTGGATCTCTACCAGACGAGACAAAATCTGATTGCGCGGTTTCTCCATGCCTACCCGAAGTGACAGCAACATGCTTGAATACGAGTGTGGTGAACCCAAACCATAAATGCAGGAAACACTCGCTACAATGATGACGTCCCTGCGCTCAAACAACGAACTTGTCGCTGCGTGCCGCAGTTTGTCGATCTCTTCATTAATACTTGAATCCTTCTCGATATACGTATCGGAGGACGGGATATATGCTTCTGGCTGAAAATAATCGTAATAACTGACGAAATACTCAACCATGTTATTAGGGAAAAAATCTTTGAACTCACTTGCAAGCTGCGCTGCCAACGTTTTGTTGTGTGCAATAATCAGCGTCGGACGTTGCAGTTGGGCTATCGTCTGGGCTATCGTAAACGTCTTACCCGTACCCGTTGCACCCAGCAATGTCTGGTACCTCTTCCCCTCCTGAACACCCTTCACCAATTCTTTAATGGCTGCCGGCTGATCACCTTGGGGAGAAAACTCTGACTCGATTTCGAACGTTTTGTCGCTCATTATAATATCGCTCATTGCCGTATCTCACCCTATCGTCTAAAATAATAGTCACTATATATTGTCGAAGTTCCCCGAATTTTCATATGGGAAAACTTATAGTAATAGGAATATTTGTTCCCGTTTAATTATACCTCGTTCGTTTTAGTGATGCAAACGTGAAATGAAGATTGGAGTGGGTTAATTTATGGATATTGCGACACTTATCGGTATTATTGCCGGAATTGCCGCAGTCATTAGCGGTTTTTTGTGGGAAGGCGGCCAATTGTCTGGTCTCCTGCAAAAAACGGCTGCTTTAATTGTATTCGGTGGAACGATTGCTGCTGTGGTTGCCAGTTTCCCGGCGCACCGCCTTCGTACGATTCCAGCTGCCCTGCGTATGGCTTTTGGACGTAACAATAATGATTCAGGCTTGTGGGTTGAAGAACTGGTGGAGATGTCTTCAATCGCACGCCGCTCAGGTGTACTTGCATTGGAACGCAAGGTTATAGATCATCCGCATCCATTTTTGCAAGACGGTATTCAGATGGTTGTTGATGGTACCGATCAGGATGTGGTTCGCCAGATCATGGAGATGGAGATTGACTCCATTGAACAAAAACATGAGGGTTATGCCAAAATATTCGAATCCGCTGGTGGGTACGCTCCAACCATGGGGATCATCGGAACCGTGATGGGACTTATTCAGGTACTTGGCAGTTTGACCGATCCAACCGGACTCGGACCTGCCATTGCTGTTGCCTTTACCGCAACCCTGTATGGGGTCGCCAGTGCCAATCTTATCTTTTTGCCCATTGCCTCCAAGATCAAATCCAGAGGTGCCGATGAAGTGCAGACCATGGAAATGCTTCTCGAAGGTGTACTTGCCATTCAGAACGGTGAGAATCCCCAGCTTGTACGCAAAAGACTGGAGTCCTTCACCCTCACGCATCGTCAGCATATACGCCCCCTAGCAAAGGAGGGATTGGATGAGTCGGCGCAGTAAACGGCGCGGAAAACGTGAAACTATCGATCATCGGGATCGCTGGATGATTACTTATGCCGATCTCATAACTCTGCTTTTAATCTTTTTTGTCATCATGTATGCCATGAGCAATCTGGATTCCGGTAAATATGACGTCGTTACTCAATCGTTACAAAATACATTCAATGCGTCCGACTCTATCCTTGAGCTTGGTGAGGGACTCGGTGAGAAACCCGGTCAAACGATTACAGAGACTCCACCATCCGAGGTTCAGGGTGAAGATCCTTCAAAAGGTGAAGGAAACCCTCCCGATTCCGGGACTGCAACACCAGATGATGACAACAAGCCCCTCACAGAACGGGAAGAACAGTTCAGATCACAGGAACAGGAATTGCAAAATCTGTTCAATGTGATTACCCAATATATCGAGGATAATAAACTAGAAAATCAGATTTTTG
Source organism: Paenibacillus sp. GM1FR (assembly GCF_002803315.1). Taxonomy (NCBI): domain Bacteria; kingdom Bacillati; phylum Bacillota; class Bacilli; order Caryophanales; family Paenibacillaceae; genus Paenibacillus; species Paenibacillus sp. GM1FR. The sequence goes on along the minus strand of NZ_MKZL01000022.1, from coordinate 531,407 downwards.
TTGCGGACAAGCCACAGGGCCTGTCCATTACACTTAGTGACCGCTTCCTGTTTGATCAGGGACAGGCCGCACTAAAGGACGGTGCAGCACCAACGCTCAGTAAACTTGCCAGCCTGTTCCGTGATCTAAATACCGTTGTCAGCATTGAGGGTCACACCGATAATGTTCCTGTGGGAGCAAACTCCGCCTATACCGATAACTGGCAGCTTTCCGGGGAACGTGCACTGTCTGTATTACGATTTTTTCTGGATACAGAGAAACTTAACCCGGACGGATTCCAGTATGCCGGATATGCGGATACTCGCCCAACGGGTGACAACACCACAGCAGCCGGAAGACAAAAGAACCGTCGGGTTGAAATAACGGTCCTGCGTCAACTCCAACCTTAATCATCAATATCTCACATAATGCATCATTCCTTATGCAAAGAAAGCACGTTCTAACTGAATTCAATTCAGCAGAGCGTGCTTTCTTTTATGTCGTATTACCTTATGCCTCTACTCCTGGCTGACTAGGGCGTAGAATCGCAGAGCCAACAGTCAGCAAAATGGCAGCCATGCCAAACAGAATCAATAATGGCAATGTGATATCCGACAATGTACCACCAGCAGAGATCGTCTCCACTGCCTGAATCGCCCATTTCTGTGGAACAAAGTTGGCGAGCTTTTGCATATAATCCGGCATCAACGAGATCGGCCAGAAACAACCACCTATCATGCAGGTTGGCATAATGACAAGTGAATTCAGCATGTTGGCATTTTTGGGATTACGGATTAATCCTGCAACCGTACTTGCGATCCCCATGGAGACCAGCATGAATGCGGCCAAGATGATAAAATGAATGCCAAAAGGAATGCCGGCATCATAATGCAACAGCCACCTGCTGACTCCTAGAACCATCACAATCTGAATCATGCCAATGACAAAGCTACCGAGGAAATTACCAAGCGCAATCTCATATGCACGGACGGGTGCCGTATATACTCTGGCCATCGTACGTTTCCTGCGATCTTCCATGATCACAGCCACTGCACTGGTCAGCAGCCCCATCATAAACATAATCGTAAATCCAGTCACATTGTTCAGGCCTGGCTTGGGATAGATCTGCAGATCGGTGACTTCACCATCAACTTGATGTTTTCCTATCTCTTGTAAAAGCTGTTCAAACCGCTTCTGTGTGCTCGATAGTATATCTGTCTCACTTGAGACAGGACCTGCCGCCACCTTAACAGCTGAAGCAGATTGTAACAATCCGCTCGTCAAACCTTCAACTGCTGCTCGTAGGGTATAGGAACTTTCACTTATACGCAGTTCCACCAATTGAATTTCGGTTGGCTTTCCTTGTAACAGATCCTCCGTATAATGTGCCGGAATGATGATGCCAGAACTTCCTTTTTGCTGAGCGATGGCTTCCTTCACTTCTGCTTCGTTTGTCATCGGTTTGAGCAGATACTCCTCTTTGCCAGCAAGTTCATGAATCATCCATGTCCCTGCCACCCCTCCATCCTCATTCACATAGGGAATAACAGTACGTGTAATCTGCTCGCTTCCAAAAAGAGCAACCGCTCCTGTAACCACCAGGCAAGGCAGAAGCAGGAACGTAATGAAGCCCATTTTACGGCCAAGTGTACGTCTAATCATCAACCAGGCGATGTGTAGACTATTCATATCGGTATCCTGCCTTTCTATAGATCATTCCTGAGATGAACAGTAATACAGCACATACCACGCCTAACATCAGAATGTTATACACAATCTCTGCTACAGGTGCATCCAGCATCATTCTCAGAAAACTTTGGAGCGCCCAGTGGTTAACCGTAAATTGGCTAAGCCGTTGTACAAAATCAATCGGAATGGGCATGAATCCACCGCTGATGAATGTCATGACAACGATGATACCTTGTAAGGTTGCACTGGCCGATGCCGTGCTTTTGCAAACCAAAGCCACAATCACGCCAAGAGTCATGGATGCCAATGTGATGCATACACAAGTCAGCACAATATACCAAGGATGGGTTCCCCAATCCACACCGTAGAGCCAATATGTCATAAGGATGATCGTTGTTGCTTGTAAGAAAGAGAGCAGACTATTACCTGCAATTTTGCCAGCGAAAATAACTCCATTACCTATAGGCGCAGCCTGAAGGCGAATTAACGTTTTGTTATCACGCTCTCCAAAAAGGCTGGTACTGGTTGTCATGCCTGAGTACAACATGAACATCGCCAACATGGAAGCTGCATAGTATTGGGAGGCACTATACGACGTACCTGTCTTACCGGGATTAGTGACAGCAATCGAGGTTGAATTCGCCGTACCAGACTCCGAAGCAGAGGACATGGCAGCAATTACTTCCGGACCGAGCACTTTGGTAATCGCCATCTGTCGGTTCCATTCATCCGTAAAACGTGTGAATAAAGTTTCACCCAAGGTATTAAGTGTGTTGTCCTTTCCTCGTATCCACTGTAACCTGGCCTCTTTCCCCATCATCACGTTTTGCTCAAAATCCGAAGGAATCATTACAGCAAAGTCCAGCTTGTCGGTACGCAACGCATGAACGGCCTCTTCTTCAGTCGTAAAGTTCTGCACCTTGACCAACTCAGCTACCGCCGGGGAATTCACGAATGTATCCAGTGCTTGATTAACCGTACTTGATCCTCCGCCAGATTCAGTGCTCAAATGGATGATTCCCACACGTACAGTATCGGGAACAACATCCTCCGCCGTACCCATTGTACTGGAAAGTGCCGTGCCCAATATAAAAATCAGTAACAACGGCAGAATGAACAGGTTCAACACCACAGATCGAATCTTAAGAATACGCCTTAATTCAAAGATGCAAATATGCCATATATTCATCTCTTGCTCCCCCTAGTCCCGAAGCGTACGCCCGGTCAGATTGAGGAACAACGTTTCCAGATCTGGCTCTTCGACCTTGAGCGACTGAATGGATACTTCATGTTTGCTGCAAATGAAGAGCAGATCCTGGAGATCCTGCTGTGCCGAAGGCAGCGTAATGGTCAGTGTATTCTCTGAAACGTCTACCATCCGCACACGGGGGTGAAGTTTCAGTTCTTCCACGACATCGGTACCGATACCGGAAGTGGAGAGCACTACTTTTTCCTCCGATGCTACACGTTCTCTCAGCTCTGCTTCAGTCCCACAGGCAATGATTCGTCCCTGATCCATAATCGCAACCCGGTGACTAATCGCAGCCACTTCCTCCATGTAATGACTTGTATATATGATCGTGGAACCCATCTTGTTGAGTGTCCGTACCGATTCAAGAATATGATTTCGAGATTGCGGATCAATGCCAACTGTCGGTTCATCCATGATAATGAGATCCGGGCGATGTGTAATCGCACATGCGATGTTTAACCTGCGTTTCATACCGCCAGAGAAGGTCGAGGGGGCATCCTTTGCTTTATCCTGCAACCCTACAAATTCAAGAGACTCCTGCGCTCTTTCTTTAAGCAATTTCCCACGCAGTCCATATAGTCTGGCAAAAAAGGTCACATTCTCCGCAGCAGACATGGTTTCGTATAAAGCCAGATCCTGCGGCACTAGTCCAATCTTGCGTTTCACTTCAAGCGGTCGCTCCTTGACCGATATACCATCTAATCTGATTTCACCCTGATCCATATTCAGGAGCCCTGCAATCATGCTGATGGTGGTACTTTTTCCTGCTCCATTGGGACCGAGCAATCCAAAAATCTCGCCTTTGCCAACACTAAGGTTCAAATGATCCACAGACAGCCTGCTGCCATATCGTTTCACAACGTGATCCACTTCAAGTATACCCATCCTTTTTACGCCCCTCTTCCGTTTCGGCTTCCGCCGCTGGATTTCATAATTTTATTGTAACGGATCGCAATCTGTAGCGAAGGTACAAAAAGTCATGAATCGAAGGTGACTTAAGTCATCTCCTGATTCGAATGCTGCTTATGGTATAATCAAGGGCGCATTACCAAGAGATTTTCTACTCCACTTTTTATATAAAGGATGTCATTTACATATGCCAATGCGGTTTCTGCAATACGGATTAATTATCGTTCCAGCAGTGCTGTACATGTTGGTGCTGCCCTTGGAAAACGAAGCCGTCTACACCCTATATATCATCATCGCGCTTGGACTCTCCGTGTGGAAAGATTTTAACCGTTCAAGTACACAGCAATGGCTGTTGCTTCTGACCGAAATGCTCTGGAACTGCTGGCTGATTGCTTCATATGGACCATTTATGTTTTTCCTCTCTCTATCCGTGCTCTACGTGTATATATACAGACTGGAGGGAAGTCGCAGATGGTTGATGTTTGCAATTCAGCTTGTCGCTAACAATGTCGCTTTGCATTGGCATTATTCTGTCCCAGAGGCATCGCAGCGAGGGTTAACCACACTAAATACAACCGCCACTACATTACTCTCCGCAGAGACAACTTCGATGGTTCTTGGCAACCTGCTTCTGCTCATCACAGCAGCTCTGTCTTGGCAGGGATCAAGAACGGCGAGCAGCCGTGGACAACTGGAACAAGTCTATGACGAACTTCGCAGCAAACATTACGAGCTACAAGAAACTCGTGCGCAGCTGCTGTTATTTACAAAGCAACTTGAAGGAGTGGCTCAGGCAGAGGAACGTACCCGTATCTCCAGACAGCTTCATGACGATATCGGTCATCGACTGATTCGCACTAAAATGATGTCGGAAGCCGCCCTGCTGACCCTCCCCCTGAGTATGGAACAAGGAACGGAAATGGTGAGACAGATTCGCGATCAATTGGCCGATAGTATGGATGATATGCGCAGCACACTACACAAACTGCAACCTAATTCCTATGCATCCGAAGCCTACGCCCTGGATCGTCTCCTAGAGGAAGTGGGTAGAGATACCGGCGTGAAGACAAATTATAAAGTTCATGGCTCATCCCATGTGCTGTATCCCAGCATACAAATCGTTTTGTTCAAAAATGCCAAAGAAGCCCTGACCAATGCCCTGCGACATGGAAATGCTTCTTCGATCACATTGGAGTTGGTATTCGGGGATCAGGAAGTGTGTATGAGTGTAAGTAATGATGGCAAAATCAATCCTCATTCTTCCAAGCGAAATGGCATAGGACAGGAAGGGATGCTTCTGCGCACACAAATGGTGGGAGGAGTCCTGGAGATTCAATCGGCTTATCCGTATACAGTGATTACACGCATTCCATTAACAAACCAGATGGATATACTCTGAAAAAAGGAAGTGAATGTTCTCATGTCCGAACGTAATGATGTGAACCAAAACAATGATTCAGCCCAACCTCCACTTATTCGGCTGATTCTCGCTGACGATGATTACTTCATTCGTGAGAGCCTGAAAGTGCTGCTCGGACTGGACTCCAGCATTCGCGTTACAGGCACGGCCTCAAATGGGCAGGAAGCGTTGGAATTGCTTGAAGCAGGAACGCCTGCGGACGTGGTGTTAATGGATATTCGGATGCCGGAATGTGACGGAGTTGAAGGTACCAAACGCATCAAGGCACGTTTTCCTGAAATCCAGGTGCTCATGCTAACTACGTTTGACGACGATGAGTATATTATTCAAGCATTACAGAATGGAGCAAGCGGTTATTTGCTCAAAAACGTCCCCCCCGAACGGATCATTCAAGGCATCAAGACCGTACATAACGGCGATATGTTAATCCATCCGGATATAGCCCGCAAATTGGCAGGCCTTCTTCGTCCTGCTGCGATTCCCCTGACACAGAACCCAATCGAAGCCTATGGACTGACACGTATGGAGCTGGCGGTTGCCGAGGCCATATCGGAGGGGTTATCCAATAAGGAAATTGCCGCCAAATTATTCCTCAGTGAAGGCACGGTCAAAAACTATGTCACGGATATTCTCGGCAAGCTGAGCTTGCGTGATCGGACCCAGATCGCCATCTTTATGTTAAAACAATAACAAAAAAAGGTATTTCCCTTGCCTGTGACGGCGTTAGGAAATACCTTTTTCTTTGTTTTATTTATGCAACATACTTCATCACGTATGCTTAGTTGTTACATCTCTATGGACCCTTTATCACTGCCCACAGGGGCTGGCGGTAACGCCAAGGGAGCTTCGTCCCTGAGTGGTTTTTTCAGACGGGCAAACAATTTGAGGTTGATGATATGGAACAACGTCAGTGGACGTAACCGAATCGCCCAAACCTCGTGATTGTCCGGTGCCATAATGACCCCAAGCTGATGATGCTCCCCTTCATAGATCGCTCGTTGCATGAACTTGCTTTCACCCTGGTGATTGCGAACCTCTAGTTTGCAAAAAGCCGGGTTCATCCGCAGGGCACGATGTAACTCTTCCGGTGAATGAACCAACTTACCATTCACCTTGTACAATGTCTCACCTGCTTCAATCCCCAAATCTGCAGCAGGACTCTCCGGAATAACAGCCAATACCTTCAACCCATGCTGCGGATGGACAAATACCGGACTGCGGTTTTGCTCTTCAAACGCGCTGTACCATACCAGAAATTCATGTCCAATAAATGCAATCAGCGCAGCAACCACCATGAGTGGAGACCACCATGCAGCAAGCAAACTGAACACGAGCAAAGTTGCCCCGTATATCATCAACCGCTTGGATGAGATCTGTACCTTTTGTCCCGGAAGCATACTCTGCGTTATCTCACCAAATCCGAGCATAATCGGCAACGCAACCAGCATGTAACTATGACCTGCATTCATCAGTGGATTCCATATCAGCTCCGCGTCACCTCCTGTGACTGGAACAAGAATTAGTAGAGGAATGGCCCAGAACTGCTGCAGTTGATATCCCCCAACCAGTTTCCCGCGTTTTCCCTCGAAGAGAAGTGGTGATGCCATCGATACCCCCTGCATGCGTACCAACAAGGCTTCACCCATATGTAGAAGGGCAGCCAGGACAAGCAGTGCAGGCATATCCAGGGTACGTAGCGTTTCCGTGATAGTGCCCATCCAACCCGATGGTTGCCAGCCTGAAGCCACATTCAAACCAAATTGCAGCACACCCAGTAACCCGGCCGCATAAGCAAAGCACAGATACCGGATACGGAATAAGGATAGAATTAATGTTGCAGCCCATATGCATATCAGGCTTCCCAGTGTAAGGTGTGCACCGAGGAATAGGGACACGATCGAGACAATGGTACCGATGAGTATGCCTCCGAGCACCGCACGAATCGTCTGTGTTATCGAGCTTTGCAAACGGACATGAAACAATTTACGCTCCTGTAGTAACTGACGATGATAGATCAGCGCAATCAGGATCACCGCAATATAATAAAACGGCTGAATAAACAACTGCAACAAAGCTTCCCCTAATGTAGTTAACCACGGCCATACCCATTCCATTGTGGTCGGTCACCCCTCTCTTTCAGCCGGTTCAGAAAAAAAGAAGGCTGAAAATCAGCCTTCTTTATGGCTTCGACACAGCGGACGAAATATCCTTTGAGACATTTTCGATCGCGCGTTTCAGCTGTGCATCATATTGAGGATTGGCAATACGTTCAATCAGAGCCGCTTCCAGTGATTCAGCGGTTTTCTCGTCAATCTGGCCTGTAGCCTGAATACCTTTTTGCTTCTGGAATGCCTTGACCGCTTCTTCCGTCTTCTGGTCGTAGTATCCATCCACACGATCCGGTTTGAAATCGAGTCCTCTCAGCATCGTCTGCGCACTTTTCACATCCGAGCTATTGCTGTCATATTTCAGTGGTAACTTCTCTTTGTTAATCGGTGCCACCGAGAAATAATCCGGCTGGTCTACCGCAATATCCGGTTTAATTCCTTTTTCATGAATCCAGTCTCCGTTCGGAGTGAGCCACTTGGCAATAGTGATCTTCAGCAAGCTGCCATCACCCATCTGCTTGTCATAACTCGTCTGGACGGTTCCTTTACCAAAGGAGTTTTCACCAATCAACTTAGCACCTGCTGACTGTTGTAATGCACCGGCCAAAATCTCCGACGCACTCGCACTGCCTTTGTTCATCAGGACTGTGACTGGGTAAGCTTTGGCTGATCCATTGGACTTGCTTTGTTCCTTTTTGCCGTTCTTGTCTTCAACCTGCACAATAACCTTGCCTTTGGGAACAAACTGTTCAGCAATATCAATAACAACTTGCAATACACCGCCTGGGTCATTCCGTACGTCGATGACCAGACCTTTCATGTTCTGCTTCTCAAGCTTCGCCAATTCTTCCTTAAAGCGATCGCCTGTATTGAGAGAGAATTGGGTAATGGCAATAACGCCAATTCCGCCATCCTCCATGTGAGCATATACGGTCTCCAGATCAATGTCGTCCCGTACAATGACAAATTCAATCAGTTCTGAAGATCCAGCACGTTTAACTTGTACCTTCGCTTCACTGCCCTTGGGACCCCTGATTTTGTTAACAGCCTTGTTCAGTTCCAAACCTTGCAGGGATTCACCGTTGACCGACATAATCATGTCTTTTGCACGAATACCTGCTTTCTCGGCAGGGGATCCTTTGATTGGGGAAACAACAACCACGTTTCCATCCTGAGAGGATACCTCTGCGCCAATACCGGTAAATGAACCTTCGATCGACTCTTCAAACTGAGCAGCCGTTTCCTGCCCCATATAGTTGGAGTACGGATCACCAAGTGATTCCATCATGCCGTTGATCGCACCGTCAATCAATTTGGTCTGATCCACATCTTTATAATAGTTGCTTGAGATCAAATCCATCGCGGTTTCAATCTTCTTCAAATCGTTCTTCTGCTGTGTATTACCGGTTACACTGGCCAGCAAACCTTCGCCCGGTGTGGCCTGGCTCGCTATTCCCGGATACGTCATTAATACCAGGGTTAGTAAACTACCGCCAAGGAGACCCACAATGACAAGCAGTAGCGCCGATCTTTTCTTCATCATCCGTTTGTCACCGCCTTTAGTTTTGAAGCGTGTCCGATTCCATTGTTGCCAGAATCCATTCCCTGAACATGCCAGCTTATTATATGTCTAGCTTGTACGGAATATGTTTTTTCCATTCGAACGATGGAGCAATAATTACAAATAGTTCATCGGATTTACAGCGTTACCGTTGTCTCTCACTTCAAAGTGCAAGTGAGGTCCAGTAGAGTTCCCTGTATTTCCTGACTCCGCAATGGTATCCCCTTTGCTTACTGTGTCTCCCTTGCTGACTTTGAATCCACCTTCGCGCAAGTGACCATATAACGTCCATAGTCCACCGCCGTGGTCCACAATAACCGTATAACCATAACCGCTATACCATTCAGCCATGATCACGATTCCGCCAGAAGCAGCGTGAACCGAAGTTCCCTGAGGAACAGCAAAATCGACACCGGCATGCATCTTACCCACTACGCCCGTAATTGGATGGGTACGGGGACCGAATCCAGAAGAAATACGTCCTCCAGATACCGGTCTTGAGAAGATACCGTTCCCGGATGAATACGTGACCTCACTGCTGCTATCCGAACTCACTCTGGTTGGTGCCTTGGCTGCAGCTTTCGCCCGGGCTGCTGCCGCGGCTTTTGCTTTGGCTGCAGCGGCTGCCTGCTGTTCACGCAATTTATTTTTCTCTTGAAGAAGTGCCGAACGTTTGCTGGCAATCTGCATTAATACATCTTCCTGCTCTTGTGTCAGCTCTTCTGACTCTTCAATTTTAGCATCATATGAAGCGAGAAGCACTTGCTTTTCCGCTTCTTTTTCATTCAATTGGGACTTGCGCTGTTTCTTCTGTGCATACAGACTCTTGGCTTCCGCATATTGCACATCCAATTCTGCCTTTTTGTCCACAACCAGTTGCTTGTCCGCTTTGTGCTCATCCAGCAGATGCTGGTCCTGATCCACAATCGTTTTGAGTGAATCCGCACGGGTCAGGAAGTCAGTGAAGCTAGTAGAGGACAACAATACATCCAGATAGGATACAGCACCGTCCGTATACATCAGGCGCACGCGTGACTCCAACAATTTTTCCCTTGCAACAATGCGTTCTTCTGCCGCTTGCAGATCTTTTTTCGTTGTACGAAGATCTTCCTCCGTGTTCTCGATCTGCAAGGATACACTCGCCAGTTCATCACTAACGACATTGATCTGTTCCATAACAACCTTCAGATAAGCGTTGGTTTTGTTCTTGTAATGCTGTGCTTCCTTTTTGTTGGAAGCCGCTTTTTTTTGCTCCTGCTTGGCAGAAGCCGCCTTGCTCTCCAGTTGCTGAATCTGTTGGTCAATATCGCTGATGCTACTCTTGGCATATCCGTCAGAAGGTTGAAGCGTCAAACTGGCCAATAACGTAAAGGCCAGCAGCGAAGCGGTTTTTTTCAAAATGATGATCCCCCATCCTATGATTTCACAAGAAAGCAACCTGCACAGGTGGTGAACAGCATGTTCTTTGCTTTCTTCAATCTTAAAAGACTCCGTCTTTCCTACATATCGTCAAACAGCGTCCATTAATGAACCTGCTTTACCATTCTTTTCGACATATTCTGCAATTCGATCGTTGAAAACAAAATTAAACGTTGAGTGATTTCCGAATGGACAGTGTACTTCCCAAAATACCTACCAGCACACCAAGTCCGATCAACAGTGTTCCAAACAGCCCCCAGATTTCGCCGAGCGGAATCAAGTTAAGCATCTGCATGAAGACATCCTGACCAATCGTCTTCATCAACTGGCTGTATCCAACAAACAGCACACCAACCGTAATGACCGAGCCAATAAATCCAATGAGTGCACCTTCAATAAAGAAAGGCCAGCGAATAAAGGTATTGGTTGCACCAACCAGCTTCATAATTCCGATCTCCCGGCGACGTGCCAGAATCGTTACGCGAATCGTATTCGAGATCAGGAACATGGACATGAGACCCAGTCCCCCGACAAAAATAAATCCGATGTTACGAACAAGCTTCGTAAATTTGAACAACACTTCCACCGTTTCCTTGCCGTAGTTCACTTTCATGATCGGCTTCTCCGGGTGTTTTTCGTTCAAAGCTTCGATTTTTTGCGCCACAAAAGTGACGGTTTCCGGTTCAATGACCTCAACTTCAATGGTCTCCGGCAGTGGGTTGTTGTCCACATCGAAACCGCTAAGCACGTTATCTGCGCTCTCTCCAAGACGCTCACGGAACTCCTTGAGTCCTTCTTCCTTGGAAACAAAACGAATCTCACTTACTTCAGGCATCGCACTGATTTCTTGCTCCAGTGTGTTACGCAGGTTCTCGTCCACATTCAGTTCGAGGAACGTGCTGATCTCCACCTGGCTATCAACTTGATTCGCCATGGAGTTCACATTGAGGACCAGTAACATAAACACACCAAGAATCAATAGCGACACAATGATGGACATGATGGAGGCCACAGACATCCAGCCGTTGCGGAATACGTTTTTGAATCCCTCCCGCAGATGGCGCAAGAGAGTACTAAAATTCATAACCGTATTCCCCTCTCATCTGATCCCGTACAATCTGTCCACGTTCAATCGCAATTACCCGCTTACGCATCGTATTCACGATATCTTTGTTATGGGTTGCCATAACAATGGTTGTTCCCCGGAAATTAATCTCATCCAATAGTTGCATAATGCCCCACGACGTCTCCGGATCGAGGTTACCTGTAGGCTCATCCGCGATAATAACCGATGGGTTATTGACGATAGCCCGTGCAATGGCAATACGCTGCTGTTCTCCACCCGAGAGCTGTGAAGGTTCGCGATTTGCCTTGCTCCGCAGTCCCACCAAGTCGAGCACTTCCATCACTCGTTTCTTGATATGACGCTTCGGTGCTTCAATAACTTCCATGGCAAATGCCACATTCTCAAATGCTGTCATCCGTGGCAGCAGACGAAAATCCTGGAACACAACGCCGATGTTACGACGCACATAAGGAATCTTTCTTGGCTTCAACTTACCAATATTAAATCCGTTAATGGATATTTGTCCTTTGGTCGGAACTTCTTCTCTGTACATCAATTTCATAAATGTCGATTTACCTGCTCCGGACGGACCGACGATATAAACAAATTCATTGCGGTCGATCTTCACCGACACCCCTTGTAATGCGTGGGTCCCATTGGCGTAGGTCTTCCACACGTCCTGCATTTCTATCACATCATCACTTCCTGCTCGCATAGTTAGCCATTATCATTTCGACACAATCCCGGCATTTCCTTTAAAAAGACCTGAATTTCATCAGGGAAAAATCCACTGCGTTCCTGTTTCAATGGTGAAGCATGGATGCATATGAAGTTTATTGTAACAAATTTGTTACCTATTGAGTACCCGAAAGTTTTCCTGCATTGGATCATATATATAGAAAGTGTTACAAAGTCGGGAACAACCGAAGTATAAAGGAGCGTACGGTTATGAAAAAAATACATTTGACGGTCATTGTTCTATTCTCCATCCTCTTGATCGGCTCCGCGTCCTATGGATTGTTGTATATGTACGTGAATCAGCCTGCCCTGCCCAAAAACGTTCATGTTGGCGAGATGCTGGTGGAGGGGAAGAATCGTAAGAACGTATTGCATGAATTGGATGAACAGATCCAAAAGCTGGAGGACTGGCCTGTCACCTTTGAAGTGACTGAACCCAACCCCCAGACGATGTCGTATACCGCAGCTCAGGTGGGGGTGAGTTACAACGTTAACAGCTTGGAGTCCGCAATACAGCAGCTGGAGGAAGGTAACCTGTGGGAACGCGCTTATGCACGTTATCATTTTCCGAAAGAGTTCTCTCTCGATATGACCTATAACTCAAGACCACTCCAAGAACATCTCAGCCCTGCCTGGGAAAAAGAAACCTTTGGTACACCTGCGGACGCTGTTCGCCGCATTACCACAAGTGACAAAGTCCAGTATATCCCGGAAAAGGGCGTCCGCCGCATTGATTGGGATACACTCACAAGTCTCATTCAGACCAAGTTGCACCGAGATTTCAGTGTACTGAACCCGGATGAAAAATCCGCCCCATTGCTGATCCAGGTACCACTGTATACGCTGAAACCTGAAGTAACTCTTGATTCGCTGCGCCAGGAAGGCATTGACCGAAAGATCATCCAGTTCTCCACGGGTCTGGGCAATAGTAGTGAAGGCCGGATACATAATGTCAGCGCAGCAGCAGAAGCGATTAACGGCATGATTTTGCCTCCAGATGCCACATTCGATTATGAGAAGGTCGTCCGTCAAGCTGAAAAGGAGTATGGGTTTCGTGAGGCCCCGGTCATTGTTAATGGCAGACTAACCCCCGGAATTGGCGGGGGAATCTGTCAGGTATCCAGTACGGTGTATAACGCAGCGCTATTGACGGGTCTTGAAATTATTGAGCGTCGTAACCACTCCCTGCCGGTCAAATATTTGCCGAAAGGACTGGATGCCACCTTTGCCTCGGGAGCCATCAATTTTCGCTTCAAGAATAATACCGGAAAATCCTTACTCATTCATGCAGAGGTAAAGAACCACCAATTGATGGTGAAATTTTTCGGTACATTCCCGGAGAATGTCAGCTATGCACTTGAATCTCGTACCATTGAAACATTAAGTGTTCCGATAAAGTATGTGTCCAGTACTGTACTGCCTGATGGTGCCCAGCAGGTGCTGCAAGACGGACAGCCTGGATATATTGTTGAGACGGTAAGAACCAAGAGACTGGACGGCAAAGTGGTCGAATCCAAAACGATTACACGGGATACGTACAAAGCTCAGAATCGTCTAATTGCCCGCTCCGGTCATAGCAGCTTGCCAGATCCACAAGAACCTTCTGTTGTCGAGGATGGTATTAGCGATACGAAGCAACCTTAATTTTTTTTCAAAGCAACCGACAACTTACAGATCACGGAATGGTACAAACAAGGTCCTGCCGTAATTCATGGATAAGGATAAGCTGATCACACGAAAACAAAAAGACACACTTCACGTCCCTTTTGGGGATAAGCGAGAAGTGTGTCTCTACATTTTCAAGATAAGTTATTCGAGTTTTACCAAGGTACAATCAGCTGTACTACCTTAACTTATAGTTAGTTTACTGCATTACGGTTTAGTGACCGCCGGTGTATTCGCCTTGCTCTTCGCCTACAACCATCTTCTCTCTTCCCATGAAGAAGGAAGCGACCAACGCGAGTGCAGCCGGAATCACAGCCCAGGCAAATAACTGCACGATGGAAGAAGACAAGGCATGTGTGATGGTATCCAGCACCTGAGGCGGAATCGCCTGTCTGAGTTCTGGTGAGAGTAACGCATGCGGATCGGTCAGATCCACTCCCTGCGGCACGCCACCCGCTGAAGCACCACCTGCTTCCGCAGCTGAACCAGCGAGAGCATCGTTCATTTTACGCGTAAATACCTGGCTCTGTACGATACCAAAGATCGTAATGCCCATCGTCATGCCGAGGGACCGCAAAAAGTTAAGTGTGGAGCTTGCTGCTCCGCGCCTTTGCGGTTCAAACGCATTCATGGCTGCATTGCTAAGTACAGAGAACGACGCACCGACACCCAGACCAACCATCACCATGTAGATACGTATCGTCCAAAGGGAAGAATTCTCATCCAGTGTGGTCAGCAATCCAAGTCCAATGACAAGTAAAGCTAACGTAGGGATCATGATATTACGATACTTGATTTTGGTCATCAGCACCCCGCCCAAGGACGCTGTCACAACGGACCCAAGCATCATGGGTAGCAGCACAAGACCGGAGTTGGTCGCTTTACCACCAAGTACCCCCTGTATGAAGATCGGAATGTACACGGATGCTGTAATGAACGCCGCACCACTGAACATACCAATAACGTTACTGGACCAGTAGACCCGGTTGCGGAACATGCTGAAGGAGATGATTGGTTCTTTGGCTTTGGTTTCTGCAAAAAGGAAGAGCAGCGCTAATGCTACAAATCCGGCAAACAAGCCAAGAATCTGCCACGAACCCCAGGCAAATGTTTTGCCGCCCAGTTCCAGACCAAAGATCAGGCACACAACAGCACCGATCAGTGTTACAGCACCCAGCCAGTCGATCTGTTGGGATTGATGCTGATGGGATTCTTTATAGAAGAACGCAATAAACACAAATGCAATCAAGCCTAGCGGCAGGTTGATATAGAATACCCATTCCCATGTCGCATACTGGGTAATGTAAGCACCGAGCAGAGGTCCGAATACGCTGGAGAGGCCAAAGACGGCTCCAAACAATCCACCCAATTTACCACGAGATTCTGGTGCAACGACATCAAACATGATCGTAAAAGCAATCGGCACCAGGGCCCCCGCTCCAATACCTTGAATCGCTCTGTACATCGTCAATTCCACAATAGACGTTGCCGTTCCGCACAGCGCTGAGCCAAGCATAAACACAATAATACCAAATACAAAAAACTTCTTCCGTCCATACATATCGGATAGCTTACCAAAGATCGGCATCCCTGCCATCTCAGCCACCATGTACGCGGAGGTAACCCAGACGAACTTGTCGAGCCCACCCAGCTTCCCGACAATATCCCCCATAGCTGTTGCCACGATGGTATTATCCATCGAAGCCATTAGTATGCTGAGCAGTAACCCTGCCAGCACCAATCCAATACTGTTTTTACGTGCAACCATTGTACTCAATCTCTCCATTCACGCTCTATTCATATGACTGCATTAGTATATCCGAAATGAAGTCTGCGTTAATCAGTCCAAGGACCGATTGCTTTGCAGCAAAACTTCCGATTGCGGATGAATTTGCAGAGATGAACGATATTCCACTGTACCAATCCGGCAGCCAGGACCGATTTTTATTTTATCGCCACGGACAATCTCGGCCTCCGTATTCTCTAATTCAATGTCATCACCTTCGATAATCTGTGCCTTGAGAATTGATTTATTCCCCGTAAACAAGTCATTCAACCGGCCACTCTTCACCGAGATGATGGAACCACCCATTTCCTTGACCTCGGATGGACCCATGATTTTGAGTGTCATGTGTTCAGCGCTTAGCATCCCCGCTATCGTCAAACGCCCGTTCAGCTTGATATTTTCCGCCTGACAATCCCCTGACAGATGAAGTTCACCGACCACTTTTATATGCTCAGCTTTGGCATGCAGGCCAGATGCCTGGATTCCATCCTCACCATCGTTGCTGGTCTCTCGCTCTGTTAGAGTCAGGGTTCCGGTAATTTTAATATCTGTGGATTCAAGCGATCCGTATATGACCGATGTACCCGTACATTTGAATCGTTCACAAGATAGATTGTCGTTAAAGGACGCGTCCCCTACGACCTTGATCTTGCCGTACACGCCACCAGAAGAACTGCCATCACCAACGATGCTGATATCCATTTTTTTGTCCAATGAACGCCCAGGATTGTTATTCATGTCGATCCCATCCCTTTCTCTCCATATCCAAACTTTAAATTCGCTGACTGCTGCCCACCTTGGCATCCTGATCTACCTCAAGTTCACCTGAATACTCAACCAGTCTGATGTTACAGCCGCGACCGATAAAAATGTTACTCCCCCGAACAATGTCAGCTTCGGTATCTTCCAGCACAATCTCATCACCCTCAATTAAGGAAGTCTTAAATGAAGGAGTCCCGCCCAGACCAATACTTTTCCAAAAGCCATTCTGTTGTTCCTTGCGACGAATATCGATACGCTCTCCGCCAATCTCTTTGGCCGAAGAAGATGTATGCAGCCTGATCTCCACTGTTCCCGCATTCAGTAAGCCGCTGATCTTAATATTGCCCCGTACATTCAGGGACTCGCATTGCACATCGCCTTCAATATCGATCACACCGCCAATATCAATTCGTTCCCCATCCACTCTTCCACGTACGGTACACTTCCCGTTCACTTCAAGCACAGGGCTATTGAGATCTCCATTAATCGTAGTCATGCCATCCACACGAACACGAGAACTGGTCAAAGGTCCATTCAACGTGCACATGCCGTTAATCGTTGCACTCTCGGAGCTCAAAGCGCCGTGCATCTTCAATGTTCCATTCACTTCCATAGAGGTGCAGTCCAGGTTGCCGTTCACCTTAGCCATGCCATCAATAGATACACGGTGAAAATTCCCGCCTGCCGTTTGACTTATGCCCGCCACATTCAGATCATTCCGCTTATTCCGCTCTTCCATAGATGATCCTCTCCTTATCCCAATTTGAGTTTTAATTCTTCCATAAATGTTCCCATCGGCTGCCTAAGAACCACTTTCACACCATTGTCAAAATAAAACTCTGTTCCTGCTGTTACCAGCATGAATGAAGGAACACCCATCTTACGAATAAGCACGAGTTCGCTGGGTTTGCCTGTAAAACGATAATAATGTTCGGACATCACTTCGATCAGCAACGCACCCTCTTGCCGAGTAATATCTCCGCTCATTAACAGCTTATCAAGGACGTAGAGCATCATAATCTGCTCCAAAGCATACAGCGATTGTTCTCGACCTGCTTCTTTTAACAGATCCAGCGATATTTGTGAAACAATGTTTCGCTCTAACAATTGCTCTGCAGACATCTCTACTTCACCCAACGTAGGTGAGAACACGTCTGCCAGCTCATCCAGCGATAATCCGTCTTTCATATTGAGAATCTTGTCAATGCGCAGTAAAATCTGTTGTTTTGGAAAAAAGGTTTCTTGTCCGGTGTAGGACGACTTCCGAATGAACCATTCTTCCGGAATGAGATTTTTACGCTTCCAGCGGTATAACTGGCCGTATGAGATTCCTGTCAGGTCCAGCAATTCTTTCTTGGAGATCAAATCATCCGTCATATATGGTCCCCCTTTTTATTGAAATGAGTGTAACATAACATTGTTACGTTGTAAACTACATTGATAAATCGATGATCAGATTACAGACTTCCATTTTAATCACTTGTGTGAAATTCTTTGTTTTCTACTGTAGATCTTGTTATTGCAATGGAAGCATAATGCGTATAACCTGTTACATATAAACACTTTGGAGGCCTAGGCATCCGATTTCCATCCCATCGTCTCATGTCAGAACACGTGGTTAACGAACTTATGAAAGGGGTTTCTTATACTCATGGCACTTATTAAATGTGATTTTTACTCGGATACGCTCGGGCTTAGCACCAGCATGCATGTCATTCTGCCGCAACAAACCCACAATCAGATCGGCATGGAGAATGTGACTGGCAAAGGACTACACCCAACCCTGTACCTGCTGCACGGCCTGTCTGATGATGATTCCATCTGGCTGCGTCGGACTTCCATCGAACGTTATGTGGCCAACCTCGGGATCGCCGTTGTTATGCCACAGGTTCACCGCAGCTTCTATACAGATATGGTAGAAGGCGGACGTTATTGGAGCTTTATCAGTGAAGAACTCCCGGCACTTGCTCGTTCTTTCTTCCCACTCTCAGACCAACGGGAGGACAATTTCGTTGCCGGATTATCCATGGGTGGCTATGGGGCGTTCAAGCTGGCCCTTCGTAAACCAGATCAATATGTTGCAGCTGCCAGTTTGTCTGGAGCACTCGATATGTCTGCACATATGGATAGAAACGCATCCTCAGCATTGCAACAGACGGAGTTACAACGTATTTTCGGACCAGAGGTGGCAGGCACCGAGAATGATCTGATCCATCTGTTAAAAGAAAATCAATCTAGCGAAAATCCTCGACCTTTGCTCTACCAATGCTGCGGAACGGAAGATTTCCTGTATGAGGATAATCAAACCTTCCGTCAAGCCTGTGAACAGACGAACTTCGAACTGACATACGATGAAGGGCCTGGTGAACATGAGTGGGGCTACTGGGATGCCAAGATTCAGGATGTATTGAAATGGTTGCCTTTACAAAAGCGCGATTAGTGGAGAATTGCAATGGAGCTACCGCGAGTAACTAAACTGGTACTCCGATAGTAGAACAACCTACCTTCCGTTCGCGGTTGAGTTCAATATATCTAGAGCACATCGCTGTACAACACAAAGAAGCAGGCCGTTGAGAACAAAGTTCTCTGGCCTGCTTCTTTGTTGTACTGTTGTATCTGTAAGTGTACCTTATAGTAGCGGTGGTATTAACCGCGGTTCGTAATCCATTGCTCGGTGATCTCCAGTACCTTCTCACTGCGTCCAATCGCTTCAGCGACTTGACCCGAAGCAGTTCCGCCGTAAACATTACGAGCGTTCACTACCGCTTCCGGTTGCAGCACATCATAGATCCGGTCATCAAACAGTGGTGAGAACTGACGGAATTCATCAATCGTCAGATCCAGCAAATACTTGCTGTTCTGGATGCAGTACAGTACCGTTTTACCAATCACTTCATGCGCCTGACGGAAAGGCAAACCTTCGCCTACGAGGAAGTCGGCAATATCCGTAGCATTCGAGAAATCCTGGTTGACCGCTTGACGCATGCGATCCTTGTTCACTGTCATTGTCGCGATCATTGGAGCAAACAGTTGCAGTGCACCCTCCAGCGTCGCTACTGTATCAAACATGCCTTCTTTGTCTTCCTGCATGTCTTTGTTGTATGCCAGCGGAAGAGATTTCAGTACTGTCAGCAAACCGATCAGGTTGCCGTACACACGTCCTGTTTTACCACGCACGAGTTCAGGAACGTCCGGATTTTTCTTCTGAGGCATGATGCTGCTGCCTGTGCAGAATGCGTCGTCCAATTCCACAAAACCAAACTCCGTGCTGCTCCACAATACCAGCTCTTCACTCAGACGGGACAAGTGAGTCATGATCAGCGAAGCCGCCGCCAAGAACTCAACGATAAAGTCACGGTCGCTTACTGCGTCCAGACTGTTCTCGTAAACCCCATCAAAGCCCAGTTGTTCCGCCACAAAGTGACGGTCAATCGGGAATGTTGTGCCCGCGAGCGCACCTGCGCCCAGTGGCAGAATATTAATGCGTTTGTAGCTGTCCATCAGACGCTCCGCATCCCGTTGGAACATGGAGACATACGCCATCAGGTGATGTGCGAACAGAATTGGCTGCGCCCGTTGAAGATGCGTATAACCCGGTACAATTGTATCGAGGTTATCTTTTGCTTGTCCAATCAGTGCTTCCTGCAAGGAATGCAGCATGCCTACAAATCCAACCACACGCTCACGCAGGTATAAGTGCATATCTGTTGCAACTTGATCGTTCCGGCTACGGCCTGTATGTAATTTACCGCCTACAGGACCAATCGTCTCGATCAGGTTTTTCTCAATATTCATGTGGATGTCTTCGTCCGATACGGAGAATTCCACTTCGCCCGCACGGATTTTGTGCAGAACGGTGATCAATCCTTCTTTGATCGTCTCTACATCTTCCGCCGGAAGAATGCCGCATTTGCCCAACATCGTCACATGGGCCAGACTGCCCTGAATATCTTCCTCAGCCAAAGCCTTGTCAAAATTGATTGATGCCGTATATTCCTCAACCAAATGATTGGTTTGTTTTGTAAAACGTCCTCCCCACAGCTTGCTCACGGTGAGTACTCCCCTTTCGCTCATGGACAAAGCCGCTCCTGCCAGATGTGCAAGAACGGCCTGCCTTGTCATTTATATTGATATAGCTCTATAGATGCAGGTTGAAATTAGTTTTTGTTTTGCTCCACGCCGGAGTTTACTTTCAAACGCAGTGCATTCAGGCGGATAAAGCCTGTTGCATCACCTTGATCGTAGGCTTGCGTTGGATCAGCTTCCATCGTTGCGATGTCCGGATTGTAGAGACTGACAGGACTTTTAACACCTGCGCCGATGATGTTGCCTTTGTAGAGTTTCACACGAACCGTACCTGTTACGTTCTTCTGACTTTCAGTCACCAGTGCTTGCAGCGCCAGACGTTCCGGTGCGAACCAGAAGCCGTTGTAAACGAGTGTGCTGTAACGTGTGATCAGGCTATCACGCAGGTTCATCACTTCACGGTCCATCGTGATGGACTCCATTTTGCGATGTGCTGTGAACAGGATTGTTCCACCTGGTGTTTCGTATACGCCACGGCTCTTCATACCAACAAAACGGTTCTCAACCATATCTACACGGCCAATACCATGTTTGCCACCCAGCTCGTTCAGTTGCTCCATCACTTGCAGCGGGCTCAGGCGCTCACCGTTCAGTGCAACACAGTCACCTTGTTCGAATTCCAGTTCAACATATTCCGCTTGATCTGGTGCATCTTCAGGTGCACTGCTCAGCAGGAACATGTCTTTGTTCTCGTCCGCGCTTGGATCGAACCAAGGATCTTCTAGCACACCGCTCTCATAGCTGATATGCAGCAAGTTACGGTCTGTGGAGTATGGTTTAGCCGCAGAAGCGGTTACCGGAATGCCATGTTTCTCAGCGTACGCGATCATCTCGGCACGTCCCGGGAATTGGTTACGGAATTCTTCCAGACGCCAAGGTGCAATTACGTTAATGTCTGGTGTCAGTGCAGCCGCGTTCAACTCAAAGCGAACTTGGTCATTTCCTTTACCTGTAGCGCCGTGAGCGATGGCTGTAGCACCTTCTGCACGAGCGATATCCACCATACGTTTAGCGATCAGTGGACGAGCGATACTTGTACCAAGCAGGTATTGTCCTTCATAGAGGGCTCCTGCCTGGAACATCGGATAGATGAAATCTTTTGCGAATTCATCGCGCAGATCGTCGATGTATACTTTGGAAGCGCCTGTTGCCAGTGCTTTTTCCTCCAAACCATCCAATTCATCCTTTTGTCCAATATCCGCTGTGAATGCAATAATCTCTGCATCATACGTTTCTTTCAACCATTTCAAAATTACAGATGTGTCCAACCCGCCTGAATACGCGAGTACAATTTTTTCCTTAGCCATGTTCAATGGTCCTCCCCAAGATCAGTTAAGTTAAACAGAGCCTTCATACACTGAATCCTACGAGCCAGAAAACCCTTCCGATCACTGTTATCCCCAGATTTTTTCATCCCTTTATGATAAAGGGTAAAATCCGGGGATAGCCTATGCTTCCGATGCAGCTTTCTTTCAGAAAGCTTTCAGGTGCACGCTTCGCTTCTTCAGGCTTTTTCTGTCTCTCCGTTTTTGTGTATGCTTCTTGTTTAATTGACTTTTTAAAGTACATTATAGATGAATCTATCATCGCGAAATCTGCGCCTAAAATCAACCCATAAAGGCAAATAGCATCTATTCGCTCATTAACGCAGCCATTAATGCTTTCTGTGCATGCAAGCGATTCTCCGCCTGATCAAAGATCAGAGAGTTCGGTCCGTCAATTACACCGGCACTCACTTCTTCGCCGCGGTGTGCTGGCAGACAGTGCAAGAACATGTAGTCCGGCTTCGCGCCTTTCATCAGTTCCTCGTCCACTTGATATGCGGCAAATGCCTGCTCACGAATCTTCTGCTCTTCCTCAAAGCCCATGCTTGCCCATACATCCGTATACACGATATCTGCATCTTTGGCTGCTTCCTGTGCACTGTACGTTACAGTCACTTCAGAACCGCTCTCCTGTGCGATAATGCGCGCCTGCTCCACAACTGCGCTATCCGGCTCATAACCTTCTGGCGTTGCTACAGCAACATGCATACCCATCTTCGCTGCACCGAGCATCAGGGAGTGTGCCATATTGTTGCCATCTCCGATGTAGGCCATTTTCAGACCTGCGAGCTTGCCTTTGTGCTCCAGCACCGTTTGGAAGTCTGCCAGTACCTGACAAGGATGCGCTGCATCGCTCAGGCCGTTAATGACTGGAACATCCGCATGCTCTGCCAGTTCAGTTACATTATGGTGTCCAAAGGTACGGATCATGATGCCGTCCAGGTAACGGGACAATACTTTGGCTGTATCATGTGTTGTTTCCCCGCGACCCAGCTGAATATCATTTTTGCTCAGGAAAAGTGCGTGTCCGCCCAATTGGAACATACCCACTTCAAAGGATACACGCGTACGTGTGGATGATTTTTCAAAAATAAGTCCGATCGTTTTACCTTTCAACGGTTGAAAAGGTACACCGCTTTTTTGCTTGCCTTTAATCTCAATCGCGAGATCAAGCAGATAACGAATCTCCTCGGCCGTGTAGTCCGTGAATTCGATAAAATCTCGGCCTCTCAGATCAATCTTCTGAATCTTTTCCGTCTGTTGTGCTGTCATGTATAATGTCCTCCTTATTTCCGGTTCCCTGCACCCGCATGGGCAGAAGAGAGAGCAACATTGACACTTTGTCTTGGTGCTTCTCAAGTTTATTCATTTCCACCTTCTGCAAGTTCACCGCGCGGCTACAGGGATTCATCATCTCGCTCTGCTTCGAGGCCGGTAATGGCCCCGAGACAGAAAGGTTCTCATTTTTATGTTAGGCTTTCGCCGCTACGTGCTCTTCGATCAATGTGGCTACCAAGGATACCGCCTCGTCGATCTCTTCTTTGCTCACATACAGGTTCGGAAGCAAACGAATCACATTTGGTCCTGCAGAGACAAACAAGATACCGCGCTTTTGCCCAGCAAGTACAATATCACCTACCGGCTCAGCACATTCTATGCCGACCAACAATCCCAAACCACGAACTTCCTTCACAAAGGAATTACCCGCCAAACGATCCCGTAGGGAGCTCATCAGGTATTCGCCCATCTCCGCTGCACGCTCTGGCAAACGATCTTCCAGCATCGTTTCAATTGTTGCGATTACAACGGATGAAGCTAGTGGTGTTCCACCAAATGTCGTCGCATGGCTACCTGGCGTGAACGCATCCCGCAGGAAACCTTTACCCAACATCGCGCCTACAGGGAAACCACTGCCGATACCTTTGGCAACGGTGAACACGTCTGGCTCAATGCCATAATGTTCGTGCGCAAACAATTTACCCGTACGTCCCATTCCCGTTTGAACTTCATCAACTATCAACAGTAACCCATGCTCGTCACACAATTTCCGTACATGTTTGACGAATTCCGGTTCGACCGGATATACACCACCCTCGGCCTGAACCATTTCCAGCATAATAGCTGCTGTGTTGGGTCCAATTGCCGCTTCAAGTGCAGGGATATCATGCAAAGGTACAGTTACAAATCCGGCTGGCAATGGTAAAAATCCTTCTTTCACCTTATCCTGTCCGGTTGCTGTCAGTGTAGCAAGTGTCCGTCCATGGAAGGACTGGGCAAATGTGATCACTTCATAGCGATCTGTGCCTTTCACCTTTTGGTGATAACGACGTGCAACTTTGATAGCTGCTTCATTCGCTTCGGCACCACTGTTGCAGAAAAACACTGCGTCAGCACATGTATTGGCTGTCAGCAATGCTGCTGCTTTCTCCTGGCCTGGAATCTGGAACAGGTTGGATACATGCCACAGCTCATCAATCTGAGCTTTCAGCTTGGCTCCAACTTTCTCCGGTGCATGGCCCAGGCTAGTTACAGCGAGTCCGCACATGAAATCGAGATAGCGGTTCCCCTGGTCATCCCATAACCAGCTGCCTTTACCTTTGACCAGACTGATTGGATAACGCGCATACGTTTGGAAAAGCGAGCTTTCCGTCTGTGCGGCTGCACCTGTTGCTGTTGCGCCCGCTACCGCTGTGCCAGAACCTGGCTGTTCGTTGCCTTTTGCCATGACCCTATCACTCCTTATTGGTTGGTGCACGCCTAAGGTGAATAACACATAACACTAAACCTCTTCGATTGCAGTCCATCTTCCGAACGTATGCATACTTCCACTTCGATGACAGAACAACCTTCTGATCGCTGTTATCCCCGGATTTCTTTGATAAATTTTCTGAAGGTTGAAATCCGGGGATAAAGGCGCACGCTTCGCTTCTTCAGGTTATTTCTGTCCTCTCCGTTCTTGCGTCTTTTCTTCAGATTGGCTCTGCACTCTTCCGTTATCGCGTTATGCCCATTCACAAAAAAATCGTGCACATATTTTTTTATTTAAATAAGACTATTAAGACCCTAGCGTATCGAGCAAATTATTGCATACGGATGATTCTTGTTCCGATGATTTCTCCGCTGAGCACGCGGCTCAGGATTTGAGGTTCGCTGCCGTCTACGATGACGACCTCACGTACTTGGCCATGAATACATGCAATTGCTGCACGTACTTTGGGAATCATACCGCCATAGATTTCTCCGGTCTGGATCATGTCCTCAATCTCTTGTACAGATACGGATGGCAGTACTTTTTTCTCGCCGCCTACGTTCTTCATGATGCCAGGAACGTCGGTCACGACAATCATCCGGCTTACGCCGAGATGAGATGCCACTGCACCCGCAGCTGTATCTGCGTTGATATTGTAGCGTTGCCCAGTTGCATCTACGCCAACTGGTGCAATAACCGGCATATAACCCATATTCACGATGCCTTGGATAATCTCTGCGTTCACACCAGTGACATCGCCTACCCAACCGATCTCTGCGTGGTTCGATACGGGCTTCGCCTGAATCAGACCTCCATCGACGCCGGACAAGCCTAGTGCACGACCGCCCACACGTTGAATCAGACGTACGATCTGCTTGTTGATACTTCCAGCGAGCACCATCTCCACTACGTCCAGCACAGGTTCAGTCGTTTTGCGTAGGCCATTAACGAATTCGGTTTCGATACCAAGCTTCGCCAGGTTATCCGAGATCGCCGGACCTCCACCATGCACGATTACTGGCTGTGTACCCTGAGACTGCAAATCACGCAGATCCGCAAAGAAAGACTCAGGCAATGCCGCCAGTGTGCTGCCTCCACATTTCATGACAAACATCTGTTTCTCTGTGCTCGCTTCCGTTGCGGTACTCTCGTTTGGCATTGTTGAATTCATGAGGGCAAGCTCCTTCCATAGTAAAAATTACATTCAAAAAAATATAACACTTTTATAAGGTGACGAAGGCTGGTAGGAGTCCATTCCGAATTCGGATTGTTCTTTCGATCGCTGTTGTCTCCAGGTTTCTTGAATTATCCCTATATAGGGGAATACCCGGAGACAAAGGCGACCGCTCCGCTTCTGCAGAATCAATTCCGTCTTCTCCATTACTATCGCTATATGTCCAACACCAAACAACAAGTTTAAATTTCATTGATAATTTTTGAAACATCTCACGAAACAGCTTCACAATAGAAGACAGCTGTTTCGTAAAACCTTTACCCCAAAGGTTTATTACGTGCGGTATGCTGCGTTAATTCGGACGTAGTCATACGTCAGGTCACAGCCCCAGGCTGTTGCTGTTCCTTCGCCGTGGTGCAAATCCACCACGATGCGAACTGTATCAGTCTGCAAATAGGCCAATGCCGCTTCTTCGTCAAACACGACTGGGCGGGACTGCGCAAGTACCGAAATATCTCCCAAACGGATATCTACGGTATCCGGGTTCACCGGCTGTCCTGCACGCCCTACGGCTGCAATAATCCGTCCCCAATTGGCGTCAGCGCCAAACATGGCTGATTTCACAAGACTCGAACCGATGACAGTTTTCGCGATTGCTTGCGCGGATTCATCACTTACCGCACCTGTAACTTCTACCTCGACCAGTTTGGTTGCTCCTTCACCATCGCGAGCAATGGCTTTGGCCAGCACTTGGCATACATAGGTGAATCCAGCTGCAAAAGCATCCCAGTCCGGGTGCTCCATCGTCAGCTCTTCATTGCCTGCATATCCACTGGACATAGCTACCAGCATGTCGTTTGTACTTGTATCCCCATCAACGGTAATCATGTTAAATGTATGATTGGTTGCCTGGCGCAACAGGCTCTGCAACGCTTCTGCACCAATGACCGCGTCAGAGGTCATGAAAGCGAGCATTGTCGCCATATTCGGATGGATCATTCCCGAGCCTTTGGCGGCTCCCGCAATCGTAACCGTCTTACCGTTAACTATAACGGAGACGCAAGCTTCCTTTTTTACCAAATCCGTTGTCAGAATCGCTTGTGAAAATTGCTCCGCCTCATTCGACTCCTTGCCCATATGCGCTGGAAGACCAGTAATGCCTGAATGTACAGCATCCATCTTGAGCAATTCACCAATGACACCTGTGGATGCCACAGCCACGTCTTCTTCTGCCACACCCAACTCACGCGCAGCCGCCGAACGCATCGCATAAGCATCTTCTTCCCCTTGTTGCCCTGTACATGCATTGGCATTACCACTGTTAACGATAACAGCCTGAAGGCGTCCGTTGCTCAAGCTTTCGCGCGTTACTTTGAGTGGTGCCGCCTGAAACACGTTCGTTGTGTATACAGCAGCAGCTGTAGCCGGTACATCACAGCGGATCGCTCCGATGTCATTACGAGATGTCTTTTTCAATCCGCAGTGAAGTCCACCAGCAGTGAATCCCCCAGGGGTTACAATTGTTCCGTTCTCAACCACGGTAAAAGTATGTTGCTCCACATTCGTTCCCATATCATATCCCCCGTATGCGTTCAGCTATATGCTGATGATCCGCCTGCTTAACCTGATCCGTTCTCCCTAAGTGACTCCAAGAAAGCACTTTACACCGAATGTTCCAGTGCTCCTCCTGAATTCCAATCCCTTATGGATATACCGGTGTCATGTTCAGCCCGAGGTTCTCCTCCCATCCCATCATCAGGTTCATATTTTGAATCGCTTGCCCGGAAGCACCCTTCACCAGGTTGTCGATAACCGAAATAATCGTCAAACGCCCTGTGCGAGGATCCACCGCAAATCCGATATCACAATAGTTGGATCCGTACACTTCTTTGGTAGAAGGCCAGATGCCCGGTTCACGCACACGTACAAAAGGTCTGTTCTCATAATATTTGCGGTACAAATCCACGATCTCCCGGTCGCTGTGTTCCCCAACGAGGTTTGCATACATCGTACTCATGATTCCACGTGTCATTGGCACCAGATGTGTTGTAAAGGTAACCGTTACAGGCGTTCCCGTTATACTGCCAAGCACTTGTTCGATCTCGGGAATATGTTGATGTTTATTCAGTTTGTAGGCTTTGAGATTCTCATTCATCTCTGCATAATGATTTGTCAGACTTGTTCCACGTCCCGCTCCGGATACACCTGATTTAGCATCAATTATAATAGTAGAAGGATCAATCCAGCCTGCCTCTACTGCAGGGATCAGTCCAAGAAGTGTAGCCGTTGGATAACAGCCTGGGTTGGATATAAAATTCTGTCCCTTCACTTCTTCGCCATACACCTCAGCCATGCCGTATACCGCTTGTTCCAGCAAATCAGCTGAAGGCGCCGGATGTTTGTACCACTCTTCGTACACTGTTCCATCCTTGAGTCTGAAATCGCCAGACAGATCAATGACCTTAAGGCCTGCTGCCAGAAGGCTTGGAACGAGCTTTGCACTTACGCCGGACGGGGTCGCTGTGAATACCAGATCCGCACGACTCGCAATTTCAGCCGGATCTACACCGTCGAGTGGCCTGTGAATCACGCCCGTCAAATGCGGAAATCCATCTGCGATGGACTCACCACTGCTCGATGATGAGATCACCGATGTGATTTCAACCAACGGATGGTTCTGGAAAAAACGAATCAGCTCCACCCCGCCGTAGCCGGTGGAACCGACGATTGCTACTTTTAATTTGTTATTCACTCTCGCTCCCCCAATCTCGATGTATGCGCTACTTGTGCTATGTCCTTGCCTGAAAGATACTTGAACACAGCAATTCCGTCGCTTATATGCATATTTGTGTATTATTATACGACTCTGGTTATATAAATACAACACTCTATCATCAATTTCACATGGATTTCCATCCAATCCGAACATATCTTTTTTAACATCCGGGACGAATAGGTATACATCTGTTAAAATACGTATTAGTAGGAAACATTACAATCAGGGTCTCATTCATAACTAACCTGCTAATCAAGGACATATGAATAGATTCATGATGGTCATAATGAGACGTGGGGGACTATAGTGCATATCGAATCCATTTTACTTATTGTGCTCCTGGGCCTGAATATTATTTTTGCCGCAGCAGTCGTTTTCTTCGAACGGAAGGATGCCAGCGCTTCCTGGGCTTGGCTGCTCGTCTTGAACTTTATTCCGGTGTTTGGGTTTGTACTTTATCTTTTAACCGGTCAGAACCTGACCCGATATCGGCTTTTCCAGTGGAAAGAACGTAAGAAGCTCGGTCTTGAGGAACGTATTGAAGCCCAGCTCATGCAGCTACACGATAATCGCACCCCTTTCCGCAACCAAGCAACCGAGACTAGCCAGGATATGATCTATATGAACCTGAAGCAGAACGGAGCTCTGGTGACGGAAGATAATGCGGTCGAGATCATTACGGATGGAACAGATAAATTCCAGCGGCTCTTGGACGACATCGAAGCGGCTCAGGATCACGTGCACGTACAATACTACATTTATAGAGGCGACCGTCTGGGCAAAAGAATCCGAGATGCACTCATCCGCAAAGCGCGGGAAGGCATCAAAGTTCGTTTGCTGTATGACGCGCTCGGATCACGGCGGGTATCCAAACGCTTTTTCAAAGAATTGCGCGAAGCAGGCGGTTTGGTTGAAGTCTTTTTCCCCTCCAAATTCAGTCTGATCAACTTGCGTATGAACTACCGGAACCACCGGAAGATTGTCATCATCGATGGTAACCTGGGGTACACGGGCGGATTTAACGTTGGAGATGAGTATCTTGGCTTGAACTCGAAATTCGGTTACTGGCGTGACACACATCTGCGTATTCAGGGGAATGCCGTTCATGCGCTGCAGACCCGTTTTCTCCTGGATTGGAATGAAGCGTCCAAGCAACACGACACACCTTATGTTCCGGCGCATTTCCCTCATATTGAGGGCACAGGAAAGATTGCCATGCAGATTGTCTCCAGTGGACCTGATGCAGAGACCGAGCATATCAAGAACAGTTACCTTAAGATGATTAACGGGGCCAAACATTCGATTCTGATTCAAACGCCTTATTTTATCCCGGATGCCAGTGTATTCGAAGCTATTCGTCTCGCGTGTCTGTCCGGTATAGATGTTCGCATTATGATTCCAAATAAACCCGACCACGCCTTTGTATATTGGGCTACGTTATCTTATATTGGTGAGTTGTTGAAGGTGGGCGCCAAAGTATTTATATATGATAATGGCTTCATTCATGCCAAAACACTTATCATTGACAGTTTGGTTGCATCCGTGGGAACCGCCAATATTGACTACCGCAGTTTCCGGTTGAACTTTGAGGTTAATGCTTTTATGTACGATGAAGCGATTGCGACAGCACTTGTACAAACCTTTGAGCACGACCTGCATGTATCGAGAGAAATGACGCTCGATGAATACCAAAAACGTAGTCTCATTATCCGCTTCAAAGAAGCCATTTCCCGTCTGCTATCTCCGATTTTGTAGTGGTGGCACTCCGATGACAGAACATCCTTCCGATCGCTGTTATCCCCAGATTTTTTTGATTCCCTATTCTAAAGGGGAAAATCCGGGGATAAAGGCGAACGTTCCACTTCTTCAGGATATTTCTGTCCTCTCCGTTATGTGAAATGTTAAGTTGAACTTTTAATAATAGAAAAGCAGGTACTCCCTCTCCGTTATCTCAGAGGAGGGCGTATCTGCTTTTTTTCTTAAATTTTCAAACTTATGAGCCTATATTGGCTCACTCATTATATTTTCAACCAGTTCACACATGCTCTCCCCGCTTAAAACCTTCGCCGAGCACTTCGTGCGCGTTACTGATAATGACAAAAGCTCCCGGGTCCACAGACCGGATCAATGCCTTGAGTCTTGGCACTTCATTTTGCCCAACCACTACCATCAGTACGGTTCGTTGGTCGTCGGTGTAACCGCCTTTGGCTTCCAGCTTTGTTAATCCGCGATCCAAGTCATCCAGAATCACTTTGCTAATCGCTTCTGTCTGGTTGGAGATAATATACGCCACCTTAGAGAAGCCGAGCCCCATCTCTACAGCATCGATCACTTTACCGGTAACATACAACCCAATTAGTGCATAGAGAGACTGCTCCAATGACAACACAAATGCAGCCATAATAATAACGGTAGCATCCATGATGACTACACACAATGAGTAACTCAGTCCACTGTATTTCTGTACGATTCTGGCAAGAATGCTCATTCCACCTGTTGATCCTCTACCTCGATATACAATTCCAATCCCTAAACCAACGCCAATTCCACCATACAGTGAACCAAGTAGCGGATTGGTTGTTGGAATGGCCCAATCCTTCGTGAGATAAACTAACAGTGGCAGGACAATACTGCCCAGGACTGAACGAATTCCATACTGCTTACCAATAAGCAGGAAACCAGCGATCAGGAGTGGGATGTTAATCGCCCACTGGGTATATGCCGGCTCCCAATTAAGCCATTCCTTGCCCAGAATTGATAACCCGGACACCCCACCCGAAGCGATCTGATTTGGTAATAAAAATAAATTAAAGGCCACTGCAATTAAAAACGAACCTACAATGATAGATACCGTATCCACGACGTTTCTCCATGGACCATTAAGTGGAATGAGGCTAGCTATCCTCTTTTTGCGATTATTGTGAAGTTGTGATCGTTGTTGCATGTTCTCGTGCTCTCCTTTTATGTGACTGATCAGTTGTTCGCTCATTTTTTCTATCCTATAAATTATTCAAAAAAAAGCTCCCGTATACACCAGCATACGCCTACACGTATGGGTCCATACAGGAACTTATATTAATCGGTTTCTACTTTAATCTGGCTACGCAAATAACCATCGATGAATGCATCGAGGTCGCCGTCCATTACTGCCCCTGTATTTCCGGTCTCTACGCTTGTACGGTGATCCTTTACCATACTATAGGGATGGAACACATAGGAACGAATCTGGCTACCCCATGAAATATCCGACTGATCTCCTCGGATTTCATCCAGCTGTTGTTTTTGCTCTTCAATTTTACGCTCATACAATTTCGAACGAAGCATCTTCATCGCCCGCTCACGGTTCTTGATCTGTGAACGTTCATTCTGACACGTTACAACTACACCTGTCGGAAGGTGGGTAATCCGCACGGCTGAGTCGGTGGTATTGATATGCTGTCCACCCGCGCCACTCGCACGGTAGGTATCAATCTTGAGATCCTCTGTTCGAATGTCCAATTCAATCGTATCATCAATCTCAGGAACCACATCACATGATACGAAGGACGTATGTCTACGGCCCGATGAGTCAAAAGGAGAGATCCGCACCAGTCGGTGTACACCCTTCTCGGCTTTCAGATAACCATAAGCATTGTGCCCCTTGATCGATAGCGTGACACTCTTGATCCCCGCCTCATCTCCTGGCAGATAATCCAGAACTTCAACCTTGAAGCCACGCTTCTCGGCCCAACGTGTGTACATCCGGAGTAACATCTGTCCCCAGTCCTGTGACTCGGTACCACCTGCCCCCGGATGAAGCTCTAGAATGGCATCC
Source organism: Paenibacillus sp. GM1FR (assembly GCF_002803315.1). Lineage (NCBI taxonomy): Bacteria > Bacillati > Bacillota > Bacilli > Caryophanales > Paenibacillaceae > Paenibacillus > Paenibacillus sp. GM1FR. The sequence continues at coordinate 499,129 of NZ_MKZL01000022.1, read as the reverse complement.
ATCTTATCATACGGCTGGTTCAGGAGCAGCTGAAGTTCGAACTCTGCCACCTTGCTCACGATCGCTGTGACGCTTCTACCGATCTCTGCAGCGAGGTCTTCGTCGCCTTCCTCGTCAGCCAGTTCTACCATCATCACCGCATCATCATAGTCCTGTTGGAGTTTGGTGTATTGATCCACAGATCCCTTCACCGCATTTAGCTCAGCGATTACGGATTGCGCCTTGTCACTATCATCCCAGAAATCCGGAGCAGACATCTTCACTTCGAAGTTGCCGATCATCTCTTGCTTCAGATCTAAGTCAAAGAGACCCCCTAAGGTTGGTTAGTTTCTTGCCTATTTCACGCAGGTCATGCTTCACGTTTGGATCGATCATGTGCAATTCCTCTTTTCATTAAGATAAGCTCCCCGCATCCAGGGCATTCCTCCAGATCAAGTATCCGATGCGTTACCCTGGTGTTGAGACTACTGTTGTATCAGTATATCTCTTCCCCGTGATCATGGTCATATTATTATAACTATGCACCATTAATCGGTTTTGCATCCTTCACTTCATCCTATGGAATACCCGGCTGCAAGGAGCCGTTCATGTCATTCGTGTATAAATGAACCCTTTAACTACTCTTGACCGTGGCAGTGTTTGAACTTCTTGCCACTACCGCATGGGCATGGATCGTTACGTCCGATTTGGTCAGAAACCTTCACTGGACGTTTCTCAGCAGGTTCACCACTTGTCGAGATCTGACTTTCCTCAACAACCGCTTGGCGCTCCTGATTACTCTCGATCTGTGCTCTCATCACATAAGTCGCTACTTCTTCTTGAATCGAAGCGATCATTTGATGGAACATCTCGAAACCTTCGAACTGGTATTCACGCAGTGGATCTGTACCACCGTAGGCACGAAGGTGGATACCTTGACGCAATTGATCCATTGCATCGATATGATCCATCCACTTGCTGTCTACTGCACGGAGCACAACCACTTTCTCGAACTCACGAACCATCTCTTCGCCAATTCGCTCTTCACGTGCATTGTACTTGTTCTGAACTTTCGTGAACAGGAACTCGATGATCTCTTCTGCTTCCTTACCCCACAGATCATCTTTAGTTATGGAACCATCGTCCAGCAATTTGCTGTTCATGTAATCAGCAACTTCCTGAAGCTCCCAGTTTTCCGGGATATCGTCACTACAATGTGCTTCAACGATACGTTCAATGGAAGGCTTGATCATATCCATAACGATTTGTTTGATATTTTCGGACTCCAGTACCTCGCGACGCTGTTTATATATAATTTCACGTTGTTGGTTCATTACATCATCATATTGGAGAACGACTTTACGCACGTCAAAGTTGTTACCTTCAACACGCTTCTGCGCTGATTCTACTGCACGGGTAATCATCCGGCTCTCGATCGGTTGGTCTTCTTCAAAACCAAGGCGCTCCATCATGTTCAATACATTATCTGCACCGAAACGTCTCATCAATTCATCACCCAGTGACAGGTAGAATTGTGTTGAACCCGGGTCACCTTGACGTCCCGCACGACCACGCAGCTGATTATCAATCCGGCGTGATTCGTGACGCTCTGTACCGATGATATGAAGGCCGCCTACTTCAGCTACACCATCACCCAAGATAATATCTGTACCCCGTCCTGCCATGTTGGTTGCAATCGTTACTGCACCCGCTTGACCAGCTCCTGAGATGATCTCTGCTTCTTCCGCGTGGTACTTGGCGTTCAGTACCTGGTGTTTGACACCACGGCGTTTAAGCATGTCAGACAGGCGTTCAGAGTTCTCAATGGACACTGTACCTACCAGAATCGGTTGATTCTTACTGTGGCGTGCCACGATCTCTTCTACAACGGCATTGAACTTGCCATCGATGCTCTTGTACACGACATCTGCCATGTCATCCCGCTTGTTTGGGCGGTTGGTTGGAATTTGCAGTACTTCGAGACCGTAGATTTTTTTGAACTCTTCTTCCTCGGTTTTCGCTGTACCCGTCATACCCGCAAGTTTACGGTACATCCGGAAATAGTTCTGGAAGGTAATCGTAGCAAGCGTCATGCTCTCATTTTGTACTTCAATGCCTTCTTTGGCTTCAATCGCTTGGTGCAATCCATCACTGTAACGACGTCCAGACATCAGACGACCTGTGAATTCATCGACGATCATGACTTCCTCATCACTGACAACATAATCCACGTCACGACGCATGATTGCATTAGCTTTCAAGCCCTGTACAATGTGATGGTTGAGAGTTACATTGGCATGATCATACAAGTTCTCGATACCAAATGCTTTCTCTGCTTTTGCCACGCCCGCCTCAGTCAACGCTACGGATTTCACCTTAATGTCTACCGTAAAGTCTTCTTCCGGCACCAAACGTTTCACAAAACGATCTGCTGCATAGTACATATCCGTCGACTTCTGGGCTTGTCCAGAGATAATGAGTGGCGTACGCGCCTCATCGACTAGGATGGAGTCTACTTCATCAATGATACAGAAGAACAATGGACGTTGTACCATTTGCTCTTTGTACAGCACCATGTTGTCACGCAGATAGTCAAAACCAAACTCGTTGTTCGTTCCGTACGTAATATCACATGCATATGCATGTTGTTTCAACGCATGGTCCATACCGCTGAGGTTAACCCCAACCGTCATGCCCATGAACTCATAGATTTGTCCCATTTCCTGGCTATCCCGTTGTGCCAAATAGTCATTGACTGTGACCACGTGTACACCTTTGGACATTAACGCGTTCAGGTATACTGGAAGTGTTCCTACCAGCGTTTTACCTTCACCCGTTTTCATCTCGGAAATACGGCCTTCATGCAGAGCGATACCGCCCAGCATCTGTACATCGTAGTGACGTTTGCCCAGTACACGACGTGATGCCTCACGTACGGTTGCAAACGCCTCTGGAAGAAGTTCATCTGTCGTTTCTCCCTTTTCAATACGAGCACGGTATTCGTCCGTTTTACCTTTCAGTTGTTCATCAGACAACGCCTGAAATTGTGGTTCCAGTTTATTGATCACATCGACCGTCTTCATCAGACGTTTAACATCACGTTCATTCATGTCGCCGAAGATCTTTTTGACAAGTCCTAGCATGGTATACCCCTTTCGTGCAAAACAGAATAGACCCCCTGTTGCCGCCACGCGACACCATCGGATGGATATTGCATCCACTTGCCCGGGGGTGACAAACAATATGATTTGAGCTTAATGAAGGTTACACTTCGTCAACTCAGTTGCCAGAATGTCCTTTCGATCGCTGTTATCCCCTGATTTCTTTTAAACTCTCTTCTCAGAGGGGGAAATCCAGGGATAAAGGCGAACGCTTCGCTTCTACAGATCATTTCCGCCCTCTTCGTCATCCGTGTAAAAATCAAATTCAAATCATATGCTAAAAAGTAATATGGATGAATCAACTCCAGGCTTGCCAAGGGTTCCTCATGAAGCTGATTCGGTATTCAAATGGATTCGGTTAATAAAAACTAACCGAAGCCCGAGCCTTGCGAATCATGTTCATGGTGCTGTGCCTGTCATTGATTGTGATTAGCGATCATTCGTTGACAATTCCTCATCAGGACAATGATTCTCTTTGCATAAATTGTAACAGTTTGTAAGGGCCGCCGCAACACGCCACGGCACACTTCTTTGAACTTATGAGACATATCAAATGGAGTTTAAGTGCAAAAAATCATAGTCGTTAGCGGAAGCGTTCGATTATCATGTTTCGTTTTGCAGGATAGACAGCCCTGTCAACGAATTTTGATGGTAAATTTGGATGAAAATCTCATATCCAGTTCTCGAATATAGTCGTACGAATATTTTCGTAAACATCCGAATCTGGTGATAAACTTGTACCAATTATGATTATTCTTACTATCTATTAGACGCAGCAGCATAGGGAATAGTTTCACCATTTTATTTCCAAAGGTCATTCCCCAGCTTCTCTACGCACAAAAGAGCCCCATCCCCTAAGGGATGGAAGCTCTTGTTAAGTCCAATCCAGGAAACTACAGTCCCTGTCTTCATTATTATTAGACATTCATACGCATGTCCGTTCCGATGATCCTGTACGTTAAGATTAACCTTGTTCGATCAATCCGTACTTACCATCGTTCCGTTTGTAAACAACGCTAACTTCTTCACTGTCAATGTTGGAGAATACGAAGAAATTGTGACCAACCATGTTCATTTGGAGGATAGCCTCTTCCACGTCCATTGGTTTCAACATAAAGCGTTTTGTCCGTACGACTTCAAAATCATCGTCATCCGTATCCGCATCCAGTTCAGCTGTAGCTACAGTACCTGTTGGATCTTCAACGAAGAGTGTTTTCAGGCTACCTTCCTGGCGGAACTTACGGTTAATTTTTGTTTTGTGTTTGCGGATCTGACGTTCCAGCTTGTCCACCACGGAGTCAATAGATGCGTACATATCGTCGCTCTCATCCTCGGCGCGGAGCACAATGCCTTTCAAAGGGATCGTCACCTCTACCGTATGCAAACCTCTCGTCGTGCTCAATGTAACAGCACCGTCAGAGTTAAGGGGTGCATCGAAATACTTCTCGAGTCTACTCAACTTTTTGTCGACATAATCCTTCAAAGCATCAGTAACCTCGATTTGTTGACCTCGAATACTTAAATTCATAGGGCACTCCTCCTTTTTCCTTTGCCACTTCATTATAACACGAATGTAAGCGCCATGTAAAAACTCCCGGTGACCGAATAATGACATCTGTTCAAGCCACATCTGCCAACGTAGGCATAACGCCATATTTCGCGATATTTCATCATATTCAGCCATAATCGAATATTTACATGGTATGTCTTATTAGGCGCTTGATGATGTATTTAACCGTTTTTGAGCTTGCTCAATCTAATATGTAAAATGAACTTCAATCTATCTCTTAAATCTCTTGAATCCGATAGAATAATGTTCCTCGGATGATTCTCAAATCTCGAATCTATTAAAACAAAAAAAGACCCCGGAAAGTACCGGAGTCTGATGCTAGCGATAATTCAATTTGGTAACCATCTAACCATATATGTAGGTCGGATTGTCCGGATGATTATAATTTGATTACGTTAGCTGCTTGCGGTCCACGTGCGCCTTCGACGATGTCGAATTCTACGGATTGACCTTCTTCCAAAGTCTTGAATCCTTCGGTTTGAATTGCGGAGAAATGTACGAATACGTCGCCGCCATCTTCAGTCTCAATGAAACCGTAACCTTTTTCTGCGTTGAACCATTTTACTTTACCTTGCATGCACTAACATTCCCTTCGTCATCAAATGAAGTGAAGCTTTCGGCCTTAACCTCTGCCCACAATTCAGATAATACCATCCAAAGTTATCCATTGTCAATTGGAAAAGTAAATGTTTTCTTGGAATTTTTTGTAGATTAATTGGGGATTGTGTTGAAAGGTGGGATATCTTGAATATATCAGGTAATTGGCGTGTTGGTAAGTCTATTTTTGATGGATTAATGATAGACGATTGGATTAGAGTTTATTGTTTAGATAACGAGTGAATGACATAATTACAAATTCATTTATTTCAATATTTTAGTATGTAAGCCAGAATATAATTCCTTAAGATCAATAGTACTTTCCTTTGGCATTTACATATTGAAAGCCTCTGAAAAGCAACAGTAGATTCCAGACAATAAATTAGTAATACTAATACATATATAAAATTTTCAAACGAAGAAGACCCATACTGAGTACGGGTCTTCAACTTTATTTCTACTTTCGTTTATCCATAAGATAACTTTCAGTTGCATACTTATTTTCATATATATTACGTTGTGTTTTAGCTAAATTTCGCTGCAGCAACCATTCTTGTGCTTCATTTTTAACCGATAACATACGTTCTTGTATCATGTCATCATAAGTCAAAATACGTTTGAGTTCTTCTTTTTGCAAATCATCCATCTTTTGCACGTCCATAATCAGCCTTAATTGTTGAACTAAATCTTGACGCTCGTTAACAAAATATTCCATATCTTCAGAAGCCTTAGTGTTCAATTCATCTGTAAAATTCAGTGTTAAATCTAATAGTTGTTGGAGAAGAATATCCAACTCTGACTGATTTTCACTACTCATTTGATATATTTCCCGCCACTTGTTTACTAGCAGCTGCCCATGTTTCCCGCAGTTCCTGCAAGTACCCCAATACTTCTTCTCCATATTTGGAATCTTTTTTTATATTAGCTTGAATTAGTAAATAGTTCATGTATTCATAGAGCGAGAACAAAGTTTTAGCCACAGGATAGGATTGGTTTAAGGTAGACATCAACTCACTGATAATAGTTTGAGCTTTGCCAAGGTTTACATTCGCTTTGGAGTAGTCCCTTGCTTCAATACCCTCCAGACCCGTTTTCGTAAATCGAATCGCCCCATCGTACAACATGATCACTAATTGACCAGGAGTAGAGGTTTGTACCGAGGACTGCTTATATTTCTCGTAAGGAGATGATATCATATTAATTTATTCCTCCTCATTAATTATTGAAAATAACTTGCCATACTAGAAGACTGCGATTGAAGTTGACTCATTGCTTTCTCCATAGCAGCAAACTGCTTATAATAGCGTGTTTCCCAAGTAGAAACTTTTCGTTCCATCTCGGATGCTCTCTTATTGTACTGCTTTAATTGCTCACCCATAATACTTTCTGTTTTCAGTGTCATACTAGCATTAGAATCCAATTTCGATGTACCCACTTTTTTTACGAGCATGTCTAACGTAGAATTAAGTTCACCACGCATCTCACTAAACAGAGGTTTACTATTTACGTCTGAAACTGAACCACGAAATATATTGAGAACTTTGTCAGGGTTAGTCGTAAGAACATCCTTAAGTTTACTCTCATCTATCTGCAGCTTACCTTTTTCATAATACTGTCCAGTTGTAATTCCTACTTCACTTAACATTTTCAAGTTCCCTGTAACAACCGTCCTCATTGAGTTAACAGCCGCACTAAGAATAGAATCATTTTTTAAGAGCCCACTTTTGGCTTTTTCATCCCAATTTTTAATGTCGTCTTCTTTCATATCTTTCTTTTGATCAGCTGTTAAAGGTTGAAAATCACGAAACTTTTGCTCTGAGATTTTTCCATTTAACAATCCAAGTAATTCATTGTATGTGTCCACGAAAGATTTTATAGTTTCTACAGCCTTGGTCGGGTCAGACTGCGTTGTAATTTTGGTAGGATTAGTTGCAGTCGTTTCTTCTAAAAACGTCAAGTTAATACCGTTTATTTTCAACTTATTATCAGTTAGGGTGTATTTTACAGAATCTGTACCGTTTGATATTGACACTTCACCAGCTTGAGGAGGCGCATACGTTAATCCTAGAGCAGTATTCAGTGAGCTAGATTGCTGAGCACCACCTGTCCCCGTATCTGTGATAGCTTTCCCATGTTCTTTTGAAGTTATTGAAAACTTCCCGCTAATTTCATCAAAACTTGCCGTTACCGTTGGTATACTTGAATTAATGCGTGCAATAACAACAGATAAAGAATCTGTACTAAGAAAAGTTATAGACTTATCATTAATATTCAAATCGTATGAGGGAGCGCCTGTCCCTGTCAAATCTGCTAAAGTTGTATCAAGCGTAACCTTTGCGGTGGGCTGATTAGCGATTTCCAGTTTAGAGTTATTTTGCATCTGAGCTTGCTTGGCCAGCTTAATCTCAGTAATTGAAAAAGGAATCGAGCTCGCCTCAGCTGTTGCTTCCGCTCTTACTGCTGTTGTATTACCACTTACTGTTGATTTTTGAGTATTTGTAGCATCAGAAAAACTCATTTTCTGCAGCTTATCACTCAACTGAACAATTTTGCTATTTATCTCTCGATAGCTATCACGTGTCCATTCAAGAATTTGTTTTTGTTGATTCAACTTATCCAGTGGAACTCTCTTCACTGTCATCATTGATTTAACCATACTGTCGATATCCATTCCTGAAAAACCATTAATACGCATGCTCATTTAATCCAACCTCCTTATACTTTTTCATCGACTATAATCCCCGCTATTTCCATCATCTTGGCTACCAAGTCAAGTGTTTTCTCTGGAGGAATTTCACGAATCAGTTCACCTGTCTCCTTATTGAGCACTTTGACTAAAATCTGGCGGCTCTTCTCATGGACGCTCATTTCCAGAGTTGTCGTAGGGCCTGCCAGAGCTTTAACTGCTCTGTCTATTGCTTTAATAAGTTGCTCGTCTCCAAATGGAATGTTAACACCTTGCCGTTCAAGCTTGGATAACTCTGTCCCGCTTCTAACAGCTTGTAACAGAGCGCTGTCTTGTTTGCCACGGGATTCACCTTGAGAGCCATTTGTAACCGATGTGTTATTGGCAGTATTGGTAGAAAGTGAAAACTGTATATTCATCGTTCATCCCCCGATGGAATTATTTATTATATTTATCGGTTAGTGAGGATTCAAATTGAATACAGCAATCATTCTTTTTGACACTTTCTTATAGACAAATCATTTCTTATTGATACTGCATAAAAGCTATTTATTCTTGCTGAGTACACCACATTTCAAGATCAACAAGATTAATATCAAGTTTTTCAAATTCAACTATTGCTTTAATTTCATTCAGATAATTTGAATTCGTTATAATAATCGTTGCTAAATCTTTCTTCTTTAAACTTTCAATTCCAACTATTTCATGACCAGTTCCAGGTAAATACTTACCTACCTTGTTAGGGTTCACATCTATTACACAATCAATATACTTCATCTCTGGATCGATTAAATTCAAGAATGTTACTCCCTTAGCCCCTGCCCCCCAAATAGCAGTTCTCCCATATTCTGAGTACATAGAAATTTGTTCCATTGTTCTACGTTTCCACTTAAATTCATTTTCGGAAAACCCAATACTACTTGAATCAGCATAATGTACATATGACTTGTCTTTCGATTCTCCATCTAATTCTGTTGATTTTGCTTCTAACCACATATACTGACCATTAAATATACGATCTACACTTACAACCTCAAACCCCGCGAGCTCAAATGCTTTAGAAATAGATTTTTCATTAAAATATGAACAATGCTCATAGAAAAAATCAAACATAACTTTATTTTCAAAAATCCAATCAACACAAGGCGTTTCGAAAAACACTCTCGCTTGGGGAGAGTGTACTAATGCTTTTCTGATCGATTTAAGTAACATAACAGGGTCAGGAATATGTTCAATAACATGTCGGCAAAGAACTACATCCGCTTTAATATCAACACTATCTTCATTGTAGAGCTTCTTTTCAAATCTCAATCTCCCACCGTAATCTACTTCTGGTCCAATATAACTTGGGTCAAACCCAAATCCGTAATTATTTCCAGCTTCAACTACTTTTCTTAAGAATCCGCCTTTTCCACACCCAACTTCTACTACACTGAGATTACTGACACCTTTTTGGTTCACAAGAGTATCTACCAAATCATCTAAATAACTATTAAAGTATGTCGAATAGGACTGTGTATTTTCGTAATCGCTACTATAAACAACTTTATTAGTATCAAAAACGCTATTATAAACAAAACCACATTCCATGCACTCCAAAATCTCCAAATCCCCCCTCGGAATTTGTCTTGCAGCCTCAAAACTATTAATTAGGATATTTTGGTACACTGGAATATTACTACGTTTTAGTATGTCACTTATATTAGATGACTGACATATCGGACAATGATTTTTTTTCAACATTACTTGCCTCCAAACAGACTAGATTTCCACCACTGAACAGTTTCAAATAACCCATCTTCCATCTTCGTGGAGGGAGTCCAATCAGTATTTTCTTTCAGCTTAGTTATATCGGCCAGAACAACCTTAGGTTCTTCAAGTGAGCTTGGAATTACCCCTAACCGAATTAATTCTCTATGTTGAAGGATATCAGCAATTTTATAAATAATTTCAGATAAGCTTACCGGCTTGCCAGAACCAATATTAACGGGTCCATTACTTTCACTGCTTAGCAATTCCACTAACGCCCGGGCTGCATCTTTAACGTACAAATAATCGCGGATCTGTTGTCCATGGGAACATTTTGCTTCCTTTCCCTTCAGCAAAGATAAAATCACCGACGGAACCAACCGTAATTGATGTTCACGTGGACCATATAGATAGAAAATTCGTGCCCATGCACTCGAAATCTCATAGTGCTGTGAATATGTCATTAGCATATGGTGTAGTGAGTTTTTACTTGACCCATAGATTGTATTGTAGTTCAAGAGAGTCTCAGATTCCTTGCATAATCCTTGACTTAAATCATACTCTGCGCAAGAGCCGACTCCCACAATCCTTTTACCTCCAGCTACACGAAAACGGTCAAATAGAGAAAGACTTGCACTTACCCATTTGAAATTTGATAAGGAGTTCCAATAATGATTTGGTGTGGTGTCCCATGCCAAATGTAGAAGATGAGTGGGTGAACTTATGCGAGTGAATATTTCTTCAATTTGATTATCATCAAGTAAATTAGCTTTCAACCATGTAATATTACTAGTATTTATCTTGTCTTCAACTTTTGATGATATAGCATATATTTCACAATCTGTAATCGATAATTCATCCACTACATGTCTCCCGATAAATCCATTTGCTCCAGTCACAATTACTTTTTTCTTCATGAATAATACCTATCATAATTCTGGTCTTTTTCTGACATAATTCTCTTGTCTTCTTCAGGCCATTCTATATTAAAAGCAGGATCGTCCCACCTGATTCCACAAGCATAATCCGCTTTATAAAACTGGGTCATCTGATAAAAAACTTCCGTATGATCAGACAATGTTTGAAAACCATGTGCGAAGCCTTTAGGAATGTAGAGCATCTTATAATTTTCATCCGACAATTCAAAAGAAAGTGACTCTTTGTACGTTGGAGAATCTGGTCTCAGATCCACGATTACATCATGAATAGCTCCCTTCGTACAGCGAACTATTTTGACTTCTTCGTAGGGCGAAACCTGATAATGTAACCCTCGGAGAGTTCCCCTTTTCTCGTTATATGAGATATTGCACTGAACAAATGAACTCTCAAGTCCATGTAACTTAAACTCATCTTGACACCAAGCCCTAGCAAAATGTCCCCTCACATCTGTCAGTAGCTCTATTTCTATAAGATAAGCCCCTGGTAACATCGTCTCAATAAACCTCATCAAATAACCCTCCTTTGGATGCACACTAGTCAGCTATACATTTCAGATACCCCTCAGGAGCAACAGTTATTAAAAGTTTATCTTCTAGATCTTTATCGTTTATGAAGCGATTGTTCTCCCGTAAAAATTGCCTTACAGCACTTTTCGGGCTGTTTCCCGCTTTCCACGGGCGGTCTTTGAAAAAATGATCCGGCATATCTTCAACAATCGTATCCAACACTACTAGATAGCTTCCGTTGGAAACTAATGGAGAAAACATCTCTAGTTCTTTTAGCACATGGTCGTGAGTATGGTTAGAATCTAGTATGACCATTACAGATTTACGTCCTGAAATAATATCTTTTACTTGATCTATAACCTTATCACTAGTAGAATCACCTTCAATTAAATGGACACAATCCGAAAATGGATGTTTCTCTATAGCTTCTTTGTTATGAGATCTAATATCAATATCTATACCTATGACTATTCCGCCTTTGCCAATCAATCTTTGCATTGACGAATGGAAAATAATAGATCCCCCACGTGCAATACCTGTTTCAATTATTACATCTGGTTTTACTTTCCAAATTATTTCTTGCAGGGCTATAACATCTTGTGGAAATTGAATAATAGGTAATCCCATCCATGTGAAGTTGTAGGTATAGTTATGCGCTGTCTGCTGGAGAATAAAATCATGTGCAGTCCCCCTCAAACTTCTATCCGCAGCTTGCCGTTTAATATTCTCTTTTTTCTCAATTTCAAACTTTTCTCTCTCCAAATCCCACACGACCCTTCAATTTATTCAACAACGTGTATATCCGGTACAGGTACAATCCATTTCCCGCCCCATTCGCGAATAAATGAGGTTTGTTCCATAATTTCTTCCTTTAAATTCCAGGGTAAAATTAACACAAAATCTGGTTGAGTTAATTTTAGTTTCTCTGGTGAGAATACTGGGATTCGTGATCCAGGCAGAAAGGTACCTTGTTTATACTGACTTCGATCCACAGTGAAATCAATAATATCGCAATCAATACCACAGTAGTTGAGTAAAGTATTGCCTTTAGCTGGGGCACCGTAACCCGCTACAACTTTCCCTTGTTCTTTCAATTCGATAAGAAACTTTGTGATTTTACGTTTTAACTGGACAATTTTTGTTTGAAACCCTTTGTACATCTCAATATTTGTTATCCCAAGTTTAACTTCTTTAGCAAGCAGTTCGTGAATTGAGGGTTGAATAACGAAGTCTGGGTTATCTGAATGAGTTGCGTAGATACGAATAGATCCACCATGAGTACTCAATTGGTCAACATCATACACAGTTAAGTGATGGGCTTTAAAAAGTCGAATAACTGTAGTAAGTGAAAAATATGAATAATGTTCATGATATATCGTATCAAATTGATTATGCTTAATAAGTTGAAGTAGATGAGGAAACTCCATCGTAATGGTTCCTTGAGGTTTTAACATGATTTTCATCCCTGCAACAAAATCATTTAAATCAGGGACATGGGCAAGTACATTGTTACCCAGCAGTAAGTCCGCCATCTTTCCTTCTTGTTTTAATTCTGTTGCTAGAGCAGTTCCAAAAAAATTCACTGACGTCTCTATACCTTTTTTAACAGCGACTTTTGCTACGTTTTCTGCAGGTTCTATGCCTAGTACAGAAACCCCTTTTTCTTTGAAATATTGAAGTAAGTAACCATCATTGCTTGCAATTTCAACAACTTGTGTATCGATAGCAAATTGGAATCTATCCATAATCATTTCCACATAATTATGGCAATGAGTTAGCCAACTATCTGAAAAACTGCTGAAATAGGCATAGTCACTGAATATATGTTCTGGCGACTCAAATTCCTGAACTTGAACCAAAAAGCAACTCTCGCACACATAAGTACGTAAAGGATACATATGTTCCATTTCATTCCTTGACTTCACGTAAGAGTTAGCAAGGGGAGACACTCCCAAATCCAGAAAAACACTATTTAAATTTTTCCCACAGCAACGGCATACTTCATTTGACATTAAATTAATTCTCCTTAGACTAAGAAAATTGTACAGCTTTTAATTTTTCGAAATTCTTAATTTGCTGTAGTGATATATCAGCGATACTATTGTTCATAGACTCCAAATACCAGCCCATAGTCCATTCTATTGTCTGATGTATAGTTAATTGTGGTTTCCAATTTAGCAGTGTTTTGGCCTTATTAATATCAAGCACTAATCGTGAAGCTTCATGTACATGCGCCTCGGACTTAGAACTCCACCAGTTCAACTTATTTCCTAAGTGATGATTACTTTCTTTAATTAACTGCTCCACTGACCATATTGATGAATCCTCAGGACCAAAATTCCATGCACCTATGAATTTTTCGCCTGATTCCCACATATTCTTAGCCAAAAGTAAATATCCGTTCAAACAATCCAGCACGTGTTGCCAAGGTCGAATCGCATGGGGATACCTAATTTTTAATTGCTGTTTATTAATCACTGAGCGGATGATGTCCGGAATGATACGATCATCTGCCCAGTCACCGCCACCAATAACATTCCCTGCTCGTACAGAAGAAAGTAACTTTCCACTATGGGAATAAAATGATTTCTCGTACGCGGAAGTAACTATTTCTGAACACGCCTTACTAGCACTGTAGGGATCATGGCCTCCCAAAGAGTTAGTTTCTTTGAATCCCTGGGCTGATTCCCCATTATTTTCATAACATTTATCTGTTGTTACATTGATGACAACTCGAACCGAGTCAACATGTCTTGCAGCCTCCAATAGAAATACGGTCCCCATAATATTCGTAGAAAATGTTCCTATTGGATCAGCATATGACTCACGCACCAAAGATTGGGCTGCGAGATGAAATATGATATCTGGCTGAATTCTCTTAATAACCTTCTCTAGTTTACTAGAATCCAAGATATCGCCATATATAGATTCCATGTTTTTTGACACCTGGGCGGTTTCATATAAATTAGGGTCGCTGACTGGAGACGGGCTACTGTAACCATACACGTCAGCCCCTAGATGCTGTAACCATAGTGATAACCAACTTCCTTTAAACCCAGTATGTCCTGTTATCAATACTTTTTTTGTTTTCCAAAAACCATATTCCATTTATCCCCACACCTTCCACGGTGCTTTTTTCGAGTTCCATAGTTCTTCCAATTTCACTTTATCTCTAAGTGTATCCATAGGTTGCCAAAAACCGTCATGTTTGAATGCGGACAACTGATTATTTCTTGCTAATTTCTCAAGAGGTACATGCTCCCACACTGTGGCATCATCTTCAATGAGATCAAAGACCTCAGGTTCTAGAACAAAATAACCCCCGTTCACCCAATTACCATCTCCATGAGGTTTTTCTTCAAAGCTTATTATTCTGTTATCTTTAACAATGTCCACCGCACCAAAACGCCCCGGTGGCTGGACAGCAGTTAACGTAGCTTTACCTCCACTGGATTGGTGAAAATTAATTATGTCAGTAATATTCACATTACTGACACCATCCCCGTAAGTAAAACAAAATGTTTCATCACCAACATACTTTTGTACTTTTTTCAAGCGTCCTCCTGTCATTGTTTCTAGTCCAGTGTCTACAAGTGTTACCCTCCATGGTTCGCTTGTATTATGATGAATTTCCGTATGGTTATCCCGCATGTTAAAAGTGATATCTGACATGTGCAAATAGTAGTTGGCAAAATACTCCTTAATTAAATACCCTTTATAGCCTAAGCATATAATAAAATCATTAATTCCATAATGCGAATAGCTTTTCATAATATGCCATAAAATTGGCATTCCACCAATTTCAATCATTGGCTTAGGTTTCAAGTGAGTTTCTTCACTAATTCGCGTACCGTAACCTCCCGCCAGAATGACAGCTTTCATCAATCTCACTTCCCATACTAATTATTTTCCAGAACTTCACTAAATCTACCAACCAGTAATACGGCTAAACATTATTGCTGCACCATAAACGTTAGTAATATTAAAGTCACTCAAATCAAGTATAAGATCGCCATTTGGGCTGAACCCTTTTTGATAAACTCTATCTGACCTTTTAGCAACTTGTTCATAATAGTCATAATTTTCAATATAGTTTTCTGTGAACCACTGTTGGAGATGAGTATCATCAACTAAACTGTCATAAATTTTCTGCAAATAAATTGGAAGATTCGAACCAGAAGCTTTCAGTTCTTCAGCACATTGTTCCAACATCTTCTTTCTATTTAAATCATACTTTAGATTCTTTTCTCCAAATGAATTACGAGCTGTTAAACATGCCTCTGCAACAGCTACGGCAACACTAGGTACATCAGGGATTATACTATATCGATCTACTCCATTATTATTAAGAGTTAAAAAGTCCTGATGTATTTTTTTAGATTCATTATCGAGATTTGGTTTTACAAAAGATATCCCTGTACTTTTCCCTGAAGATCCTCCGATTGTAATGGGGGCATCTATATGAGTATATTCTTCCTGAATGGATGCCAGTGCAAATCCAGAGTAAACATCGGGTATTAGTCCATTGAAAACTTGACCAGTTAACTCTTTCAATTCCAATACTATATCTCTGTGTACAACCGCATTGCAGTATAGCATTGGCATAGCGTTGTAGGGTAATTGATAATCCCCAATATATTTAACAACTTCACTATATTTGATCGTACTTAAATTCACCCTCCCCGACGGTATGTTAGGAATATGAATTAAGTTTTCCTGCCCTTCCAACTTAACGTCAGGCCAGCAATAAAACACAGAATTCCAATGCAAAATATTAACATTTGTTGAGAATATTATATCATCCAGTGTCTTTAGGGCATGTTTTAGCATACCATCATCAGAACCAAGAACTAGAATGTATTCTCCTTCTGCATTACTAATCGCAAAGTTAAAACTGTCTGTCATTTTTAATTCACTTACGGTTTTATAATATCTAATTTTAGAACTGTCCAACTCTTCTACTAGCAATTTTGTCAAATTATCACTACTGTTATCCCCAACAATAATTTCATAATTATGAAAATCCTGATCTAAACAAGTCATTAATGTATGTTTTAATACATTGGGGCTGTTTCTTGTTGGTATAACTATACTAAATCTCGGACGTTCCTTTTCAGTCGAGAATTTAAATTGTTTTATATATTTAGAGATGAGCATTTTTTCCTTCTCTTTAAATCTTCTGCTTTCTAAAATCCCTCCCCTACTTATAAGTATTTCACTCATATTTTTATTATAAATTGGACTCTCATATAAGAAATCACCCAGAATTTTATTGTACTCAATATTGGATTGATCATTCATGCCAATGTCATAATAGTAATTAGCCAGATTATATAAATATCCATTGTCGGTTACAGAATAAGAATTTAATATATTTCTAATTTCAAAATAATCACCAATAATGTGCAATAAACGAATCTTCAAATAATTCACTTTGTTACTCTCTGACAAATATAGAAGCTCAGCTCTATCTATTTCCCTTACATTGGTATCATCTACAATATTCTTTACACATTCTGCGATGTGACCGTTTAAGATTGAAGAATTGATATAATTCATTAATGTAAATGGGATCTTTAAATTTTGATAAGCTTCATTAGCCCATTTATAATATTGTTTACCATCAGCTTTAGCAAATGTAAGAGATAATAAAGATTCGAGTAGTGGATTATGTGTTTCATTAATGTTCTCCAGCCATCTTTCTCGTAGATCTCCCAACACTAATTCTTCAGAATATTGTTGCGTTTCCCCATTCAAAATTCTAAGTAATTGTTCGCACCTTACAGTCCATGTATTTAATGAAACAAATTCATTCCGTAACTTCCAATCAACTTCTAGATTCAGTGATTTATTTAAAAATTGATTAAATGAATCAAAATCTTGACTTATTTTGATAGAATTCAGTTCAAGTATTAATTCAGGTATATTAGTTGCCACCACTGGTAAACCATTCATTACATATTCGTACAATTTTATTGGATTACAGTTTATGCTTAGTTCAGTATCATCTTTATAAGGTATAATTCCAACATTCATGTGTTGCAAATATGAGCTCAATTCAACATGTTTTTTTTCCCCGAGAATATACAAATTGTCTTCAGCATTGGTCAAAATACCTTCTAACGTATTACCTATAACGACAAATGATTTATCTTTATTGCTTCTCACAAGTTTGTAAAATAGTTCCTCATCAAATCGTTCATTTACTGCGCCAATATAACAAATCCGGGGTTCGGGAATGCTAAGTAATTCAGTAGGCATGCTTGCTTCATCCATAAAATCTTCTATGTTAACTGCGTTTCTCATTAAATAGACATTCTCATTATTAATTTTTTTTGTTAAGTATAGAGCTGAACTAGTACAAGTTACAACTTCTGCCCTTCTCAACATCAACTTTTCATTTCCTTGTTCTTTTTTGCTAGTTTGATATGACGGTTCCAGATCAATCTGATCACCTTCGCAATCATAAACTACTTTGAAATTCCCACTCAATCTATCAATAATATTTATCTGAGATGGCAAGTAACAGATAATTATAACCTCTTCTTCTGACTTATCTATTATATTCTGAATAATTTCGTAATAGTTATCAAAGATTGAATTATCTATTTTATTTACAGAAATAGGGGAAATAATGTTCACTAAGTCTATATTTCTAATATTGTTGTTACTATAATCCATCAAATTAGCAATAGAAACATCTCTAATGGAAGGAGTAGCTTTAGCAACTGGTTGGATATATTCGACTGAATAGCCTAATCTAGATAATCCTTTTGATATATGATGAGACCTCTGTAGCACTTCTCCCCAGAAACATGAAGATAGCACTATGAATTTTCTGAACACACTTTTATTCAACAAATGATTATTTTGTATTTTAGGGCCTAATTCCTCTTTGCGGTGTGCATCTGTCGTTTTATGATAAGCGAGATAATTAAAATTAGAAGCCTTGGTGTTCTCTCCCTGAATTTCATATACGTATCCTAAATTAACAAAAGCATCACTATGATGTGAGCTCAAGTTGATAGCTTCCCAGAGCAGTTTTTCTGCGCCTTCTAGATTATTTTCTATAATAGATACAATAGCTTTCATATTCAAAATATCTATATCATTTCCTTGTAGTTTTTTTTGGAATTCATTAATTAAAATTTTACTATTATCAATGTCACCCTGATTAATGAGGCTTTCAATCTGTCTCTTAATATAGTTTTTTTCTTGTTCGTATTGTTCATTGTTATAATTCATCTTCAATCACGCCCCTTGTATAGCCATTGGTTAAAATACGCGCTCCAGTTAAAACTTATTTTAACCAATGGCACAAATCAAATTTCTCTCGTATAACTTTGGATATACTTATTTTCTCAAATTGATTATTAGACTTATCATACAAGTCATAAATCCGTTCATATGAACTATACTCTCCACTTATTGTAAGTAACTTATTATAGAATAGCTGTGCATCTTGTATATAATTAGTTTTCAGACAAATATCACCAAGTAACTTTATGATATTTACATTTATCGGATATCGCTGAAACAACTTCAGTAATAAGTCAATAGAAATTTCACCAAAACCATAATCCGCCAGATGCTCACAAACTTTAATTTTAATTTCAACGCGACCATGCCATATATAATCAAGTATAGTTTCCATTACTTCGAACTCTTGTAAACGAATTAATTGAACTAACATTGTCTCTAAAATGCTTTCCAAATGAGTTGTTAAACTCAACTTGTCGAGCGATTCATTCCGTACAACAATTGCTAGAATTTTCTTTTCTTTTTCACTTAGGTTAAGTAGTGGCACCGCCTTCTTGTATAACATCTCATCTTTGAGAAGAATCGCTAACAGCAGTATATCTACTCCATTTTGCTCTTCATAATCAGGTAGACTTAACCATTTCTCTCGAGCCTGGCTATAATCCTTGGCGTATTGTTTTGCAACAGCCATAACATGCTCCTGAACCGTTATCTCATACAAGTCCAAATATTTCTGTAAGAGTGGATTTCTCAGCTGATAAAGCGCCTCTAGTATTTTCTCTAGCATTCTACTGTTGGTTATTGAAAATAAATGGTTGGCGTTTGTAAACGTCTCTTCCAGTGAAAGACCTGCTTTTTCTACAATTTCAAAATACTTACCTATCACGGGTAAAAAATCTTCTTTAATCTTAATTGCTTCTGTAATATGCTCATACGCTTTGTTATATTCATTTCGTGTTGTTTGCCACTCTGCAATCCTTAAATGTGCGATGTACGTACCATTACCTTCAGTGAATGAAATACCTTGATCACCAATCTTCAAACATCTATTCATACACGCCATTGCATCTTTATAATAACCAATTTCCATATAGAACAGCGCTTGCAGATGAGACAAATCAACTTCGAGCGGATATATATCTACAGCTTGTTCCAGAACCGCAAGTGCCTCTTCATATCTTTTCAGTTCACCAAGACTTCTGCATAAAGATGCAATCAACTCTGGAGCAATTGTAAGGTTTTTACATAATGGATATGCCTTTTGTAAATATTGAATAGCTTTCTCATGTTCACTCAGCCACATATAGGTTCTACCCATATTAAAAAGATTATAGACAGATGGATTCTCCTTCACTTCCACTACCATAAGCGCCAAATTCCTTAAAGCCTTACCTCTGCTTTCCATAATCTCGTCAGTGTAGCCGGTATGCATAATCGTCAAGTTGGAATAACCTGCTGTTAACTGATCTTCCTTTTCCCTTGTATTCAAATGTTCATGGAGCCTATTCTGATAACACAATCCTATTCTATTCCTAAAGATGCGGATAGCTAGGTGAGTCATTCCACGATCACCTGACATGAAATTGAAAATTTTCGTAAAATAGTAGTCTGCATCTGATTGTAACTCCTCAGCCAAATTCGTCGCCTGTTCCAAATATTCATCTGCGTCCAGCACAAGAATGTAGTCTGTATTCGCATGACGTATGGACTCATTACGAGCCGCTGAGAAATCATTGGTCCACTCTATTTGAACAATATCCTTTGTGTACTCTTTAGCAATTTCGAGTGTATTATCAGTAGAACCTGTATCAACAATGACAATCTGATCAACTTTATCTTTTACGCTGTCCAAACATCTTCTAAGAAATTGCTCTTCATTTTTAACAATCATGCATAACGCAATAGTTTTCGACATGTATTCCCTCTCATTTCGCATTTACGAATCAAATCTATACCTATGTATATCGGTAAAAGTATCCACAATATTTAGAATTCTCGAAGTATTGGAATAAGTAAATAATCCCTATTTAAATACGTGCACAAAAAAACCATCGAGAAATAATACTCGATGGCTCTTCGTACCAAGATTAACGAAGCAATTGCAGTACAGCTTGCGGTTGTTGATTTGCTTGCGCCAACATCGCTTGAGAAGCTTGTGCAAGGATGTTGTTTTTCGTTTGGTTCATCATTTCTTTTGCCATATCTACATCACGAACACGGGATTCCGCAGCAGACAGGTTTTCCGAAGTCGTTCCCAAGTTGTTGATTGTGTGTTCCAGACGATTTTGGTTTGCGCCCAGTTTGGAACGTTCCGCAGATACGGATGCGATAGCTGTATCCAAAGTAGCAATTGCAGCGTTCGCACCTGTTTGAGTAGAAATGTTTACTGATGCTGCAGCAACGCCGAGGGAGCCAGCTCCCATGTTACCAATATTCAGCGTAATGTTTTGACCTGTGTTAGCTCCGATATGGAATACTACAGAACTTGCTCCAGTACCGTTCAACAATTTCTTCGTATTGAATTCTGTTGTTGTCGAGATACGATCGATCTCTGCAGTCAATTCTGTTACTTCTTTTTGAAGTTCAACACGGTCCGCATTAGTATTTGTATCATTCGCCGATTGAACAGCCAATTCACGTACACGTTGCAGAATGCTGTGTGTTTCGTTCAATGCACCTTCAGCGGTTTGAATCAAAGAGATACCATCTTGTGCATTTTTGGAAGCCATATCCAACCCGCGGATTTGTCCACGCATTTTTTCGGAAATTGCCAATCCTGCAGCATCATCACCAGCGCGGTTGATCCGCAAGCCGGAAGACAATTTTTCGATCGCTTTGTTCGTGTTTGTTGTGTTCGTGTTCAGTTGGCGATGAGTGTTCATCGCAGCAATATTGTGGTTGATAATCATTGAGTGTTTCCTCCCTGAAATAAGTTAGTTCCACATCCTTGTGGTAAACATTACGTCTCTAAGGCTGATTTACCTTATCGGGCAACATCTTACTTTATATATCGACAGAAACATCAATACTGTTTATAGTGAAATGATTTTTTATTTTATTTTTCTGGAAAGTATTTTGTGACGGCTAGTGCTGTTGCTTCTGAGAGGATGATAGTTAGAACAAAAAAAATAAAAGAACCTTCGGGATCCCGAAGGTTCTTTTATTTTAAAGATTAACGAAGCAATTGCAGTACAGCTTGTGGCTGTTGATTTGCTTGCGCCAACATCGCTTGAGAAGCTTGTGCAAGGATATTGTTTTTCGTTTGGTTCATCATTTCTTTCGCCATGTCTACGTCACGAACACGGGATTCTGCAGCAGACAGGTTCTCGGAAGTTGTACCCAAGTTGTTGATTGTGTGTTCCAGACGGTTTTGGTTTGCACCCAATTTAGAACGTTCCGCAGATACAGACGCGATTGCTGTATCCAGAGTAGCGATCGCAGCATTCGCACCCGATTGAGTACCAATAGCAACTGTTGAAATACCAAGGGAAGTAGCCCCCATGTTACCAATGTTCAGCGTAATACTTTGGCCTGTGTTAGCTCCGATATGGAATACTACAGCAGTTGCGCCAGCACCATCCAACAATTTTTTAGTGTTAAATTCTGTTGTAGTTGAAATACGGTTAATCTCAGCAGTCAGTTCTGTTACTTCTTTTTGAAGTTCAACACGGTCTGCATCTGTGTTCGTATCATTCGCAGATTGAACAGACAATTCACGCACACGTTGCAAAATGCTGTGTGTTTCGTTCAATGCACCCTCAGCTGTTTGAATCAAAGAGATACCGTCTTGTGCATTTTTGGAAGCCATATCCAAACCACGGATTTGTCCGCGCATTTTTTCGGAAATCGCCAATCCTGCAGCATCGTCACCAGCGCGGTTGATCCGCAGACCGGAAGACAATTTTTCGATCGCTTTGTTTGTGTTTGTTGTGTTGGTGTTCAGTTGGCGATGAGTGTTCATCGCAGCAATATTGTGGTTGATAATCATTGAGTGTTTCCTCCCTGAAATAAGTTAGTTCCACATCCTTGTGGTAAACGTTACAACCTTAAGGCTAGAATACCTATCAGTGCAACATCTTACTTTATATATCGACAGAAACAACAATACTTTTTATAGTAAAATGATTTTTATTTTTATTTTTTGGTGCTCTTTCTTCTGAGATCCAAGCTAGTTGGACTGAAAAACAGAAGAACCTTTGGAAGTCCAAAGGTTCTTCTAATATAAAGATTAACGAAGCAATTGGAGTACAGCTTGTGGCTGTTGATTGGCTTGCGCCAACATCGCTTGTGAAGCTTGTGCAAGGATGTTGTTTTTCGTTTGGTTCATCATTTCTTTCGCCATGTCTACATCACGAACACGGGATTCTGCAGCAGACAGGTTTTCAGAAGTCGTTCCCAAGTTGTTGATGGTGTGCTCCAAACGGTTTTGGTTTGCACCCAATTTGGAACGTTCAGCAGATACCGACGCGATTGCTGTATCCAAAGTAGCGATTGCAGCGTTCGCACCTGTTTGAGTACCAATGGCAACTGACCCAACACCCAGGGAACCGGATCCCATGTTCCCAATGTTCAACGTAATGCTTTGACCTGTGTTAGCTCCGATATGGAATACTACAGCACTTGCACCAGCACCATCTAACAATTTCTTCGTATTGAATTCAGTTGTTGTCGAGATACGATCAATTTCAGCTGTCAGTTGTGTAACTTCTTTTTGAAGCTCAGCACGGTCTGCATCTGTGTTGGTATCATTCGCCGATTGAACAGACAATTCACGTACACGTTGCAGAATGCTGTGTGTTTCGTTCAATGCGCCTTCAGCTGTTTGAATCAAAGAGATACCATCTTGTGCATTTTTGGAAGCCATATCCAAACCACGGATTTGTCCGCGCATTTTTTCGGAAATTGCCAATCCTGCAGCATCGTCACCAGCGCGGTTGATCCGCAGTCCGGAAGACAATTTTTCGATCGCTTTGTTTGTGTTAGTTGTGTTGGTGTTCAGTTGACGATGAGTGTTCATTGCAGCAATATTGTGGTTGATAATCATTGAGTGTTTCCTCCCTGAAATAAGTTAGTTCCACATCCTTGTGGTAAACGTCGCTACATTAAGGTCGGCCGCCCTCCTGAAACAACGTCTATACTATATATCGTCAGATAAACAAAAACTATTATAGCTGAAAGAATATTCTCTATTTATCTTTCTCTTTAGTATCACGAACAAACTGCATAAATGCTTCCACTTCAGATACGGGCGGAGCTGTAGACTCACGATTGGCTTCCTGAATGGAAACGTACAATTCTTGACGAAAGATATCCACATGATTCGGCGCCGAGATTCCGATCCTCACGGTGTCGCCATCCACTGCAAGCACAGTCACCTCAATATTATCCTGAATAATAATTGATTCTCCTTTTTTTCGTGACAGTACTAGCATAGTTAATCTCCGCCTTTCACCGATTGCAGGGTATTGGACCAGATCCGATGTCTGGTTTCATATCCGGATTGGTGAAGCACGACTTGTTTGCCTTTTAGAGTAACGGGATTCATTACAAGGGGCGCCAACAAATTCATAGTTGATTTTACTGTTTCCGACTGAATAGTCACAATCGCATATACAGCTACCTTATCTTCAAGCTTCAGCTCATCTTTGTCCTCATTACTCAACTCAAAACTATAGTCTGTCTTGAACTCAAACGGACTAACGATTAAAAAAGAAATTTCTGATTCATTTATGGATTGAAGATAGCTGAAAGCGGTTCCTTCCCATGGAATTAATGCAAAGTCAGTTTCCCGCTCAAATCCAGGCAACCCCTTTTCAAAATGATATACATCCTCTAGAGGTACATCGATCTCACCTAACATACTGGTTCTAATTAAAATATCAAACGCCTCCTTGGCAGCAGTTCTGTACAAAAAAAGCTATAGCGGGTGTCGAACATAACCGTCTATAGCCCATTATAACCTATAACCTTTATAGTCCTATATCAATAGCAGGTGGAGTGAACTGTATAGAAGCATACCGTTTAACGTAAATATCCAACTTACCTCGTTGATATTCAATCTCTGGCTTGTTCACAATTACATTCATCTCGGATTCCGCTGCTTCAAAGCGAATGTCTGGTGCTTGCGTAAACACACGTACATCCACATTATCAGAGGAAGCTGCCGAACGTGTCTCAGGAAACGGTTTAGCTTGCCAATTTGTTCCTACAATATTGGCAATTGTATTGCCTGGTTTGTGGATGGCTGCCATATCATTCCCTTGTTGCACACGTTCAGCCATATTCTGCATGAATAATTGCTGAATACCCGAATATATTCGGGCATTCATATCAATCATATTCCCACCATGATAGGCAGAAAAAGCCTTGGACTGATCCACATTCAGCTCTATTGCATGGCTTTGCACCGTTAATTTACTAGGCTTGGTATGGAGTTGGACCTCCGCCTTCGGCTGACGAATCGAATACTGACCAATGTCCGCATCGATATGTAATAGCGTGGGCGTTGTGTGTATTTGTACCACTGGAAGAGTATTCATCAGATGATCTCTCCTTTACTATCTAAGAAAATCAACTAATGACTGGGATATAATTTTAGCACCAGCAGAAAGTGAAGCATTATATATGTTTTCCTGGATTTTAGACTTGATTGATAACTCAGCGTAATCTGCATCCTCAACCTTTGCTTGCAAATCCGTTAAGTTCACTTCAAGATCACTTAATCGACCTTGCATGAGTTCGACGCGATTGGTTTTCGCCCCGATTTCTGCACGAATCCCGAGCATCTTGTTTGTTCGAGTATCAATGTTTGCAAGCTGATTTGAGACTTCTTTTTGATCTCCACTGGCAAGAGCCTGACTAATCGAATTAAAGATTACAAATAGATTATCGGCTTCCGTAGAATCACCAAACACCTCATTACCGGTTACGTTAATTGGTAATTGGATACTCTCACCCACGATAAAATTAATTTTACCCGAATCAGTAACGACGGAAGCAGCATTAGTTGTATCGAACGAACCGTCAGCACTGGTAGGAAAGTCATAAGGTTTCACATCGTAGGTTTCACCATTAAATACATACTTCCCATTCAATGTGCTGTTTGAAATATCAACAAGTTGTGCTTTTAATTGTTTCACTTCTTCATTGATACTATCTAGTGCAGATTGCGGGTTAGTCCCCGTAGCTGCCTGCACCGTCAGTTCTCTCAACCGCTGAACCACGCTGCCTGCTTGATCCATAACGGTATCATTAAAATCCAACCATGATACCGCGCTATCCACATTTTTTTGATACTGCTCATTGGAAGAAAGTTCTCCACGATAACGAAGGGAGTACGTAATCCCTACCGGATCGTCAGACGGTTTGTTGATCTTCCGTCCCGTCGCCAATTGAGTTTGTGTACTATTCATCTGTTGTGCATTACGGTTCAAGTTAAGAATCAATTGCGAGCTCAACATATTATTCGTAATTCTCATCGTCTGTTATGTCACTCCTTTCTATTATCTGCCTACTACGCCGGTAGAGTTAATTAATTTTTCGAGCAATTGGTCATATGTGGTCATAAAACGTGCAGAAGCACTATAAGCATGCTGAAATTTAATCATGTTGGCCATCTCTTCATCCAAGGAAACACCACTGACCGATTGACGGCGAGTGTCCACTTGTTCTACGAGAAACTCAGAATTGGACGTTTGACGTGCCGCTTCCTGAGATTGAACACCCAGCTGTCCAACGATCGCACTAAATTGAGCACCAATCGTTGCATTCCGCAAACCATCAACGGATTTCATTGGAGTATCCTTCAAATTAGCAAGCAGATTAGCCAGTGTATTGTTACCTTTAATTACCGTTTCTGCTCCTGAAGAATCCGTAGTGGTTCGGAGCGAAGTTGCGATCTTATTCGGATCAGCCAAGATTTCGATATTCAATGAAATATTGCCAGCTGTAATGGCTGTTCCGCCGCCCGCTGCTGTAAAGAAAGGTACTCCTGGCGAATTGGTTCCATCCATACTGTATCCAAGTTGGTGCAGACCGTTCAGACCTTTAACCGTAACCTTTAGATCAGTTGCCAGTGTCCGTGCTGCACCTGTGTATGTAACGCCATCCAGTACAGTATTATCTGGCAAAACAGATCCCGCAGGAAGGGTGATCTCAATATCACCGTTGGCAAGCGTATTCGCTAAGTCATCCATTTGTTTCTGATAGTCAGTCACCAAAGTGTCTCTAGACTTGATCATGCCGTGAACCTCGCCGTTCGTGAGTGTGCCAGCTGTATACGCAGCATTCAGAAAAGCAGGATCAACCGCTACTTGTACCGCCCCGCCAGTGACGAGTGCCTGTCCATTCATCTGAACCTGGTATCCTTGCGGAGAATCCGTAACGGTAATGTTCATGATTTTGGACAACTTGTCTGTCATTAGATCACGTTGGTCACGTAAATCGTTGGCATTGTCGCCAAGAGACTCGACTTTGACGATGGCACTATTGAGGTTCGCAATATTACCAAGGTAGCCCTGAATTTCACTACTTTTCACAGCGATGTTACTATCCAAATCCTGACTAAGCGCATCCAACTGACGACTAATCTGATTCATCGCATCGGTCAGAGCCAACGTCGTTTCTTTTACGATTCGCCGTGCTGTAACATCTTCAGGATTCTTACTCAGGTCTGACCATGATTTGTAGAAGTTATCCATAACGGTTCGAAATCCGGTGTCCGATGGTTCGTTCACAATAGCTTCAAGTTTCTCAAGTGTGTCTCGTTGAATGGACCAACTCCCGAAGCTGGTGTTTTCATTGCGATACTGATCATCCAAGAATTTCTCGCGCACACGGGTAATGGAGTCGAACTCTACCCCAGTACCGAGCTGCCCTGGTGTTGTGCTATGCAGAAATGCGAACGGCTCCATTGGAATGGATGCCTGCATATTTACTTTTTGGCGCGAGTAGCCCTCGGTATTGGCGTTGGCTATGTTGTGGCCTGTTGTGCTAAGAGCTGTCGTCTGTGTGAACAAACTGCGTTTAGCCGTTTCGATTGAATGAAATGTAGATGTCACCTGGTTTCCCCCTAATTAATCAGGCACGCGTGTCAAACAGACCGATTCGCCCTGGATTACCGTTCTTATCAGCAGGATGCTGATATGTGGCATCCTGTTCTGGTCGAGAAGCGAAGATGTCCATTGAGAGATCAATAAACATCAAGGATTGCTCGATTAGCATTTGATTCAGTTTGTTAATTTCTTTTAACTCCTGCAGTGTTCCCGCCAGCTTCTTCTGGACTTCGAGCAATCGCATTTTGTCAGCCGGATCAAAAATCAGCTTCGAGATCTCGGTGATATTCAGGTTCAACATGGACTTGATGCCTCGCTCCTGTAGCAGTTCGTGAACTGCGCTCTGCCGCTCGATCTCCAATGGCTCCTGTTGTTTCATGAAACGAGATTCTTTGTTGAGGAGGGCAATGAGTTCATCCACATCGTTTTTGACAATGACCTGTCTCTTGACCTCGCTGAGTGCCAGCATATCGCGGTGACTTTGTTCCATTTGCTGCAAAACTGCAATTAATCTGTCCAGTGCTGCCATTACGTGATCACCTATTCCTTATCAAAAGACTTAAAATACGGCAGCAGCTTGTCAGCAAGCTTGCTACTATCTACCTGATACGTTCCGGAACTGACCTGTTCTTTCAGTTCCTGTATCCGCTGTATGCGTCCTGCATCCTGTGTACGACTTTGTTCCTCAAGCATCTTCATCGCCTCCGGAGAAATGGATACCTCGTCCTTACGGCGGCTCTTCTTGGCATCAGCCTGCTGATTGGATTCAACGTTCCTTTGATATGAATTGATGGCGCCAATTCTACTCGGTTCATTGATTTTCATTTAACTTGCACTTCCTTCCAATAAGGTTTTTAACGACGATATACGTTTTTCTTACTTTATCTTTATGTTATCAAAATGATTAGGATAATAAAAAAAACCGATAATCTTTAATAAGTTTATCGGTACGTTTCAAAACATTTGTTATAGCAAAACATGTATTTGAGCCCTCGCTCCTATTAATCGCGTAGTTTGTCGACAGCATTGTAGGTTCGTCCGCCTACATTGTTGTTATCCTTCTGACCTACTTCACGAGCTGCTCCTGCCAAGTCTTTCGTCAAGCGATTACGGCAAGAGTCACACATATGACCTTCACGAATCAAGGTTCCGCATACTTCACAAGGATACATCATATTCGGGGCATTCTCGATGGAAATTCGTCCCTCACGGATGAACTTGGTAATGTTTTTAATTGAAACTTCTGTTGCATCGGATAGCTCCTGTATGTTGGTTCCCTTGTTTTCGCGTAAATAATCTACACAAATCTGATATTCCTGCTCTATTTCCTTGATACAATTAGAACATACATCTCTAAAATTCAACGCATATAATTTACCACAGCGAGGACAATTACCTAAATTCATCGCTAAAACGCCCCTCTCAAACTTCCATTTCCGAATAGATAATAACTATACATTACCTTATTTTCTCTGATGAAGCCATAGTCTATTTACAGAACAAAAGAGGGGAGCAGGATGCACATATACGCAACCCTGCTCCCCAATTTTATATTCCTAATTCAATGTTCTAATACTTAGTACAGAAGACCATACGCTTGTGTTCTGATCGTTGAATGCCCGAATGCGATATTTATGCAAACTGGACGGTAACAGATCAGAATGAATAAACGTTGCATCACTGACCGTCGCCACAATTTGCCCATCGGCTTCAATTTCGTAAAACGAAGCTCCTGCTAAAGCGTCCCACGTTAGAATAACGTTGGTTCTGTCCGAACTCCCTTTCAGCACAGGGGTAGATAATTGAGTCGTTCCTGTAATCATCTCACTCCAAGCTCCCGCGCCAGAAGCATTTTTGGCACGAATTCGGAAAGTATGCTCCGTATATGGTGCAAGTCCGCTCTTCGTATAAGCAACTCCACTCACAGCAACCACCGTACCATCAATCTCCAGATCATACCCGGTAGCTCCGGTAACAGCACCCCATCTCAGCGCGATAGCCGTTGTTGTTGCTGAGTTAATACTTAAACCTGAGACACTGGCAGGTAACGTAGTTTGGGACAATATTGCTGTCCATGCACTAACATTAGTGTCGGTCAGGGCACGAATACGATATTTATGAATTGTTCCACCAAGTACTCCATTATGGACATACAAGAGATCACTTACAGTAGCAACCACTATGCCATCTGCCTCAATCTCATATTTTGTTGCACCAACAACTTCATTCCATGTCAGCGTAACTGCGGTTTCTTCAGGTACAGCTTTCAGCGTTGTTGGTACATTTAATTGGGTCGAGGCGGTTACAATCTCACTCCAGCTACCAATGCCGGCAGCATTTTTGGCACGAATGCGGAAGGTATGCTCTGTATTGGCTAGAAGTGTTGTTTTGGTATAAGCCAAAGCGGTTACAGCGACTATTTTACCGTCAATTTCCAGATCATATCCTGTTGCTCCCGTAACTGCATTCCACTTCATAGCAATGGCTACTGTTGTTGCAGAATTCATACTCAATCCGGTCACAATGCCCGGGAAAGTGTTTTGAGTCAAGACCGTAGACCAAGCGCTACTGTTCTTATCCGTTAATGCACGCACACGATAGGTGTGCGATGTTCCTGCAAGCAAATTACTATGAACATATGAGGGATTGGTTACTGTAGAAACAATTGTTCCATCTGCCTCAATTTCATATTTAGTTGCATCTTTAATATCAAGCCAATTCAAAGTAATAGCTGTTTCCTCTGATGTTGCTTTCAGAGCAGGTGTGTTTAACTGGGTTGTAACATCTGTTACATCTC
The DNA here is from genome assembly GCF_002803315.1 of Paenibacillus sp. GM1FR. Classification (NCBI taxonomy): domain Bacteria; kingdom Bacillati; phylum Bacillota; class Bacilli; order Caryophanales; family Paenibacillaceae; genus Paenibacillus; species Paenibacillus sp. GM1FR. The sequence continues at coordinate 468,832 of NZ_MKZL01000022.1, read as the reverse complement.
CCCAAGCTCCAGCCCCAGCAGTATTTTTGGAACGAATACGGAATGTATGATCCGTATTGGCGATAAGTCCCGTTTTGGTGTAAACCACTCCACTAACAGGTACCACCGTGCCATCAATTTCAAGGTCATATCCCGTCGCTCCTGAGACTGCGTTCCACTTCAGAGCAACAGCTGTGTTCGTTACACTTGTTACCGTTAGCCCGGTCACAGAACCAGGCAACGTATTTTGTGTCAAGACCGCAGTCCAAGCTCCAACATTGGTTTCGGTCAGAGCGCGTACGCGGTATTTATGTGCTGTTCCAGCTATCAGATTATTGTGAGTATAGGTAGGCACCTTAACAGTACCCACTAAGACTCCGTCCGCTTCAATCTCATATTTGGTTGCATCTTTAACTTCAGGCCATGTCAAGGTGACCGCTTGTTCCTCAGAAGAAGCCTTCAGCACAGGTGTGTTAAGTAAAGTTGTGCCATCTACAATCTCACTCCATATACTTGCACCTGCTGTATTTTTAGAACGAATACGGAACGTATGATCCGTATTTGTCACAAGCCCACTCTTCGTATAAGCGACTCCCGTTACTGGTACAACTGTACCATCGATCTCCAAATCATATCCTGTTGCTCCCGTTACTGCCGTCCATTTTAAGGCAATGGCTACATTGGTAACAGAGCTAATACTTAAACCAGTAACCGAAGCAGGTATCGTATTTTGCGTCAGCACCGCAGTCCAGGCACCTGTATTAGAGTCCGTCAGTGCACGTACACGATATTTATGCGCCGTTCCTGGAAGCAAATTAGTGTGCACATATTTCGGTTCGCTAATTGTACCAGTAACGACTCCATCTGCTTCAATCTCATACTTGGTTGCATCTGCTACATCAGCCCATGTCAATGTAATCGCAGTCTCTTCCGAGGAAGCTTTTAGAACAGGGGTATTCAATAACGTTGTACCACTTACCTCATCACTCCATGCTCCGGCACCTGCCGCATTTTTGGAGCGAACGCGGAACGTATGATCCGTATTAGCCGCAAGTCCGGTCTTGTTGTAGGTTAATCCAGTAGCAGCTACTACCGTGCCATCAATTTCAAGCTCATAACCTGTTGCTCCGGTTACAGCATTCCATTTCAAAGCCATTGTTGTATTCGTTACAGAGGTAATACCCAGTCCAGTAACTGAACCTGGTAGTGTATTTTGATTTAAGACAGCAGTCCAAGCCCCGTTGTTTGTATCTGTCAGTGCTCGTACACGATACTTATGCGCTGTTCCTGGCTGAAGACTTGAATGTATATATTTCGGCTCATTAACTGTTGCAACAATTGAGCCATCTGCTTCAATCTCATACTTGATCGCATCTGATACATCTGCCCATGTTACTGTAATAGCAGTCTCTTCCGAGGAAGCTTTTAAAATAGGGGTATTCAACAATGTCGTACCATCAATGATATCACTCCATACTCCGGCACCTGCCGTATTTTTAGAGCGAACGCGGAACGTATGATTCGTATTGGCTGCAAGACCTGTCTTGTTGTATGTTAATCCACTTACAGCTACTACCGTGCCATCAATCTCCAAGTCATAACCCGTTGCTCCAGTTACGGCATTCCACTTAAGCGCGATAGCGACATTGGTTGCAGAGGTTACACTCAACCCTGTGACTGAACCCGGTAAAGTATTCTGAGTGAGAAGTGCAGTCCAAGGGCTAACGTTGAGCTCCGTCAGGGCTCTTACACGGTACTTATGCGTTGTTCCTGGAGTCAAACTCTCATGTGTATAGACTGGCGCCGTAACCGTTGCTACAACAATACCATCTGCCTCCACTTCATATTTGGTTGCATCAGTAACATCTGCCCAAGTTACAGTAATTGCATCTTCTTGGGAAGATGCTTTCAGCACAGGCGTATTGAGTTGAGTCCTGCCACTTACCACATCACTCCACACACCCACACCTGCCGTATTCTTGGAACGGATACGGAACGTATGGTCCGTATTCGCTGCAAGACCACTCTTCGTATATGTTAAACCAGTAACTGGAACTACTACTCTATCAATCTCCAAGTCATATCCAGAGCTACCGGTCACTGCACTCCATTTCAAGGAAATTGCGGCGTTCGTTGTGGATGTTATACTGAGACCTGATACCGCTGCAGGCAATGTACTCTGCGTCAGGATTGCTGTCCATGCACTTGTGTTGGTATCCGTCAACGCACGAATGCGATACTTATGGGCCGTTCCTGGCAGCAATGCTGCATCGCTATAACTAGGCTTTTCTACCGTTGCAACCACTGCTCCGTCAGCCTCAATTTCATATTTCGTTGCGTCTGCTACATCAGCCCATGTCAGATTGATTGCAGTTTCTTCTGATGTTGCTTTCAAGACAGGTGTGTTCAACTGCGTTATTCCGCTGATCAGATCACTCCATGCCCCTGCACCAGCGGCATTCTTCGAACGAATACGGAAGGTATGATCTGTATTTGCTGCGAGACCATTCTTCGTGTAGGTTACTCCTGTTACAGGGACAACTGTTCCATCAATCTCGAGATCATAACCTGTGGCTCCGGTTACTGCTGTCCATTTCAGAGTAATAGCTACGTTGGTTGCTGCACTAATCCCCAATCCATTAACGGAATCAGGCAACGTATTTTGTGACTTCACTGCCGACCATGCGCTAATGTTATTGTCACTTATAGCTCGTACACGATACTTATGGGCCGTTCCAGGTTTGAGCCCTGTGTGCGTATAGATTGAATCTGATATATCTCCAACGACAACGCCATCCGCCTCAACTTCATATGACGTTGCACCATCAACTGGTGACCAGATGAGAACAACTTCTTCTTGTGAAGGGTTGGACTGAATAACGGGTGTACTCATCTGGGTGATTCCTGTAGTTACATCACTCCAGCTTCCTGCACCACCAGCATTTTTAGGTCTGATTCTAAAAGTGTACTCTGTATTGGCTGTAAGGCCAGTTTTACTATAAGCGGTGCCTGTTACAGCAACATTAGTGCCATCAATCTCCAAATCATATCCGGTAGCACCCTTTACCGCAGTCCAAGCTACCGTTAATTTATTGAATGTGGCATCAGTAACCGTCAGCCCGTTGGTACGATCAGGTACTGTTAACTGACTCACCATTTTACTCCACGCACTCTCATTGTTAGCTGAGAAGGCTTTTAGCACATAGGTATGCGTTGAATTAGCTTCAAGCCCTTCATGTACATAGGAAGTTACGTTTCCTAATTCAAATGGTGTACCACCATCAATCTGCAACTGGTAGCGATCTGCAGACTCAACCGCCATCCACTGAATCGTATTCTTGCCTTCCTCTGGCGTTACGGCCAAAACAGGTTTCTCAAGCAAGGTTGTTATTGCAACCGGCTCACTCCACTCACTAGCTCCTAGTCTGTTAATTCCACGTACTCTATAGGTGTATGTAGTATTGGGTGTAAGTGAAGAACGTGTATAATTGATTCCGTAAAAAGGCCCTTTGACTACGCCATTCTCTTCAATCTCATATTGAACAGCTTGTGGAGCAGCAGACCAATTGAGATTAATAGCTACATCACTGGCATTAGCCGCCAAATTAGCTGGAACAGCAGGATTTGTAGTAATAGGCTGTGTTGTTCCCGGCTCTTTTACAAAACTGAATGATTCTGCTTTCCGTATGTAATACGGATTCAGGTTAGATACAAAATCTACTACCGCTCCTGTATCGGCATTAATCACAAGACTTAACTGTGTAGCCTCATAGCTTTGCACATATCTTGGCGTAGTCATTCCAAATTCATCAACGGTGGAATTATTCCATACTCCAACATTGGTTCCGGATTGTCTGTATTCCATAGTCGTGTAATACTCCCATACCTCAGCAAAGTCGATGATAAAGGCATTGGTAACTTTACCGGCATAAGTAGATGTATAGGAGCCAAATGAAATCTTGGTTATGTCCTCAACTGCTCCATTAATCGATTGGCTTCTCCTAAAAGAATATCCTGATGTTGAAATCTCATATGATCTCACCCAACCCAGCTTAACTGATTTTTGATTCACCTGTAATTGGCCGTTGTTGTTGGTCAACACATATTGGTAATCATTACTTGATGAGACTATCCCACTTCCTACTGCTGCATGTGCCCGGTTCCCCCCGTACACGCCAAACTGTCCGAATACCAGCATGAATACTAGTAGACGGACAGTCCATAAGTAAAATCCATTTTTTCTTTTTCCTGCGACCACTTTTGTTCTCCCCTTCAACAGATATGTTGTGCCACTCCCTATGCTGTCACCTGTGGTGAACGGCAAAACTATCTATTCTGCGCGAGAAAACAAATTCCTCTTTTTTACATGTAAAAAATTTCTTATTACGCTTTCATTTATAATTTCATCAAACAACTATATTTCAAACGGAATAAATGGAATGGAGACACGCATTAACGTACCAATGATTAATAAAGGAACATATTTTCCTGTCTACTATTAATTATACAGTATAGATCACCCACCTAAAGTGGCTGAAGAATGCTGGGCCGTCATTTATTACTTGAATTTACTTTCTAGGATCTTGCCAGTGTCAGCGTGTAAATCTCGACCGGAATCTCCATGTGGAAGCCAGCATTTAGAATAACCCGCCCACAAGCGTCCAAGGTGCTGCCTGTTGTATAGATATCATCAATCAGCAGTAACTGTATGGGTTTTGCATGTGATATGCCCTTTTGTGTTGGCAGATGAGATTCCCTGTATAGCTCTTCAATTAAATGCATGCCATCCGGGTTGATGGAGAAAGCATTCTTCATCGTTTCAATACGCTCACCGCGTGATTTGAAGCTTTGTTTGGTGGTGTTGATCTGGCGCTGCAACAGATCAACGATGGGTAGGCGGCAGGCGGTGGCGAGCCCAGCAGCCAGCCGCTCCGCCTGATTGAAGCCACGCTCGGCCAGGCGCTCGCCGCTCACCGGGACATAGGTGACCGCGTCAGGCCGCCATTGTGGCTTCGTTTGTTGAGCATGTGTGGCGGGATGAGCCACGGGGGCTGGGGGTTCTTTTGCCAAAGCAGAATTCTGCTCCTCACTCATCGCTTGAAAGGCATGAATCAACAAAGCGGTTAAGAGCGGTGCGTAGCGTTCATGGCCTCTGAATTTGTACATGCCTATCCATTCTTTCATAAGAGTGTTGTATTGTACGGCGCTGCGATTGGAGATAAAAGAACGGTTTTGCATGTGTGGACGAGCACAGTCCGGGCATCCGACATCCCGACCACAACGCAGACAGCGGATAGAACGAATCCATGGAATCTGCTTCACACAACGTAGGCATATGCCTGGATAGATAGAAGACAGAATCGCTCGAGTCCCACATGTCAGACAAGTCGCTCCCGGCGGGGCGAGCAGGTGGTGGAGACGTTGGGTCAGGTGTTGCGCCTGATCGGATATGTTACTGAGCCAATTGAACATAGGGGGCATACCTCCAGTCTCGGGAATGTATTGTGACATGTGGATACGAACATGGCAGATGGCAATTAGGTTTGGGATGGTGGATGCAGGTAACCTTTGCGACGAGCGATGGTGTTCATTTTTCGAATCTGGGCAACGGCCTTCACCTGTGAACGTGTCCGACGAGATGATGCAAAAACTACTCTACCTGCCGGGTCATCCATGGAACGCCCAGCTCTGCCTGCCATCTGAACCAGTGATGCTTCATCAAAGAGACCATTGTCTGCATCCAATATAAAAACATCACTGCGCGGAATGGTCACGCCACGCTCCAGAATTGTGGTGGTTACGAGCAGACGAATGTCACGATCACGAAAGGCTGTAACTTTGCTAGCGCGATCGGGGTCTTGGGATGAAGTTCCTTCGATATGGATTCCGGGAAAAGTACGGCGCATCAGGTTCACAAACGCCTCAATCTGGGCAATGCGTGTCACAAAGACAAATACCTGGGCGTCACGCTTCAATGAAATTTGGATGTTAGTCCTCAAGGCAGAAGGAAGATTTCGTTTCTTAATACATTCAGCAACGGTAACCATCTTGACCAAGCGCGGGACAGGCAAAGGATGACGGTGAAAACGTACCGGGACCTTGGCATGGGCGAGCACCCCCTTCGCCGCTTCCTTCTGCAGCCGAGCTGGCGGTGTAGCAGATAGATAGACAAAATTCCCCTCCGGTTTACAGGATGATGCCGCCGCGTGAGCGAGCATGGGATCGTTGTGATAAGGGAACGCATCAAGTTCGTCGATGATAACGAGATCAAATCCCTGATAAAAACGCATCAGTTGGTGTGTGGTCGCAAGCGTGAGCTGAGCGTCTTTCCAACGTTCGTCACTGCCTCCGTAAAGGGTAGCGAGCGAGGTGTCCGGAAAAGCTTTGGCCAGGCGCGGGGCTAGCTCCAGCACCACATCCCTGCGCGGCGTAGCGACCAAAGCTCGTCCGCCACGATCCAATGTATGTTGGAGTAGAGGGAATATCATCTCGGTCTTGCCGGCCCCGGTCACGGCCCACAGCAAGAACCGCCCCGGCCCATCCCCTGCGGGCGGTCGGGCCAAAAACGCTAGCGCCGCGGCTGCTGCCGCGCTCTGCGCTGCGCTAAGCCCCCACCGGGCGAGCCCGCCGCCGGTGGGGGCCAAGGCCGTGCCACGCGGTGCTTCGCCGCGTCGTGGCACGGCCTCTTGCGCTGCACTGCGTAGCAGCAGCGCACAAGCACGGCTGCGCCCCAGCGCGAGGCAAGCCTCGCAGTAGGCGCACGCCGCCAGGCCGCAGGCAGCGCAGGGCACGCGCTGCCTGGCTTCGCTGCCACAACGGTGGCAGCGGGGCGCGCTCCGCGCGCGTCCAAGCCACGCGTGCCGACGGCGCGTGGCAGGCCCTTCGAGGGCGGCTGTGATACTCAGCCGCCCGTGCAAGCGCGCGAGCTGCGCAGCCGCGCGCCAATCCTCTGGCGGCTGGGCGGTATCCGCCAGCAACGCCTCCGCCTCGGCCGCCAGTAATTGGCGGCCGCTGATCCGCTCAGCCAGCAGGGCCGCGTCCCGCTCCAGCTGAGCCCACTGCACGGCGGGATACGACTCTGGCATCCCGCCTACCAACGCACCACGCGCAGCGACACTCCCCGCTTTGCCCGCTATACCTTTTCTGGCCTCTGTTTCACCCGAGGCCAGTTCATATACATCCAGCTTCCGCGCAAGATAGTTCTGCCATTCGCGCTGGCCCCACTGATCCATACCTCGCTCCATCTCATAATGTTCAACCAACCAGGATGCCTGACTTAACGGTAACGCCTTGTCTAACAGCAACCAGCGCAGCACATGTCGCCCACTTCCTCTCTCCAGCCACCAAGCCACATCCACTCGAATGTCGAGGGACAAGATCATACTCCACCCTTCCCCTACACGGCACACATATAAGGCAACCTTCATTTACTCTCCTCCCCCATCGCACATTCTCCGAACGCAAAAAAAGCACATGCCAACCCGGCTGTTCGCCGGAGCATGTGCTTCATGTCCATATTCCATCTTCGTATGATCAATCTACTTATCACTATACCAATTGAATCTCGACTCTACAAATTCAGTCATTCAAAAAGTTTATTTCCCAACTCGAATTAAAGGTTGCTGATCAAGTGCTGAACAACTTCTAACCAGACTATTATATATATATCATTTAGATGAACCTTACTCTACGATGTATGTTTACTTCAATCATATTGGTCTGAAATGTCCAGGAACCAGTTATGTATTACTTAGTTTGGAGATGCCTGAGAACATTCGATTATATCGATTAATCAACTCATCTAAAATCTCGGATTGCTTAATTACGATTGGATGTTGTAAACCATAAATCGCAACCAACGCGTGCAAACTTTCCCGTTCACGTTCCAAGTCACTTTCCTGATTGTTCACAACATATTTCATAGCATCCTCACCTCTATGAAATAGTGTAACCCCTTATGTAAAAACCAAGATTCATGTCAGATATACAAAAAACCTATAAGAAAATGAAATGTGGCCATTCTCTCACAGGTAACTCTCTATAATCTATAAAATAAGATCTACCAACCACCTTGACCATGAGAATTAGTCGTCAAAATTTCTGGAACTTCAGGTGGTACATTCTCCGTAGCAGAAGACGTGTTAAATGGTACCACCATTGTTGTAATGGTAATTATGGTAGCAATGATTATGAATTTTATCTTCATCTCTCTTTTCGAACCTCCTTCAGCAGTGTAGTGTACTTATGAAGCTCTTCGTTTGTTGCTAAATGCCGAATGGAATCAAATGTACAGAACCCTCTGACCATACAAGCATCATTATTAATTCTAGCTGAGATTGCCAAACTATCCAGTATAAATTGAATCCCAACCCGAATCCGGTCTGAGTTTAGATAATAATCCGCTACATCTGCCAAGAAATTCACGAACTGATCATCTATAATCTGATTGGTATAAGACCCCACCTTCTCATGTGTGATCATAAATGATGATATTGTGGTCTTAAAGCGCTCCAACACATGATCCATATTCATATTATAATTTAGTGCTGCCTTAATAAGCTTAAATAACCCACGTAGAATCTCATTTTCTTTTGTAGATAAATAATCCACATACTCATCTAAAATCTCAATTCTTCCTGCCATTATTTCAAAGAGGTACCTATTTGCTGTTGCCCACTCCCGAAACTGACTCTTTGTAAGCTCCGCCTCAAGATCATTCTCAATAATCCATTCGTGATTTTCATAGCATGAGACATAGTATAACGCCTGCTGATATTCATTCTTTTCTCCATATATTGATGCTATGATCAAATCCGAGTATAAAATATAACCAAACAAAGGTTTGGAAGGCTCCTGATAACTCTTCCCCCTTCTAATCCGTTGCTGTTTGATTTTGTACTGCACCCTCGCCAGTTTGCCCATTCGTGTTGCCAGTTGTTCCGCTTTGTCCCAACGACGCAATGAGAGGTATAGATTCATCAGATCTTTCAGCGCATCCAGTTGATCCAACTCATTAAGGCGCACGACATACGGATCAAATTGCACAGCACATTCCAGATTATTCTGCTGATCATCATTAATCGAGAGCTTGAATATTCGATACTGACAGATCGCCAATCTTTCGGCATGCTGGTACCGTTCCCCTTCACACACTTTACGATATATAATTAGCGCAGCTGCCGCGCTCCCTTCGGCATTAAATGATTCGGCACAATCAAACAAAGGTTTGATATACGAAGGATTTTCCATCATTAGATCTACTGTTCTTTCAATACAATCGTTTTTCCCAAGCTCTGCACAGCGAGTGATAAACGGACGCAGTCGTCTCCAGTTCATTGTAAAATCATCAAACAACTCACTCACATACTGTTCATAAAAATATCCTTCTTCCAACCCCATATATTCTGTCATAATATCCAGGATTTTTACCGATATAGGCTGTGAACCATTAATCACTCTACTTAGCGTTCCAGAGTTAATGCCTGATTTCTCTGCAAAATGATAAAGAAGGATTTTGTTTTCCTCTATGTAATGTAAAAATTCTGTTCGGATCGTCTTATCTATTACACTCAAGAAGATACCCCCTTCCAGAAACACACTTTTCTCACGTCCAACATCCATTTTAAGTAATTATATGGTTTAATATACCATTGGTCAATATAATGGAAGAGTCTGCTTTCATTTTATGGGCTGATCTATCCCCTCTAGTACACTCACACCAATTCTGCTAATAACCAGAATCTTTCTATAAAATTGCGAAACTTTTTCCAATCTGAATCGTCTATACTTTTAAATTAAGATTTCTGACTTCGAAAATCTTATTTCTGTGATCAAGAACTCCTCATACCCAGACAATAACCATAGATTGCATAAAAACCCATTTTTAATTTAAAAGCAGACTTGGCTACAATTACAAAAAAAGACTACAGCTTCTGCTGTAATCTTTTCACTGTAGATCTGCGAAATGCTAATCCCATTTCCGTTCACATGATGATTTACTGCTCTGACTCACGCAAATCAATCAGGCGAAACGTGTGACCGGTCTGTGCTACCCGTTCAATATCAGCAGGGACAGCAGGCAGATAAGATGTCTCCATGCCTTGCCTTTGCATAAGCTTTTCAATAATCGTAATCGTTTCCGCTTCTGTACGATCAGCAACAACTGTTAATCTGAAGCTCTTACCACGGTATAATAATTCCCGGCAAAGTTCTCTTACAATGCCTTCGATCCGCCCTGCCTGATTGGAAGGGATGAGCAGGATATGCTCGAAACCTTCAGATTCCGGACGGGAAAGATGGCGCTGGTGCATGGCATGAACGGCCATTGCCGCCAGGAAGTATATGAGCAGAATCATAGTCAGATGAGCAACCATGGCAACTGCACCTCCTCGGAAGGTCATGCTCACCCATGGCGAACATCCCTGTATACAACAAGTATATGCTGTACTTCCTGAAGGGTTACACTTGCATTTCCTATCACTCATATTCCACGCTGATCGACACCGGACGAAGAAAGACAGGCCAGGTCATTCATTCACACCTAAGCTTGAACATATGTTCCGCACAACCTTACACTTTGCTCATTTGCAGTGATAAAGTCCATTAACCCGCAGACCAATCCAACATTCTGGAAAGGGCGCGAGTGAACACCAATCTATACTTCATCTAGGTTGAATCAACCAATGGACTGACTTACCGTAAGAATACTGCTTTACAAAAAACATAAGGTATTAGAGCGTAACCCAACCATATTTGATCGAATTGATAACAGCTTGAGTACGGTCGTCCACTTCCATCTTCTGCAGAATGCTGCTGACATGGTTTTTTACTGTTTTTTCACTGATGAACAGGAATTCACCAATCATTTTGTTGCTCTTACCTTCTGCCATCAAGCGAAGCACTTCAGCCTCACGACGTGTAAGCGGGTTATTGTCGCCAGCAACAAATTTAACACCTGCTTCCTTCGAAGCTCCTTCACTCATTGCCCCTGTTTCATTAAGATACGTCATACGACGCAGCTGCATGATCAGTTTGCCTGTTACTTTCGGGTGTATGAACGCATGTCCTTCATGCACGGAACGAATCGCATTGATCAGAGACTCGGCCTCCATATCCTTCAGCAAGTATCCGTTAGCCCCTTTACGAAGCGTCTCAAATACATAACTTTCATCATCATGAATGGACAAGATAATCACTTTGACATCAGGGAACAGCTCACGCAATTTCTCCGTTGCTTCAACCCCATTTTCGATTGGCATGTTGATATCCATCAATACGATATCAGGTTTATCCTGATTGCAGAATTCGAGCACTTGAATTCCATCGCCGCATTCGCCGATGACCTCAATGTCGTCCTCCATATTTAAAATGCGTTTCAGTCCCTCACGGAACAGCTGATGATCATCAGCCAAAAGAACTTTAATCGATGCTTTACCAGTATCACGGTTTTCCATCATCCTGCTACTCCTTTCCCTTATCCACGTTTGTCGGGATATGAATCACTATTTTGGTTCCTTGATTTTCTCCGGATTCAATCTCTATTCTTCCTTCTAACAGTTCAACCCGTTCTCTCATCCCAATCAGACCGAAGTGGGTATGATCCTTGCTTTTCTTCGCAAGAAGCTCCGGTTTGAACCCAAGCCCATTGTCCTGAACGACAATTTTGACGAGCTGAGCCTGGTATGTAATTTCCACTACAACATATGTGGGATAAGCATGCTTTGCAGCATTCGACAGACCTTCCTGCACAAGGCGGTAGATTGCAGCCTCCATGGCTGAAGATAAACGATGTTCCTTACCTCTTGTTTCAAAAAGCGACCGGATTTTCGTTTTTACCTCAAAATCCTGCACGTACTTCCGAAGCGTTGGAATCAGTCCCAGATCATCCAGTGCCATAGGACGCAGATTGAAAATAACTTTTCTCATTTCTTCAAGACTGGAACGAACCTGGCCTTTCAAATCTACTATTTCGGCCTGGACCATCTTAAAATCCTGCTTAATGAGCATTCTTTCTACAATTTCCGTCCTAAGCACTAGATTGGCGAGCATCTGGGCAGGCCCGTCATGAATTTCACGAGCAATACGTTTCCGCTCTTCTTCCTGGGCCAAAATTATTTTCAAACCAATCATTTGTCGATTTTTGGCATTTTCAATGATCCGGGTCACTTGACCTAGTTCACCTGACAGGTATTCGAGTACAACACCCATCTGCGAACCGATGGTCTCGGCACGCTCCACAGAAGCTTCCACATTTTTGGCACGCTTCTGTAGGTCATCCCGACGGGCCTTCAGATACATTTCCTTCTCACGATAAATCATCAGATCCAGCTGCAGCTGTGTTGCTTTCTCATATGCCTGCTTGATATCATGCTCGGAATAACGGACAAAGTCGCGGCTAACCTCAGTCAGCCGGATCCGGGAACGGCGGTAGTTCAGCTCCAACTGATCTACTTTCTCGATCGTTTCCGCCGTCTCCTTCAACACCGACTTCAACTCCTCGTTGAGCGTTTTCAGCTCATCGCGAGTCGAGTCCATGATTTCGAACATTTGATATTTGCTGTTTTCCATGACTTGTATGGCGTTTTTAATGACGCGGTCTATGGCATCGGCTTGTAAATCCACGTTTGTTCGACTCCATTTCTATCGTTTCCGGTATATATCATACCATATCACGATGAGATGGTAACGGTCTTCGTTTTCTGTTCCCATTTTACAGTCAGTCCAAGTTGCTCGGAAACGAGTCTGAGCGGGACTAAAGTCCTACCACCCGTTACGTATGGTGCAACAGTTGCGCTCTGTCTTTTACCATTCAGAATGAATTCTTTCTGCCCTACAACCAGATCAATCAGCTTGCCACCACGTAATACCGTGATCCGCTGATTTTTGCTATCCCAGCTTGCCTGACCACCAAAAGCGTCCAAAACATGTTTGATTGGCACATACGTTGTACCATTTTTAAGGACCGGTGCTGCATCAATCGCTTTTTTCGTTCCGTTCACCGTCATCGATTTCTGTCCAAGCACAAGTGAGGCAGTCCCCGTAGGCAATCCGACTTCACTGGACTTGGAAGGCATCGTGAATGCGATATTGTCAAAAGCAACCGTACCTGATTTCGCACGCTCATCCTGACCTTCCTCCACGTTCACCACATAGACCCGCTTCAGCTTCGCCGGATAGGCGATGTTCAGTCCATTCAGGTCCACGCTCAGCTTCTTCCACCCGTTCCAGTCAATCGCCTTGGCGAGATCGGCATATACCGTTTTGCCATTGGCATCCGTGAATTCGGCACGCAGCCAGTTCAGGCTTTTATCTCCCATAACATCCATTGACATCGATGTAGCTGCAGCAGATACCTCTCTACCGGTAGAGCCATTCAGTTGTGCATAAGCGTACATTTTGCCTGTTCCAGCAGTCATATCATAACCGAGTTGCAGTACATTGGAGCCGGCTTTTTCACCAGTTCCTGCTGTGACTGTTGCCGTACCAGTTACACCCGCTGCGTTCGTTGTGAAGTTAATCGGATAATTCACGTTCTCGAAGTTCTCCCAGATCGTTTCGCTGGCAGAAGCCGAGAGTACAACAACCGTGCTGTAACCATCATAACGACCAATCGCATATCCTACTTGTGCACCAGAATTGACGGAAGATACGGTTAATTGGTCAGCAGTAACTTTACCTTTGAATCCGATAAATTCCCATGTCAGTGAGTCTGCCGGAACCGTCACACTTTGTCCGCTCTTCGTTGTTGCCGTTACCGGAATGGACATCGTTGTGCCCGCTTTGAGGGAACCGAGACCTGATCCTGCTGTCAGGGAAGCCAATTCACTTCCACCCAGTACCGATACTTTAATGGAGGATGAAGCTCCATTGCTCGTTGCCGTCAGCGTTGCTGTTCCTGGCTTCACGCCTTTGATTGTTCCGTTGCTGACACTCACGATACCGTTGTTGCTGGACTTCCAGGACATGCTGATATCGCCTGTTGCGATTGGGTTGTAGTAGGTGTCATATCCTTTGGCTGTGTACTTGCCCTCTTGCCCCACCAGCAACGTTTGGCTGCCACTCACGGCAAAGCCCTTCAGTTTACCTACAGGAGCCGTAGAGAACACACCCAGCGTGTTTACAACCTGACGTTGCTCGGTGCCATACTCTGTGTTGAACGTCAGACCAGCGGTTTGCTCACCTAGCGGACGTGTTACCATCGTTGTGGAGCCGCCTCCGTCCAGGTTCATGCCTTTCCAGACACCCACACTGGTCATAAAGGATTGTAGTTCCGTCAGTGACATCCCGCTGCTGTTACTGTTTTTCTCCGCTGCAATGATGTAGACATACCGACCATCCTGGGAGTATCCTACTGCCGTTCTTGCACGAATGCCACCGATGCCTGAAGATGCGATATCGCGGGAAAAAGATGCTGCCTTTCCACCGTTCACCAAAATGGTGTGACCACCAATCATCATCTCCAGATTACTTGGATCGACCGATTCCCCGGTTGTTTTAGCTTTCAGTTTGTAATCCGCATCCAAGGTTTGACCAACGGACAGATGGCTCATGATCCATGTGGCTGCTGTTCCATGTGCACGCAAAATGTACCCATCCTTCGGCACCGTCATGTTAAGCGCTTTTTTATCCGAGATTTGGGTAATTACTCCGTTCTGCACGAGAACCTCTGTTGGCGTTGTGGAAGGATCATTTGGTCGTTTGCTCGATGTCCATGCCGGTGTATAAATATACATCGAGTTGGCATGACTATATTTCACTGCACCCGACTCTACCGTATAATCCTCTTTATTTATCCCACGCAAAGCAAAGGTTGAACCATCCTGTGCCTTCACTGTTCCGTCAAAGGAATACTCGTCGATCATCGGTTTGCCATCCTTGGTCACCGTCAGGGCATACATGCCTGACAGCTCAGAAGGTGTGGAGACCAGCACGCCATCGGAGACCTGTCCACCAATGGGGGCGAGCTCCCCGGAAACATTGAAATAATCGCCATTCACAGCAGCTACTGCACCATTTTCCTTAGCCATGGCTCCTGTGCTCTGTTTACTGTTCAGATTACCGCCCTTGCCTGTCATTACATCCAGCTTCACATTCGGGTTCTGCAGATCCACCTGGACTACATCCGCCAGTACGTTGACCTTGGAACCGGAACGTGTTGTTGTATATCTGTATTTCATGAGCTTCGCACCCGAAGTCAGAATTTCTTCACTCAACTTGCTTGTATTCGTAGATGCTGCAGCGGCCACCGATTGCCACGAAGTGCCTGACCACATCTGCCCGCCTGCGCTCATCACCGGTGCAATCCAGATCACACCCGCCAGCGTCACAATCGCCCATTTCTTCACCTTACTGCCCTTAACGTCTTCCAGCTGTTTCTCATGTTTCCCCAGCATGTCTGAAACGTCTCTCCCATCTTGTATATCAATCTTAGACATCACGAACACTGCCAAATAGGCAGCCGATAGCGAGATCTCTAGTATACTCTTCTATTAATAGACTGCTTTTTGTGGAAAAAGTTACGTTTGTCCCCTATATTAGCATGCATTCATTATGAAAATAGCACACTTTCATATCTCGGATGTAATATTCCTTTCATTCATATATAGGTCTATATAAAAAGAAACACATCAGCGTGAGTAGTTCGGCTGATGTGCTTTTTAGATACCTAACAATGATTTTGTCTTTAAGATTATCGGTTAAAGATAACCAATTCTATTTAGCATACGTTTTAGCATGACTGCCGCTTGTGCTTTTGTTGCATGTGCCAGCGGCTTAAATTCAGTATCCGACACACCATTAATAATTTCTGTCTGTACTGCTTTGGCAACAATGTCCTTGGATTTAATAGACTTCTTATCCTTGAATTTAGATAAGGTATCCTCAACTGACAGTTGAAGGGGTGCTGATTGCCCAGCATAATTCATTGCTCTCATCAACATAATGGCCATTTGTTCCCGGGTGATGAATCTATTGGGTTGGAATTTATTATCGCCAACCCCCTCAATAATTTTCGCCTCCACTGCAGCGCCTATATATGCATAAGTTGAACTGTTTGCATTCAAATCTCGGAACTGTTGTGCAGCTGCACGATTGCCTTTTAGCCCTAATCCTTTGGCAATCAACTCAGCAAACTCTGCTCTAGTAATTTTCATATCTGGCTTAAATGCAGTAAGGTTATCAGCACTTATGATCCACTTGGAGGCCAACTCTGTAATAGCATCTCGTGCCCATGGTTTTGCATTCGGGAAACTTACCAAATGAGTCACGGGGGCTACGATCTGATTACCGTTTAATTTACCTCTAGCAACCATTCCAGATGTTGTAGTTCTGAAAGTTGTTGGTACATAGGATAAAGTCTGTGTATTCGAATCCACAGCAGTGAATCCGGATAAAACTGTTGACGTGTTTCCAGGAAGTTGTATCCAAAACTGACTTTTGATATTCTGTTCTACAGTTTGCCCAGTATTTCCGTTATAGAGCTCAATATGAACTTCTGTCACGTTAGCCAGTCGCTGAGCGTTCGAACTTGTTAGCATATACTCTAACGTTCCTAAGGAGAATATAGGAAGGGCCTCTAACTGCACATATAATATGGCAGTACCAGGGGCTGTTGTTATCCCTGCACTTTGTCCCATAGCCACAACTTCCAGTTGCGACAAGGGCACAAGCCAGACACTATCACTATATTTAATGCCAAATGAACCAGTGCGGTAAGTTGCAGCTATCCGAGAGAGCGTATGAAACGGGATTCCCACAGATGCTGTTGCTTCACTCTCTGGAACTTCGAACATGACGGGTTGGTTTAGTTTCCCGCTTGAATACGCATATTCAAATACTTGGGCAAGCTTGGTCTCATCAATGGTAAACTGCCGTGTTGGACGATTGTTCCGTGAAGTTATAGTTTCGACAGCAGCTGTATCACTTTTCATAATGTACATTGATTGTCCAAAACCGGATTCAGCTGCACCTACTTCACTAATCCATGAGGGACGGCCCTCCAATGGAGCAGTGGGTGTGGGTGTAACTGTATCTACCTCTTTTATTTGCAATGTCAGTGGACCAAAAGCATCTACTTCAGTATTAAGAGCATCCCGAAGCGAAACTGCACCCGGTGTATAACTAACGATTCCTGTTTGTCCTGCAGATGCAGAAGTGGGCAACTTTAAAGTAACAACTGAGCCGGATGCCGATGCGGAGCTAACAGCTACGTTATTGCTACCAATCTGTACTCTGAACTGAGCTGGACTTAATGCAGACTCTGCCTTTAAAGCATTACGGAAGTTAATGAGTATCGTGTCTCCTTGTAACACACCAGACAGGATCGTTCCATTTCCATATGTGTACGTCACGGGGGTTAAATTCAAGTATCCCGCCGGGTTTCCGTTTAGGTCCGTTAGACGGCTCGTTCCAGGAACGTAAGATAGCGTCACAGTCTGTGTACTTGTAACTGGCGAGGCCAATGTCAGTGTAACGACATCATCTTCAATTTCCGAATCATTAACAAACACAGCTTTCCCGTCTACCAGCACCGAATACTGACTTTTCAAAGGTTTATTTGATCTACTTAGCGGTTCGTTGTAGCGAATCCATAGTTTATTGCCGCTGACCTCCGCGCTTTGGAACTCAGGGTTCTTCGTGTCAATACTATTACGAACGTAAAATTCGTTAAATCCGGCAAGCGCTTGACCGCGACTATCCTTTACAGCCCATTCACCCGGCTGATAGGATACACGGACGACTTCACCATTCGTAATCGAACGACTAAGGTTCAGGGTGATAAGTGAACTGTTATTGGTAGAAATGCTACTTACACCCACAGAAGTCCCATCCGCAGTCACGCTGAATTGTTTATATGCTTCACTAGAGTTAATATATACGGTCTCAGGATAATAGAGATTGAGCGTACTGTTATAGACGCTGCCTTCTCTAGGCTTGGACATGATTGATTCCAAACTATTTTCCACATCTCTGGCTCCGAAGGCAGCTGCCGAATTCATAGATAAATCCTGAATTTTGCGCGTTGATGTTCCAGGGGAGTATCCAATGCGAACCACTTGTCCTACTGCTACACCTGTATCTAGAACTACGTAAACACTATCTCCAGACACATAAGACGTAGATACACTACGTGACTCCCCATTAACAGTAACGGAGAAACTGGATGGCAGAGGATCAAGACTTGAGAGCAATTTATCATAGGTCAGACGAATGATGGTATTACTGTACATTTTGGAGGTTTTGAGCACAGGAGCAGTTCGATCTAACGTTAGTGTACGGAATGTCCACGATGTGGCTCCGTTAAGTCCTGTATACAGATTACCTGATTTGTCTCGCAACACTCCTCCTGGAATATCCACGGTATAGCTTGTATTGCTAGTTAGACTACTCGATGGGATAATTCGCAGCTGTCGATGATTCGAGCTATTGACAGACGTAGATGTTGTTATTACTGCTCCGTTCGCATTTCTTAGCGTTACTGATCCGGGATAGCGAGGATCAAGCTCTTTGTTATATGTAACTGTCAGCTCTCCTGTCAGCGCGACTCCACTCGCTCCGTTAGATGGTGATAGAGAAGATACCACTAAGGAAGTTGGGTCCGATTGAAAAACTGTAAATTGCCACCCGTTAATTCCTGTTCCAGCGACATCATTCCCTGCCTTGTCTCTTAAAGCTCCTTGATCTATGTCAACTGAGTATGTAGCATTATTGGAAAAACTTTTCACGGGATCAATTGTAAGCGTATTGCCGCTAATCACGACACGAGACTGCGGTAGAGCCATGTCATACTGCTCAAACTCAACGCCGCCTTCGTAAATTACGATTTCTCCCACACCAGCCTCAATTGGATTGCTAAAAGTTACTTGTAAATTTGAATCACGAGTAACAGAAACTGCACCGTTAATTGGGAATAAAGAATTTATAGTCGTAGCCCCTAGTCCCAAGGTATAGAATGACCAAGCTTCTTCATTTAAGCCATCAAAAGGCTCATTATCTCCGTATTCAAAGGATTTCGCTCCAATTCGAATGGCGTAGTGCCCACCTTTTAATGCTTCGTTCAACTGAAAATTAATGATTTTTCCTACACCCGGGATATCAGCGGAATCGGCTAAAACATTTACTGCAGAATTCACAGGAACTTCTGCAACCAGCTTGTTCTCCGGTAATCTGTATATGGATATGTTCTCTAGCGTACCTGTAACTTTTCTTACTGGCTTCTTGAAGACAAGACTAAATGGTAATGTACTATCAACGTTTCGAGCACCTAATGCTGGCATAGATGACTCAATCCCCAAACCCGTTAAATCATCATCTGCATATGCAGTACTCTCTTTCAACCCCAAACCACTATACCAACCTTGCGTAGTCAATAATACAATTAACAATCCGATGATCCCCTTGCGGATCATTCCTTTTATACTCACCTTTCGTTCCTCCTCATCCAGATTCAACTGTTTATTCCATGTATAGACCTCTTTATGTATTTCGGCAAAAAGGAAATATTTGATTAGCGAATAGTTATTATATGTAAATATAATTTCCTTTTTTGTAATGAAGAGATATCCATAATACTAATGCAAAAAAAGAAGCCCAAGATTCCTTATAGGAATCTTGGGCTTCTACACGTGTTGAACAGAAGCTTACAGACCTGCTTGAGTTTTCAAAAAGTCTACTTTGTCCACTTGTTCCCAAGGTACATCCAGATCTGTACGGCCGAAGTGACCGTAAGCAGCCGTTTGTTTGTAGATTGGGCGACGCAGATCCAGCATACGAATGATGCCAGCCGGACGAAGATCAAAGTTGTTGCGAACAAGCTCAACCAATTTCTCTTCGCTGACTTTGCCAGTTCCGTATGTATCCACGTTGATCGATACCGGGTTGGCTACACCAATCGCGTAAGCGAGCTGGATTTCCACTTTGTCTGCAAGTCCTGCAGCTACAAGGTTTTTCGCTACGTAACGAGCCGCATATGCTGCGGAGCGGTCTACTTTTGTTGGATCTTTACCAGAGAACGCACCACCGCCGTGACGTGCATAACCGCCGTAGGTATCTACGATGATTTTACGTCCAGTAAGGCCTGCATCTCCCTGAGGTCCGCCAATAACGAAACGTCCTGTTGGGTTGATAAAATATTTAGTCTGCTCATCCAGCAATCCTGCTGGAACGACAGGCAAGATTACATGTTCTTTGATATCTTTTTGGATCTGCTCCAGCGTAGTCTCTTCAGCGTGCTGAGTAGACACAACGATTGTATCCACACGTACCGGTTTGTCACCGTCGTATTCAATCGTTACTTGCGTTTTACCATCCGGACGAAGATATTCCAATGTACCGTTCTTACGCACTTCCGCCAGACGACGCGCGATACGGTGGGACAGAGCGATTGGCAAAGGCATGAGTTCAGGTGTTTCGTTCGTCGCAAAACCGAACATCAGACCTTGGTCACCTGCACCAATGTTCTCTGTTTCACGAGCGACTTGTTCCGGGTCACGGTTCTCAAGCGCTGCGTTCACGCCTTGGGCAATATCAGCGGACTGCTCATTCAGAGAAGTCAGAACTGCACAAGTGTTATAATCAAAACCGAACTTGGCACGTGTGTAGCCAATATCCTTAATTGTATTACGAACGATGGACGGAATGTCCACGTATTCAGAAGCTGAACTGATTTCACCGATGACAAGCACTAAGCCTGTGGCCACGGAAACTTCGCAAGCTACGCGAGCATTGGGGTCGTTTGCAAGAAATGCGTCCAATACGGCGTCTGAGATCTGATCGCAGATTTTATCCGGATGTCCTTCAGTTACAGACTCCGATGTAAATAGATGCCGGCCTTTAACAGACATGAAGTTTCAACCTCCCATAACTAGTAGTATGGCGATTGCCCGAACAAAACATGACAGCGATTCGTTCACTGTACCCTCGAAGCTTTCCAAAATGGAATAAGGACGCAGGGTCCGCAGTACCGAAGATAAGGATTTTTCAGGTAATTGCCTCAAACGAAAATCAACCTTTCCCTAGTGGAAAAGGTTGCATACCTCAAGTGCCATCTTAACGTATTTGTCAAGACGTGTCAAACGAAATGGGGTAAGGAAAATGCCCTATAAGTGCTGTTCTGCCTGGCGAATTAGCCTTTTTGTGATCTCTCCACCAACCGATCCATTCTCGCGGGAAGTCAGATGTCCCCACCCTTTGTATTGCCCATAGGAGTGATCACTCACTTCACCCAGTTCAGATCCAAATTCTGTATCCGCACCAGCCAAACCTCTGCCACCATAACCTACATTGAGACCAAACTCTGCAGCAATCTCATACTTCATCTGATCCAGCATTTGACGACTTTCGGGTACCACTTTGCGATTGCTTCTAGCCATGATTCCTGCACCTCCATTAATTGATTGTCAACAGTTATAGAGTGAGCAGGAACAAGGTTGGCTAGCCGTATTAATGTTTGTTAGAACTGGGTAATCTGAGCAAATGAAATGTATGACTAATGAATAATTCCTTTAACAGCTACAAAAACTATTTCAGAGTATATCCACCACGAACCATTACGGTTAAGCTGTATTTGTTTCCTTCCAATACCGTGATCCCCCGTCCATCCCTTGGAAAAGAGAGCAGGTGATTGGTCGGCGCCGCCTGTCCATTCGTCAGGTCAATCCCGTCCGTCAGATCAGCTACACCATTCGTACCCTCACTGACGATCACAGCTTTGCCGCTACGTACAATGAACTCCGCGCCAGACTTGCCGATCAGCTGTTGACCCGGCTTCACCGTTACGATCTCAACGGCTTCAGAAGCGCCCGAGACCAGTGGAGGAAGGGATGTGTCTCCACCTGTGCTACCGGAGTTACCGGTTCCTGTAGAGCCAGTGTTGTTACCATTTCCTGCATTGCTGTCTGTTCCCTTATTGGTACTTCCTCCTCCAGTCGGGATCTTACCGCCCAAAGCCTGTTGGATCTGCTGATCTACATAACTCTTTGTTACAACCGGATCATCTGCTGTTCCTGGCTGGCTTGTACCTGCACCGATGGCTGTATTACTGTATACCGACCCAACCCAGACGCCAACACCAATGGCGAGCGCAGCGAGAGATACTTTCATATAAGGTTTCATGTGAATCATTTTCCTCCTCTGGTAATCTATTAACTTTAACTATAGAGAAAAAATAGACATGCGACAAGCAAAACCTCGTTTCCATTGGGGAAGAAACGAGGTCTTGTGGACAAATCTAACGATTATTCGAATATCTGCATTTATCTCAAATCGACAGGTTCTTCCTTCGGAAGCTTGGTCAAATCATATCCGTAGCTCTGATCTGCAAGACGAAGACGTTGTCCCTGGAACTGATCATCTACGCTTAAGCGATACGAACCACCACGCAACTTCTCGTAGAAGCTATCTTCTACGCTCCAGCTCAGTGTCTGGTTGGTTCCCACTTTCAGATCGGTTCCCAAAGTCAGCTCTTTCTCATATGATTTACCTGCTTGGTCCGTCATTGTAAGGATTAACTTGTGCTCGTTCTCACCCATCTCAATCTCTTCATTACGGGATAAGCTGTAATTCATCTCGATCTGTACAGACGAACTCCCTGCCAGATATGCTCTCACACTGTTGGCAGTCCAAGAGTAAGGATAAAGATCAACATTGGTCAACGAGCCTTGAACACTAATGGAGGTTGGCGGCACTTCAAATGCCAGAGCATTCACATAAGCAGTCGCTTCACCTTCACCCGTTACAAACTTGCTGTCTGCAATACCTTCACCCACAATCAGGCGCAGGTCTGAGAAGGTAACGGACTTCGGAATCTTAGCCCAGAACGTAACAATCGACTTTTGACCTGGTCCAGGCAGACGCTCTGCTTGCTTCGCTGTTGCTCTGTAATACTGGCCATCCGATGTTTTGAAGTAACCTACCAGTTTACCGAGACCACTTTGACGTAGTGATTTGTTCGTCATCTCGAATTCGGTATATACGATGTCCGATGACGTTCCCGGATAACGAATCGTTCTCCGCACACCCATTTCGGTCTCTTTATCAGCAGTACCCGATGTGTATGTCTTGCCGCTTCCAACATAAGATACAGGCGGAATTAATCCAGACGTATTTAACGTAATCCACTCATTCGTCTCTTCTTCACTAACTTTCTCGTTTAGACTAAGTTCGAGACGAGATATACGTATTTCAGAAGGAATCTTGGTCAAAAGGTAAGCCTCGGTTGTCATGCCGGCTCCAAGTAGCTTGCCACTTTGTGTGTAGATTAACTTCTTGTCTCCTTCAATCTCAGCAGAATCAATCATAAACATTGCTTCAAGTTCAGGAAGTTGAACTGTTTTGTTACCTGCATTACGAATGGTCACTTTTGCGGCGATAATATCACTATCAAGCCACGGCAACCGCTGTAACGATCCAAAAGACACACCAAATGTACCTTTGTTATTCTTAATGACCGTTTCGGTTGTCAATCCATCTCCACTGGATACCGATTCAGGAATCCCATAGACACCTACAGGATAGGAGAAGACAAATCCATTTGTAGGAGAAGACGTTGTGGATTCTGTGCTTTCATTTTTGTCTACCGGACTCATCACATACAACTTGATTTTGCTCGTATCTCCATCACCCTGAAGGGTTGCACTGAGCTTAATGGTCTTGATATCACCCGGGTTCAACTTCAATGTATCCAATGCTTTAGTTTCAATCGGATAGACTGTTCCGTCTGTATTTCGTACCTCGAAGGTATATGTCGGCACCTTAATGGCTTTCTTACCTTCATTCTTGAGCTTCATTTGAAGATTAAGGCTATACTCACCATCATCGATTCGGACTTTAGCGGATTCAAGCAATGTGGATAGTCGTTGTCCTTCAACTGAAATAATGTTTGGTTGATTGGCAGCAACCTCTACATTCGTTTTGCTAGCCTCTGGCAATTGCAATGCAGCAACAGGCAGAACACTCTTCTCTTCACCCTGTTCTTCTACCAGCAACAACTCAGACTTTTGAAGCTTCACTGACGTAGGAAGA
Organism: Paenibacillus sp. GM1FR; assembly: GCF_002803315.1. Classification (NCBI taxonomy): domain Bacteria; kingdom Bacillati; phylum Bacillota; class Bacilli; order Caryophanales; family Paenibacillaceae; genus Paenibacillus; species Paenibacillus sp. GM1FR. The sequence goes on along the minus strand of NZ_MKZL01000022.1, from coordinate 444,835 downwards.
GATGCCATCAAACTGAGGGCCTTATTAGCTTGAGCCTGGATGCTGACACTCGTGCTGTCTTTATCCGGAGTTAACGGATAGTTGGTTCCACTTGGTGTACGCAAGATCCATTTGATATTCGGATTTTCAAGCAATTTATAACTAATATTGTTTAAATTCACGCCAATTTTCACATACTGTTTCTTATCCTCACCTGGAAACACTTTAATACCTGATACTTTCACCTTCACGGCAGAATCGCTTAGACGAACCGTCTTTGGTTTGCCTACAGGTGTGGTAATACTATAGGATGCGGGCACGTTAAACTTACCCAGCGTACGTTCATAGTTAGCTTGACTGAAATCCCATTTCACGATGAGGAAGTTCAGATCACTGAGTTTCACCTCGCGACCCACTTTCATGACATAGGTCAACTCAACTGTTGATCCAGGGGCGACCGTTTTCTTTTCCTGATCCTTCGCAATCAGTTTAGGTGCGAACGATGTTCCACCCTTGGTTTTCACCTTGCTCCAGTAATCGAGCATCATCATTGGGGTGCTGTCATTGTTCTTATAAGACAACGTATACGTAACCACATTGCCATCGTCCTGCGCCAAGATATTTACATCTGTTAATCTTACGGAACTTCGTGCAGTCACTTTAACAGCCGATAGGTTACCGAGTGTATGTACAACCTGTTTCGTGGTTGATGTCGTTTTCTTCGATGTGCTGCTATTTGAACTGGTGGCAGACGTTTTATTGGTTGTGCTCGCCGCCATAGCAATGCCAGCCGTTGAACTAATCAACATCGCACTCGCGAGCAAGCTCACAAACATTTTCTTTTGATCCACTTCCAAACCTCCCATAAGTTGCTTGTTGCTCTTATAGTATAAACGTTTGGAAAGGTGAGAAAGTTACGATGTTGTTGTGATTTATCGAATAAACCACAATAAAAAAAGACCCTTAGATTTCTCTAAGGGTCTTCTCTAAAAAACTTATAAATTAGTACTGTCTTTGTACGGAAACGTTGGAAGCATCAGCAGCGTTACCGGATTTGTCAGTTACAAATTTGTTAGTTGCATTTGTAGAATTGAGGTACAGTTCTACATAAGAACCAGTCAACTGTGTAGTACCAGCAGCTTCAAATGTAACTACTACTTCATTACTGTTAGTACCAGCAGCAACTGCAGTAACGGTAGCTTCAGATCCGCCAAGGCGAGCCAAGAAGCCAGTAGTGTTGTTAGCAACATTCAAAGCTTCGTTGAATGTCAATGTAGCTGTGTATTGTTTCTTACCATTGGTTTGGACTGTACCTTCAACTACGTTGAAGTTACTGTTTGCTGCCAACTTAGGCGCGATACCATCTGTCAAACCTTCGTTAACAGTACCAACTTTAATACCATTAGGGCTTACAGATTGGATGTTTTCAACAGAACGAATTGTTACAAAGTTAGCTGTGGAAGCTGTTGCATCCAAAGATTGACCTGTAGTGATTTCGAAGTGAGCCAAAGTGTTACCATCTTTAGTCTCAACACTGTTCAATTTCAAACCGTAAGTTGCGCTAGTCGCACTGATAGCGAAGTCACTTGCACTTACAGAGGACAAGTATCCATTGAATTGAACTTCAATTTTTTTGTCAGATACAGCTTTAGCTGACTCAACACCAATTTTTCTGGAGTCTTTAGCTACAACAGGCGTAGAAACTACGTTTCCAGCGATGTAGTTATCTTTAGTATCTGCTACATTAGCGATACGCAGATTCAGAGTATCAGTTGTAGCCAAGTATCCATTTTCTTTGGCAGGCAAGGAAATGCGCACTTGTTGTGCATTTACTTGAGTTACCTCAGTATTGTTAGGAAGTGGCAACAAAGGACCATTGCCGATTTGATAGTTATATTTGTTTGGATCAATCGCACTACCGTTACCACTTACAGCCATTTCTTTGCTGAATGTAACGTAGATATCCAGATCTTTCAAAGATCCATTACCAGTGTTTTCTTGAACGAACCAAGCATCGTTAACTTTTGGTTTAGCAACGTCACTTACATCTACAGTAGTAGTGTACGGCAACATTGTGTTTGCAATCGCAGCGATATCACGGATACCAGCGATTTCCAAAGTATATTTACCTTGTGGCAACTCACCGATTGTAGTGATTTGAACACGCTTGTTACCAGTACCATCTACGAATTTAGGAGCATTAACTGGGTGACCAGCAGCTGTGAAGCCTCTAGTTGTAACCAGTTCGCCTTTTTCATTCTTCAAAGTGAAGTTAGCGTTTGCTGTTTTCGCAACATCAGTAGCTTCAACAGCTTTGCTGAATTCAATAGTGAATACGTGGTTGTTGTTGTAAACTTCAGCAGTTACAGAAGCAACTTCTGGACGAGTAGTGTCAATCACTGGAGTCACTTTAGAAGTACGTGTAGCAGAGTTGTTGCTATAGTCTGTTACGCCTTCCAAAGTAATTGTGTTTTCACCCAAGCTAAGCTTGTTGTCGTTTTCGAAGTCAACAGTTACTTTGTTATCTTCAACAGTAACAGTTCCTGTTTTACCAGAAGACGTGTGGTAAGCTTTGCTCACGGATTTAACAGACTCGTTAAATTCGATTTCTACTTTGTTCAGGTTTGTAGCTTTAGCACTAACTACTTCTGGAGCTGTAGTGTCTTCAACTACTTCGAACTCAACTTCTTTTTGTAGAAGTTTGTAACCTGCATAGTCTTCAACACCATTTACTGTCAATGTGTGTTTACCAACGCTCAGGTCAGTTGTGATAACTGCAACACTTGGATAAGTGAAGTTAACATATCCAGAAATTGCTTTACCGTCGATGCGGAAGTTAGAAGTTGTGTTTACAGAAGAAGCTTTAACCGGCTCAGAGAATACAACTTTGAAAGCTTTAGTTCCGAGGCCTTTTACTTCTGAAACTTCTGGCAAAGTAGTGTCAACTGGAGTCACTGTTACTGTCTCTTTGAACACTTTTGATTTGTCAGAGTTTTTAACATTGCTTACATTCAACTTGTAAGCTTTTTGGGAAGTGAATGTTTGCTCTGCTGGCAGCAACAAAGTTACTGTTTTCTTGTCAGAAGACAATGTAGCAGATTTGAATTTGAATCCGTCTACTGTGTAGTTAGACTCAAGCTCAGCGCTATCAGCATCAACATCACCATCAAATGTTACAACAACTTGTTTAAGGTTGTTAGCAGTTGCACTAACAACTTTTTGAGCTGCAGTTACAACATAAGTAACTTTTTCAGTGAAAGTTTTATCTTTGTAAGTAAATTTCACTTCAGTTTCTTTGTTAGCTTCAAGAGCTTTATCCAAAGTTACTTTTACAGTTTCGCCGTCGCTGATTTTGAACTCAACTACTTTACCAGCTTCGGATACTGTGTAAGATTCAACTTTAATGCTTTGAGCTTGATCGATGGAGTAAGCTGCACCTACCAACAATTCACGGGAAGCATTACCAGAGAAGTTAGCGTTAGCGTCGATCAGACCTGCGTTGATCGCTGCTTGAACATAACCTTTAGCCCATGCTGCTGCATTGTTGTTAGTTTCAGTTGGGATTTCAAGATCAAGTGCACGAGTCAAGATTGTAGCCATTTCAGCTACTGTCACTTTACCGTTGAAGTCAAAGATTTTTTTCTCTACGTTTTTACCTTCCATGATACCTGCAGCAGTTACTGCTTCGATGTAAGGTACAGCCCAGTTTTTAGCTGTGTAGTTTTTGTCAGTGTAAGAAAGAGTTCCAGTGATCTCTTTCAAACCAAGCAATTTAGTGATAACTTTTGCGAACTCAGCGCGAGTCATCTCTTTGTCCAGACCAGCTGTGCCATCTGGGTAACCATTGAAGATACCTTTTGCTTTCAATGCATCAAACTGTTGTTGTGGTGTTACTGCTGTGTCACCGAATGCTACAGATGCAAACATTGAGAATGCCATTGCTGTAGACAGTGCTACGGATAAAATTTTCTTCATAACCTTTTTGTCTCCTCCTTGGGCGTTCATAACATTGGAATTTTCTTTAATAGGGTCGCTCGTATTCCTCATTCTATTGTCGCACCCCCTTTCCAGAGTTATGAGCAAGTTAATATAAATGATGTCTGTGAGCATATCACAGAAACTTGTAAACAAAAATAAATGATAGAATCATACGTAAATAGAGTAGTTTCCTAATCCTACCTTACGTATTATACAATGGGTCTCTCGTGCCGTAAAGCAATTTTTTCTAATAAATAGACAAGATTCTTCACGAGGTCATTCTTGGTAAGTTGCCCAATGTTTTCGACTCTACATCTTAAACGCAGCAGATTTCAAAAAGTTGCGGATTCATCAAAAAAAGTTTTGAATTTATTTATGTATTGATGCAGTGCGGGTCTTTATTAGGTTTGAAACCTTTATCACAGCTGTACTTATCACGATATTTTCTAAGAACATCTTGCGTAAGAAATGATTTAGTCGTTTATGTATACCCGTTATGTTCCACGATGAAGCGACAAATTCTACAAAATTAAAAATAAAAGAAGAGGTGCCCCTCGGGGCACCTCTTCTTTTAACACTACAATTGCTATAAGCTAACGATTAACGAATTTTCATTGCCAATTCAATAATCTGAGCACGCATATTCGGATCACTATTCAATCTCAGATACATATCGTCAATTGGTTGTCTGTTCTCCCGGTATGTCTTCTCATGCTTCATCGTGGTGTGAGACCATTCAATCAATTCATTCTCGGCCAGAACCAGACTGTTATACGCATCATGGAAGCCAGTGGACTGTACAAGTCCTTCCATTACTTCCTGAGAGATCTCCTCTTTCTTACGTGTATCTTCCAACTTTTTCTCCAGAATGACTGCCTGCTTCTCGAACTGTGTCTTTGCCTTCATGTAACCCAATTGGGCTCTCGAATAAATCGGTTTCATTAGCTAACTTCACCCTCTAGATCATTGTGTATTTACCGTTATTGTATCTTAATCTCTAACAAATTACAAAAATAGTTATTGGTAAAAAACAGATCTCTTCTATTATAAAAGAGTTCTATATCAGTTGCTTCACAGTCATAAAAAGAACCCACCCCTTGCAGAATGAGGGGCAGGTCCTTCCTAAAATGCATTAATCCATCTCAAAACTAGCTTAAGTTTTTAGGGAATACTTTTGTGCTCTTTTTGAGCAATTCAACTGCAATTTTACCCGCTTCTGCACGTGTCAGATTGCCTTTGGGATTAAATGCAAATTGTGGTTTGCTCTGACCTGTTACTGTGACTGGTGAGCCTTCCATAATCTTCGCTTTGGTAACAGCTTGTACCGAAGGTCCCGCATAGTTTTCCATGCTACCTGAGTCAATGAAAGACTTGGCCAATGCACTTTGGAGTTTACTATCATTTGTGGCTAATTTGAGTTCAAGCGCTCTCGCAATCATAACAGCTGCCTGCTCACGTGTGAGAGGACGGTCCGGACCAAATACTCCATCGGTCAAACCGGTAATAATCCCTGCTCTAGCTGCTGTTTCAATACTGTCATAATCCCAAGTGAAGGAACTCGTTCCAGGAGCTACATCCGTAAAGGTTCTTCTGCTGTCCGAAGTGATAGGCAAATTCAATCCTTTTACCAGAAGTGTAGCAAACTCACCTCTGGATGTCCGATCATCTGTGCCGAATTGTTCAAATCGCAATGGTGTCATAAAGCCTTTGGCATACAATGCATTAAGAATATTTCTGGCCCATCCATGGTTCGTAATATCGTTATAACTTCTTCTCAATTTCATTACTTTGTAATAACCAAAATTATCAAATGGTACAGTAATTGTGTGTTTCTTGGAATCAACTTCTCCACCGATTCGTTTCCATTCTCGACTTGGAGAGTAGTAGAAGACCGATATTGTAGAACCAGCATCATCAACGACATTTGAATCGTATGTCAATGTCAACGAACCACGAACAGAGGGTTTAATTTTGCGTTCAGTAGGCGTCAAAGGATTACCATACAAAGAATCCAAAGTATACGGACCAATCCCATTCGTTGGCTCCTTGTAATTATCAGTGCCTCTGGTTCCAGATTCTCCGAGACCACCACTAATCCAATAAATCTCTGAGATTGGACTAAAGTTTACAGAATCACCTGTTATAGCAGAGAATCTTCTATAATATTCGTCTGGTACGCTTAATGGATTAGGATCTCCATCCTCTGTTTTAAAACCAACGATACTGCCATAGTCATTGCGACGTTCCACAATTCCCGTATTCGGGTCTGCAATACCAAATAGCAACTTGTTATTCGGGTAAAACTTAGCAATTCCACTATTGTCTGTACTCTCCATTACTGTCCCTTTTGGAAAACTCAGCTCTAATTGCTTGTTGAATGCAGAGTATTTATTTGCAACTTTAGGTGCCATATACTGTGAATCCACACCTGCAGCACTCGTATAATACACCTCGATTGTATCGGTGGTCTTTACACCACTACGATCAATAGTAAGTTTAATTTTATTCACTTTATCCGCTTTGAGTCCAACATAGTCGAGAGCAAAACGGTCAGATTCCGTTCCTTGAAGTTTTTTAGCCGTTTCTTTGTCTATGACAATCGAAGTTGCTCCCTCAGCTTCAATATCAAAGTGAACAAAGTTTTTGTTAACGACAATTTGGCTACCGGAAGTGGGTTGTGGGGATATAATGCGATAACCAGCAGCTTCCCTTACCACTTCAATCTTTTGACTTGTTTTAGCACCAGTTTTGTTATACAGGTCAAGGGTATAGATATATGTGCCCGGAGTTTCTGCCTTCAAATCTCTTAGACGTACTACAAAATCCTGTTGTCTACCGGTACGATCAACAATAACTGTACCGTTGTTCAAAGCATACTCAGCAGAGATTTCTGGGTCTTCCCATGTTGTACTTCCGGCAGACCCTTCTGGTATGTTCAGTGTAAATATATTTTGGGTACCCATACTCAGACTCATACGGGTAGCTCCTGCACCACGAATAGCCAAATCGAAATTTTTAAGACTTGTGGTGTACTTCTTATCAGCAAATGTAAAATCGGTGGAAAGGTTGAATAAATTCTTCACCCATTGATCGTCAGGATTAAAGGGTTCCAAAAATGTTGAACGAGCTCTACTTGGTGACGGCTGTAGATTTTTAATGGTAGACACATTATTGTCATTGATATAAATGCGCAATTCTTTGGAAACTTCGTTTAACTGCCCCTTATCTCCCGTACCGGTACCTGTAAGTACAATACGGTTCTCCCCAAAGTAAAGAGGTCCCGTGTCTCCGTCTACTTTAATAATAGCCTTAAAGCTACCATCGCTACCCAAGGTAAGCAATTGTTGTGGTGCTGTTGTCCCAGTTGGATTCTGGGGATGAGTAGAATATACTTTGACACCATTTGCAAAAATTTCAGCTACGAAGAAGTTGCTATCCAGTGTCGCAAAATCTACATATTTACCTTCAACTGTAATTTCATCGGTCGCCTTTGAGTTCATATCATATGTTTGACCATCCGATAAATTACTTACGAAAATATAATTTTTGGATGCAAACGAAATGGTTGCATTGCGACTTGACGCCGATCCATCAAATTTAAACTGAACTGTCTGATTTCCGTTTTTGAAGCCTTTAATTTGATAAATATATTTGGTTGGCGTAACTTGCTGAACGAACTGCAGATCTATCGCACTAGTTCCTCTTGGAAGATACTCAGCTGATAACACTGCACCGTTTGGGTTTCTACTTGTCTCAACCAAAATGTAGAAATCCGCCGCATTGACACTTGCACCTGTCAAAGGCACACCATCAGGAATTGCACCTGTTCCTTTATAATCTCTGAGATACTTCAGATCTGTAATGACTGTCTCATTTGCCAAGTACTGAAAGTTCATATTTGTTGTTGCCGTGCTTTTACCATATTTCACAGTAAGTGAGTGATTCTGCAAACGATCCAATTCCGCAGGAGTTCCGGAGCTGGTAAAAGTAATGGATGGGATATCAAAAGAAATCAAAGCATAGGACGGTGTATTGACTCCAACACTCGGTATCGGTACAACATTTGGAGTAATTGTAGAGTTGATTGCACCATCAATTGTAATTTGTGGTAAAGCATTTGTCTCATCGTCTGGGACAAGCAATTCCACCTTCACATTGGCTTCCGCAGGATTTCCTCCATAAGTCGGTCTAGTAGATAACATGCTTTGAGCCAAAGCACCTGGAGCCACGCCCTCTATCAGATCCAATTTAGAGTATGGATTGGTTTCATCATAGTATAACAATGAGTAATTGAAGACGTTCTTGTCCACGCCACTCTCAATAGTTATTTTCACATCATTTAAACCAGCCTTCAGTCGCATCATCGGAGAATAAAATTGTCCATCCGGTTGCAAAGCGGTTGGAAGAGACTCACCATTATTCAGGGAAACCGTAACTTTGGATGAGTTTTTGGCAACACCACTAAGTGTTACTTCGCCTGTATCTACGACCACTTGAGATCCTTCATTCAGATCAAGGTTGTCTGCTCCTCCAAGAACTTGCAATTTTTCAATATATGGAACAGAATCATACAAAATATAAAAACTCTCTGATCTTTCACTTGGTCCTTGTGAACCTGTGAACGTAACTTTATTCATACCGGCAAACAATGTTAGTGTTGCTTTAAAGCGGTTATCCGGACGATCCGGATCAACGGTTACAACTGCTGGTGCTACTCGTGTGCTATCTGGAACCCAAGTTCCGTCTTTAAGATTCATGAGTTGAACGTTGGCCCCCAAAGTGGAGCCTGTAACATTGGTGAACGTACCAGTTACAGGCTGTTCACTACTAGTTACCACAAAAGCAGTTGAACGTGATAGCACATCCGTGCCGGTTCCAGTCAATTTGAGGCCTACTGTATCTTTCAATTGGACATTCCCAGCATTATCAGGAGTAAAGTAACTTGTCTGTCCCGCCGCCGATGCGACTGGTGCAAGGCCAGCTGGTATTAGAGATACAACCAGTGCCACCATCATCAGCCAGATTAACGGCTTCTTCGTACGTTGCATTCAATCATCTCTCCTCTTTTAAGTCAGTTACCATTATATATCGGCAAAAGGTTCCAATTATTTAGTAAAAATCTCAAAATAAACAAAAAACCTTATCCACAAGGGATAAGGTTGGGTCTGGAATAATATTCAAGAATAGCTGTAACCATTACATTTATCTATTTATGATTTCGAACGGGTCTCCGGATTCAGCTTGACGCGCATACGCATCAGGAAGTTAATAACCGGTCTTCTCGTTTTGCTAACAAGCCCGATGACTTCTGCTCCCACTTGAAGGAAGAACATCATGATACAGATGACCACAAATGTTACCCAGTTGGCTTCGAACATAGCAGCGGACGATTGGATAATCGCCAGAACTCCGAAGAATGCGGCAATTCCGTATATGATCAGTACCGTCTGACGGTGACTGAATCCAAGTTCACGCAAGCAGTGATGCAGGTGACCTTTATCCGGTGCGAAAATCGGTTTCCGTTGTACCGCACGACGGATAATCGCGAAGAAGGTATCCGAGAGCGGCACACCGATAATGATCAGCGGTGTGATAAAGGACACGATAGCAATTTGTTTGAAACCCAGCATGGACAGCATCGCAAGAGAGAAACCAAGGAATAGTGATCCGGTATCCCCCATGAAAATCTTGGCCGGGTGGAAGTTGAAGAATAGGAATCCGATAATACTACCCAGCAATACAAGACACATCAAGGCAATCATCATGTTACCCATCAGGAAGGACATCACGGCAATAGTACCAATCGCGATACCAGATACACCAGCTGCCAGACCATCCAGTCCGTCAATCAGGTTAATCGCATTCGTTACACCAACGATCCATAAGATCGTCAGCGGAATGGATACCCAAGCTTCGAGTGAAGAGTAGGAATCCTGAAACGGAATGTTAACGAAATCTACCCGGATATTAAATCCGAATACAACGACAGAAGCAGCAACGATCTGACCAAGCAACTTCACTTTGGCTGACAGTTCAAACCGATCATCGAGTGCTCCGATCAGCACGATAATTGTTCCACCAATCAGAAACGCGCTGACAAAACTCATATCCCGAGTCGTGAACCATGCCGATACAAACGGAAGCAATGCAGCAACTGTAATAATAAAGGCCAGGAATATCCCCAGACCACCAAGACGAGGCATGATCCGTGTGTGTACTTTACGTGCATTCGGCGTATCCATTGCGCCAATGCGGACTGCGAACTTTTTGACAAGTGGTGTCAGGGCAAGAGCCAGTCCCATTGACACGATAAATCCAATGATAAAGATCGCTACCATTTGAACATTCGACCCCCAATTATAATACCTGTACGAAATTATAAATCCCCTGATCTCTTTTTATATATAAAAAATATTTGTTAGTCACTTTTGATGAAAAATTTTGTTACACGATAACGGAGAGTGCAAGGAAAACTAGAGAAGTGTAACGTTCGCATTTATCACCGGATTTCATCCTTTGGAAAAGGATAAAAGGAAATCTGGGGATAACGGCGATCGACAGGTTGCCTTGCAATCGTAGTGCCAAGTGTAACGCTTCTGTTTTCATGGAGTGGCACACATGTAATCCGGAATGAATTATACGCTCATCACACCCGAAAAGCCATCCTCAATTTCTAGCAAAAACACGCATTTATCTCGCAATTACCTGTTTTTAACGGACTTTCGTCACGTTTTCTTTGTCACGCATCACCTTAACAGCGAATTTCGGAAGCGCAAGCATCCGTCCAGCCCGGCTTGGTTCACGCAATAAGCGATAGAACCACTCCAGTCTTAACTTTTGGAACAGCATAGGCGCACGTTTGGTTTTGCCCGAAATCACATCAAAGCTGCCGCCAACGCCCATGGTTACGGGAACTTGCAGTGCATCTTTGTGTTTGTGAATCCACGGTTCTTGGGTGTCGGCCCCACGTGCTACAAACAACAGATCAGGTGCTGCTTCCCGAATGGAAGCGACGACCTGTTCATCCTCAGCCGGACCAAAATAACCGTCGCGATAACCCACAATTCGAATCGCCGGATATTGCTGTTGTAACCGAACTGCCGTTTCTTGAATCACCTCAGGGGTGGAACCAAGCAGATATACGCCCCATCGATAGTTTTCTCCAACACGCAGCAATTCATGTAAAAGCTCAAAACCCGGCACTCGCTCAGCTACAGGATCTCCACAATAGTTTGCAGCCCATACGACACCTGTTCCATCAGGAACAATCAATTCCGCAGCTTGCATGACTTCCATGATTGCGGGATTTTCCAATGCGGCCATAACCATAATGGGGTTGGCTGTGATGACCTGATGTGGTGTCTGCTTGGACAGCACAGCTTCCTGGAGAACCTTTACCGTTTCTTTCATCGTCAGTTTGGAAAAAGGAATGCCGTAGATCGAAACGGTAGGTATTGATCCGGTCTGACTCATCTTTATCTCATCCTTTGCGGCCTAAATAGTTAATAATCTGCTGTGCAGGCACTCTGGCTTCCTGCTTCAGTTGGGTGATGCCTTCTTCATGTTCCTTCAACCACTGTGAACGTTGATCCAGCAGTCCAACAACAGTCTTGGCGAGTTTGTCGCCATCGAGTGTATCCGTATTGCCTGCTGGTTCACTGTCCAGACGAAGCAGGAATTGATCAATTTTCGGATCATACGAGATACCCACCGGAGGCACATATTGCGAAGCCGCATAGATCAGACTGTGCAGACGCATACCGATGACGAGATCACACTTGCTGACTTCCTCCAGCATAAGCTGAGGGTCGGTCAGATCTTCTGTGATGCTAATCTCGCTGCCTTTGCTGGTCACATCACCTAGCATTTCAATAAGGAATCGTGATGCCTGTTCATCCACTGGCAGATGAAATGGTAGAAAACGCAAGTGCACCGCTCTTTTGGAGCACAGCTTTTTCAATCCGGCGGCAATAGCCGTAAGTTCCTTCCGGTCTGACTCCCAGAAACGTACCGATACGCCGATCACAGGAAGCTTGGTATGTCCTCCAGTTGAAGGTTCCACTCGATTAGCTTGAGTAGCAGCATTTGCTGAGACAGCACCTGCGCCCCTCTCAACTTTTGTTTCAGGTAATGGCAAACCCATTACGGGGTCAGGTACAACATGGATCTGATTCCACTGTAACCCGAGCCCACGCAGGTAGTCTGCAGATTGTTCATCCCGAACGGATACATAGGTGCAGGCCTTAAAGACCGATTTGATCATCGGATTAAAAATTTTACGATTCACAGGGCCAATCCCCTGTGCATAGATAAACGTTGGTTTTTTCAGCCACTGGGCCAGCTTGATTACACCCAGATAATAAGGAATGGATTTCAGTCCAGTTGCATCTTGCAAAAGACTTCCTCCGCCACTGATTAACCCGTCACTCTCCTTGAGTGCTTCACGGACTTCCTTCAATTTCATACGATGCACGGAGCGCACACCGTACATGGCGGTTGTCGACTCGGGATCACCCGAGAGAACAATAGGTTCAATCGTTATGTTCGACCTTTGGCTTTCCTCTTCCAGCGCTGTCAAAATCGACTTTAGCACCGCTTCGTCTCCGCTATTGCGGAATCCGTAATACCCCGAGATGACTAACTTTTGAGAAGTGGTGACCATTTTTTCCAACATCCTTCCGCTACTTGCCACACACCCACAGCAATGATACCGAAGATTAAGCCAAGTCCCAATCCCATCACTCCACGAATGAGTGACAATACAGCCGGCGTATGGATATGCGCGAACGTATCCACCATGGACAACTGTCCAATCGCTGCAATAATGAGCACAAAGATGACTTTACGATATTTTAAAGCGGCGAACACGCCAACGATAAACAGCGGGTGTCCCAGCATAAATTCTTTGAATCTCGGACGTACACCGAACGTATCTTCCAACGTGGTACGAAGGAACATCTCTAATGGTGTTACTGAACCCGAGTTGCCTGTACGGCTCAAGTAATAGTACCCAACAACGGCAGCAACAAGCGCCAAAACAACCATTAACACATTAATTGGCATACGAAGCATTTCTTTAATTTTCTTAATAGAGAATGAACCCGAGCCACGATAAAACACAATATAGATCGCTACCAGTGCCATAGGTGCAAAGTGCAACAGACTCACGCCGCGGAACTGGTTAATGACCAGACTGTACGTAATGCTGTTAAGCAACGCGATGACAAAAGGTACCGCCAGGAATGACAGAATCGAAGTTCTTACATATAAAACTAATGTCTGTTTCAAACGACGACCCGCAGATGCGTCGGGTTGACGCTGTTGCTGATAGTTCACTGTACGAACGGCCAGCACCATCGCTATGGTCGGCGCGGCGATTGCCACAAGCAAGGCAATTCCTTGCTCCAGCAGCGTTGGTTTCAAAAGGAACAATCCTGCACTGCCCACCAAAGCGACCACAAATGCGATCAAAGTCAGTAGTGGGATAAAATAAGAAACCATAAGTGCAATCATGGCAATTGCACCAACAAGAGCAACCAGCTTGGCATAACGCTGAATCGAAGAATCCTTAACTGTAAATGCTTCAGCTTGTCCTAGCTCGAATCCATGCTTCGCCATGCGTTCTACCGCATGACCCGGCTCACCCAGACTATTGATCAGATTCTCAATTGGATCTGTAATCATAGCCTTTGCTGTATTCCGGCTTGGCGATGCATTCATGTAGAGCATACGAATATTGCGATCCTTGGTTGCGAGAACAAAACGGTCAGCAATCGTGTCTACGTCCAGATTGGCATCTCCATCACTAAGCGAGTACAGACGCGTAACGTTGTAATCCGTTTTATACGCAAGAGTCTGGAAACCAGACTGTGGTTTCTTCAAGTTCTCGATGGCTGCAAGACCAATATTGTGCTTGTTCAGCAACTGTGCGAATTGGTCGAGACTTTTCATCTCTTCATTATCATTGTACCCTTTCACAGCATCACCATCAAACAAGATGCGCTTTACGCCATTCTCTTCGAAGAAGGTAAGCAAGCGCTCCATCGATCCCTGGCTGTATGGCACACTGTCCGAGATCCGCGGCAAAATGTAGAAACCTTTATCACGCAGCATCTTCACGGCAACCGGATCGGGCTGCAAAGGCTGCATGTTGGCATTCTCCGGAGGAGTCTGCAATATTAAGCCGCTACGACCTTCATATTCCCAAGGCACTACCGGAATCTGCCGATCAGCGAACGTTTGTTCAATAATAGGGGTATACGTCTGTGCGTTTTCCTCCGATGTAAATAACACATACGTGTAATTCGCATTAGAAGGGATCACATCTTTGGTCAGGTTCGCGAGATCCTGGCCGTTATATACCATTAGTCGGCGTGTCTTTCTCAGCTCGTCCAATGTACTTTCGAACACAGCCATCGTTGTTACGCCTGCGTCTTTTAGACGAGTCAATTGTTCATTCATGAAATCTTGCGGATGTGCCTGATAGGCGGAAATATCCAGCAGACCTCGATAGTTGAAGACAAGCTCCACCTTTTTGGCAGAAGATTCTGTCTGCACCCGATCACTGATTACAGGGATGGACGCGACCAGACCGATAATAACGACGAGCCACAACCACTTCCGAGAAGCGTTATTCCAATAAAGCCATTTTTGACGCACTACATGTACCTCCTCAAGTGTTGGAACCAAATGCACGTTCAGCTCAAGTAATTCGTTCATTTAACATTTATACAATAGGTTACAAACAGCTTGTGTCAACAAGCCCTCTTATATGCTATATAGATTGAACTAAAACATTATTTACACTCGCCACTTCGATGGCAGAACAACCTTCCGATCGCTGTTATCCCCCGATTTTTTTGATTCACTTTTAATAAAGGTGAAAATCTGGTGATAAAGGCGAACGTTTCACTTCTTCAGGTTATTTCTGCCCTCTACGTTCTCGTGTAAATGTTCAGTTCAATTTATATAGATCCATCTGTAATATTATTTCAAAGAAAAACCCCTCCGCCAACCAACCTTACGGTGCGGAGAGGCCTTCTCATGTTCTTGCTCATTGTTGCATTTGTATTATTGTGCGTCTACACGCGACATCACTGTAGTCACCAGACGCTCGATCCGGCTTTCCGCATCTTCCAAATTCTCTCCACGCACGGCGAAGTATACTTTGATCTTCGGTTCTGTTCCTGAAGGACGCAAGCAGAACCATGAACCATCTGCCAAGATGAACTTCAGTACGTTCTCCTTCGGAAGACCGTCCAGACCAAGGGAGTAGTCCAGCACATCTTGTACCGCAATTCCCGCTACTTCTTGTGGCGGATTGGAACGCCAGTCCGTCATTTTGGCTTGAATCTGAGCTACGCCGTCTTTGCCTTTCAGCGTACGGGACTCCAGCTTCTCCAAGAAGTATCCGAATTGGTTGTACAGCTCTTGCAAGACATCATACAGCGTCTTGCCTTGGCTCTTATAATACGCAGCTGCTTCAGCAATCAGCATCGAGGCAAGGACAGCATCCTTGTCACGGGCATAGTTGCCTGAAAGGTAGCCATAACTCTCTTCATATCCGAACAAGAATGTATGACTGCCTGTTGCTTCGAACTGGTTCATTTTTTCACCAATATATTTGAAGCCCGTCAGTGTGTTCATCACTTCTGCACCGTAATGTTCAGCAATAACAGCACCCATCTCACTTGTTACGATTGTTTTGACAACCGCACCATTGCTTGGCAGTGTACCTGTCTCTTGCAGGCGACTGAGCAGGTAATGTACCATAATGGCACCAGACTGGTTACCGGACAAGACGAAATATTTGCCATCATTGTCTTTCACAACAGCACCCATACGGTCTGCATCCGGATCTGTTCCGATCAGAATGTCAGCGCCCACAGATTCGCCCAACTTCATTGCGAGGGTAAACGCTTCGCGTTCTTCCGGGTTAGGGGATTTCACGGTGGAGAACTCAGCATCCGGTTGTTCCTGTTCAGCTACAATGTGCACTTGCTCGAATCCGATCTGCTCCAGTACGCGACGTACAGGAATGTTACCTGTTCCGTGAAGCGGTGTGTAAACGATTTTGAAATCACGGCCTATGCCGGATTGGATCAGTTCACGGCTCAGACTGCGGCTTGCTACGGTATCCACAAACGCTTGGTCTTGGTCTTCACCCAACCAGATCAGGAGTCCTTGAGCTTCTGCTTCTTCTTGCGTCAGCTTTTTCACGTCAGCAAGGGAAGGCACTTCCTGGATGTACTGAATGACTTTTTCCGCTTCATCCGGTACCAATTGACCGCCCTCATGATTGTATACTTTGTAGCCGTTATATTCCGGTGGGTTATGGCTCGCTGTTACAACGATCCCTCCAGTTGCCTTCTGATGACGCACTGCGAATGACAGCTCAGGAGTTGAACGCAGGGATGGGAACAGCTTGGCTACAATGCCGTTTCCAGCCAGTACAAGCGCAGCATCCAGTGTGAATTCAGGTGAGAAATGACGGGAATCATGAGCAATGACAACAGAAGGTTTGCCTTCTTGGTCACCATGTTGCTCAAGCAGATAACGCGCAAATCCTTGCGTTGCCCGACCTACGGTGTAACGGTTCATCCGATTGCTTCCGGCACCAATGACTCCGCGCAATCCACCTGTACCAAACTCCAGGTTTCTGTAAAAACGTTCCTCCAGCTCTTTCGGCTGATCCTGCAAGTCACGAAGCTCCTGTTTCGTTGCTTCATCAATCGAAGCATCCTCCAACCATTGCTGCAACGTCTCTGCTGCTGCTGTGCTTAACTGTTCCATTCCGATAAACCCCTTCCGTCTATATAAATTCAGGTGTGCTGAGTTACTTCAGCATCTTGCATCATTCGGTCCGTCTACGTTCCTACATGATGTAAATGCTCACGTATGTAATCAGCTTGGGTCAGACAGTGCAAACATGATCTCGCCTTCAGCGACCACTTTGTCGTTCACTCGGGCAGTTGCTTTACCTTTACCAATAGAACCCTTCAGACGTGTAATCTCCACTTCCAGAATCAACGTATCTCCGGGCACAACTTGTCCACGGAATCGGAAGTTGTCCAGTCCCGCCAAAAAGCCTATTTTTCCTTTGTTGCCTTCCAAATTCAGAATGGCTACTGCACCAACTTGCGCCAGCGCTTCTGTAATCAGTACACCCGGCATTACCGGATACTCTGGGAAATGACCAATGAAGAAAGGTTCGTTAATGGTTACGTTTTTCAAACCAACGGCACGTTTGCCATCCTCAATCTCTAGAATCTTGTCCACCAGCAGAAACGGGGGGCGGTGCGGGATGATTTCTTGAATCTGTTTGATATCGAGCACAGTGTAATCTCCTCTCGGGATGTTTATATGAGCGTTCTTCATCATGGATTTTTCATGTGCGCATAGGTGACCGTTACGGTTACGGATCGTTCTTTCGATCGCTGTTGTTTCCTAATGTTTCTGAACTATTTTTCAGATGGATAACATTAGGAAACAAAGGCGAGCGCTTCGCTTCTTTCGAACGATTCCGTTCCCTTCACTGACTTTAGTGCGGACATGGAAAACCTGATTATGATCAAGTCGAAGCTCATATAAAAGGTTTTTAATTTTAAATTTTGTATGGAAAGCATATTTTCGGTTAACACTAGTTATATCCTTCATGACTGCAGTAGTGAAGGTTAAGATAAGGGGTCTCTCTTCGCGATGACGAATGTCTTTCGCAGGGGAGGCCTCTTTTGTGACGTCAAACGTCATCCATCATTATACTGTTTTCAACGTCAAAAAGAAAACTCCTGCCTGCGCAGGAGTTTTCGCTTTACTCGTTACATTATGGAGCGAATACCAGATTATATACATGTTCCCATGTACTCCATTGCCATACGGAACCGATATCCTGTTTGCCCAGTACCACATATCCAGCTACCATTCCGCCAGCAAGGGCAAGAACAAGCAGGACCGGAACCAGGAACCATCTTGCGATGCGCCATCCACTCTTCTTCTTCTTCTTGACTTCCTTTTTCTCCGGCTTACTGTTCTGCTGCTGTGTTTCTGTCATCACATTCACCTTTTACGCTCTCATATTGTTGGCAAGACCCAACATGGAATCACTTGAAGTTAGCGCCTTTGCCGCCAGCTGATATGTCCGCTGTCCTTGCATAAGCAAAGACATCTCCTGTGTCAGATCAACATTGGATTGCTCCAGAAATCCTGGTCGGATCAAGGCCGCTGCTTGACGTGTAGCTGCATTAGCGCCAAATACATCATCTTCGGTTAATCCCGCATCCAGACCAAACAGGTTATCCGCAAACTGCACCAGACCCTCAGGACGTTCAATGTCTACCACTTGCAGCTGTGCTCCAATGGTTGCGTTTGCCGCATTACCGCGTCGGATTAACAGGTTGCCATTTTCATCAAAAGCAACTTTGCTATTATTCGGTGCCGTAATACGATTGCCTTGACGATCCAGGGCAAAGTGGCCTTCGCCATTGACCATCACCATCATATCAGGTGAATTCGGAGTAGGCTTAGGTCTTGTATCAGGTACAAAATGAAATGCACCCTGACGTGTCCACATTTTCTCCCCATTCGCTTCAACTGCAAACATCGCATTTCCTTCAATGGCCAGATCGGTCGGAAGACCAGTCTCGTTCAAGGGGCCTTGAGACATATCCTTCGTTACATCTGCCAAACGAGCACCAAAACCGAGGTTATATCCCATCGGTGTGGAACGTCCATCCAGTTTGTACTTGTCCGGTTGTTGTTGAACCCGGGTCAGCACATCCTCGAATGCCGCCTGCTTGCTCTTATAGCCTGCCGTATTCACGTTGGCAATATTATCGGAAATGACATCCAGACGCTGCTGTATGGCAGTCATGGAAACCTTGGCACTAATCATGGAATTATTCATTGGTGGTATACCCTCCCTTGTGTCCTGTCCACCCTCCCAAACCCTCCCTAGTAGGGAGGGCCCCAGATGGCGCTGCCCTCTGGACTCCCGAAACAGGCGGATTAGGTAAGTGGGGTACGATCTTGCTAAGTGACGGTGGTGTGTGTTCGCCGCGACTGCCCGACTATGATTCCCGCCATCGTTTCACATGGCTGAATCATAGTCGGGCACGCTCTTTATGCGGCGTGTAGCTCCGCGTGGTCTCTTCCCTGCTTTGCTTCGCAAAGGGCTGTCGAGACCGTCGCTTCGCTCAGGTATTGCTACGTATTCCTCGCATAGGCTCGGATGCGATTGGTTTGCGCTTCGCGTGGTCTCTTCCTTGCTTTGCTTCGCAAAGGGCTGTCGAGACCGCCGCTGCGCTCAGGTACTGCCACGCATTCCTCGCATAGGCTCGGCTGCGTCTAGGCTCTTGCGCTCCGCGGGGTCTCTTCCTTGCTTTGCTCCGCAAAGGACTGTCGAGACCGTCGCTGCGCTCAGGTACTGCTACGCATTCCTCGCATAGGCTCGGATGCGTTTGGTTTGCGCTTCGCGTGAGCCTCTCTGCTTTGCTACGCAAAGGGCGTTTGGCTCTCCGCTGCGCGGTTATATTTAAACGTCGGCGTTATACACGCCCGACTTCATTGACGGCTTTATCAAGACTGCGGTCGTAAAATTGTACGACCTTCTGGTTCGCTTCATACGCACGGAATGCAGCGTTCATATCAACCGTTGCCTGTGAGGCATCAACATTGGAACCTTCCAGGTAACCCTGACGGATCTGCACATTATCACCAGCAGCCATCATCCGGGACGTTGCCCCGTTTGCATCGCTGAGACTGAAATTGCCATTACCTTGACGAACCAGTTGATTCGGCTGGTCAATGACACTAATGCCAAGAGTAACCCCTGTTGGTGCACCCGTTGCTGCATCTACCAAACGGCCTTGCTCATCCACTTTAAATTGCTCCACAGAACCTGTCAACACTACAGGTTGTCCATTATTATCCAACACTTGTGAACCTGTTGAACTCAGCAATTGTCCCGTTCCAGTGATCTCGAAGTGACCATCGCGTGTGTATCCGGTGTTACCTTCTGCATCCTGAACTGTAAAATACGCCTGAGGCTGGTAAGTCACCGTGCCGTCGGCCCGTACAAATTTGCCTGATGCGTCAAACGGGACAGGTTGTCCAGTCTGCGGATCATTGACAGTCATATTGGATGAAATGGAAAAATCATTTTTCTGCCCAGTCTCCATAATGGTCCCCTGCAAATTCATGGACAAACTCTCTTCCGCGAACACCCCCGTGTTCAGCTTGCCCAGCCGCTTTGTTGGAAGATTTGCATCTCCGCCTACCAAAGTAATGAGCATTTCCGGGAAGGAACGGCTTACGCTGTTCACCTGTTTATATCCCGTGGTGTTCATATTTACGATATTCTGTGTTGCTGTGTCATGGCGGCGTTGTTGCGTAATCATTCCCGCAGTAGCGGTGTACAGACCTCTTAACATGAATTAACCCCTCTCCTCAAGCGCTTGACCTGTCACAGGTTGGCTGCTTGTCCGTTCTGCTTTCCGAGCATGGCGAACCTTTGCTATTTATATCGGCAGATTAGAACTTTTTCTTAACCACCTGATCCAAATTATTAAGCATTATGCCTGTCCCCTTCACGACACAGTGCATTGGATCTTCCGCCACCCATACCGGTACATGCAATTCATTGGACAAAAGCTCGTCCAGTCCGTTCAGCAATGCACCTCCGCCAGTCAATACAACACCACGGTCGATAATGTCCGCTGACAATTCAGGCGGTGTACGTTCCAATACCGATTTGGCTGCCACGATGATGGATTGCACGGAATCCCAAAGTGCTTCCTGTACTTCATTTCCCGATATCGTTACGGTAACAGGAAGGCCGGATACCATATCGCGTCCGCGAATGTCCATCTCTGTTTGATGTCCACCCGGATGTACGGTACCAATCGCAATTTTGATATCTTCAGCGGTCCGTTCACCGATCATGAGCTTGTACTTGGCTTTGATAAACTTGATAATGGCTTCGTCGAACTTGTCCCCTGCGACTTTAATAGAAGAGGCGGTGACCACGTCGCCCATAGAAAGGACTGCAACGTCAGTCGTACCGCCGCCGATATCCACGACCATATTGCCGCTCGGCTGAAAAATATCCATTCCCGCACCGATTGCTGCCGCTTTCGGCTCTTCTTCCAGAAACACTTCTTTGGCACCGCTGCGTTCTGCCGCCTCACGGATGGCCTTCTGCTCCACGGAAGTAATGTTCGTTGGTGCACAGATCAGAATTCGAGGGTGGCTGTACCAGCTTCTTGCACCCACACGATTAATGAAATGTCTGAGCATCGCTTCTGTAATCTCGAAGTCCGCAATAACGCCGTCACGCAGCGGTCTAATGGCAACAATGTTACCTGGAGTACGCCCCACCATACGACGCGCTTCTTCCCCAACAGCAAGGACACGCTTCGTATCTCTTTCAATGGTCACGACGGAAGGTTCATCGAGGACAACCCCACTTCCTTTCACGTGAATAAGCACGTTGGCCGTGCCAAGATCAATACCGATATCCTTGCTAAACATAAAAGAGCCCCCAAAGTGATATTATTTGGTCAGCGTATCCTGTGAAAAAGAGTCCCTTATCACGTCACCGCTCGTTCGACAAAGTGCAACATATATATGTAAAAATCGGGCTGATAAGATGTCATAATTCGATCCTGTACCAGCATTTAACATATCATACTTCAGGGGAGGGATTCAATGCATGTGTGAGCTTTTTGGCCTACGTCTTTGTGAAGATGCTTACGATTTGGCGGAAGCCAACACCTCACGTTTCTTGCCACTCGTTTTTTTGTATTTAATTTTGGTCGCTTCACCGCCCCGCAAATGGCGGATCGACTTGTGATACTCCAAAATGTGTTTCACCTGGTCAGCAAGATCAGGGTTGATTTCCGGCAGACGCTCCGTCAGATCCTTATGCACAGTACTCTTTGACACGCCGAATTCTTTGGCTATGGTACGGACCGTATTCCTCGTCTCAACAATGCAGCGACCAATTTTGATGGTCCGTTCCTTGATGTAATCGTGCACGCTCCCGCCTCCCTACTGTGTGGATAGTTTGGTACATTATATGAGGAGCATGCCTATATATTCGCGGTTTAGAGGTGTGACAAGCTTCGAAGGTCCCATTATTTTCTGAAAAGCACAAAAAGAGCAGAGGTTTAACCCCCTGCCCGTCATGTTGCTGCGGTAAAATTCATTTATTTTTCCGGAAGATATCCTTGAGGGTTAACCGGCTGTCCGTCTTCGTACACTTCAAAGTGAAGATGGTTGCCAAGCGTTTTACCCAATTCATTGACGCCAGCGGATGCAATCGCATCTCCCTGTTTCACTTCGTCGTCCTGTTTCACTTTGACGTCTGCCAAGCTTTGGTATACCGTTTTCAGGTTATCGCTGTGTGTGATTTCCACAACTTGACCTGTGAGCGGATTTTGCTCAACCCGGGTAACTTTACCGGCAAGCGCTGCTTTTACTTCAAACGTTTTGTTATCCCCACGTGCCAGATCCACACCTGTGTTCGGGATGAATGTATCATTGTACTGCACCATTGCCGCTTCATGTTCCTCGGTTGAAGCTTCGCTATCATAGAAAGGTTTTACTACCGAAATTTCAGACGGTACCGCTACCGGCCATACAAAATTCTCCGACTTTGCAACAACTTCCACACTTTCTTCTTCTCCGCCTACTGCTGTTCCTTCTGTACCCGCCGATGCGCCTGTTTCTACTACCCCGCTAGCAGGGTCCGAGTTCAGCGTTTTGTCGCCTGTGCCCTGATAGACCCACACTAAGGTTAGTATAATGCCTGCTGCTGCGATGTAGGCTGCCGGGAAGACCCAGCGTTTGGACATTGCTCTTTTCCATGAAGAGGGCTGACTAGCCGGTACTCCTTGAGTTGTTTTAGGAGTTTCTTCTTGGATTGTTTTTTTGTTTTGTTCATTCATGTTAATCACCTCAGTAACAAGTGTTACCGGGTGCAACTCTTTTATACACGCGCGACTCTAATTATTTTCACGGAGGTTTCAGAGAGTGCTATATATGTGGGGGAGGAGTGATTAGTGCGTGCGCCGCTTCGGGGCCAGAAAACCTTTCGACCGGCTGTTATCCCCGGATTTCCTGATTATTTCTCCCAATGGAGAAATCCGGTGATAAAGGCGGCCGCTTCGCTTCTACAGGTCTTTTCTGTCCCCTGCGCTCCCCATACGCTAGCACTCTCCTCATATATAGCCGAATCTCGAAAGCTCCGGAAAGGGTGGTTGGTAGACTGGTCTGGATTGGCTGTAGAGGCCAATCCTTCTATGAAGTGCATTTATCGGTGAGAGCGAAATGATATAGGATGTGACTGATGAAATACCCTTTAAGCCACCTTAGGTTCGTTAAAACGAGATATGAGATTAGAGATTGGCGACGCCACATCAACAATAACTGTTCAATACAACATCTAGATTTAAAAGAAGCTGGATCATGAATGGTTACAGTATAGTTAGAAGTTGCTTAAAGGACTGGGAACATAAATCAAATTTGTAAGCTTAGGGCTTGGGAACTTGATTTCAACGTTCTGATTTTATTTTTGGTTCGGCTGCTTATTGCGAATGAGCATGTAGTGAATGACAGCACCCTCAATTTTGCTAATGATTAGATAATAAAATACTTCTAACGAACTCAGACGGCCTTATTGGCGGGGAAATCGTAGCTTAGGAATTCTAACGAACCGTAGGCACGCTAATTACTCTTTTGGGCGCTATTATCGAATCAGTTTGGTGGTATGTCGTGATATAACGTGTCTGAGATTCGTTAGAATTTCCATTCGTTGTGATATCGCCTGATAAGGTCTCTCAGATTCGTTAGCGCGCCAATGGTATGTGGGAAGTCTGATGAGTTCCAAACCTAAATTGCTCTCATTCCCATACTTTTGCACACATTCGCACATATTCCTACCCATTCGAATTATTTCGCTTTATCCATCCGTGTTCATCTCTCCTACTTCGATGCAAGCATCTTGGATGCCTGTCCGAATGAAATGCCGGTATAGTAGTGTTTGAGAATTTGGGTGGCCGTGTGTCCCTCCTGCGCCATGCCGTTTGCTCCCCATTGGCTCATGCCAACCCCATGACCGTACCCGTAAGTTGTAATCTGGATTTCGTCACCTGTGGTCTTCCAACTGAACTGGCTGGATCTTAATCCAAGCAGTTTACGAACCTCGGGTCCGCTGAATGTCTCACCTGCGATCTGCATTTCCTTAATCCGATGCCCTTTGGTTGTAGACAATACTTCCATCCACGATCCACCCTTCTGGGCGGTAACCGGAATGGCATCCAAGTTTAACTTCTGCAGAATATCATTACGCTTCATGGTGACGGTCTGCTTGAATCCTGGTGCCAGGTTTTTGTCCCACGGACTGTCTACACTTTGCAGATACGGCACGGCGTTCCCCCATACATCCTCGGCATTCTCGGTATACCCATTACTTGTGGAAAAAAAGGATGCGGTGATTGCCTTGCCCTGATATGTCATCACCGTATCTCGACTTTCGCGCACAGCCTGTTGCAGCTTCTCCCATTCCTTTGCCTTCCCTAGACGCGTCCAATCCGATTCCACCTGATCTGGCGGAATAAACACCTGATGGCTGACCGTATCCGTCACATCCGCCGCACCTGATGGAACACCGCTTGTATCACTCGCAGCTAACCTACGCACGATAAATGTACGAGCTGCTATTGCCTGCGCCTTTAACGCCTCCAGTCTGAATTCCGCAGGCATCTCAGCTGCCACCACCCCGGTAACATAGTCTTCCAATGGCAGATTCATCGTTGTGCCCGTTGCAGACAGGTATACGCGCACTTTAGGTTCAGGGTACGTAACAGGAACGGCTGGCGCAGGAGCTGGGGTTCTTGTACTGCTTGAATCTGTTGGAGCAGGGATCGGCTTAGGTGATTCGCTTGTCCGCGGCCATACCAGAATTACCGGAATCAGTAACGCCATTGCCAATAAGGCAGATACAGCGGCAGCAGGTTGCCATCGTGTCGTATTACGTCCCCATCGGGGTTTTCGTCCAAACGTCCTCATTCGGCGACGCTTCACTCGGCGGAACTGGTCCAGCTCAATAACAGGTATATGAATATGCTCGGTTGCCTTTCGGTTCAGTTCATCTGCCGACACCCGTCCTGGATTGGATAATCTTGCAGGCTGTGATGGAGCAGTCCTCAGGTTCAATGGGGAAGGCTTGTCTTTTTCCACTCCAGAAACGGTATTTCCCTCTGGCTCTTGCATACCTGGACGAGGGACAAGGGGTACCTTTACCTGTACACGAGCTTCTTTCATTCGAATATAACCCTCCGTTATCTATGGCCGGTCATGTACCGGTCGTGTTGTTCAAATCCATAGTTTAGGTTATGAGCTGGCTTGATCTGATAGAACCTGATTTGAGAGAAACGAGGCCCTTTTCGTTCTGTTCAATTTCTTATTTTCTTTTGCTATGTACATCTTAGAAACGTTGATCTGTCGCTGTATACCGGTGTTTAGCTGGATCCGACACCCATATAGAGTATGCTCTTTCATTTGGTTCAGAATCGATACAGAATACGATGTTATGCTATACAAGTTAGGACCAGCTATTAATAGAATCAGGTATCAAATATCTCGTCATCTTCTTAAAAGTAAACACAAAAAAAGCCAAGCCAGATGGCTTAGCTTTATCATTTTTTACAATATACGTTCCATCGCATTCATAATCCACACAACCGTGTGACTCATAATAGAGGAACATATTTTTTCTATTCAATCCAGTGTTAAGCCAAAGTTGGTTGTACCTTAAACATCGGTACTTCTTTCTCCACTTTTTCACTAGGTGCTTTGGTTGCTTCCAGCTTAGGCTCATCAACCGAGATCCGATAGATGTCAGCGCCAAGTCCGTTAAGCTTCTCAGCGAGATGTACATAGCCACGGTCGATGTGATGAACACCGCCCACTTCCGTTGTACCTTCAGCAACAAGACCTGCAATAATGAGTGCGGCACCCGCACGCAAATCGGTAGCCGTTACTTTGGCACCCTTCAGTTTGGCATTACCTGTGACGATGGACGAACGTCCTTCGACTTTGATCTCCGCATTCATCAATTGGAATTCATCCACATGCATGAATCGGTTTTCAAAAACAGTCTCTGTCACGACACTTGTTCCTTCAGATGCAAGCAAGAGTGCCATCATCTGGGATTGCATATCGGTCGGGAATCCTGGGTATGGTAATGTTTTTACATCCACAGCTTTAAGAGGGCGATCTGCGATTACACGCACGCCATTCTCATCCGGTTGGATTGTAACACCCATCTCTTCAAGCTTCGCGATAACGGAGCCTAAATGATCAGAGATTGCACCTTCAATGTACACGTCACCACCAGAAATTGCAGCAGCAGCCATATACGTACCAGCTTCTACCCGATCCGGAATAACGGTGTGTGTAACACCTGTCAGTTTCTCCACACCTTCAATGCGGATCACTCCAGTACCAGCACCACGTACGATGGCACCCATTCCATTCAGGAAGTTGGCAAGATCCACAATCTCAGGTTCTTTTGCCGCGTTCTCCAGAACAGTTACACCTTCGGCCAATGTTGCAGCCATCATAATATTTTGAGTGGCACCTACGGAAGCCACATCCAGATAAATTTTCGCGCCACGCAACCGACCTTGGCTACGAGCTTCGATATAACCTTGGCCCAAGCTGATCTCTGCGCCCATGGCTTCAAAACCTTTCAAATGCTGATCAATAGGCCGTGTACCGATGGCACATCCACCAGGAAGTGAGATTCTTGTATGACCCATACGAGTCAACAAAGGCCCCATGACCAGGAAAGACGCCCGCATTTTACTTACCCATTCATACGGGGCTTCACAGGAAGTAAGTTTCTCCGCATTTACGGTAATCACTTCGTCCCGGTATGTAACTCCCGCTCCTAGCGATTCCAACACCTTGTTAATCGTCATCACATCGTCTAGAGGAGGCGCGTCAATAATAACGCTTTGTCCTTCTTCCCCTAAGAGAGAGGCAGCGATGATCGGAAGAACAGAATTTTTAGCGCCGCTAACTTTGACACTTCCGGTCAACCTTTTGCCACCGCGGACGATAAATTTGCTCATCATGGTTCCCTCCGCGCTTTTATTCCCTTTTCTTCATTCCGGAATACGTAAGCCCCACTATGCTAGAAAGGACTGTTGCTGTGTGTGGAATTTCGACATATTCTGGCATATTGCCACAGATGTCTGTTCAGAAAAGAATTGGTTTTTATAATCCATATCAATGATACCATGTGCCGTGCATCTTGCTATTCAGCATGTAAAAATCAGTGTCTTACAAGCCAGCAGAGCATCAGAACAGACAGAGTGGGATGGTTATTAGCCGGCATGAACCGGATATCCCGTTTATAACTACAAAATAAGTGAACAATTGTGAATTCCCTAACTTCCATCATAACATTGTTGAATTGTACGATACAAGCATTTTTACATAAAACATCTCAAATTCATCCAATTTTACGTCACATTTTTTTCTTAATTTCTTTACCGACAACTCATACTCTAATTGTTAACACAATTAATCGATGTTATTCGACAATGAGCAGCTTGAAGAACCTAACAGATGATTAACCAACCATCTCAACATTAAAACAAATTACGCAACATTTGAGTCCAGGACAAGTAGTCAATGACAAAGCCAGCAACGGCATGCCCCAAAATGATGGCGAGCAACAAATGCAACAGTCTTCCCTGAGCACCTCGTGGCTGCCTGATGATTAAATCCAGTTTGAGATTTGTCAAAGCCCACCAAGACAACGCTATACATAACAGGGAGACGATGATTGAGACCAAGCCATTGGTGCTTAGAGCCTGGTTCACCTGATTCGTCAGATCAGTATCCATATATTCTTTACCTCCACATTTGTTGCAGCGATCAGCATATCATATGCCCGGCACCCATAACTTGTTAGTATACTGGAATGTCTTGAGCACAACATACTGAGCGTACTGTCAGATTTACTCCTGCCAGGCAGGAATCTCCTGATGCCCAATCACCGATCAGCAACAATGCGGCTGTGCATGACTATGGAATCTACTACGCAGCTTCCTGCTTCTGCTGACTCTATGGAATATAGGCTCTTTCATCATACATTGTCAATTACATTGATTTCCACTTCTAAAATATTTTAATTTTAAAATGCCGGGATTTTGTGACTAAAACGACATAAAAGAGCGCTATTTCGATATCGATTCTGTCATTTCCTCGGAAATAATTTAAATTTACTCATGAAAAAAATGGTTCTCTTAGTGGTAAATACGCCCACTACTTTAGTCCTACATTCTATTCAAATCCTCATAATTGGTGAATATTTTGCTTAAAATACTTCTGTTTACTGAAGGGATAGGATGGATTTGTGGTCAGCCCTTTTGATATATTCGATAAAACAATTCTATTAAACAAACTCAAAAAAGCCCGGCAGACTAAGCCGCCAGGCTTCAAAGAATCGTTTATTTGCCGAACACATTAATCCGGTTAACCGCTTTTTGCAGCGCAATCTCTGCACGACGGTGATCAAAGTGGTCCTGATTGCTTTGGCTTGCAAGCCGACGTTCTGCCCGCTCTTTCGCCGCACGCGCACGATCCACATCAATGCTTTCCGGGAATTCAGCACTCTCTGCGAGTACAACAACCTTATCTTTACGAACTTCGATAAACCCGCCACCGATAGCAACTCGTTTATTTTCTTTTCCGTTATGGATATAGATTGGTGCAATCTGCAAAGGTGTAACCATAGGAATATGACCTGGCAGAATGCCCAGTTCCCCTTCAATACCACGAGCCGTAATGCTATTCACCTGTTCTGAATAGACCAAACGCTCGGGTGTTACGATTTCCAACAAAAAGGTGCTCAATTCCATCCCTCCTGAAATATCCGAAGGATAGCCCGCTTCATAAGGACAATCCTGGATTCAGACTAAACCAGTGTTTTGGCTTTCTCCACTGCCTCTTCAATTGTACCAACAAAGAGGAAAGCTGCTTCCGGAAGATCATCATACTTACCTTCGAGAATCTCTTTAAAGCTGCGCACCGTTTCTTTAACTGGAACGTATTTACCCGGAATACCGTTAAATGCTTCAGCAACGTGGAAAGGCTGGGACAAGAAACGTTGGATTTTACGAGCACGGTATACAAGCGCTCTATCTTCTTCACTCAACTCGTCCATACCCAGGATTGCAATGATATCTTGCAATTCATTGTAACGTGCCAAGATACGTTTAACGCCTTGAGCTACGCTGTAGTGTTCTTCACCTACAACTTCAGGGGACAAGATCCGGGAGCTGGAAGCCAGTGGATCTACCGCAGGGTAGATACCCATCTCGGAAATTTTACGCTCCAAGTTCGTCGTTGCATCCAAGTGGGCAAACGTCGTTGCAGGAGCCGGGTCAGTGTAGTCATCCGCAGGCACGTAGATGGCCTGGATGGATGTTACAGAACCTTTTTTCGTTGATGTGATACGTTCTTGCAGTTGACCCATTTCTGTTGCCAGTGTAGGTTGGTAACCTACCGCGGAAGGCATACGTCCAAGCAAGGCAGATACTTCTGAACCCGCTTGGGTGAAACGGAAGATATTATCGATAAAGAGCAACACGTCACGGCCTTCTTCATCACGGAAGTATTCCGCCATCGTCAGACCTGTGAGGGCTACACGAAGACGTGCGCCTGGAGGCTCGTTCATTTGTCCGAAGACCATTGCTGTTTTGTTGATAACGCCGGAATCACTCATCTCGTGATACAAGTCATTACCTTCACGTGTACGCTCACCAACACCCGCAAATACGGAGATACCGCCGTGTTCTTGTGCGATGTTGTTGATCAATTCCTGAATGGTTACCGTCTTACCTACACCGGCACCACCGAAGAGACCGATTTTACCACCTTTAGCGTAAGGAGCAAGCAAGTCGATAACTTTGATTCCTGTCTCCAGCATTTCTGCTTGGGTAGTCAGTTCATCAAATGCAGGTGCTGAACGGTGAATCGGGTTCTTGTGCTCAGCAGCTACGGCACCGCCAGTATCAATTGCTTCGCCGAGTACGTTAAATACACGACCCAGTGTTGCTTCTCCGACGGGTACAGAGATTGGTGCTCCTGTATCTAAAGCTTCCATACCACGAACAAGTCCATCCGTGGAGGACATCGCAATACAACGTACTCGGTTGTCACCCAGATGTCTCGAAGCTTCGAGTGTAAGGTTCACACTTACGCCGCTCTCACTTACTGTAGTGATCGTAATGGCATTGAGGATTTCCGGCAGACCGCCGCGATCAAACTCGACGTCAACAACCGGACCCATGATGCTCACAACGCGTCCTTTGTTCATCTTAACGTTCCCCTCCTACAAGCCTGCTACTTTTGCAAAAATAATGTACCGTTCGTTTATCTTTGCTCTGCAAGCCTTCATTAATAAAAACAGTTAGCCTTGTGCTGCGTTGGCACCTGCCACAATTTCCGTAATCTCCTGCGTAATCGCCGCTTGACGGGCACGGTTATAGGTCAATGACAATTCGTTAATCATTTTGGATGCATTTTTGGTTGCATTACCCATCGCCGTCATTTTCGCGCCTAGCTCACTCGCCTTACCGTTCAAAAGCGCACCATAGATCAGCGTTTCCGCGTAACGCGGAAGCAAAACCTCCAGTACAGCCTCAGCAGACGGCTCGTATTCGTAGCTTGCCGTTGGTCCTTCCGCAGCAGTTACCTCAGGTGTTTCCATCGGAAGAAGTTTTTCTACCGTAGGAATCTGGGTCAACGCATTCACAAAGCGGTTATAACAAATGTACAATTCATCAAATTCAGCCAGTTCAAACCCATGAACAGCCTCGTGTGCGATGGATTTGATATCTGCAAATGAAGGCGAATCCGACAGATCCGTTGTTGTGGATGCCATCGCCATTTCACGACGTCTGAAGTAATCGCGTCCTTTACGTCCAATGACGAACAATTCGTAGTCATCTTGGGAGTTGTGGCGCTCTTTGAGCGTCTGATTAACCTGACGCAAAACGTTCGCATTGTATCCACCTGCAAGACCACGGTCCGATGTAATGATCAGGTAAGCTGTCTTTTTGACCGGACGGCTCTCCAGCATCGGATGCTGTATACCTTGCGTGCTTGATGCAATACTAGCTACAACTTCTTTCAGCTTCTCCGAATAAGGACGGGCTGCTTCCGCTTTTTCCTGCGCTTTACGCAGTTTTGCAGCAGCTACCATCTCCATTGCTTTGGTGATCTGCTTGGTGCTTTGTACGCTTTTAATTTGCCGCTTAATTTCGCGCATGCCTTTTGCCATGATTTCACCACCTTAAAGTTTTGACAAAGTCAAAACTACATCGTAAGCATCATCTTTTTTGACAGAGTCAAAGTATTACATGCAGACATGCGGAATCGGTTAGACAACTCCGCACCTGCAGTCATTTATTTAGACAGAGACAGCAAAGCTCTTTCTGAACTTCTCAATTGCACCTTTCAGTGCATTTTCGTTGTCTGCAGTCAATTCTTTAGTATCACGGATGGATGCAAGAATTTCCGGATGACTGCTCTCCATGAAGGCAAGGAACTCACCTTCGAAACGAGTCACATCACCTGTAGGAATTTCATCCAGGAATCCTTTAACGGCTGTGTACAAGCTGACCACCTGTTGTTCTACGGCCAGAGGCTGGTTTACACCTTGCTTCAGGATTTCCATCATACGTGCACCACGATTCAGGCGAGCCTGAGTCGCTTTGTCCAGATCGGAACCAAACTGGGAGAACGCTTGAAGCTCACGATATTGAGCGAGGTCGAGACGCAGGGAACCTGCAACCTTTTTCATCGCTTTGATCTGAGCAGAACCACCGACACGAGATACGGAAATACCTACGTTGATCGCCGGGCGTTGTCCAGCATTGAACAAGTCAGCTTCCAGGAAGATTTGTCCGTCCGTGATGGAGATTACGTTCGTTGGAATGTATGCTGATACGTCGGAGGCTTGTGTTTCAATGAACGGCAGTGCGGTTAAAGAACCACCACCCAGTTCATCATTCAGCTTCGCAGCACGCTCCAGCAAACGGGAATGCAGGTAGAAGACGTCACCCGGATAAGCCTCACGGCCCGGTGGACGACGAAGCAACAAGGAAAGCTCACGATATGCAGAGGCTTGTTTGGTCAAGTCATCATAGATAACCAGAACGTGCTCGCCTTTGTACATGAAGTACTCACCCATCGAACAACCGGAATACGGTGCGATGTACAAGAGTGGTGATGGATCGGAAGCTGCTGCAGTTACAACGATTGTGTACTCCATTGCGCCTTTACGACGAAGAGTTTCCACAACTTGAGCAACCGTAGACTGTTTCTGACCAATAGCCACATAGATACACTTCATGCCGCTACCTTTTTGGTTCAGGATCGCATCAATCGCGATGGATGTTTTACCTGTTTGACGGTCACCGATGATCAACTCACGTTGTCCACGACCGATTGGAACCATTGCATCAATGGCTTTGATCCCTGTTTGCATCGGCTCATGAACCGATTTACGATCCATTACGCCTGGTGCTTTACCTTCAACCGGACGGAATTCCGTTGTAGCGATTGGCCCTTTGCCATCTACAGGAATACCGAGCGGGTTCACAACGCGTCCAATCAATGCTTCGCCTACAGGCACTTGCATGATTTGGCCAGTACGTTTCACTTGGTCACCTTCACGAATATCGTAGTAAGGTCCCAAGATAACGACACCGACATTGCTTTCTTCGACGTTCATGGCGAGTCCCATAACACCGCTTGGGAATTCAACCAACTCGTTGGACATGACGTTCTCAAGTCCGTAAACACGAGCGATACCATCACCAACCTCGATTACCGTCCCGACTTCGACTACATCGATATCGGTCTTGTATTGTTCGATTTGGCTCTTAATTAATGTACTGATTTCTTCTGGTTTGATACTCAAGTGTCCTCACCCCAATCTACTGTACTCGTCTGTTAAAAGACTGCTCAAGACGTTCGAGCTTGCCAGCCAAGCTGCCGTCATAGATCGTATCGCCAATGGCGACTTTCAATCCGCCCAGCAGAGTCGGATCAACAATGTTCTCGATACGAATCTTTTTATTCACACGGCCACCGAATTCACGGGTTACCGCTTCTTTTTCTTCATCATTCAACGCATAAGTGGAGTAGACACGTGCATCAGCGATGCCCAGCGACTCACCTTGGATCTTCCGATAATCATTCAGCAAGTCTCCCAGCAATTCAACGCGTCCGCGTTCAATTAACAACAAAACTGTACGAAGGACAGGTTCGGATACCTTACCATCAAGACTTGAGTGAAGCACGTTCTGCTTGACTTCATCAGAGATATTAGGAGATACGATAAATTTCTCGATATCTGCATCTCCGGTCAATGCACTGACTACCGCAACCAGTTCCTGTTCAACCTCAAGCACCTGCTGTTGCTGAAGAGCAACTTCGAACAATGCTTTCGCATAACGCTTGGCAACTATCGTATCGCGGCTCATTGTCGGCCTCCTACCTCATTGAGGTATTGGTTCACAAGTTCTTCTTGTGCAGGACCGTTCTCAACTTCTTTTTTGATCAACTTGGATGCAATCTGAACGGAAGCTGTACCCAGTTCGCTGCGAAGTGCTGCGACTGCTTTGTTCTTCTCGCTCTCGATTTCGCGTACTGCATCGTCTTTCAGACGATTAGCTTCAGCTTTTGCATCAGCCAAAATCGATTCAGCTTGTTTGCCACCTGTTTGTTTGGACTGTTCAATGATGTCGTAAGCATCTTGACGTGCTTGTTCAAGAGCTTGTTTTTGTTCCTCCACATAGGCAATGGCCTGTTCCCGAGTCTGTGCAGCCTCATTCATCTGCGTCATCACGAGTTCACGACGTTTTTCCATAATGGAGAACAAAGGCCCGAAGGCATAACGGCTAAGCAGCCAATATAAAATTGCAAATGCAACAATCGCAAGAAGCGTATTTTCCCATATGAAACTCAATCTGTTCACTCCTTCCTGGAGGTATCCTTGAAACGTCATCCGTTAGAACGGACATTACCTAAAAAGAAGGCGCGGATGGCTATGGCCTTCCCCGCCAAACCTTTAAAATTTGATTAAGCCATACCGTAGAACATGAACGCGAGTACCACACCGATGATCGGCAATACCTCGATCAAACCTACACCGATAAACATTGTTGTTTGAAGAGTGGATTTTGCTTCCGGTTGACGGGCAATACCTTCCACCGTTTTGCTGATTACCATACCGTTACCAATACCTGCGCCAAACGCGCCCAGTCCTGCAACAATTGCTGCTGCGATTAATGCCATTGCTCCCATTTGTATATCCTCCTTAAAATGATAAATCGAATTTTTATTGTTCAGCCTGGTGAAGAAATCTTCGTAGGGCTTGAAACTTAATGCTCGTCATGCGTCTCGATGCTCTGTGAAATGTACACCATCATCAAGATAACAAACACAAATGCCTGGATCGCGCCGATAAAGATACTAAAGCCTTGCCACACCATAAGTAGCGGAATCGCTGCAATAGCACCAAACACTTTGAATGTGGTCAGTTTCAGGATCGTTGCGATCAGTACCTCACCTGCAAAGATATTCGCGAATAAACGCATACCGTGTGTCAACAGCTTGGATGCCGTCTCAATCAAGTTGATTGGCAAGAACAAGGCAAATGGCTTGAAGTAATGCTGGAGATACCCTTTGGTGTTACGGAACAATCCAAGTCCATGAGATACAAGGAACGCTACGAGAGCAAGTCCCATCGTTACAGACAAGTCGGCTGTTGGTGATTTCCACCAGGCCAGTTCAACGTGTGGGTGTGCTTCAGGGTCCTTGGCATGCGCTTTTTCAAACGCCTCCACCGCTGTAACAATCGGCTTACCGAATACCTGTGCCTGATTAACATCTGTTACCTCAGATACAGCCACGAGCGGAAGGCCCAGCATGTTCCCTACAAAAATGAACATAATCATGGAAAGAGCGAGAGAGATAAAATGTTTACCTTTCTTCATATCCATTGTACTGGAAATCAGATTGCGGACGAATTCTACTGCCCACTCCATAAAATTTTGCAGCTTGCCGGGATTTTCAACGGATAATCTCCGTGTTGCCAGTACAGCAAAAATAAAAACAATTGCACCTGTAACTACCAGCATCAACAGAACCGATAGATCCAGTCGAAATCCGCCAAGCATAATAATTGGAGCTTCATGCATATTTTTCTCACCCCTTTCTCGACTTGAAAGCTGCAGCCCTTAACATCATTCTGCTCTGCGGGAATAGACAATCCCTATAATCAATAAGGAATATTGTGCAATGACGAGACCGCCTGCAACCGCATATGTATTGAAGTACTGCGGAAAGCGCATCGATATGAATATACCGAGCACAGCGAATGCCGCTCTTGTCAAAAATCCCAAGTTGACACGCTTCAAGTTACCTTCTGCCGCATCATCAGACATTTTCCTTACTTTGTAGCCCAGGTAAAATGCATTGATCCAGCTAACTCCTGTACCCAGGGCCAGTCCCAAAGCAATTGTCTCCACACGTGGCATAAAGGCCGCTGCGAGAAAACAAATCATAAGAAAGTACATGACGAAAACAGTCATCGATCTGCGGTATCTGGTTAGTTCACTCATCACTTTCCCCCATGATTTTTTTCGCGATAAAGTAGATGCTTACACCGCCTGCCGCAAGAAAAAAGAGAACGCTTACGGCGATCCATATTCCGTTACCTCCGATGGTCTTGTCCAACCAGGAGCCAGCGTAATATCCGGCAACAGCGAGAATGGCAATCTCGATCCCAAAAGCTGTCACGAGTCCCATCGCTTTCCATACATTATCGTCATGGTTACGGGATGAATTTGGTTTGTTCGAATCGGCCATTTTCCACGCCACCCTTGCAATCCCAGTTAATTTTACTGAATGATGAGAGCCTTTGTCAATTGAATGATTTTAGCGTTTTAAAGGGGGAAACGACGGGAATACAGACCCTCAAAGCCCATAAACCCGCGTAAACCGTACAGTTTAACTGTATGCTTGCCCTTTATAAATCCGTCAGAAAAAATGTATTATTTTTTGAATTTTCTGTGAAATGATTCCGGACGCTCACTATTTACGCCGAAATGATGCAAAATCGCATTGACAATTCTTTCCGAAGCATGTCCATCACCGTATGGATTGGCAGCCTGACTCATGCTTTCATACAGGGTTTTGTCTGTAAGCAGAGCTTTGGTCCGTTCATACACACGTTCCTCTTCGGTACCTACCAATTCCAGCGTTCCGGCTTCAATACCTTCCGGGCGTTCTGTTGTATCGCGCAATACGAGCACAGGCACACCAAACGAAGGAGCTTCTTCCTGCAAACCGCCTGAATCGGTCAAAATCAAGTGAGTGTGCGGGTAAAAGTTATGCAAATCCACCACGTCTAGTGGATCAATTAATTGAATACGGGGATGATTCCCCAAGATCGCGTGAGCCGGCTCCTTCACAGCAGGACTTGGATGCACCGGGTACACGATGGCAATATCTTCGAATTCGTCGGCAATCCGTTTGACGGCCTGGAAAATGTTGCGGTGAGGCTCGCCTTGAGATTCACGGCGATGAGCTGTCATCAGCACAAGGCGTTTGCCTTGGGCCCAATCAAGTACCGGGTGTGTGTAGTCCTCCCGTACAGTATATTGAAACACATCTGTTACCGTGTTGCCTGTGACGTACGTACTAGACTCCGATTTATTTTCTTTGGCAAGATTGGAAGAAGACCAATCCGTAGGCGCAAAGTGTAGATCAGCCAGTACTCCCGTCAGCTGACGGTTCATCTCTTCCGGATATGGAGACAGCTTGTTCCATGTCCGCAGCCCCGCTTCCACATGTCCTACCTGAATCTGTTGCAAGAATGCTGCGTAGCTCGCTACAAAGGTAGTTAATGTATCCCCGTGAACCAGTACAATATCCGGCTTCGCTTCAGCTAACACTGGTTCCAGACCACCAAGCACACGAATTGTAATTTCATTCAATGTCTGACGGTCCTTCATCACATCCAGATCATAATCGGGATGAATGTCGAAAACTTCAAGTACCTGATCTAACATCTGGCGATGCTGCGCAGTTACGCAAACAATAGATTCAATAGACTCAGGGTGTTTCTGCAATTCCAAAATAAGCGGAGCCATCTTGATGGCTTCCGGACGCACCCCGAAGATCGTCATGACTTTAATTTTGTTGGACATTCGAGCAAAGCCCCTTTTCTATAAGTTCATGTTCAAAAAGTCCGGTTTTCAGTACCAAGAATATGGAATGAAGGTAGAAATGGAGTAGCGGAGCGTAGGGAAAACTACGTGAGCCACGGACATTTCGGCTGAATTTCATATTCGATGCCGATGATGCCCTTGGGCATCCTTCGTAATCAAAATTGGACTTTTTGAACAACCTCTTACAAAGCATGCGATATGCTTATTTAGTGCCGTATAGACGGTCTCCTGCATCTCCAAGCCCTGGAACGATATAACCATGATCATCCAGACGGTCGTCCAATGCTGCTACATAGATGTCCACATCGGGATGTGCATCTTGCACAGCTTTTACGCCTTCCGGTGCCGCAACCAGGTTCATCATCTTGATTTGGGTACAGCCACGTTTTTTGAGCACGTCAATAGCTGCAATTGCCGAACCACCGGTTGCCAGCATCGGATCAATTACAATCAATTGACGCTCTGTTACGTCTGTAGGCAGTTTGGTGTAGTATTCTACCGGTTGCAGTGTTTCCGGGTCACGGAACAGACCCACATGTCCAACTTTTGCCGCTGGCAACAATTTCACAACGCCATCCAGCATTCCGAGTCCTGCGCGCAGAATCGGCACCAGTCCGAGCATACGTCCAGAGATGACTTTACCTTGTGTTGCAGCTACAGGTGTCTGTACATCAATCGTTTCCAGTTCAACATCTCTTGTAATCTCATAAGCCATCAACGTTGCTACTTCATCCACCAATTCACGAAAATCTTTCGTATTCGTACGCATGTCGCGTATAAACGTCAGTTTGTGTTGAATCAAAGGGTGATCACATATTACTAATTTTCCCATCTAATTTGTCCCTCCGGTAAGTTCTTCATGTTCAGCATTTCCAAATATACCTAGCCGCCATTCATGGGCTCGATAAATCCTGTATATTATATCATCACCAACAACGAATTACACCATCAAAGGGCACCCAATCATTACAGATTACCGAATCCTATAAAAAACAGGACCGGAAAATGATCCATCCGGTCCTGTTTTGCTCCTGCTGTTATGTCATTGAGTATGTTCAAAAACGTGTAACCACTGATGATGCTCCGCAAACCGAATGACCTTCCGATCGCTGTTATCCCCTGATTTCTTTGATCCAATTATAATTGTTGAAATCTGGGGATAAAGGCGAGCGCTACGCTTCTTCAGGTTCTTTCGGTTTACTCCGTCCGAGTGTTTACATTGAAAAACTCAAATACAAACACCATGAGCAAAGTTTTTTAGTATTTAAGATCTGTATAGAGCGGGAATTGGTCTGTCAGTGCAGTCACTTCTGCACGAGCTTCATCCAGCTTCGCTGTATCTTTTGGATTTTTCAGCGTTTTGGCAATGATCTTACCGATCGCTACCATCGCTTCTTCGTTCATGCCACGGGAAGTTGCAGCAGGTGTACCAATTCGAATACCACTCGTTACAAACGGGCTTGTAGGGTCGAATGGAATTGCATTTTTGTTCACGGTAATACCGATGGAATCAAGCACATGCTCAGCTTCCTTACCTGTGATGTTCACACTGCGTGTGTCGATCAGCATCAAGTGGTTATCTGTACCACCGGATACGATGTTCAATCCTTCAGCGATCAGTGTTTCAGCCAGAACCTGTGCGTTTTTCACGACATTCTCTGCATACGTTTTGAACGAAGGTTGCAAAGCTTCACCGAATGCTACCGCTTTGGAAGCGATCACGTGCATCAAAGGTCCACCTTGGGAACCTGGGAATACGGCTTTATCAATCGCTGCTGCCCACGCTTTGCGGCACAGAATCATACCACCACGAGGTCCACGCAGCGTTTTGTGTGTAGTTGTTGTTACGAAATGCGCATGTGGAACCGGGTTTGGATGCAAACCAGCAGCAACCAATCCTGCGATGTGAGCCATGTCCACCATGAACAAAGCGCCAACATCATTGGCGATGGAAGCCAGCTTTTCAAAATCAATGGTACGCGGATATGCACTTGCACCTGCAACGATCAGACGAGGACGGTGTTTGAAAGCCGCTTTGCGTACTTCATCATAATCAATCAGGAATGTATCTTCCTGTACGCCGTATGCCACAAAGTTGTACAGCAAACCAGATGCGTTAACCGGGCTACCGTGTGTGAGGTGTCCACCATGGGCAAGGTTCATACCAAGTACAGTATCACCAGGTTTCAACGCTGCAAGATAAACTGCCATGTTCGCTTGTGCACCGGAGTGAGGTTGAACATTCACGTGTTCTGCTCCGAACAATTCTTTTGCACGATCACGCGCGATGTCTTCAACGATGTCCACATGCTCACAACCGCCATAGTAACGTTTACCTGGATATCCTTCAGCGTACTTGTTGGTCAGAACAGATCCCATTGCTTCGATTACTGCTTCACTTACGATGTTCTCGGATGCGATCAGTTCGATGTTGTTCTGTTGACGTTTCAGTTCAAGATTCATCGCTTCCAGTACTGCCGGGTCATTCTTGCGCAATTGTTCCATGATTAAATTCCTCCCAGTTATAAGTGAAGTTATAAAGTGAAACTAATGTTTACACGAAAACGGCGAGTGCAACACCAATCTGAAGAAACGAAGTGGTCGCCTTTATCACCGGATTCCCCCTTTAAATAGGGAATTAAAAAATCTGGGGATAACAGCGATCGGAAGATGGTGATGCAATCAAAGTCAGGAGTGTAACCCAATTAGTCTCGCTTTATATGTTAGTCACAAAATGTCGAATCTGGTTGTTCTTCCATACGATACACCGCGCGTTCGCCGCCAATCAACTTCGGACGGGTCAACGCTGTGGTTACACGAGCATCTCCAACATAGCGAAGCGCTGTACGATAGGGTACGGCTACATGCCGGAGATGCATCCCAATCATCGTCTCCCCAATGTCCAGTCCCGCATGGGCCTGCACATGTTCAGCCAGGCATGGATCGGTCAGCGAACGATATGCTGCGGATGCCATTGAACCTCCGGCCTTGGGCACGGGTACTGCACCAACCTCGGTCAATCCAAGTCGAGTAAGCACAGAACGTTCCATTACCAGCGCACGGTTCAGATGCTCACAACATTGGAATACCGTGTCAAAACCGAACTCTTCCTGCACCTCGCGTATACCCGCAAGAAGCTGATGCGCCACTTCAATGGCACCACTCGTACCAATCCGAGCGCCTGCGACTTCACTTGTGCTTGTACCGATCACAACGATCTGTCCAGGCCCAAGCTGTCCGGCAAGCGCCAGTTCATGCAGAATAGACGCGGTCTGTTCCTGCAATCCGGGTTGTTCCGAATCTAACTCTATAGTCATCCTATTATCGCCTCCCGATAAAATCATGCCCGCTGTCTCTTGGTTGTCCTTCGTATTCTTGCACGGCATCTCAGGTACTATTATAGCGAATAATCAGATGAAAGACGAAAAAAAGAGCAGTCTGCGGGTAACGCAGAATTGCTCTTTTGCCCAGGCGACCGGCCGTTTGTTCCGGTGCTCCATCGTGGTTATGCCCACTTCGTCGCCAGTTACACCGGATCCCTGTTTTCCCCTTCATCATAAAACAACCCGCGGCTAAAATCAACGGTTAATTTACATCACGTGTCCTATTTCTATAACCTGCCTCGCAGGATCAGAATTATCCCAGCTTATCCAAAAGCCGGTCCAATGCCGTCCGAATCTCAGCTGCAGCTATATTGTAATCATCACGACTTCCTCCAAACGGATCGGAGATGTCGAAACTTGGAATTCGTTGTCTAATCTCAATGGCTCGCTCACGCTCCGATGCCAGGATCTCTTGGCCAAGGGCACGTTTCATCTCAAGCGTTGCAAACAGGCTGTCCAACTCCTGAACATCACTTAATACCTGTTCATCATCCTCCACATATTCTTTCAATGTATAAGTTTTGTGGACTGAATCGGGAAAAACCTGCATGACATGTTGCTTATGACTCCGTGTTAACGTAAGAACCAGATCGGCCCAACCTACCAGGTTAGAGCTAAGCTGTGTGGAATGAGGTGGACCTTCAACGTTATGATCTCTCAAAACCGCTTCAGCATGTCGGGAAATCGGCATACCCGACGTTGCTGCCACCCCTGCGGAGCGAACCTCTACCTGAATGCCGCGCTCCGATGCCAGTTTTCGCAAAAGCCCCTCTGCCATGGGGCTGCGGCACGTATTTCCTGTACATACGAATAAAATATGTTTCATTGTGTTAGCCTCCCCATTTTACATATGATGCGAATGATATGATATCTCAAGTTTTATTCTAAAATATAAACAAAAGTCCAAACGCAAGCAAGATTGCGCCACCAATGGCTTCGCCGTAATCCCCGAGATTCTGGCTCACCCGACGGCCTAATAGCAGACCCATAACCGACATCACCCCGCCACACACACCGAAAGCAAGTACAGTTAAGATCAGATCACTGCTGAACATCCCTAAGGATACGCCAACGGAGAATGAATCCACACTTACGCTGAGGGAGAACAAAACAACGCCGAGCAGGGAACGGTGGTCCACCAGCTTTGTATCGCCTTCACGGAATGCATTCAGAATCATATGAGCACCCAGCAAAACAAGCAATCCACCTGCCGCATACGTCGTAATGTCACCGAGCAGGGAGCTAACGTATTTGCCCATATACATGCCGATGAGCGGCATGATGATATGAAATAGCGCCGTTACAATACTGATTCGCAATACATCCCGCAGCCGAATGCCCTTCATGCCAATTCCGATCCCGAGTGAGAACGCATCGAGGCCAAGCGCAATAGCCATGATCAAAATGGTTACCAACTGCCCTACATGGGCAGACACATCCCACATCCCCATACCCCCAAGTCACGTAAAGGTTCTTGTACACGATATGCGGACAAGGACCTAAACATGACCGATGAAAGGCAAACGGCGACGGATGTCTGGTCAGTTGCTGGCTTTATAGAATCTTGATTTTGTTTTGGAAAAAGAGTGATTACTCTCCTGACTGTATGATCAGGAGAGGTTATGAGGGTTGCTGGTTGCCAACTTGTATGAGTTGGTTCCCCGCAGCCTTGAGCAGCCGATTCATGACGGCTGCTCCCAGCCCTTCGCGTGAGCAGGCTTCAGCCACAATATATGTGGCGCCTTGCTCATCGCAGCTGCGCAGCGCGGCGTATAGCCGGCGCGCTGCTTCTTCCAGCTCGCTGGCGTCACCCAGCGAGAACACGGCATCGGCGCGGTACTGCTCCGCGTGCTCGGCGAACGCCAGCACAGCGGTGCGCTCTCCGCGCTGCGCCGCCTCTGCGAGGGCGGCGCTGATCCAGGCCGCCACCGCTGCGGGCGGCCCCTCCACCACGCACAGCGCCCCTGCGGGTGCATAGTGCGAGTACTTCATGCCCGGCGAGCGCGGCGCCGGGCTGCCCACGCCATCGGCCCCCTCCGCGAGTAGCGCGGGGTCCGTGGTGACACGGGCGGCAACGGCGGACAGTTGTTCCGCCGTAATGCCGCCAGGGCGCAGGATGGTGACGCTACCGTCGTCACCGACCTGCACAACCGTGGACTCGACGCCCACCCCGGTGGGGCCGCCGTCCACAATGCCGCCGATGCGGCCATCCAGATCCTCGCGCACATGAGACGCGAGTGTGGGGCTTGGCCGCCCGGAGCGGTTGGCGCTTGGCGCAGCTACAGGGCATGCCGCCGCCGCGATCAACTGCAAGGCCACCGGATGGTCCGGCATGCGCACGGCCACCGTGTCCAGACCGGCGGTGACACGCGGGGATACCGCACCCGGCCTAACCGGCAGCACCAGCGTCAGTGGTCCTGGCCAGAAGGCCGCCATCAGCGCTTCCGCCGTTTCATTCACTTCCGTGACCAGCGCATCCAACTGGTCACGGTGGGCGATATGCACAATCAGTGGATTGTCGGAAGGTCGGCCTTTGGCGACAAATACAGCCTCCACGGCTGCTGTGCTACGCGCATCAGCACCCAAGCCATAGACCGTCTCGGTCGGAAAGGCCACCGTCTGACCTTGACGAATGCAGGCTGCGGCAGCCTGCAAGTCGGCGAGCGCCTGTTGATCGGCGCTCCCCTTTTTCACATCCAATAATTCAATATTACCCAATCCGTGATCGTTCTCAGCGCTCACCAAGACACGTACATCCCACATCTCGGTGACCAGCTCTCCCGGAGCTTTCATATCACGTTCTTCTCTACCATCCCTCATCTCAGAGGTGTGTTGCACTGGTTCGTTTTCTCTGCTCATATATCATCATTCCTAAACTTCAAGTAGGTTAGTTCATATCCATATTCAATATAAGAGGTTGTTCAAAAAGTACGCTTTTGATTACGATAGATGCCTAGCGGCATCATCAACGTCGAATATGAAATTCAGCCGAAATAAGCGGGAGGCTTACGAAGTATTTTTCCGAAGAAAACATTTTGGTTGCTCACGTAATTTTCCTACGCTCCGCTACTCCATTCCATCTTCTTGGTACTGAAAAACCAGACTTTTTGAACACGCACTATAAGTAATTATAACATACCTGTCCCAACTCGGATGCCCTTCATACTTCGCTCGGAATTTCACCACTAATTCATATTAAAAGGGCAGCTCCCTGAATCGAAGTCGCCCTCTACTGTATTATAAATACGTTGTTATGCGAACAATCTAGTTACCCAACTCCATAGTTTCACAGCCATATCCCACAGAAAGAATCTCGCTTCCGGTGTGTCTCCCTGCACAGATGCCTCTGCATCTCCTGGTTCAGCCGCTGCGGCTGATACCGTTGAAGGTTTCGCCAGTGCATCCCCGGTCCCTGCATCAATGAAGCACAACGGCGGGAACAACACACACCACCAGTTCTGACCTTTGCCTTCCCCCAGCGTGATCCGAACCGCTTCATAATCTCCGGCAGGATAGACGGTACCCCCATACAGCTTGGTCGGGAACGGAACGGAACCCAGCTCCACCTGATACTCATAATTTAAACCGCGACTGGCCAACTCTTCTCCTACTCTATTCTCAATCTCGGACAAATGCTCACGAATAACCTTGCGCGCTTCATCCAGACTTTGCGGATTCTCCAGTTCGGCTACCCACTCGCCCATCTGAGCAACGACCGCATCCCGAATCTCGCGTTTCACCAATTGATCTCCCGGTGCATCCGAGTTTGCTAGAATACGCAAGCGAATCGA
This sequence comes from Paenibacillus sp. GM1FR, assembly GCF_002803315.1. NCBI lineage: Bacteria > Bacillati > Bacillota > Bacilli > Caryophanales > Paenibacillaceae > Paenibacillus > Paenibacillus sp. GM1FR. Next base: position 400,384 of record NZ_MKZL01000022.1, on the reverse strand, counting down.
TTGTTCTGGAATTGCTGTGGCCGCCACAGCTGCATCCGTTTTCTGACCTTCCCACATCATGATAATCAACATAAGACATACAATAATAAGTCCAATTTGCTTTACAATTCTTCTGCTCATTCCGTTCTCCCCCTCGGCTCTCTGATCACGTTGCCTGCAACTCTCTCATGTCTATCAGTATGCCCGGTAGAGACGGAAGTAAACCTAGCATTTGCAATAAATCTACTAAATCGTTTCTATGATTTACACTTTCTCACCTATCATGTTAAAAAGGCTGATCTGCACCTGGTTACAGGGCAAATCAACCTCTTTATTTCTATGAACGATCACTTTATACGTCACACCGCTTTACTTTTCACTACACCGACTCAACAGTTACACAGCACTTTTCTCTTTCTTGAGCATATTCCATAAACGTTCCGACAACCGGGGTTGCTGCTCTCCCATCAGAAGTTCATCCTCCTCTTCTTGCCCGTACAACTTAATGCTCATGACTACACCGATGCAAGCCATATTTATAAGCAAAGAGGTGCCGCCGTAACTGATGAACGGTAACGTAATACCTGTGAGTGGCATCAGTCCGAGGAACGCCCCCACGTTTTCAAACACCTGATACAACAACATTCCGATAATACCTACAATGATGACGGGTCCCGCGCGATCTCTGCATGCCAGAGCAATCAGCACCATGCGGTGGATCAGGATAAAGTACAACAGAATCAGTACGGATGCACCAACAAACCCAAACTCCTCTGCGATCACAACAAAAATGGAATCAGAATACGTATAGGGGACTCGTCCACTCTGAACGGATGTTCCTTGCAAATAACCTTTGCCGATGATGCCCCCTGAACCGATGGCTAAACCTGCATTTTTCGTATGCCAGGAAGCCTTTGAGGTAGCCTTTTCTGGTACAAGCCAGGGATCAATTCGCTCCGCCCAATGCTCACGTTTTATCTTTTCAAGAAAAGTGAAAACTTCACCATGGTAGAAGGTATAGGCTTTAACAAAACCAAAGAACGCCACTCCCACAATCGCCAGTGTAATCAATGCGTGCTTCAGCCTCATATTTCCGATCCAGAATACCGCAGCCAAAATCACCACATACCCCAGCGCATTCCCCAAATCATTCTGAGCCATAACAAGGGCAAACGGAATAAACGCCCAACAGCCAATCGGCACAATATCTCTCCAAAATTTCAGCGTGCCTCGTTGTCTCTTCACGATCAAATGGGCGAGAAATAGAATCAGAATCATCTTGAACAGCTCTGCCGGTTGAAAAGAAAAGTTCTCGCCCAGCTTCAGCCAACCGTTGGCGTTATTGATTGAACTTCCCAGGACATTGGCCAGGATCAGTAGTATGATCCCCAAGCCATACAAATAAAACGCATATTTCACGTATAACTTGTAATTCACAAGCCCGATCACAAGCACCGCAATGAACCCGGCCACATAGAAATACATCGTTTTGACATGATGATTCGCCAGATTGGCATCTGTCTGCGTTCCGCTATAAATCGCAAATACACTAATAATCATGAGTAACAGCATTACAAAAAGAATAACACCGTCCATCTTTTTCAACATTCTCAACATGACTCTGTCCATCCCCCTGAAATCTAGCATTCTATGATTTCCAATTGAACTCAATATTACCATTGTATATAATTGGATAATAAAATGGAAATCAGGGTCGTTTCAGGTTAAAAAACGAACTATTCAACGGCCTGAATTACGCCGTAAAAACAATAAAAACCCCAAAACATCCACCCAATGTAACTTGGGTTGGTCTGTTCCAGGGTTCTATAGTTATCTAGCTTATATACATAAATCTGACGTGCTATTTCACGGTTTGACTCAGAAACGTTATTGCTCCTGCTGGGATGGCTTGCGTCTTAGCAATTTCCTCACCAGATCCGTAATACTCGGTTGTTCCGCAGAGCCAAGAATATCCTCATTCTCTTCCGTGTGGACCTTAATACTCATCACAAGACCCATGCTGATCATGTTGATCATAATGGAGGTACCACCCGAACTGATAAACGGCAGCGTAATCCCTGTCAACGGCATCAGACCAATGAATGGACCAATATTAACAAAGATCTGGTAAAGCAGCATCGCTATGATCCCAACAATGAGATAAGGCCCCGCGCGATCCTTACACTCCAGTGCAATCAGCACCAGCCTGTGAATCAGGATAAAGTACAGGAGAAGCAGTACCGAGGCACCGATGAAACCAAATTCTTCCCCAATCTGCACAAAGATGGAGTCAGCATAGGCCAGCGGCACCCGATTTGACTGAATCGTTGTGCCTTCCATATAACCTTTGCCTGTAATCCCACCAGAACCAATTGCAAGCTTTGCATTATACGTCTGCCAGAGTACATCTCTTGAGGTCAGCTCTGGTACAAGCCAAGGATCAAAACGATCCGCCCAGTGCGAACGTCCAATGTCATTCAGGAATTTAACAATCTCATCATGGTAATGAATATACGCCTGTGTACCACCGATAAAAGCAGCCACTGCGATCATAAAGCCAATGAGGGCATGCGTAAATTTAATGTTACCAATCCACAGTAGGCCCACAAGAATGACTATATAGCTTAACGCATTTCCCAAGTCATTTTGAAGCAATACGAGTAGTAACGGCGGCAGAACACAGAGTGTAATCGGGATAACGTCACGTCCAAAATAGAGCGGACGGTTCTTCTTTCGGGCCAAAAAGGCCGATAAAAACACAATCAGGCATAACTTGAACAATTCAGCAGGTTGCAAACTGACCCCGAAGATGGACAGCCAACCTTTTGCACCATAATACTCCTTACCAAAGAACATAACGAATATAAGCAGGAGCATCCCCACGCCATAGATATATAAATAATTTTTGATTATGAATTTATAGTTGATCATCGACATCCCAAAAAAGACTACGAAGCCCAAAATATAAAAGATCACTGCGCTTTTCGGGAGTCCCTCCAGCTTTGGACGACCAAACGTTGTACTGTAAATCGATAAAATACTGATACCCATCAGAATAACGAGTATAAAGACAATAGAATAGTCTATCTTTTTAAATTTGTGCAGCATGTAATTATGTTCCCCCAAGCATTCAGAAATCTTCGGTATATCTCATTGTAGAGGATTTCACGGCAAAAAGAAAACCCGCAGAACCTTACATTTTCGTCACCTGTTCCGAAGTACGAACACCCAGGACATGCCGCTCGATTCCGGCAAGGTCCGGTACAATGATAATTTCCGGCCAATGTCCCGCCGTTTCAAGCAAAGCTGCAATGTCGCGAGCCTGCCCTTGGCCCAGCTCAAAACCAATGATCTGCGGCGGCGCAGGCAACAGCGCCAACTGCTCCAGCATGATACGGTACGGTGCAAGCCCGTCCGGACCGCCGTCCAATGCCATGCGCGGCTCATGATCGCGCACCTCTTGCTGTAACCCGGCGATATCAGCCGCCGGGATGTATGGCGGGTTGGACACCAGGATGTCCACCCGTGCCCCGGCGAACGGGGCCAGCAGATCGCCTTCACGGAAGTCGATCTGTACCCCGTTCGCAGCCGCGTTCCGCGCGGCCACTTGCAGGGCAGCCGACGAGAGATCCCCGGCGCCAACCTGCCAGCGCGGGCGCAGTGAAGCCATCGTCACCGCGATGGCGCCACTGCCCGTGCCAATATCGACGGCGAGCGGAGCGCCGTCAGGAAACACGCGGTCGGCTTCGCGTAGCACAGCCTCGACCAACAGCTCGGTCTCCGGCCGCGGAATCAGCACGGCCGGCGTGACCTCGAACGGCAGCCCATAGAATTCCTGGCTGCCGATAATGTATTGCGCCGGCTCACCCGCAGCCTTGCGCGTGACGGCGTCCTCCCAGCGGCTGCGATGCTCGCTGGGAAAAGGCTCCAGCTGCATCATGTAGTACTGGGCGCCATAGACGCCGAGTACATGTTCCAGCAGCAGCCGGGCATTGTTTTGCGGCTCGTACACGCCGCACTTCTCCAAAAAAGAGGAAGCCTCCACGAAGGCTTCCCGACAGCTCTGTTCCGGCGTCATGACAAACTGCGCGCGGGTCACAGATTATTCTCCTCTATCCATCAACTCGGTCTGCTGAGCAATCGTCAGTGCAGACAAGATATCTTCAATCTCCCCGTTCATGATCTGATCCAGCTTGTGCATCGTCAGGCCGATACGGTGATCCGTCACACGGCTTTGCGGGAAGTTGTACGTACGAATACGCTCACTGCGGTCGCCCGTTCCCACTTTGCTCTTCCGCTCAACAGAGATCTTTGCTTCCTCTTCCATACGTTTCATATCGAAGATACGTGTACGCAGAACCTGCAACGCTTTTTCCTTGTTGGAGTTCTGTGATTTTCCATCCTGACATGTCGCCACGATTCCCGTTGGAACGTGCGTTACCCGTACTGCGGATTTCGTGGTATTAACCGATTGTCCACCTGCACCACTGGAACAGAACGTATCAACACGGATGTCTTTATCATGAATTTCGATATCGAAATCTTCGGCTTCAGGCATAACCGCAACCGTTGAAGTTGACGTATGAATACGTCCGCCTGACTCAGTTGTTGGAATACGCTGCACACGGTGTGCGCCGCTTTCGTATTTCATTTTGCTATAAGCGCCGCGTCCGTTGATCAGGAAAACAACCTCTTTGAACCCACCGAGATCATTTGTGTTAACGTCCATCAGCTCTACACGCCAGCCTTGTGCATCTGCATAACGTGTGTACATCCGATACAGATCTGCTGCAAACAACGCTGCCTCATCTCCACCAGCTGCTCCGCGAATCTCAACAATAACGTTTTTGTCGTCATTCGGATCTTTTGGCAACATGAGTACACGAATCAATTCGTCCAGTTCCTTCTGGCGAGTGCTTAGTTCGTCAATTTCCATTTTGACCATTTCGCGCATCTCATCGTCCAGTTTTTCGCCCTGCATTTCCTTGGCGGCATCCAGATCCTCACTTACCTGTTTGTACTCATTGTACGCTTCATAAGTCGGTTGCAGATCAGATTGTTCTTTGGAATATTCCCGCAACTTTTTGTTGTCACTTGCCACATCCGGGTCACACAAAAGCTCACTCAACTTGTCATAACGGTCGGCTAACGCCTGTAATTTATCCAACATGTATAGTCACCTCACACATTATTTTGTCCATGCAAATATCGTTTTTAATAATTATTTCGGTTTCATTATTCATAACATCTATAATCTATATTCCACAACGCACAGGATTCTCACCGAATCCCCTGACCGCAGCATGTATTCACATTCCTGTATGATCGACGTATAACATCGCTACAACGTCATCAAATCCTTTACTTTTAAAGTGAAATCAAGAAATCGCGTACCCTGTATGAAACTCGCTTAAGCTCATCTGTCCAAGCGCGAATCTTAACGTGGTATACGACTCTTAATTATAGCATATTCTTATGGTTCTGAATAGTAACTGTTCCGCAGCGGATGAACTAATTTTTAGTGCTGCGAAATACAAAATGAAATTGTTGTTCGATGTTGTTCCGAAATGTAAAATAAACAAAAGCCACGATGCGCTAACATCGTGACTTCTCTAACAAAGGCCGGTGGGCGACCACGGCGAATTTCAATCAAACGAATGAAAAACCACCGGATTGCAAGGCGACTAACCTAATCCCGGTGGTTTTTCTTGTTCCGCACTGCAAAACTCTAAGTCAAAGACCCCACGAACTTCACGAGAAGGTCGCAGGGTCATGTTATTGAATCTAAATATAAACGAGTAACAACTTATACGTTGAAACGGAAGTGCATAACGTCGCCGTCATTTACAACGTATTCTTTACCTTCAAGACGAAGTTGTCCACGCTCTTTGGCACCGTTCATGGAACCCGCTGCAACCAGATCGTCGTAGGAAACAACTTCTGCACGGATGAATCCACGTTCGAAGTCGGTGTGAATGACACCCGCTGCGCCAGGCGCTTTTGTTCCTTTACGAATTGTCCACGCACGAACTTCCTGTACACCTGCTGTGAAGTATGTGTACAGACCGAGCAATTTGTAAGCCGCTTTGATCAACAGGTTCAGACCGGAATCCTCGATACCGAGTTCTTCCAGGAACATTTGTTTATCTTCGCCTTCCAGCTCAGAGATCTCTTCTTCAACCTTCGCACTGATTGGCACCACTTCTGCGTTTTCAGCAGCTGCGAATTCTCTTACTTTTTGCACGTAAGCATTGTTCGCCACGTCGCCGATTTCGTCCTCAGCTACATTTGCTGCGTACAGAACAGGCTTCAGGGTAAGCAAGTGCAGATCGCGCACGATCAGAAGCTCATCATCCGTAAGTTCCATGCTGCGTGCCGGCTTGTCATCGTACAGAACAGCCTTCACTCTCTCCAATACTTCTACTTCTTGAGAGGCAGTCTTGTTGCCGCCCTTCATGTTTTTCTTGGAGCGATCGATTTTCTTCTCAACACTCTCGATATCGGCCAGGATCAGCTCCAGATTGATCGTCTGGATGTCGCTCACCGGGTCAATTTTACCATCGACGTGTGTAATGTTCTCATCTACAAAGCAACGTACCACGTGTACAATTGCATCTACTTCACGAATGTGGGCAAGGAACTTGTTACCAAGACCTTCGCCTTTGCTCGCCCCGCGAACAAGACCCGCGATATCTACAAACTCAAACGCCGTTGGTACTGTTTTCTTAGGTACAACGAGTTCTGTCAGTTTGTCCAAACGCTCATCGGGTACTTCAACAATCCCCACGTTAGGGTCAATTGTACAGAACGGATAGTTTGCCGATTCGGCACCTGCTTGTGTAATTGCGTTAAACAACGTAGATTTTCCGACGTTCGGAAGCCCTACAATTCCTGCTTTCAAAGCCATGTATATGACAACTCCTCATTGATTACTTGTTCGGTATGGATAATCCTATACATTATATATGACAAACCTCAAGGCATCAAGGAACTTTGCCAATTCGACCAGAGTCCCATCCGCTATTGGTTTACCCTTTGATTTCCTTGTACATCGTCAGGTCCGTTACCTCATATCCCATCTTGCGATATAGGCTGCTCGCCCGCACATTATGTCCAAAGACATGCAAACCAATGCGATCCACGCCAAGACTCAAGGCCGTCTGTTCAAGCGCCTGCATCGTCTCTGTTCCGTATCCCTTACCACGGTGCGCTTCTTCAACCACAATATCCAGCAAAAAAGCATCTTTCCCGCGACGATTATCCGTGATATTAAACCAGATATACCCTACATTGCCGTCCACAGGATGCACCAGATTGTAGAGATACGCTCCGGGTGTGTTCAAGCCTTCTGGCAGATAACGTTCATAAGATTCCTCCGCCAGTTGCTGTGCCTCTTCCTCAGCCCAGGTGCCCGCTTCTACTTTTTCCTGTGCAAAATCCTTAATCGATCGAATGCGAAAACTCGCATAATCTTCCTGATTCATTGGAGAAAGTTCCATGTTGTTTACCTCCTTATTTCGAGTGATCTTAATTATGTATCATCTCTGTGCAGTCCTTTTTGCACTACTAGTATCTTATTGTATCCTGTTCTTCCGCTTAGCGCATAAAGTTATTCTGACGATTCGGTTTTCAATTTTCATATTTATCCATTTTAATCAAAACTTTTGATCTCATCCCATCGTTTATACCTCATAGGAAAGGAGTGGATCTTATTGAACACACGTCGCCGATTCTCCAAAAAGAAAATGATTATCTTATCCGCTATCATACTCGGAATCGCCATAGTCGCTTTTATGAGCTTTCTGAATGCAATGGATCCCTTTCGCCACTTAAGAATCACGATCCACAATCAGTCCGACTATGACCTCACCAATATTCAGGCTAGCCTAGTCCAAGGCGACAACTCGTTAAACAACAATGAGAGTGGCTCCACCTACGTATTCAATAAGGATATTCCCAGCGGAGCAAACGTGAAATTCGCCCCGCAACTGAAACTTTCCGGGGAGGGGGTCGTCTCCTTGGCGTTCACGGACAGTCGCGGAAAAACCTATAACAAAACGGTTTGCGGTTATACGGAATACTTGTCCGGCAATTCGTACGTTACTGTAACCAATGAGAATGTCACCGTGAAAGAGGAATGTATGTGATATTTTTGTGAATTATTAAAACATTTTTACATACCACTAGCATAGAGGAGGAAATTAGATTGATATTCAACGTAATTTTAGGTGCAGGCGTAGCTTTGTCCATATTACTTTCTGCACATCCAGCTAGTGCTGTTGATTTAGAGGATAGAGTGCAAGATGCTCTTACTACTTCTCCGATCACTATGGAGAACACTGAGGATCCGATTATTAATCCAATGGATGTACAGCTTATCAGACCATTCAATTACAGCAGTTACAGTGCATACGAAAAATCCTTCACATTGGATTCTGACAATGGAGAAGATGCCGATGTTTGGATTCAGAACAATAGTACGGATACTATTTATGCCAAACTTACTGTGGGCAATCTTTCCCCAATTGATATTCCAATCAAAAAAGGGACTCAAAAAACAACAAGAATAGGTGTCATAGGCACAACAAACGTCAAAGTTTATATCTATAGTTCAACAGGTCATAAAGTGGATATGAATATCAGTGCCCGCCAATTTTAATATTATAAATAGTGTAGAGGATACTTCTTAATGAAGTAACCTCTACACTATTTTTGTTTCAGATTATATAGGAAGCAATATGAGTAGACTCAAAATATATAATTAAATAACTCCAATGAAGTTTATATCATCTTCATTATAACCCCGGCCTAACGCCGTTCCACCAAACGTGTCGTCTGCTTCAAATCCTCGATCCGCCCAGCCCCGATGCCAAACATGACGGTACGCAGTTCAAATTCAACCTGTTCCAACCGCTCATTCAGAGCATCATCGGAAGCTACTGCGGATTCGAGAAGAGATCGACCAAAACCAGCCAGATCCGCACCGAGCGCGAGGGCTTTGGCCGCATCCACACCAGTGTAAAGTCCACCGCTGCCGATCAGGGCACCAGTAGGGTTCAACGCTCGTACTTCCTGAATACACTCCGCTGTGGGAATGCCCCAGTCGGCAAAAGCTTCAGCTGCTGCCCGGCGTACCGGGTTATTGTTACGGTACTTCTCTACCTGCACCCAGCTTGTGCCCCCTGCTCCGGCTACATCAATGAACGCGACACCCGCTTCATATAGGCGTTGAGCCGTCACACCATCGATGCCAAAACCTACTTCTTTCACGCCAACAGGCACGTCTAGCTCACGACACAAGTTTTCAATCCGCTGAAATAATCCGCTGAAGTTGGTGTTACCTTCCGGCTGGAAAACTTCCTGCAACGTGTTCAGGTGAAGGACGAGCATGTCCGCACCCGCAATATCTACGGCGCGCTGGAAGTCAGCTGTTGTGAAACCATAGTTCAGCTGCACCGCACCCAGGTTGGCAATGACCGGGATGTCCGGTGCCCAGCGCCGCACATCGAAGGTACTCGCGAGTTCCGGCTGTTCCACGGCAGCCCGGATCGAACCTACACCGAGCGTCCAGCCTCTGGCGTTCGCTACTCGCGCGAGGCGCTCATTGATGGCGCCTGTTGTTTTGCTTCCACCCGTCATCGAACTGATGAGCAAGGGTGTACGTACTTTTTTGCCAATAAACGAAGTCTCCAGATGCACCTCTTCAAAATCCAGTTCCGGCAGTGGGTGATGGCGAAACGCAAACCGCTCCATACCGCTGGTTACCCCTTCTCCTGCCACATTCTCCTCAAGACAGAGGCGCACGTGCTCCAGCTTCCGTTCTCCCGTAGCCACTTCGGGAAGCAGCCGCTCGCCGGCTCGCTCTTGTTCATTCATGATGAGACCTCCTATGTGAGAATCGTGCGGATCGACAGGATAACCTGCCTGTTCCTAGCTTCTATGTATATACGTCTTTTGCAAAAGACAAAAACATTAATCCTATAAGCATTGCAGCTCAGCAGTTTAACTCTATCCAGTATAACGTTCCAAACCATCTATTGAAAGGATGCCCCGACACCAAATGTCTCACTTAAATCCCGGAGCACCACTATTTTATGCCTACTCAAAAGCACGGATCATCTGTCGCACCTTCAAAGCTGGTTAGCACGGACGATGCACACGCACATGGATCAACAGAACACATTTCACTCCATCATCCTGCACAACGAACTATCTCAAGATTTCCGATGCCAATTGCTCACCAACAAGCTGTCCGGACAACGTCACTATGGGGGTTCCGCCTCCAGGATGCGTTGTTCCGCCTACGTACCAGAGTCCTTGTACATCTTTGCTTCGGTTGCCCGGTCGCATGAAGGTCTGTTTTACCGAATTGGACGAGATGCCGTAGATCGACCCTTGATGCGCCAAGGTATCCCGTTCGATATCTCGCGGTGTGTACCGGATCAGCACATCGGATTCATTCAACCCGGTAATTCCCCGCGCCGCCAATTGTTCCAGTACAAACGCTCCGTAACGTTCCGTCTGCTGCTCCCAATTCCATGAATCCGACAAATAGGGGGCATTGACCAGAATGAACAGATTACTGGCTCCCGCCGGAGCCATGCCTTCTTCCGAATAACCGGAGTAACAGATGTAGATCGTGGGATCGGCGGGCATTTTACGGTCACGGAAAATATGGTCGAACTCCGGTTCATACCGTTCCGGGAAAAAGACCGTATGGTGCAGCAGTGCATCATATTGTCTTCTCACACCTGCCAGCGTCACAAATCCTGAAATGGAGGGCTCATACTTCCGTATGCGGGCATCGCTCATTTCTTTCCGATGTTCCGGTGCGAGCAGCAGTCGATTTACGCTAAGCACATCTCCATTCGCAACCACTTGATCTGCTTCGCGGAAGCCTTGATCCGTGTCTACACCTGCCACTTTACCATTCCGAACAACAATCTGCCGGACCTCTGTGCCGGTAATGATCTGTACACCTTTTTCCCGAGCCAGCCGGGTCATTCCTTCGATCAGTTGATAGGTTCCACCTTTGACCCCGTAGATGCCGACTTCTGCTTCCACATGCCCCATCATGGCAAAAATGGAAGGCGATTGATACGGCGATGATCCCACATAGGTCGCGTACCGTCCGAACATAGCCAGCGTATGCGGATGTCGGAAATACGAGTGCAGCAACTTATCCAGCTTCACCGTTGGCCGCACGCGGAGCAGGCTGCGCAGCATTTGGAGATTGTATTTGTCAAAAGGAGACAGCAGCAACTTACCCAGAAAATGACGATTGGCTTCCGCATACAGTGCAGCAGACTCATCCATAAATGCATCATAACGAGCCGCATCCTCCGGACTGTACGCTGCGATCTGCTCCTTCATCCACCCGCGATTGCCTGACAAATCTACCACTGTGCCATCTGCAAATACATTACGCGTGCGCGGCTCTAGCTCATATAACTGTACGTAATCTTCCATTGCTACACCCGCATGGTCGAAGACTGAACGAAAGGTCGATGGCATCGTGATTGTGCTCGGTCCCCGGTCAAAATGATACCCGTCCCGCTCAAAATGCTGTAGCTTGCCACCTACGTGTTGCTGCCGTTCCAGAATGGTCACCTGCACACCTTGTGAAGCCAGTCGTATTGCACACGACAGACCTCCAAATCCTGCACCGATTATAATGACGTTACCTCTCAACTGTACCGCCTACCTTTCCATACATACCCCTTGCCGGAGCGGCCTGCCTGCCAGGAAGCGAATCCGATGGCAATGACACAGGCCATGCTGACCGGTTGCAGAAGGGCAAGCCACCAGGGTTGTCCGCCAGCATGATCCGCTACTCTTTTCACAGCCATACCTAATAATGTTCCTAACAATCCATACAGAATGGACACCGAACTACCCGTCATGAGTCCAATAATCAAGCCCAGCGGAGGCACAATATACATTAGCGTATACATTAACATCGTGCCAAGCAGCAGCACGTCTTTGCGCCCCATACCTTCGTACATGTTTTTCTTATATCCGTTCCATACTTCTGCACCGTTCTGATACATGCGGGTATTCGTTACGTCATGCACGTCTGTCAGCATTACCGGATGACCTGCACGCTTAACCGCTTTGGCGAGACTCATGTCATCCACCAGATGCGCCTGAATGGCAGCATGACCACCGGAAGCCTCGTAACTGGAGCGATGAATCAGCAAAAAAGCCCCCGTAGCGGCCACAAACATCGGACTGGATGATCTGCGTATCATAAAAATGGGCAGATGACTGATGATGGTGAAGACCATCATGGGTACAACAAGCTTTTCCATCCACGTCTTCGTTACTTGATAAGGAAAACCGGTTACCAGACCCCCGCTCTGCTCACACCCTGCCGCAAGAGTCTGCCGAATGGCACTTGGCTCCAGACGCACATCCGCATCCACGAACATATACCATTCTCCCTTGGCCTCCTGAACCAGCCTGTGACACGCATGGGATTTCCCCATCCAGCCTTCGGGAAGATCAACGCCATGCAGCAAACGCACACGCGTATCACGATCCGCAATCGCTTGTACCATGGCCGCTGTCTCATCTTCGGAGCGATCATCCAGCACCAATACTTCCATCCGGAATCCTGACGTATCGCTCGCGAGCACACTTTCCAGACATCCTTCGATATGTAGTCTTTCATTTCTGGCTGGAATCAGCACCGAGACCAGCAGGTCTGGTGGTTGTATTGAGTCTGCTCGGAATGAACGCACTTTGGGCAGACAGGAGACGTTCCATAGAGCGAACATCAACTGTATGCCCAATATGCAGGTAAGCACAATCCAGAAGATTTCAGATGCATTCATGCTAACGGTTCACCCGCTTTCGTGCCGCATCGTATTTTTCACTTGTCGAACGTACATGACGAATCAGTGGAATCGCATCTGGCAAACTTCCCTGCCCCATCCGTATAAGCTCTGATCTATGATCGTCTAACTGCTGTTCCAGCACATGGCCGAGTCTGGCGGCAATCTCTTCACTCTTCAACGCCTTCCAGTCTTCCATCACAGCTGGGCCCGCCTGCATCGATATTTCCGGTAAATCATGCTGGACCATCCCATGACACAAGGTTACCGGTACGGCGATGGCATTCGGAGAACGACGAAGCAACAATCCGATGCCTGGACGGAACTGAATCGGTCTGGCCTCCTGATGCAATATTTCTCCTTGGGGAAAAATCCAGACCCTTTTACCTGAATCCAATAATTCACTGGTGTACTGTAGAGAGGTCCGAATACCGGACGCACTCTCCTTATTGATCGAATACGCACCCAATTTACGAAAAAAAGCATATTGCTGAAGCTGTTGCTCCTCCATCATCACATAATGATCACCCCTCGATGTCTGCCTGGCCGCATGATAGAGCAGCAGACCATCCCACCAGGAGCTGTGATTCATGAAATAGATCACCGGACGAGTCGGTTCAATCGGGGAGTTGTCCCTGATGTCCACCTGTGGATCCAGTGACCCTGTGAGCGTGAAGGAGCGGAAGCGCCGACGTAGCAGATAATAGTGATTGTATAAGGCAAAAATACGATTAAACGGTTTTGATTTTACGGCGCGAATCATAGAGCCAGCTCCCTTCGGCAAGAAGCACACCAGCAATGGCGATGATAAAACTGCCTGTAATCCCTTCCTTTAGAGCAAGCAGGCCGAACAGAAGAATAAACAGCTGATACAACCATTTTGCACGCAGCAATGAGCTACGGTCATTAGGCATGGCCGGAAGGAAAAGAGATAAGAATGCACCCATCATAAACCAGCTTATGTAATTGGTCCACGGAACACCGTAGAATCCACCTGCGGCTTGCCACTCCCAGAATCCTCTTGCATGCGCAACAGGGTCGAGCACCAGATCAAGAACAATCGCCCAGAACCCGGTCTTCACTGCTCGAAGCAGTCTGCCAGTCCACGTTGAACCACCGCCACTTAACAGCGCCGAGTTACCCACCACTGCGATCCAGGCGAAACCCAGCGTAACTGGCACACTGAACAGATGAATCCCGAAGAAGTCTGAGTAAGCATACTCACCAAAGGGCCAATGCGTATGAACGCCTACCCACTCTACGCCCATACCTCCAAGCCAGATAATCACAGAGGATATCCAGAGTCCGGGTTTCAGCCAGATGACTGACTGGTCGGACAGGCCTGTCCGATTACGCCCTTGATAGATCAGATCCAGCACATACAATGCGTAGAAGATTAGAAATAAACCATTCGAAAAAGATAATACGTCAGGCACACCGATCGTTAGCATCAAGGTTGCTCCAATGACATACCACGCCCAGTAAAGCCACTGGATCATCAGGATACCGCCGTTCGGGAGGCTTGATAGGCCAGCATCGGGTAACGTTTCACAATCGCACCCAGCATCTCCAGTTTCAATTCGTCGCTAACATATGCCCGCTTGGTATATACGTCATAGTCGTTGCGTTCAACGGCGTGTAGAATGGTGGAGTAAAAGGCTGCTGCCAGCTCGATGGAAAATGCACTTTCCGTTGGGTACGTATCCAGACGATCCATGCCAATACGGAACCAGTTCAATGCTGCAGCTTTTAATTCATGAACAATGGCAATAAAACGTTCGTCCACAACCCCGTCTTCAAAGTCCTGCTCGGTGTAACCATGCTTCTCCATGATCTCCAGCGGAACATACCGGCGCACTCTGGCCCGATCTTCACCAACATCCCGAATAATATTAACGATCTGCATTCCTTTACCCAAAGCAATCCCGTTCATGGCTACTTCCGCTCCATTATCATCCCGCAATACAGGCAACAACATCTCGCCTACGGTTCCGGCTACCAGATAACAATAATGCTCCAGTTCCTGCATCGTTGTATAATGCGTTACTTTAAGATCTGTGAGCTGCCCTTCCATCTGACGGAAAAATGGCCCCTTATCCAGATGAGGGAAACTGCTGAATAACCATCTCAGTGCTGGCCAGATAAAGTGTCCTTCCGCGTCATCCAACTGATCAAACAAATCATGGATCTCGTGAATTGTATAGGGCGAATGTTCCGGCTCGTCTACACTGTCATCAATCATGCGGCAGAAGGCATAAATGACATATACCGCTTCCCGACGTGGACTAGGCAGCCCTCTAAAGGCCTGATAAAAAGAGGAAGAACCCTTTTGCATCAACTCTTCACACCTGCTCAAAATCGCTTCATTCATGTTCCCATCTCCTTCATGAGTTGATTGACGGCCATCCGTGCACTCTGCATTACAATCGGCACTCCGCCACCTGGATGTACAGATGCTCCTGCGGCATATAATCCCTTTATATTAGGGAATGGTTTGGGTTGCGGTCGGTATACACCGGACTGGAATAATACAGGTGCTATACCAAAGCTTCCGCCCCCATAGAGCCCGTCTCGCTCTGCGTCAGCGGGTGTACGTACCTTTTTCCACTTGATCGCTGCACGAAGTCCCGGGAATCCACGCTGCTCCGCTTCTTCCAGTACCCGTTCTGCCAATGCTTCACTCTCCTGATCCCAGTCGACACCTTCGGCATCTGGTACGGGAATGAGGAAATATAATACACTCTGTCCTTGAGGCGCTGCAGTTTCATCCAATGCGACCGGATTAAAAACGTAAAATGAGGACTTTGCCGGAATGCGTCGCTGATTGAACACTTCCTGCAAACTGCCTTCAAGACTCGGTGGCAGGAAGAACTGGTGCGTCGTTGCATCTTCCCAGGTTTTGTCCACGCCCACATAGAGCAATACACATCCGGAAGAGGGACGATACGGTTTTCTTTTACGTGCTACCTCTGGTGATTGTCCAAGCAAACCTGATAGATGGGGGAAATCACCATTGTAGATAACTGCATCCACATTTTCTGCGCCTGCTGCCGTTTCTATACCTTCACACACACCATTTTTAATCTTGAGTCCGGTCACTTCCGAATTCAGCACGACACGTCCACCACGTGATATCAGTTCCTGTTCCAGCATGGCCGGCAATGCTGCATATCCACCTTTGACCATCCAGATGCCATATTCATGCTCTGCGTAAGGTAAAAGGGAATAGATACCTGGCGTCCCAAACGGTGATCCACCAATGTATAAACTTTGCAGTGAGTATGCATCGAGCAGTTCCTCATGCTCAAAATAATCGCCTACCGCTTTCCGGACACTTTTGTGTGCACGCAATCTGCCCATGAGGGACATGAGCGAAGGGGTGAAGAAATCCCTTTTGCGCGGAAAAGCCCTTTCCAGAAACGCTGCCCTGCCTGCCGGAAACAACGTGTCCATATCTTTCATGAATCGTGTGAATCCCCGGCTCTCTCCCGGGAACAAACGCTCAATCTCCGCCGTCTGCTCTTCACGTGAGGTCATCTTGGTCATGACACGACCACTGTGGTAGTGGACTCTGTATAACGGATCACAGCGAAGTAACTCAATCTTCGAACGATCTACGCCTGCTTCCTCTATGATGCCAAGTAACATCTCCGGCAGCAGTACGATCGTTGGCCCCTGATCGATCCGATACTCGCCTTCCTGCTCATATCCAATGCGTCCGCCAACGCGGGAACCCCGTTCATACACGGTGACATCCCAGCCTTGACGGTTCAATAACAGTGCCGAAGTGAGTCCGCCAATCCCTGCGCCTACAATAGCGGCCCGCTTCATGAATGCCCTCTGGCTTCTGCCGTCTTCACATAAGAGGATGGCTTGGAACGTGTGCGTGCGTCCTCTTCCTGAATCAGTCTGACACTGATCCGTGCCGATTCGAAAATCGTGGGCAACCCGCTGCCCGGATGTGTTCCGCCGCCTACCAGCCATACACTTTTCAACTCTTCAAACTGGTTATGGGGACGCAGATACATCATCTGACCCAGGTTATGTGCCATATTAAACGTTGCTCCGCGATACACATCTAGTTCAGTCTCCCAATCAAGTGGAGTGAACAGCATACATTCTTCAATACGGCTGCGTATGTCTGCCAGCTCAGGAATTCCTTCCATTCGTTTCATCATGGCCTCCTGCACATTCTCCCGTTCTGCCTCCCAATCAATGTCTGCGGTAAGGTTAGGCGTAGGCATAAGAACATACAAAGCAGATTTCCCTTCCGGTGCCAGCGTCGAATCAAGTCTGGAAGGGTTATGAATATATAGAGATGGATCGGCTGATAACATTTTATGCTTTGTGATCTCATCAACGTTTAACCGGTAGTCCTCGGGAAAATAGATCGAGTGATGCGGCAGGTCCACCTCACCATCCACGCCCAGATACAGCATTGCTGTAGAGCAGGAATACTTTTTGCGTTTCATTTTCTCCGG
Organism: Paenibacillus sp. GM1FR; assembly: GCF_002803315.1. Taxonomy (NCBI): domain Bacteria; kingdom Bacillati; phylum Bacillota; class Bacilli; order Caryophanales; family Paenibacillaceae; genus Paenibacillus; species Paenibacillus sp. GM1FR. The sequence goes on along the minus strand of NZ_MKZL01000022.1, from coordinate 383,088 downwards.
GGTATATTTCTTAAGCACGCCTGGTTCGAACAGATGGTTAACCGCATGTGCAAAGTCGGCGTTCACCACCACATGGTCTGCTTCGATGCGTTCACCGTTCTCAAGCAACACACCTTCTGCACGACCATTGCGAACGATGACCTGTTTCACCGGAGTGGAAGTATGTATGCGTCCTCCGTGTTCTTCCACGACATCGGCCATGGCTTGGAAGATCCGATTCACGCCGCCAATGGGGTGGAACAATCCGTAGTGATGCTCAATAAACGATAGTATGGTAAAGGTGCCCGGACAATCCCAGGCAGACATGCCAAGGTATTTGGATTGAAATGTAAATGCCCAGCGCAGACGCTCGTCTGTAAAATAGCGGGACAAGATTCCATAGACTGTATTGTGGACATCAAGCTTAGGTAGAGCTGTTACCGCATCCTTGCGTAGATAGTCAGTCAACTTGCCAAAAGGACGACGGAGCAGAGGCATGACTTTGCCAAACTTCACTTCTTCTTCTTGCATGAACCGAAGGTAATTGTCTTCATTGCCCGGAAACAATTCCTTAATCTGCGCAGCTGTGTCTTCCCGATTACGAGAAGGCGTGAACACCTTATCACCAAAGTTCAGTGCGTACAGTGGGGTTAGCTCTTTCATATGCACATAATCGGATAACTTACGCCCCACCACGTCGAACATCTCTTCAATCAGCTGAGGCATCATCAAAAATGTAGCACCCCGGTCGAATCGATATTCACCCAGTTCCAATCTGGCAGAACGCCCCCCGATGACTGGCTGTTTCTCATACACATCTACCTCGTACCCCTGACCGGACAATAACATCGCTGCTGCAAGTCCACCCGGACCTGCACCAATGACAGCTGCACGTTTGCGTTGTTGATTCGGTATCATGCCACTCACCTTTCTATGTAGGGAATTCCTATAGTTCTCTAGCCCCTAACCTATTATTAAACCGCCCAAGAACACTTTAAGCGGTAACTAGTAAAAACATTATACAAATATAATACAAATATTATACGAGCTTGTAAACCAAAAAATGACCCGTCGGTCAAAATACCTGGTAATCCATTTATAAACACAAAAAACACCCTTTGATCACTTTCGTCAAAGGATGTCCTTTATACACTAACCTATTCATATCATTTGAGATTATGTTTAATTATTGGCTTGTCCGAACCGTGCACCAGGTGATCGCTCGGAGAGATATTCACGCTCCATCCACGACTGCCAGTCCGCAGAACTCTCCGGCATAATCCATTGCGGATAACGCGCATGCTCTGCACGCTCATAGCCTTTACCTCCAAGTACAAAGCGAATATGTGGGAACTCGTTCATAATCCGCTCGACGAGCTGATCACACCGTTCAAGAAGCCCTGGACTTGTGATCGACAGGCAGACCAACTTGATCTTTTGCTCCCGAATAATCGGGAAGATGCCTTCTTCTGGCGTGTTCGCACCGAGATACAGTACTTCCGCTCCATTTTTGCGCATAAAGAGAGAGAACAGCAGCAACCCAACCTGATGGTGCTCCCCTTCCGGACACAACGCCAGAACTTTGGGCAGATGCGGATAGATCGGGAACAGATGGAAAAACTGATAAAACCGCTGTGATATCAGCTGTGTCATGAAGTGTTCCTGAGCCACCGAAGCCCTGCCTTGCTCCCAGGCATCTCCAACCCGGACCAGAATGGGCACCAACACATGATAGAACATCGAGTCATACCCATACATGGTGAACCCAAAATCAATCAAACCATTGGCACGTTCACCCTGAAAGTTGTAGAGCGAGTCATAGATCTGATCAGCCATGCGTGCGTAGGCTTCTTCCATCGTAGGCACCGGAGCCATGATCGGCGTGGGCACAGCCTCGGGCGGATTTAATTTGTTTACTTTCAACATCCGTACCGCTTCCGAAATATTGGTCTGATGTAGCTCAACCTGTTCTTTCAACCAGCGCAGATCCGCAACATTCTCTTCGGTATACATTCGATAACCCGATTCCGTCCGCTCAGGGGTGACCGCACTATACCGATTCTCCCAAGCCCGGAGCGTCACCGTCGGGATACCGAGCATGGCAGCGACTTGTTTGATGGAATACACCTTATTACCCACTTTCTTTCCTAAATGTCCAGATTTCAAAGGTTATATCATTGGTTCCCCGTCCTTGTCAGGCATATGAAAACCCTAACATTCTACAAAAATAATACACTCATTATACACAACGCTCAGACACCTGTCGATTGCATACTGCCAATTTTGCCATATGCATTTTAACGCTACAGTCGTTATGCTAGCGGGTTCTCCTGCGTCAACGTTATCATCCGTGTGGTAATAGAAGTCAGCAAGTACAGAAGGGGGAGTCCACCGTTGGCCTCATTACGCCGCCATACATCAGACCGCAAGTCTTCACGCGGCAAATTTCCATACATACGAACAGGACTTGTCCTATTGGTCCTATGGCTCATCGCCGTCATGCTCTATCAGACCTACAAACCATTACCAGCGGGCATTTCCTACGAAAGTCCGGAGTATCGTGTGGATCAAATCGAGTTCCTGCATGACCTCACTTATCCTTCCTCCGACGGACAGATGCAGCATGAACAACAGATATTCCAGCGCATGATGCAGATTGTCGAGGAAGCAGAGCAGTTTGTCCTGGTGGATATGTTCTTGTTCAATAATTATCAACATAAGGGACAGAACTTTCCTCCCGTGAGTACTGAATTCACCGAAGCGCTGGTCACCAAAAAAAATCAGCATCCTGATATGGACATCTGGTTCATTACAGATGAAGTAAATACCAACTATAACTCAGCACCCAATCCGTTGCTGGAACAAATGAAACAAGCAGGCATTCATGTGGTCATCACGGATGTGGACCCTTTGCGTGATTCAACTCCAGTATACTCTGCGGTCTGGCGTACCTTCTTCCAATGGTTTGGCCAATCCGGAGATGGCTGGATCAAAAACCTGATGGCCACGGATGGTCCGGATGTCACTGTGCGTTCCTATCTCAAGCTGCTCAATGTGAAGGCCAATCATCGCAAAGTTGTTGTTAGTGAGAAGACGGCAATTGTCTCTTCTGGCAATATTCATGATGCGAGTGCCTACCACTCGAATATTGCATTTGAAGTAACAGGTCCAATCATTGGCGATATTCTTCAGTCAGAGCAAGCTGTTCTCGACATCTCAGGCGGAGGTAAGGTTCCTGCCTACACAGCTCCTTCCTCGAATTCAAACACGGGAGATTTGCGAATACGCTATTTAACTGAAGGCAAAGTGAATGACGCTGTACTCCATGAGATCAATCAGGCTGGCAAAGGTGACACCTTATGGATGGGCATGTTCTATGTGGCCTCTCCGAAAGTATTAGAAGCCCTGCTGGAAGCCGCAAAACGAGGAAGCGAGATCCGGCTTGTACTAGATCCAAATGAAAATGCCTTTGGTCAGGAAAAGATCGGTATTCCGAACCGTCCTGTCGCTGCTGAATTGCATGATAAATCCGACGGTAAAATACAGATCCGCTGGTATAACACCACCAAGGAGCAATACCATACCAAGATGATCTATCTTGCCAAAGCAACCGGAGATCATATTGTCCTAGGGGGTTCAACCAATTTCACCCCCCGAAACATGAATGACTACAATCTGGAGAATGATCTATGGGTTGCTGCACCTCCAGACAATAAGTTCACACTTGATATCTCGAATTATTTTGAGCGTATCTGGAATAATAATGATGCCGAGTTCACGTTAGACCTGGATGAGTTCCAGGAGAAGACTACGTTTTTGAAAGGTATCCTATATAAGCTGCAACTGATTCTGGGTCTTACGACCTTTTGATCAGAAACCACATCCATACCTGTTATATCCGCCTGTACTCTACTGTGCAGGCGGATATTTTCATCTTGACAGGTGATGTAAAGTGTGGAAATATAATTACCTAACGACCGTTAGGAAGGTGATTGAATGACTGCACAATCCATTCGGGATGCAGCCCTGTTCCATTTTGCCAGAGATGGCTATGAGGGAGCTTCTCTAAGAGCTATTGCTGATGAAGTCGGGATTAAAAAACCGTCCATATATGCGCATTTCAGCTGCAAGGATGACTTGTTTTTACACACACTGGACTTTGCATTTCACGAGGTAACACGGCACACACTGGAATATTTCCGTGATCATGCGGATCTGCCATTGGAGCAGAGGCTGAAAGGCTTGTTGATCTGGTTCGAACAAGAATACAATGCCCATGCTTCGGCTCGTTTGATGTTGCGTAATTGTTTTTACCCCCCCCTTTCTCTGTATGGCGAAGTGATGGATCAAGTGTATCCGTTTATCGATGGTATGGAACGTGCACTGACTCGTCTGCTGCAAAGGGCAATGCGTAATGGAGATATTCCGGCCATTCCCGCGGAACAGGCTGCCATTGCATTCATGACGTTTCTCGACGGTATTACCGTAGAAATTATCTATGGAAGTTCCCGTCGATACAAGAGACGGTTGGAAGCAGCCTGGCCTGTATTTTGGCATGGCATTCATCATTTGAACGGAGAGGCACAAAGCGTTGTGCCGAAAGGAGATTTAACAACATGAACCGCAACTGGTTATATGTATTTATCGGTGGAATTATTGAGATTGTCTGGGTAAGCGGGCTGAAACATGCCTCGAATGCCTGGGAGTGGACTTTAACGGGGATTGCCATCGTGATCAGCTTTGGACTGATCATTGCCGCTTCCAAAAGGCTGCCTGTGGGTACGGTGTATGCCGTCTTTACGGGAATTGGTACGGCGGGTACCGTCCTGACGGAAATGGTACTGTTCGGTGAGCCGTTCCGCTTGGCAAAAGTATTGCTCATCGGGCTGCTGCTCTGCGGCGTAATCGGACTGAAGCTGGTTACGGATCAGCAAGAAGCCAAAGGAGGTGCAGTATAATGGCTTGGATGGCAATTGTAGGTGCAGGGATATGTGAAATTTTCGGCGTAATCGGTATTAATGGTGCTTCCACCAAGAAAGGATGGCCATACATCGTACTTATGCTGGTGTCGTTTGTGTTCAGCTTCTCGTTGTTGTCCTACGCCATGACGTCTATTCCGATGGGCACAGCGTATGCCGTGTGGACCGGGATCGGGACGGTCGGCAGTACGTTAACAGGCATGTTCCTGTTCGGTGAACGGAAAGAAGCGAAGCGTATCCTGTTTATCGCGATGATTTTGGTGGCAGCCGTTGGGCTGAAGCTCATCACGTAACGGAACAACTGAATTACACTCTTATATCTCCGATTGCAGTCCCACTTTCCGATCGCTGTTATCCCCAGATTTCTTTGATTCCCTTTGAAGAGGGATAAATCTGGTGATAAAGGCGAACACTTCGTTTCTTCAAGTCGGTTCTGCAACCTCCGTTATCGTGTAATTCTTAGCTTCCATATATGATATCTATTAAATCTTGTAATATAAATTAGACGACTTCGATCAGAAAGTCGTCTTTTTTGGGGAATGATATAAATAGGGAACCTCTTTATACTTTGCCACGTAAGAAAGGATGTCGTAATCATGAGAAAATTATTGGCACGCATGGGCTCTTTTACCGGGTATACCCTTCTGATCGCCATGGCCATTTTCTATCTCATCGCTCTAGTCGCTATTATTATGCTTGCCTTATACGCCTTCACTGGAGGAAACTAACTTAAACGTTCTTGATACCTTATCCCTATCGTACATACAAGCTCACCTTGTTACTTGCCGTCTCTCCTTCCCTTTGATCAGCCACTTTTCCCCATATACATTTTCCAATTTACTCCCATTTGAATTCCTTTAACCAGATCGTTTATACTTGTTTTGACCTTAAAGTCAATTCAAGAACTCACAAGTTCCCTGATGAGGTGAAAGTATCGTTAATGAACCCTATACATGAGATGAATGAGAAGAAAAAACTCATCATTACTACAGCACTCAAGCTATTCTCGGCCAAAGGCAGTGCCGCAACCTCCATGCAAGAGATTGCAGAATTATGCGGGATGTCCAAAGGTAGCCTCTACATCATGTTCAAATCCAAAGAGGAATTAGAAGCCAGTACTCTGGAGTACTGCATGTACACGCTCATGGACGAGATGACACAGATTGAGCATGAAACCAGCCTTACCTCGCGTGAACGTCTTCACAAGCAAATTGAGACACTGTTGATCCATGTTGCCGAGCTCAAGGAATTTTTGCGAGTACAGATGCGCAGCATGATGATGGATGATGAACAGCAACGCAAGGAACAATGCCATCCGCTGCAAAGAGATCTGGAAGTCCGTACCTTACATTGGTTTAAGGATAAGCTGGAGGAGCAGTACGGATCGGAGATTGAACCTTATACGATTGACCTTATTTTGCTGACACAGGGGCTATTCCTTTCCTACGTCAAGATCTGGTTTACAGAGATGCCGTCCCTTACTGTTACCAAAATGGCAACAAATTTACTGCAAATGATGGATTATGCAGCGCACGGATTCCTTAAGCAGCGACCTTTGCCTTTGATTCCTTTGGAGGACTGGCCTGCATGGATTACCGAACCCCATCCGGATTCCACGGTGATGCGGCATCCTATTCATATTATCAAGCAAATGCAGGATATTGCTGCCTCCGAATTGCCTGCTGGGCAACCAAAGAATGATGTACTTGAGACCATTGCCATTCTCCGGCAGGAGATGATGGAATTCACACCGCGGCGTGCCATTATTCTGGGCATGATGCACAATCTGGAGAACGTAACTGCCATTCAATCTTTGCACTCCGAGCTTCAGCATATTCTGGATGCCATGTATAGCCGGTTCATCCAAGCTGACTCGTCACACACATAAACAGGAGAAACAGAGAGGAGAAGAAACCATCGTATGAAAGGTATTATTAATTTTTCACTGAACAACAAGTTTGCGATTTGGATTCTGACGATTATCATCTCTTTCGCAGGTTTGTACAGCGGATTGACGATGAAACAAGAGACAATTCCGAACATCAACGTACCGTTTCTGAATGTCACTGCCATTGATCCGGGGGCTGCACCGGAGGGAATTGTTGAGGATGTCACGAAGCCGCTGGAAGTAAAACTACGCAATGTAGATGGCGTGAAGACGGTGACCTCCACTTCCATGGAGAACGCAGCATCGATCACACTCGAATTTGATTATGGAACAGATCTGACCAACGCAACTGCAACCGTTCGTGAGGCACTGAATGAAGTTCAACTGCCTGACAGTGTGCAGAAGCCGACCATTTCCAAGTTCAGCATTAACTCTTTCCCGGTTGTATCTCTGAGCCTGTCCGACAAGGACGGCGGTGACCTGGAACAATTGACACGACTGGTTGAATCGGATATTCAGCCTGCACTCGAAGACATTGACGGTGTAGCTCAGGTTCAGGTGTCCGGTCAATATGTGAAAGAAGTTCAATTGAAGTTTGACCAAGCCAAAATGGCCGAGCTGGGCCTAACGGAAGATACGGTAAACGGCATCGTTCAAGGTTCATCCATTCGTGTGCCCCTTGGACTGTTTGAACTGGATAAATCCCAGAAAGCCGTTGTTGTAGATGGTAACATCATCGACATCGATGATCTGAAAAACCTTGCCATTCCAGTTGTACCCGGCGGTGCCGGTGCTTCCACAGGCAATGGTTCAAACGTAGCCCCACAAGGCTCTGGAGCACCAACTGGTGAAGCTGGTCAAGGTACCGCTCCAGGTGCTTCACAAGGAACGGACCAAGCCGCTGGTGGTAATGCCGGTGTAGGTAGCCCTTCAGGTGCTGCCAACGCAGCTGGTATCCCGACAGTAAAATTAAGTGAAATTGCCAAGATCGAAGTCATCGGTCAAGCGGAATCCATTTCCCGGACAGACGGCAAGGAATCGATTGGTATTTCCATTGTAAAATCCAACGATGCCAACACGGTTGATGTCGTTAACGCAGTCAAAGATAAAGCGGAAGAGTTGCAATCGCAGTTCAAAAATGCTGATTTGACTGTCCTTCTTGACCAAGGTAAACCGATTCAGGACTCGGTGAACACGATGTTGGGCAAAGCCGTTTTTGGTGCCTTGTTCGCCATCCTGATCATCCTGCTCTTCCTGCGTAATATTCGTTCAACCATTATCTCCATTATCTCGATCCCGCTCTCCTTGCTCATGGCATTGACTGCGCTCAATATGATGGATATTACTTTGAACATGATGACGCTGGGTGCGATGACGGTTGCCATCGGACGGGTTGTCGATGACTCCATCGTTGTTATCGAGAACATCTACCGCAGATTAACACTCAAAGGTGAGAAACTGAAGGGCCGTGAACTGGTTCGTGAAGCAACGCGGGAGATGTTTGTTCCTATCCTTTCTTCCACGATCGTAACAATTGCGGTATTCCTGCCACTGGCATTGGTAAGCGGAATGGTCGGTGAGTTATTCACACCATTTGCACTGACCATGGTATTCGCTTTGCTGGCATCCCTGATCGTTGCCATTACCATTGTGCCGATGCTTGCGCACACCCTGTTCCGTGGAGGGTTGAAGAACAAACAGAATCACGAAGAAAAACCAGGCAAAATGGCGGAAGGTTACAAACGCTTGCTGAACTGGACCCTGTCACACAAACTCATCACCGTCAGTATTGCAGTGATCTTGCTGGTCGGCAGTTTGTTCCTGTACCCGTTCATCGGTGCAAGCTTCTTGCCAGAACAACAGGATAAATACGTGACTATTACGTACAGCCCACAAACCGGAGCTTTGCGTGAAGATGTCGAAAAAGAAGCACTTGTTGCCGAGAAGTGGTTGCTGGAACAACCGGGTCTGGAGAAAATGCAATATTCCATCGGCGGCACGAACCCACTGAGCAGCATGGGTGGCGGTGGATCCAACTCGGCTCTATTCTATATTGAATATAACGAAGATACGAAAGACTTTACCAAAGTGAAGGAACAGCTTGTAGAAGGTCTGAAGAAAGAAGTTACCGTAGGTACCTGGAATGAGCTCGACATGTCCGGCGGTCTGGGTGGTAGCGGCCTGAGTCTCTCCATCTATGGCGATAATGTAGAGCAACTCAAACCTGTATCGGATGAAATTCTGAAACTGGTTGAAGCGGATAAGGATAATTTTGAAAAAGCAGACACTACACTCGCTGACACCTACGGGCAGTATACGCTCGTGGCGGATCAGGAGAAATTAAGTTCCCTGGGCCTGACTGCAGGCCAACTGGCGATGACGCTGAGCCCGGCACGGGAACGTCCTGTGCTTACGGAAGTCGATATTGATAACAAAACGTACAAAGTATATGTAGAGACAGACAACAAATCATTCAGCAGCATTAAAGAGATTGAGGATGAAACCGTCACTTCACCGCTTGGCATCGAGGTACCAATCAAAGATGTTGCCAAAGTGGAAGAAGGTACATCCCCGAACTCCATCATGCAAATTGATGGTAAAGTTGTTGTACAAGTCACAGCCAACATCCTGGCTTCGGATGTAACGAAAGCTTCGAGTAATCTACAGGCTGAGATCGACAAGCTGGATCTGCCTGATGGCGTTGAAGTGAAGTTCGGCGGTACAACCGAACAGATTAATGATACCTTTACTCAACTGGGTCTCGCCATGCTGGCGGCCATCGCCATTGTATACTTCGTGCTCGTTGTTACATTCGGCGGCGGATTGGCACCATTCGCAATCCTGTTCTCCCTGCCATTTACGGTCATTGGTATTATGGTAGGTCTGTTCATCGCTGGTGGTACGCTCGACGTCTCCGCCATGATGGGTGGACTGATGCTCATCGGTATCGTGGTCACCAACGCTATCGTGTTGATCGACCGTGTTATTCACAAGGAAAAAGAGGGTATGCCTACCCGTGAAGCCTTGCTGGAAGCCGGTGCAACTCGTCTGCGTCCAATCCTGATGACCGCTCTCGCGACCATTGGTGCCCTGTTGCCGCTGGTAACGGGTCTCGAAGAGAGTGCGGGTATCATCTCGAAAGGATTAGGAATTACCGTAATCGGTGGTCTGATCAGCTCCACGCTGCTCACGCTGGTTATCGTACCGATTGTGTATGAGTTCCTGATGAAATTTAAAAAGAAAAGAATCGAAGATTAAGAAGTCGTTGATTGTACTCATGTAACGGTTCGAGTACAACTTAAATGTAGACTATAATATTAGCTTCTCGCCCCTTAGCGCATATTGGAATGGTTATAAATTCCGATATAAAGCTAAGGGGCTTTTTTTTTGAATGAGAGCTCTAATTTTAATAAACTATAGGAGGGCATAGTTGTATATGTTATTTAGGTCCAGAACAAGTCTTTACACCTGTTGTTTACTTGTTATCTTTCTTATTTCTATCACAGTTGTCGGTATTCCAGGCACAGCACTCGCATTACCCATTGAAGAAAAGGAACTTCCCCAGGTCTCATCCAAGGAACATTTACGGTTTCGGGCTACATTTAGTGGAGATGTACAGAATGGTCAAATGGTTGTGACAGTAAAAATGAGTACGACCAGCTTTGACACGGGTGAACGAATGAATGAGAAGTTTACATTTAATCAGCCGCCAATCAAAAATATGAAGAAGTCATCAATAGATCTGAATTGGAGGAATCGAGGGCAAGGCGAACTTACGATGACACCTGCCGGATTGAAGGCCTATGGAATTATCGATCCTGAGGATGGTGTCGGTGGAGTACTCTTTGAGTTTAATCTCAAAACTGAGACATTGAGAAAAGTTGTGGATCTACCTACTGACGCTACGGTGTTCGTATATCCTTCAGCAGGCGCATATATGCTAGAAAGTAATTCTATTCGCAATCCGGCATCCTACTTGTATCGCATTACAGATAGCAAACCCATTCCTACAGCCACACGTTATCCAGACCGATTTAGTGGTGTTGGTGAGAGGTTCATGCCCTGGTTCAAAAAATATCCAAGTTATGGAACTCACATTATTAGTAGTACTGATTCAAAGAATCCAACCATGTTTACCTTGATTGATGGTCAACTAAAGAAGCTGGCAATTCAGGCTTCTACCGAGGAGTCCAATATTGGATATACACGCAGAATCATTCCTTTTAAGAAAGAGCAATTGGAGCTATACATGCCTCATACATACACTCCTTTTTCTGAAAACACAATAACTCTCAGCTACACTAAGGGAAAAAAGAAAAAGATCCTGTTCAAAGGCAAAGGATATCTGATGACCTTTATGTCACCGAATCAAAAATACATGTTGCTCTCTCAGGAAATCGTGGAAAAGGGAAAGCTCCAGCAATTAAGAATGTATCTATATGACTTATCCGGCGAACCCAAATTGGTACGTGAAATCAAACCTCATTATGGGTTGGGAAGTCGCGACGTAGTATGGTTCTCCGATGATTTAATGATGATTAATTATAGCACTGGTATGCCAAACACATTTCCACCTGTCTTCTATTCAGTAACAAGTGATTATGCCATACCTGCAGATGATCAGACCTTCATGTTTTATAAGTCCTATAGTCATCCAGAGAATTACTGGGACAATTTCAGCTATGAACAATTAAATTCACTTAACGATCCTGTACCTTTTATCTACAATGGCAAATATCTTGTTTTTAAAGGGCAGGGACCCTTCTCGCTAAAAGGAAAAACGTACTTTCCGATTAAAGCATTTGCCGAACAAACCGGGGTAACCCTAACAACAGATGCTACGCATGTCAATTTAACAAAAGACAATAACGCTGTGACTCTATTCAAAAAGGATCTTCCAAAATCATTTGGTAATTTATATATGTCTACCGGAGATCTTCGAAAGCTCGGTTTTAAATTTACAGATGCCGGTGCACACGGATTCGAATTTAACGACTCAAGTTCTACCGTTCAAACAGAATAACTACATTCACTTGTACTTCCGGATTCGCATGAAGCATCGTCCGGAAGTGCTTTTCGTTCATGATAGCGAACTCATCGTTAAATAAACGTCATATAGACTGACATACAAATTCTTCATTTTAATCAAAATCACAAAAAGAACAGTCCCATTTGTCATTTGAAACAAATGAACGTTAGATTTCAGCCCATTGGCTGTAAATAGACTTATAATATGGATTAATTATGTAAGTTGACGGATTCCAGACTCCAGATAGATCACATGTGATTGGGGAAGGATGGTGGTTGTGTGGGGGAGACAACGCTTCATATTCAAGTCAGAGACATGTTAAAACGTCCTGTGTTTCGCAAGGCAGAAGTCCTGGCCAGTGATCGTGCGCTGGAGCGGTATGTTCGCTGGGTTCATATCATGGAGGTTCCAGAAGTAGGGGACTTGCTCAATGGCGGGGAATTGGTGCTGACAACAGGCATTGGCTGGCAGGAGGGTGAGCAGCAAGGCCTGTCTTTTTTGCGTCAGTTAATTGCACGTGGGGCTGCCGGACTCTGTATGGAACTGGGGGATCACACCAAGTCGCAGCTCAGGGCTATGAAAGAAATTGCAGTAGCAGCGGATTTTCCGTTGATCTGGTTCCACGAACAAGTCCGTTATATTGATATTACGCAAGACTTGCATTTCACCCTGATTCGCAGTCATCAGCGGATGATTGCCGAACTCGACAGTCTCACCACCTCCTTTAACCAACTTCTTCTGAATGGAGACGGGGTACAACCCCTGCTTCGATTATTGTCACGAACAACCGGATATGCCGTGGCGTTATATCCACTTGAAGGGGAAGCAAGTAGCGTTCCCTACTGCTCTCCAGAGCAGCTGGAGAAGCGACGGCAGGATTGGTTTTTGCAGCGGGAACATTTGGCGGGGGAGGATATTTCGAATTTAATGCAGCTGTCAGATAACACATTGGATGTGATCAGCATGCCTGTTCAGGCGTTGGACTACACCTTTGCCGACCTTGTGCTGATGCATCAAAAGCTGACGGATCAAGATTCAAGCATACCGATCAAACCTTCGGATGAATTCGTCATTCAGGCACTGGAACGATGCGCGGCCGCGATTGCTCAGGACTGGATGCGAACCAAATACATGGAAGAGAAACGCCGCTACAAAGAAGATATGTGGGTCATTGATTGGCTTAACGGACACCACTCCACGAAGGAAATCCATGAATATATATCTACCGTTAATCCCCTTCTCGCAACGAGCAAAGCCACTATTATTTTATTCGACAGCAATCCAGCATACACAGATAGCCTCAGACTTCAGAAGTTATTGATCCAACGTAACATCGTCGCCCGGTCGGTATTTGCTCGGGAGAACTTCACCCTCTACAGCACCGTTCTGAACCACCAGATCATTCTTATCATTCTCGACCCACTACCTGGATCTCAGCGCAAAAGCAGTCTCTGGCGCTGCATCGAACAGCTACAGCAGCACGAGCAGGAACAGACCCACTGCCTCTTCTCAGGCTTGATCGGTATCAGTCATAACTGCACAGACCTCTCCCGTCTCAAGGATAGTCTGGAATCCGCGAAGGAGACACTGCGAATTCAGAAGGACATCGGTGTGATGCAGCAGCCCTTTTACAGTAATCTTCATTGTTACCGCATCATCGCTAGTATGAAGCAGAGTGGCAATCTGGATGATTTCATCGAAGAATATTTGGGGCCGCTCATTCGTTACGATGTGGAGAAAGGAGGTCAGCTGCTGCGGACCCTCAAGCAATATTTGGTCCTGTGCTGCTCCAAGCAAGAGACGGCCACCGCTCTATATATCGTCAGACAGACACTGTATCACCGTTTGGACAAAATCGAAGCCCTTTTGGGAGAAGACTATATCCTCCCCGAGAAAAGGGTCGCGATCGAACTTGCCATCTACGCTTATGAGTACGTACACGGCCCGATCGCATGAAGAGCTTCAGTATGATCTACGCTCCCCGTTGCTCCTGAAGCTGGCGAATCAGGATGTGACTGAACCACTTCCGTCCAGACGCCGTGCCTACGTATTGCTCTTGTTTCTCTTCGGGAAGATCCGGGTGCCCCCATATGACGTGAGCACCCTCCAGATGTTCCCGTACCGCATAGATCCGATAACCCTGTGCAACCATTCGCTCTATGGCGATCCTCTCGGCCTCAAACACATCATGATCCGACATCAGCTTCTCCCTCCATTCACTGCCGTCACAGGATGTTTCATCGGTATGGGCGCGCCTGCATCATACTTGTTGCGCTTCACATATTGGCCTGCCCCTGCTGTTCCGGTATACTGCCGATCTCGAATGACATACTCCCCGCGGCACAACACCGTCACCGGACATCCCTGTACCTGCATACCTTCAAATGCACTGTAATCCACGTTCATATGATGCGTATCTGCCGAGATCACCCTGTTTACAGAGGGGTCAAAAATAACGATATCCGCGTCTGTCCCGACAGCGAGAGTCCCTTTCTGCGGAAATAGTCCAAATAACTTGCTCGCTCTTGTCGAACATAGATCAACCCACTGATTCAGTGTGATCCTTCCTTTGACTACACCTTCGGAATACAGAATGCTGAGACGATCTTCGATGACAGGCCCCCCGTTAGGAATTTTGCTAAAATCATCTTTGCCCAAGTCCTTCTGCCCCTTGAAATTAAACGAGCAATGATCGGAGCCAATCGTTTGCAGTTGACCACTTTTCAATGCATTCCACAACACTTCCTGATGCGCTACTTCCCGCAGCGGAGGTGACCAAACATACTTTGCACCCTCAAAGTCCGGCTGATCCATGATCGATTGATCCAGTGCCAAATACTGAGGACAGGTCTCCCCCCAGATCCGGTAGCCCATTTCACGCATACGCGCAATTTGCTCCACTGCTTCCGCACAGGTCACGTGCACCACATACAGCTGTGAATCCGCAAGTGCAGCCAGACGCGCCGCACGCCCTGTTGCTTCTCCCTCCAGCATGGATGGACGAGTCAGCGCATGATGAATCGGCTCCGTGCGCCCTTCGGCGAGCGCCTGTCGAACCAGCAGGTCAATGACATCCCCGTTCTCGGCATGAACCATGACGAGTGCGCCGTACTCTTTTGCCTTTTGCAACGTCTGGAAGAGAATTCCGTCATCCGCCTGAAACTGGTTTTTATACGCCATGAACACCTTGAAGGATGACACACCCTCTTCTTCAATGATCTGCGGCAGCTCTTCTAGCACCTGATCATTCATCTCGCCAATCATGAGATGGAAACCGTAGTCGATGGCAGCTTTACCCCCGGCTTTGGCATGCCACTCCTGGAGAGATTCGATTAATGGACGGCCTTTTTGTGTCAGACAAAAATCAATGATCGTCGTTGTACCGCCAAAAGCTGCCGCTGTCGTTCCCGTCGCAAAATCATCCGCCGTTACCGTTCCACCGAAGGGCATATCCAGATGCGTATGCGGATCGATCCCGCCCGGAATGACGTAACAGCCCGCTGCATCCACAACTTCCGTTCGTTCATCTGGCACCAGCCCGATGCCAATCTGTGTGATTTTACCCTTTTCGATCAAAATATCTGCTTCAAAGGTATCTGACGCTGTGACCAACACACCGTTACGAATCAATTTGCGGGTACTCATGATATCGCCTCCTTGGTTGATTGATCTCTAACCGATTGCAACATCGCAATCGCAGACTGCCGTTCATTCCAGGTTACAGGTTCCTGCTCAGGCACAAGCTCAACCATCTCAATCGCCCCATCCACCGGGCAAACAATCGAACACAGATTACAGCCAACACAGTCCTCTTCCACCACTTCCAGATAGGAGCCGGACGGGTCGGTCAACATATCAATACACTGATGCGAGGTGTCCTCACAAGCAATATGGCATTTGTTGCAATTGATGCAGACATCGCGGTTGATGCGGGCGACCACTTTGTAGTTCAGATCGAGATTGCCCCAATCCGAGTAACGTGGAACCGTCTGACCTACCAGGTCTGCTACACTGCTCAGACCCTTTTCATCCAGATAATCGTTCAGCCCATCAATCATGTCTTCCACAATGCGAAATCCATGATGCATCGCTGCGGTACATACCTGAACCCCTGTAGCGCCCATGAGCAGAAACTCTGCGGTATCCCGCCAATCAGATATGCCGCCTATGCCAGAGATCGGCACACCCACCTCCGGATTACGTGCACACTCCGCAACCATGTTCAGTGCAATTGGCTTCACAGCTGGGCCACAGTATCCACCATGCGCTCCTTTGCCGCCCACATGGGGCACGGTATTCCACGAATCCAGATCCACACCTGCCAGGGAGTTAATTGTATTGATCAGGGAGATCGCATCCGCGCCACCTCGTACAGCTGCCCGGGCTGTCGCCGTAATATCCGTGATATTCGGCGTGAGCTTCACAATCACCGGTGTGGTCGCCACTTCCTTCACCCACATCGTCTGGAGTTCGACCAGGTCAGGTTGCTGACCAGAGGCAGCTCCCATGCCACGTTCAGCCATGCCATGCGGGCAGCCAAAATTCAGCTCCAGGCCATCGACGCCGACGGCTTCCACCTTCTTCACAATCTCATGCCACTTCTCTCGCGTAGGTTCCACCATCAGTGAAGCGACAACCGCACGATCCGGGAAGCGTTTCTTGGTCTCGGCAATCTCCCGCAGATTCACTTCCAGCGGACGATCGGATATCAATTCAATATTATTAAACCCCGCCACCCGTTGCCCACCAAAATGGACCGCCGCGAAACGGGAGGATGTATTGATAATTGGCTCACCCAGCGTCTTCCACACCGCCCCACCCCAGCCCGCCTCGAACGCACGCTGAACCTGATATCCCGTATTGGTCGGTGGTGCAGAAGCCAGCCAGAATGGATTGGGTGATCGAATACCTGCCAGATTAATGGATAAGTCAGCCATAACGATCCCTCCTTGGTGTTGTTTGAACTTACTATATAAGTTGAACTAAAGATTATTTACACTGACACTACGATGACAGAATAACCTTCCAATCGCTGTTATCCCCAGATTTTTTTGATTCCCTTTTCCGAAAGGGAAAATCCGGGGATAAAGGCGAACGCTTTGCTTTTTCAGGTTTTTTCTGTCCTCTCCGTTATCGTGTAAATGATTAGTTCAACTTATATAGTTACACTGGAATATTTGGTCGTGCTCAGGACCTCTGCGTAGTAATGGTGTTTCTGGATAGTACGCACCTAAATTCTAACGAACCGCACGCCTCTTATTCGGGACCTATGGGGCAATTTCAGGACCTAACGAATCTTAGAAAGCTTATTTGGCTGTAATCGCTCATTTCGGCTTCATTTCAACAGGTATTCGTCAAAATAAGACGTGTGAGATTCGTTAGATTTTCCAATCCTCCATAATTGCCACTATAAGGTGTGCTGGGTTCGTTAGCGCGTCAGGGACACGAAGAATTGATGTACCACACTTCTTGCTCAGATCTGATCTACACCTCTATCACTCTAGCAGTCCCTTACGCCCTCCCACCCATACTCTCTCCTTGCATGCTTTCATTTCACGCTTTCCGTGTACTCTCCACTTTTCCTTGTCTCCCTCACAACTCACGCCGTCTCTTCCACCTGCCCAGGTAGTGCCTTCATGACTGCGGCGGCAGCCAGCTTACCCTGCTGTGCAGCCGAGACAACCATCGCCTCACCCTGGCCCTGACCAAAAATGACATCTCCTGCCGCATAGATCTGAGGATGCGAGGTACGGTACGTATGCGGTTCGATCTCAACGACGCCCCATTGGTGACGCAGCCCAAACGCTTCGATTAATGGTAATAACCGATGCTGCCCAATCGCCCGGATGACCGTATCACATTCAATCATGAACTCCGATCCCTCCACAGGCACGGGCAACGCACTCCCACCACCAGGCGGGGTAATTAGCTCCATTTTCACGCATTCCACAGCTTGAACCCGACCGTTCTCGTCTCCAATAATACGCTGCGGCATCGTAAACCACCGGAACTCTACACCCTCCTGCTTGGCAAACGTATATTCAAACGCATAAGCCGTCATCTGGCTTTCCCCGCGCCGATATAACATCTGCACCCGCTCGGCACCAAGACGTACCGAACAGGTTGCTGCATCTACCGCCGTATTGCCCGCGCCAATAACGGCGACCTTCAGACCATTCAGCGCGGGCGGAACACCCTGCTTGGTAGACTCCACCAGTTCAATCGCATCATAGACACCTTCCAATGTCTCCCCTTCAATGCCCAGCATAGGTACTGGACCCATGCCACAGGCCAGAATGACCGCTTCATGCTGCTCCAGCAACTGCGAAGCAGGGATATCCACACCAATGCGCACCCCATAACGGATCTGTACACCAAGTGCCTCCACCTGCTCCACTTCCCATAGCGCAACCGATTCGGGCAGACGGAAGGACACGATGCCGTACGTATTCAACCCGCCACCTTTGGGTTTGGCCTCGTAGATCGTCACCTCATAACCCGCACGCCCTAGTTCACGTGCCGCCGACAGTCCTGCTGGCCCCGCTCCCACAACAGCAACGGTTCTCCCATTGGCAGGTGCTGCCTGGAATAACGGCTCATTCTTCGCCCGCGCCCAGTCGGTGGCGTAACGCTGCAAGTCACCAATGCGAATCGGCTTCGACGATTCGTTCAGCACACATGCACCTTCACACAATTCCTCTGTGGGACACACGCGTGCGCAGCTGGCTCCAACCGGATTTGCATCCATGATGGTGCGGGCCGAACCTTTCAGGTGCCCTGTGGATATTTTGCTAATAAAAGAAGGGATATTAATGTCGGTTGGACAGGCTTTGATACAAGGTGCATCGTAACAGTACAGACAGCGGTTTGATTCCTCCATCGCTTCCTTGCCTGTCATGGCGGGTTTCATCTCGGCAAAACGACTCTCCCACCCATAATCGGATAACGTTGTTCCTAAGCTGTTCATCAATGTCATGCACCTCCTGAAGTTTGATCCACGCAGCTTCCAGCTACTTTTACAGACTAACCAGATGTTCGTACGTTTCCGGCCTGCGATCTCGGTAGAACTGCCACACATTACGCACCTCACGAATCATCTCCGTATCCATCTCGCCAATAACGATCTCATCCTGATCCCGGCTGCCGATCGCTACCATCCTGCCTCGCGGGTCCACCAAGTACGACTGCCCATAAAATTCACCCATATTCCATGGTGCTTCCACGCCAACACGGTTAATGGCCGCTACATAATAGCCGTTAGCTACCGCGTGAGCAGGCTGTTCCAGTTTCCACAGATATTCCGATGTACCCGCAACCGTAGCGGACGGATTGAACACTATCTCTGCCCCCGCCAGCCCGAGCAATCGTGCCCCTTCCGGAAAATGACGATCATAACAGATGTACACGCCGACTCTGGCGTAGGCCGTATCAAATACCGGAAACCCGAGGTTGCCTGGTTTGAAATAATACTTTTCCCAGAACCCATTTGTACCCTCACCTGCTTCCACATGCGGGATATGATGTTTGCGGTATTTGCCCAGATACGTACCATCCGCATCTATAACGGCTGCCGTATTGTAATACGAAGCAATGCCCTCCACCTCGTATACAGGTAAAATAATCACCACCGCAAGCTCCTTTGCCAGCTCCTGAAAACGTCTGGTCGTGGGCCCTTCCGGCACCGGTTCAGCGGATGCATACCATTTGGGATTCTGCTCTGTGCAAAAGTACGGCCCGTAGAATACTTCCTGCAACCCGATGATCTTGGCCCCTCTTGCAGCAGCTTCACGAACCAGCGCAATGTGCTTCTGAACCGCAGCCTCCTTATGCACCTCAACGGGAGCCGAACCTTCAATCTCATGAGAAGCCTGGATTAATCCGATGCTGATTTTGCCCATAACGTCACAACGCCTCCTCAGTTAAAATGGTTGGTTCATTCTCTCCACTGCACATCCTCCGAATAGTGCGATACAATACTTCCGTACCCAATCCAATATCCTCCGGGGAGGAAAATTCACTGGGATGATGACTGATGCCGTCTTTGCTGCGGACAAAGATCATGCCATAATCACACACAAGCGAAAGGGCCAACGCATCATGGAACGGACCACTCATCAGTTCTGGCAAAGTAACCCCAATCTCTTCCGCGGATGAACGAATCACCGACTTGATTGACTCTGCACAATACCGCGGCTCACTATTCGTATCCTCTGTCAGCGAGTAGGTTAGACCATATCGGAAACTCACGTCATCCAAAATGTTCATCAATCGGGCTTCAAGCCGGTTCCTGCGTTCCATCTCCATGTCTCGTAAATCAACCGTGAAGCTGACTTCCTCCGGGATAATGTTACGCGAGTCTGGAAACACCCTCAGACTTCCCACCGTACCTACAGTTGGAGCTTCCGGGTCTTCTCTCACCATATCGTCAAAAGCCGCAATGACTTTGGCGCTACCTACCAGAGCATCATGCCGCATTCCCATCGGAACGGAGCCGGCATGACCCGCCATGCCTTTCATCGTCACCGTAAGCCACAACGGACCCGAGATGCCCGTCACCAGACCTACTGGTGCATTCATCGCTTCCAGCACCGGCCCCTGCTCAATGTGCAACTCCAGATAACTGCCTATGGAACCTGGCGGATAGATCGCTTCTTCAAAATCCGAAGGAGAACAGCCGAAGGCTTCCAGCGCCTCCCGACGGGTCACTCCGTTTTTATCCTGCCGCTCCAGTTCGCCTTCTTCCAACTGACCGGTTATACCACGTGAGCCGAACAGGCCTTTGTTAAAACGGGAACCCTCTTCATCGCAAAAGGCAATTATCTCAATTGGCATATGGGGCTGAATGCCATTTTCGATCAGGCACTGCACGGCTTCGAGTGCACCGAGCACACCAATCGCTCCATCATATCGACCGCCATAAGGCTGAGAGTCGATGTGGGAACCAATCATGAGGATCGGCAGTGCCTGATCCGCACCTTCCAGACGACCTATCAGATTACCGAAGGGATCAAGTCGTGTCGTCAGACCGGCATTTTCCATCCAGAGACGAACTTGTATGATGCCATCCATATCTTCCGGGGTCAGGGCAAGTCGGCAAACACCCGTCTCCGAGATTCGGCCAATCTGTGACAACTGCTCAATTCGCTCATTCAGCCGAAGCTGATTAATGACTTTGCCTGTTGTGGTCTGCATCCTTCCTCGCCTCCTTGCGCTTATTTTCGCGTAATGATATGAAAATTTTCATTTTGCTTGCTAAACCGTAAACGCCTGTCGTACCTGTGTATGGCAACTAACCTGCGTCCAGACTACGTAGCGCAATGAGCAAACTTCCAGCGATCAGATCCAGCTCATCCTCGGTGGTGACAAACGGCGGAGAGATCGTCAAAATGTTTGCAAACCCCGGTACGGTATCGCCGTTCTTGCCAATCAGGATGCCATCCCTTTTACAACTGGCGAGTACCTTCATTACTTTATCCGCCTCCGCAGGAGATCCGTCTGCTTCAATCAATTCAATGCCACAGGCGAATCCGAATGAACGGATATCCCCCACAATGGACAGCTCCAGTAGTGGCCCCAGCTTCTCACGAAGCAGGTATCCCAGCTCTTCCGCCCGGCTGACCAGATTCTCTCGTTCCAGAATTTCCAGGTTCGCAAGTGCCACCCGGCAGGACACCGGATTTCCACCAAAGGTATTCACATGGCGAAAATGGGCATCCGGTCCGGGCTCTCGGAACGTCTCATACAGATCGGCTCGCACCGCCGTTGCTGATAGCGGTGAATACGCACTGGTCATGCCTTTTGCCATCGTCACGATATCTGGCTGTACACCATAGTTCTGATGACCAAACTTCTGCCCGGAGCGGCCAAAACCACAGATTACCTCATCTACAATGAGCAGCACGCCATAGCGCTGACAGATCTCTTGCACGGTGCGCATATAATCCGGCGGGGGCACAATCATGCCGCCTCCTGTAATCACTGGCTCCATAATTACTGCGGCAACCGTCTCAGGACCTTCCCAACGAATCACCTCTTCATAGATGGTTGCACATTCGAGTCCGCATCCATCCTTGTTTCGTCCAAACGGACAGCGGTAACAATACGGTGGCGGAACATGAGAGAACCCTACGCCGAGCGGCTCGTATTTGATCTTGCGAGCAGCTTGACCGGTGGCGCCCAGTGCGCCCATGGAGTTGCCGTGATAGGCACGGTGACGGGAGATGAATTTGTGCCGATTAGGCTCACCATTCTGATGGTGATACTGACGGGCTATTTTGAAAGCCACCTCATTTGCATCTGAACCTGAGTTGGAGAAGAATATTCGATACTCCCCCTCCAGCCATTCATTCAGCTTCTCCGCCAGCAAAATCGCTGGTTCGTGACTCTGTGTCATCGGTACATAAGCAAGTGCTTTCATCTGTTCATAGGCACTCCGCGCAATCTCCTCACGGCCATGCCCCACATTCACACACCACAGTCCCGACATCGCATCCAGATAACGCGTACCATCCTGATCGGTAATCCAGCTACCCTCCCCACTCACTGCAATCATCGGATGATCGTTATGAGGCGAGATGTGATGCCATACGTATTTGCGATCCTTCTCCAGCCATTCTTCCTTCGTACTGCCAAGCGGCTGAGGCTGCTGATCCACAGAACTCATTCGTCATCCTCCTCCACGCGCTTATTTCACAGCTTCTTCATAGATGCTTTTCTCCAGCGCTTCGTCCAGATTGGCGGCTTTTTTGATCAAGCCATAGTTCAGTGCAATATCTGCAGTTCGGGTATATGACTCATCTACAAAGCTGCCGACTTGCTGCTCCGTAAATCCTTCCGGGCGAATCAGCTTTGCAATCTCTTCGAGCATCGTGACCTGATGTTCACGGGTGGTGCTGCCATCCGTCACATTACTCATCACGATATCCACCGTTTCATCCTGTTGATCAATGGCGTAGTTCCAGCCTTTCAGAATGGCACGGGTCACTTTAACCGCAAGCTCACGGTTGTTGTCTACCCAATCCTTCTTGGCAATCAGCGTATCCTCCAGCATGCCAACACCGGCATCTTCAATGTTGAACACATCCAGATCAGATTCTTTCATTCCACTTTCCAGCACCACGTGAAATTCGTTATAGATTGTTGCCGTCGCTACATCTACCTGATCATTGAAAAACTGATCCATTGTGAAGCCCTGCTTCACCAGTTCAATATCTTTCTTCGGATCGAGTCCATTCTTCTCCATAAACGCGAGCACCTGAAACTGCTGACTGCCAAACCAGGTACTGACCTTCTTACCTTTCATCTGAGCCGGATCAGTAATGCCTAGGGACTTCTTGGCAATCAAGCGATAACTACTCTTCTGCGAGATCTGGGCGAGCGAGACGAGCGGCAGACCGTTATCCCGGCTGACCAGCAAACTGTCTACACCCGTAATGCCCACATCGGCCGCACCATTGACCACCTGCTGCTCTATCACGATATCCGGACCACCCGGAATAATCTCGGCATCAATGCCTTCATCTGCAAAAAAACCTTTTTCCTTCGCTGCATAGATCCCGGCAAACTGCGCCTGCGGCACCCATTTCAGTTGAATTTTCACTTTGGTTAAGGGTTGATCTGCTTCGCCCGCCCCTCCTGAACTCGCAGCAACAGGCTCAGCCGCCGGCTCGGACTTCGTAGAACATGCGCTCAGCATCGTAACAACCAACAGGACCAATACCAGCAAACCCGGCTTCAACGTTTTGTACATGTACAGAACAACCCCCTGTTTATATACGATTTATCAAGCATCAGTCCGTGTTCAAAAAGTCTGCTTTTCAGTACCGTGGACTTTTTGAACAACCTCTATCAGGTATTAAGATCTATGGATGGATGGTTGTTACCCAGATGTACGTTAGTGATCTGTGCGTGCACGATTCCATGGAATGAGTCGCTTTTCTGCCAGGACAACCGCTTCATACAACACAATGCCGAGCGCGGCTGCGATAACAATGCAGGACCAGGCCAAGGGCATGTTTGCCAGTCGAATCTGATCCGAGAGCAAGTACCCCAGCCCCTGGGAGGCGATGAAAAATTCACCCACAATGGCCCCGATAATACTGGTCGACATGTTGATCTTCAGACCGGCGAAGAGGGAAGGTAGCGCATGAGGCAGTCTCAGCTTCCAAAAAAACTGCATCCTGCTCGCGGCTAGACCACTCAGCAGATCACTGTACTGCGGCTGAATGGAAGTCAGTCCTTTGAACAGGCTGACGGCCATGGCGGCCATCGTAATCACCGTGACGACTGCAATACGAGACCAGATCCCATCACCGAACCAATTGTTCATAATCGGGGCAAGGGCCACAATCGGAACTGCGTTCAGTGCCGACAAAACCGTAACCGCCGCCCTGCCACTTGTTGGAAAGAATGATGCACCTGCCGCTGCCAGAGCACCCAACAATGAACCGAGCAAAAAACCTCCCAGCATTTCGGTTCCGCTATACATCGCGTATCGAAAGAGCATATTGGCATTTTCCTGAATGGATGCCGCAATCGCGGAAGGCACAGGCAGTTGGTAGCTTTCCAGCGAGAATATCCAATGAAACAACCTGAGCTGCCAGAGGGTGAGAAACAACACACCCGCACCCCAAGGAAGCATGCTCAGTACAATTGAGCGCCTGCGAACGCCAGAGCCCAATCTGGCCTTTTCGGCTTGTCCCTGTTGTCCATGAATTTCTGATCCTGGAGCAGATGTTATCTGTGAACCCGTGAGGGGCGTAGCCGCGCCAGTTACAGCAGCAATAGCCACACCTTCATCACGCTTCCGTTGCAAAACTCTACCTTCACTCATGTGGCATCGCCTCCTTTGGCCCTGAATTCAGGCTGCCAGGGGGTTAGCCAACGTTCAGCCAGACTGATGGCCAGATACGAGATCAGGCCAATGCCAATGCTAAGCATGATGGTGGCCCAGAACATGCCAACTTGGGCATGGCCGTAATATAACGAACTGACCATCAGGACGCCGAGCCCATCGGGGGCCCCCATCAATTCCACAACGATGG
The DNA here is from genome assembly GCF_002803315.1 of Paenibacillus sp. GM1FR. Taxonomy (NCBI): domain Bacteria; kingdom Bacillati; phylum Bacillota; class Bacilli; order Caryophanales; family Paenibacillaceae; genus Paenibacillus; species Paenibacillus sp. GM1FR. Next base: position 358,170 of record NZ_MKZL01000022.1, on the reverse strand, counting down.
AGGAGGTCACCGCCAGCGGAGCGGCTATTTTCATACCAGAAAATAGTCCCGGCAGTGCAGAAGGCAGCAGACATTTGATATATCGTGCAGTCAATGAAGCTCCACAGGAACGCATAAGCTCCAAATGCTCTGGTGCTGCACTTTTCAATCCTTTTAATGTATGGATGATGATCGGGAAGAAAGTGACATACGCGGCCATAACAATTCGGGCCCACTCCGCATTGTGGATGATCCCGTACACAATTGGTGCGAGACCAATAACCGGAACCATCTGTGAGGAGACAACATATGGAGATAACGTGCGCTCTAGCCAGACAGCCCCGCTCATGAGTAGAGCCAGACCCAGACCAAGCAACGTTCCCCCTCCAAAACCAATGGCTGCATTGCCAAACGTGACAGCCCCCTGCTCTGCGAGCGTACTCGAGTAACGAAACAAGGCTGCAAGGACTTCGTGCAGATAAGGAAGGCGAGACGCCGCCTGCTGGGGTGACAAGAACAGTTGGAGTATCCAGGCGATTCCTTCCCATAGCACCAATATGGTCATAATCCAGATGACAACCCAGGATCGATATCCCGGTTTAAAGAACCGCAGGGACATGAGATTCATCACGCTCCTCGTAGAAGCAGTTGCGAATGGTTGTAATCATGTGGTAGAAGGCTTCCGTTTCTCTCAGTTCACTATGACGTTCGGAAGGCAGATTGACGGAATGAATGGAATGTACTTGCCCCGGATGTGCCGAGAGCACGATGATCCGGTCGGACAGAAATACGGCTTCGGGGATGCTGTGTGTGACAAAGAGGAAGGTCTTGCCTGTTGAGCGCTTGATCTCAAGTAGCTCCAATTGAAGTTTTTCTTTCGTGAATTCGTCCAAGGCAGAGAAGGGTTCATCCATGAGCAGCAATGGTGGATCAAGTGCAAGCGCACGTGCAATGGATACACGTTGCTGCATCCCTCCACTGAGTTGCCATGGATAATGGTCGGCGAAGCGGGTTAGCCCTACCATTTCAAGCAGTTCACCGCTAATGCGGCGGCACTCCTTACGGCGGGTACCGAGCAGTTCCAAGGGCAATTCCACATTGTGACGAACGGTGCGCCAATCGAACAAGGCGGGGGTCTGGAAGACAATGCCGAACTGCCGCTGTAGCCGAGCCCGCTCAGGCTCCTGGCCTGCAATGCGTACGGTGCCTGAGGTAGGTTGAAGTAAATCACCCACCAGCCGGAGCAAGGTCGACTTGCCACAGCCGGAAGGGCCCAGCAGAGAGACAAACTCATTAGACTGGATCTGGAATGTAACATCCGACAAGGCAGTCACTTGTTGTGTACCTGTACCAAAAACAACGGACACATGATCTACATCAATATGGCAGGCTTCGGGGACTGTGGCTGAGGATATGGAGGACATGGGCATTCTCCTTTGTGGGAAGTTGTTTTCATTGCACACCAAGGCTGAATGGGAGGTTTATATACACAAACGTAACAGGTTTTGCTTGTTAGATAATACTATATCGCTTTGGGCGGAGATTACATTATACAGTGTGTTTTGAGTATGGGCCTGTTCATGTTACACAATGTAAAATGAGACGGATTCTCAGATACATACATGTGAGTTTTCTTCGTAGATAGCTAACATTCATTTCACCTAACAACAAGCGCACAATCATTTGTATTTATTGATTAAATATTCGGAAAATATGACATATCCCCTCGTATTCTTGTTCGTTTTCTTGTATAAAGATTGAATAGAGAATCCAGAAATCGGGGTGGTCATGATGTTTGATTGGCTGGGATGGAGAAAAGGATTGCCGCTGTGGCGATCGTATCGGTTGAACGCACATATAAAGGAAGATGTGGAACAGATTTTTGAGGGGATTGCCGAAACGAGACGGCAGCTTATGATGGACTGGGCAGATGAACAATGGAATCACCTGGACCGTTTGCTCCAACAGATACAGTCGGTCCAATTACAGGATGTATTACAAGGTTCACAGCAACGAAGCAAACTAGATGCATGGTTTCAATCCAGTTATATTCGAGCCGTAGACAGTACGGAGCTATTTATGCTGAACGAACAGAATCTGGTGGTATTCTCTACATATAAGAAACATATTGGACAGATCTATGAAGATTACGAAGCTTTAATTGGACCAGGATTGAAATACTCCAGAGCAGATCGTCATGGCAAAAAATGCTTATATGGCCCATATTCTGATCCACTGACGTTGGATATTGGTCCACGCTCGTCCGCTTTTCACGATGATGTCACCTTGCTGTTTATCTCCCCAATCCTGCAGGAAGGTCGATATGTCGGTTCATTATGCAGCCGTGTTCCCGGGGATGTACTCGGTGACCTGATCCAACGAGAATCAGGTCATATCTATCCCGATTCCGGTGACAATTACCTCTTTATGGCTGAGTCGATATTACGGCCCCATCTGCAACCCGGCACCGCCTTATCCCGAAGTCGATTCGAAGACCGTACCTTTACACATGGGGAAAATCTCAAAGATGGTGTCACCACCGAATGGGGTATCGTTTCCGTTAAGGAGCATACCGAGCTGGAACTCATGTTCACTGATCCATCGACCGGAGAACTACACCCCGGAGTAGCAAACACCATTCAGAATGGTTCCAATCTGTTCGTAGCCTTTCCCGGCTACTCGGATTACCGCCATATTTCTGTGATCGGCAAAGGCATCACCTTCCAGCTGCCACACTGTCCTGATCGCTGGGGCATGATGTGTGAAGGGGATCTGGAGGAAGTGTATCGGATACGAAGCATCGGCTGGCGCCAGTTCAAGCAACACAGTCTCTTCACGCTTTTGTCAGGCGTTGCAGGAGCAGCTCTTGTCTATGCCTTCACTGGTAGTGGTTGGAGCGCGGCAGCAATGGCCGCTTTTAACGTGTTATTCGGATTCTTCACTGCATTACAGCTGCATCGTAGCCAATATCAACGAGTTCATGAAGACTTGCGTCGCATCAGCCGATTTATTCGAATTAACGCCGAAGGCAGGGGTGATCTGACCCAGCGCCTGAACACGTCTGCTTTTGCCCAAGATGAATCAGGTGAACTGGCGAAGTGGATCAACAACATGATTGATTCTCTCGAAGGCATTATGCTGAAGGTACAACTTGCCACGGTAGACGTTATGGACAACCAGTATCAGATGCGAACCTCAACAGAGACAACCCAAGGCACGACTGAACGTGTGAACTACAAGCTTGGTTCGATGATTCAGGCCATTCGCACCCAACTGGAAGATCTCGACCAGGCCAAGATCGCTGCTGATCACATGCGCATAACGCTGCAACAACTGGAGACCTCTGCTACCGAACAGATCAGCGTCGCCCAGCAGGAAGTGGAACGAATCGGCGATAAAATGACCCAAATCTCAGGAGCGGTATCCGATACTAACCGGACCATCCTGTCCTTCATGGATACCATGAAAGAGATCTACCGTGCACTGGCTATCATTGATGAAATTTCAGCTCAGACCAACCTGCTGGCTCTGAATGCCACCATTGAAGCTGCACGCGTGGGCGAACATGGCCAAGGGTTCTCGGTCGTGGCAGGGGAAATCCGCAAGCTAGCCGAGTTATCCCGCTCTTCAACTGAAAATATTCATCAGATTCTGGACCGAATCTCAACGGCAGCAGGAGCTGCATCTCAATTGATCACAGAGGGTGATCAGGTACTTGCTGAAGGAACAACACTGGTTCAGGCCGCTTCGCAACTTCTGCAAAATGCTACTGCTGAAGAACCTGAGCGCACTCAAGTCGTGGATCAAGTGGTCATGCTGATGGAGAATATTGCTGCAATTAGTCATCAAAATCGGGCGACTTCTGCCGAGGTAGAAGCAGAAATGATGGAGCTGATCCGTGATATGTTGCAGGTTCAGCATTCTTCGCATAACGTGGAAGCCATTACGGTTTTTCTGCAACAACTCGTGGGACAATTCCATCTGAATCACCCCGCCAAAAATGCTGTCATCTGACGTCATCGTTGACGCGGATTGGAGAAATAGCTAAAATTTGATGCAACTGTTCCTTTTGAAATTGTCGTATCATTTATAATAGAAGATTTCCAATCTGAACCGATGAAAGGGTGGTCTGCATGGAACTGCTTCAGGATTCATTTGGCCGGATACATGACTACATCCGTATTTCTGTTACGGACCGCTGTAATTTACGCTGTGTGTATTGCATGCCCGCAGAGGGTATGGAGTTTGCTCCACATGATGAGATTATGAGCTACGAAGAGATTGCACAGGTGCTGAAAGTGCTTGCTCCGATGGGCATGCGTAAAGTTCGGCTCACGGGGGGCGAACCGCTGGTACGGAAGGATCTGCACAAGCTCGTCAGCATGATCTCGGCAATTGACGGGATTGACGATATTGCTCTGACTACCAACGCTCTTCTACTGGACAAACAAGCTCAGGCGTTGAAAGATGCTGGGTTGAACCGGATTAACATCAGTCTGGATTCCCTGCGCGCTGATCGCTTCTCCATGATTACCCGCGGCGGAGATGTGAACAAGGTGCTGAAAGGCATTGAAGCTGCAACTGCCGCTGGCCTTGCTCCGATCAAGCTGAATGTTGTGCTGATGAAGGGTATCAACGATGATGAGATCAAGGATTTTATTGCAATGACGATTGATCAACCTCTTCATGTGCGTTTTATTGAATATATGCCGATTGGACAGGCTTCGGATTCATGGCGCAAATCTTATTTGCCGCTGGAAGCCGTGACAGATGTATGTGCTGAAGCAGGCTGGACGGTAGAGAATACAACAGGCCCTGCGGGCAATGGCCCATCACGCAATATGAAAATTGCGGGCTCCGAAGGCACATTTGGATTGATTCATCCCGTGAGCGATCACTTCTGTGACAATTGCAACCGACTTCGGCTGACCGCTGATGGACATATCAAAGCTTGCCTCTACTGGTCAGATGAGTATAATGTCCGCCGCTTCGTGGATGATCCGAATGCCATGGCGGCACTTTTCCTCAAAGCGCTGGGTACGAAACCGAAGAATCATGAGATGGCTCTGGCTTTGGAACAAAAAATGCAATCTCATACACCGACGGTACGACGCATGTCCCAGATTGGCGGATAACAACAGTACGCATATAACACAACCGGGCATTCCTGCGTATGGATATATATCTGTACCGTCAGGATGACCTCCTCACACAACGGAAGAGGTAACGCTGGCTCGGTGACCCCTTACGTGAATCAGCATTCATAACGTGAAGTGGAGCGTGTCACAAGGAATAGGCGAATACCCAAAGCAGACAAGAACATGATGTTCTTGTCTGCTTTTTCGTTATATTTTCATAATTTTCTGAAAATCATCAATTCTCCTGTTTCATTTGTTGAAAATTTAATTAATATACGTTATGCCCTTATCAGGCCTTCAAGATCAACCTCATTCTGACGATGTATACAATACATCTAGATGATACACATACATTATAGGAGCTGAACCTTATTGAACATCGTTGAGGCACTCGTTGCAGCAAGTCCATATTTTAAAATTATGCTGAAAGAACACGATATCATGATTGCAGTAACCGACACGGAGAAGTTCTGGTATTATGTTCCCAGCAACGAACTCGATCTGGGCATCAAGGCTGGAGACCCCGTTTCCCTCGATGACCCTACACTACGCCGGGCACTTATACATGGGGAAACTTCAGCGAACCGTATTGATGCGAAATTCTATGGCACATCAATCAACTCGGCGGCCACCCCACTTCGAGATGAACAAGGAAATATCGTGGGCACACTTGCCATTGGTTTCTCTCTTCAGAACGAGGAAAAACTGGAGTACTTCACAGAATTGATCGGTGGTATCAGCGGAAAATTAACAGATATGGTGCAGACGGTAGCCGCCCAATCCGAGCAATTGACGGCATCTTCCACGCAGATTTTGGATAATACCCGCATGGCTGTGCAGAACTCAGGCGAAGTCAACAAAGTCGCCGCATTCATCCGTGAAATCTCAGAACAGACCAATCTGCTAGGCCTGAATGCAGCCATCGAAGCGGCCCGAGCAGGTGAAGCAGGTGCCGGATTCAGCGTCGTTGCATCTGAAGTACGTAAACTTTCTACAGGTACCAAAGAAGCTACGGTGAATATCGAACGTTCCTTGAAAGATGTTCAGCATTCCATTCAGCAGATGGAGCAGGAGATCACATCCATCTCACAGTCTAGCAACCAACAAGCGGTGCTGGTAACCGAGTTCAGCGAGGTCATTGATCAGTTGAACAGTGTAAGCCGTGATCTGAAAGTGTTTATTGAATCCATGCTGCTGAAGGCGGAATAGATCCGATTACGATGACCCTAATTCAAATGACCAACCATATATAAGAGACACAACACCAAAGCGTTATCGAGCACTACAGTTCCAACTCAATAACTTGATCACCAGGCATGCTGATAATCACATTCAGCATCCACATTGAACTCCCTGCGCGATAGACGTCACGGGGAGTTTTTTTATTTTAAATAAAATTAGCCCGCTACATCACGGTCCTTCTATGCATAGATGAGCTTCCACAGCATCATAACCGCCAGTCCAACCATGACCAAAGCGGAAAACCGATTAAACACCAGACTGATGCGTCCAGTTCGATCCGTTCTGCCAATCACCCTGCCTGCGCCTGCAAGTCCCAAGAACCATATCCACGATACAGCCGCGGCTGTTAGGGCAAAATAGATGCGCTCCACCCCTTCATACTGAAGTGAACTGGTGCCAATCACGGCAACCGTGTCCAGCAGAGCATGGGGATTGAGTAAAGATACCGATGCGGCGAACGCAATCTGTCGCCCCGCTGACATTACCGTCTGGGAACCTTCCACGGATTCCGACGACCTCCAAATACTCCATGCCATATATAGCAGAAACAGGCTTCCTACTGCATACAACACATTCGCTAGCAATGGCCATTGCAGCAAAATGAGCGACACCCCTCCAACGGCTGCCCCGATCAACAACGTATCACTGACCCCTGCCGTTATTACAGCAGGCAGGGCATGTATATAACGCCTCTGTCTCATGCCTTGGTTAAAAATAAATACATTCTGCACACCCAGTGGCAAGATCAGGCCAAACGCCAGAACCACTGCGTGAATAACAACCTCCATCGCGCTTCCCCCTTATCTCTGTATTCCATAGTAGGGCAGATGATGGCTGACGTAACCAACCACTTGGATGGCATCAGACCCAACCAAATGATATAGTGTTCGTTACAAAGAAAAACGGAGGTGATTCTGCCAGTTATGGAACGTTCTGATTCTCGGCTAAGCATGGGGTGGAAGCCGAACCCTTCTCTCGACTTGCCCTTATATCGCCAGATTGAAGCCTATATCCGGCAGAAAATCACAACGGGCGAATGGTCCGCAGGATATCGTCTCCCCTCACAGCGAATGTGGGCTGAGTCCATGGGGGTGAACCGCAGTACATTAGTCACCGCCCTTGATAATCTGGCCGCCGCTGGTCTGATTGAAGGCAGACATGGCGGGGGAACCTATATTTCCGGCTCCGGTTGGCATGGTATGGCTCACGAAGCGATGCCCAACTGGAATGAAGCCATTGAGGAGGGCTGGTATTATCCCAACCTGCCCGAGATCCAGCAGATTAATCAGGCTGAATTCCGACCTGGCATCATACGTCTTGGTACAGGGGAGCTTGCCCCGAAGCTGATGCCTCAGGATGCTTTCAACGACATTCTGTACTCCCTGTCCCATCGTTCTCGTACACTCAACTATCTGGAACCTCAAGGAAGCTTGGAGCTTCGTGAGGCTTTATCCGTCCATTTGCAGACTACCGGCATTCAAGCCTCTCCAGATTCCATACTGATCGTATCGGGTTCTCTTCAGGCACTGCATTTGATTTCGGTCGGACTGCTCCCTCGCGGATCAGCGGTTCTGCTGGAAAAACCGTCGTATCTCTATTCGATTCACGCCTTTCAGTCAGCAGGGTTGAAAATGAGTGGTATCCCGATGGATAACGAAGGCGTTCACATTGCACGTCTGGAGGACGCGGCGCAGCATGTCAAAGATCAAGACCACATCTCGCTTCTCTATACGATCCCGAGCTTCCATAATCCCACCGGCTCTGTGATGAGTGATCACCGCCGGGAAGAACTCATGACCACCGCTCGAACAATAGGCATCTCCATACTGGAAGATGCCGCCTACAGTGATCTGTGGCTGGATACACCTCCTCCGTCATCGCTGAAGGCGCGTGACCAGGAAGGACGGGTGCTGCATATGGGCACCCTGTCAAAGGCAGTCAGTCCTGGACTGCGCCTCGGATGGCTGGTTGGGCCAGAGCCGGTCATTCGTCGTCTCGCAGATATCAAGATGCAGACCGATTATGGTACCAGTTCACTCGCCCAAGAAGCTGCTGCCCTGTGGTTCGCAGAAGGACATCACGCTGGACATATGGAACGCCTTCGTCCTGAACTACGCAAACGCAGAGACTTCATGCTGGAGCTGCTTCAACGTCACTTCCATGGGATTGCGGAGTGGGAAATACCCGCTGGCGGGTTTTACATCTGGCTGCAATTCACTGTCTCTCCGCTCTCTATCCGCCAATTGTTCCATACCTGTCTGGAGCAAAATGTACTTATCCACCCGGGTTATCTGTATGACCGGTTAGATGCGAGTCATATTCGGCTGTCTTACGCTTATGCTTCCCCCGATGAGATGGAGCGTGGACTACAATGCCTGGCAGAGGCTGTCCACAGGCTTATGGATTCTGGCTCCTGACTTCGACGAATGCTTTTTCCTGATTTCACAATCAAAAAAACAGCCTTGACCTTGAAGGACCACGTCCTTCAGATCAAGGCTATTTGCGTAAGTTTCGTAAGTGTGTTCGAATAACAGAACGGGCAAACACCAGATGCGCTGCGGGATTCCTTTGAACGTTCTATCCTTTGACCGCACCCTCCGCAATACCCTCCATGATGAACTTCTGGAAGAACGCATAGATCAGAATAACCGGAATCGCAGTCAGTACCAGGGAGGACAGAATCAATGGCCATTCCTTATTATATTCACCAAACAGCATGTTTGTGGACAGAATCAGCGTATAACGATTCACATCGGTCAGCATGAGCAGTGGCAACAAGAAGTCATTCCAGATCCACAGGAAGTCCAGAATCGCGATGGTGACTGTGATCGGCAGCAAGAGTGGGAAGATAATCTGGAAGAATGTCTGTAACTCATTACATCCGTCCATCTGAGCTGATTCTTCCAATTCACGCGGAATGGACTTCACAAACCCGTGATAGAGGAAGATTGCCATGTTCACGCCAAGTCCTATATAGATCAGGGCCAATCCGTACGTGCTTCCTTGCACCCCCATGCCTTTGGCTACCCGTGTCAGCGGAATCATGATCGAGTGGAACGGCACCAGCATGGATGCAACAAACAGGAAGAAGATCAGGTTGCTCAAACGTCCGGAGGTACGTGACAGCTTGTATCCCGCAAGTGAGGCACAGAATACGATTCCCCCAATCCCCAGAAAGGATACAATTGCCGAGTTCATGGAACTGCCCAACAGATTGATTTTGTTAAACGCGTCCGAATAATTCTCCCAGTGCAACGTTGTTGGTAGCGCGAGAAAAGATTGGAACATCTCACCCTGTGTTTTGAAAGAGTTCACAACCGCCATGTAGATCGGCAGCATAGCGACGAGAGAGCCCAGAATCAGCAGCAGTCGAATCAGATAACTGTTCAGTCGTTGCATACTCATGCTTCCACCTCTTTCTTCTTCATGACGGTGATCTGGATGAGTGTAAAAATGAGTACGATGATGAACAGCACAACCGATTTGGCACTCGCATAGCCATATCTGAAGTTGTTGGAGAACGCTTCTTCATAGATATTCATCGTGATCACCTGCGTGGCCCGGCCCGGTCCACCACCAGTCAGTCCATACACCACTTCGAACACTTTGAATGCTCCGTTCAGCGTCAGGAAGAAACAGATGGTCACGGCATGAGTAATCATCGGCAACACCACATTGCGCAGTACTTGGAATGCGTTGGCCCCATCAATAACAGCTGCTTCCTTGAGACTTTTCGGGACACCCTGGAGAGCAGCCAGATAGATGATCATCATATACCCCACACCGTTCCAGAGCGATACGATCATAATGGAGTAAAATGAAAACTTCGGATCACCCAGCCATTGCTGGTCGAGGAACGAGAAAGCCAGTTTCTCTGCGAGCTGTGGCAGCACCTGAGAGAAGATGAATGTCCACATGAAAGCACTGATGATTGTACTGATCATGTTAGGCATGAAGAACAGCGTCCGGAAAAGCCCTTTGCTACGCGTCCGTGACTCAATCAACACAGCGAGCAGCAAGGCAATTCCATTTTGCAGAATCAGCATAAATATTACATATTTCATCGTGAACCACAGAGAGTTCAGAAAGTCAGGATCTTCTTTGAACAATTCCACGAAGTTGCCCAGACCGATAAAGCTGTAATCCTGATTAAGTCCGTTCCAATCCGTCAGACTATAGAACATGCCACTAAACGTGGGATACAGCAGGAAAATCGCATAGATGACAAAGGCCGGCGCAGTGAACGCGAGCAGTGACAGATACTTCTTGAACACATTCGTAGCCATTGGTTCTCCCCCTTTTCACTCGAAGCGGATGATTGTAAACGAGGGAACGAAGAACGTTCTGCCTGCCGTATCATCTGCTTGGAGACTCTGACGAAACAAAGTACCGCTCATTTGTTGACAAAACTCTCAGACCGTTGAGATTTGCCAACAAAAGCGGATACTCCATTCCTCACAGCTCCTTACTTGTTGACTTTGTTGTAGGATTTCCACGCCTTGTCGAGCGCATCGATAACCTGCTGTTGATTTAATTGCCCAGAGTAGTAGCCTTGCAACGCTTTGCCTGACTCGTCTTTCACCGCTTGAGGGAGGGATGGGTCCTCATAAGCTTTACCTTCACTCACATATTTCTGGGCATCGTCTACCCACGGGAAGCTCTTGAAGTCATGGATCTTGGCAATCGGATTAAATTTGAGCGCTTCGAAGAATGCACTTGAATCCTTGTCATCGAGAATGTAGTTCACGAAATCGAGTGCCACTTCTTTGTTTTTGCTAGATGACGATACTGCCAGCGAAGTGGAGGTGCTCAGATTGATTTTGGTATCATCCGGATTGTCATTGATCGGCATTGGTGCTACACCAAAGTTCAAGTCCGGGTTGGACTTCAGAATGGTTTCGGCAAACCAGGGTCCCTGAATCCACATCGCGGCGCTTCCTGATGCGAAGGCTGCTGAACCATCATCTCCGCCCACTTCCAGCGCTTTGTCCGTTCCATTGGCATTGACGAGATCAAAGATATCAAACAATGCTTTCATATCGGAGAAGGAGCCCTGATCCTGATTCATCTTCTCCACGAAGTCTTTGTGCTCAGACTGAGTTAATGCACCCACGGTAAGTGGCAGGAATAATTGCGGAATCCAGGCTTCTTTGTAGGACAGTTCAAACGGTGTAATGTTGGCTGCTTTGAGTTTCTCCACGACCGCTTTCATTTCCGTTAACGTCGTTGGCACTTCCAGCCCTTGCTCTTTGAAAATATCTTTATTGTACAGATAGCCCCATGATACTGTTTCCAATGGAATAGCTACGATTTTACCCTCCGCATCCGTTATGGAAGGTTTAACCGAATCCAGCAGCTTATCGACAAAAGGTTGGCCCGACAGGTCTTCCAGATAACCAGCTTTGCTGAATGGTGGAATCTCATTGACTGCATGCAGGGCGAACACATCTGGTGCATCATTGGAGGCGAGACGAGTCTTCAGAATCTGAGGGGCATTGTCCGCTGGCGGCATCTCCAGTTGCACGTTCACCTCAATGTTTTTCTCTGCTTTCTCCTTGGCTTTGAACTGTTCTATATATTTATCGTAATGTTCTTTCAGCCGAGGTTGTGCAACGAATACTTTGAGTGATACCGTGCTGCCTGATGCCGATTCCTCCTGCCCATTGTCCGTTCCTGCATTGGAACCGCAACCTGCGAGCAGAACACTGACCAGTACTGCACTTGCTACGCTTTTCCATACTTTCATCTCTTATGACCTCCCGGTGTGTAACTGGTTTGTCTTTCATAGGCTCATTATATATCAGAAAATGAAAGCGCTTCATTGGACAAAATTAGACTTGTGTATTGGATTATTTTAAACCTTAATCCTGCCGCAAATGCTCTATCAAACGGCTCATTCCGTGCTACTGGCTGAATTGCCTGATATACGAGCCTGTCCCTTCCGCATCTCCCCTGGAGATATTCCGAAATGCTTCTTAAACACTCGATAGAAGTAGGACACATCCTCATAACCCGCCATCTCGGCAATATGCTTGAACGGAATCTGTTCATCCATCACCCATTCTTTCGCTCTCGTCATACGTAATTGGACAACATAGTCGGTCACATTCACCTCATACTCTTTCTTGAATACCTTGCTGAGATATTCCTTGCTGACAAAAAAGATCTGGGCGAGCTGCTCCAGCGTAATCATCTCCATACAGTGCTGCTCAATGTATTGTTTCACCTCGTCCAGGTTCAGCTTATTCTTGAACTTACGCTGCGCAATCAGCTGCTCCAAAGCCTGATAGTACGGAGTCGAAATCCATGTGATCGTGGATTCGATGGAAGCCAGCGCAGACGCAGGAGGTAGCGCCGTTGCTTCGGGCCGCTCGTACAAGCCATTGGAGACGCACAGTTCGTCCAGCAAAGCCTGTAATTCATGAGCCACCCTTCCAAGCTGCCGAGGTCTGTTAATCTCGCATCGTTCCAGCTTCTGCTGTAATTGCTGGAACCACTCCCGCAGACTCTGAACGTTTAGGTCATTAAACCGCAAGCGAGCCTGCTGCTGAAACAGGGAGAACTCACCTGCGAACGAAGATGGGTACGATTCCCATGATTCAGGTGCTGATTCAACCTTTTCCAATTCCTTTGCACATTTAGCAAGTACACCATTCAGTTCATCCGGATTCACCGGTTTGAGCAGATAATCTGCAGCCCGATGCCGGATCGCATGTTTTGCATAATTGAAGTCATCATATCCGCTCACCACGATCACCTTGATCTGTGGGTATTGTCCGCTAAGCGTCTGCAACAGCTCCACACCGTCTGTGCCGGGCATGCGCATGTCCGTAATGATAATGTGAGGCTGATGCTGCTTGACCAGTTGAATGGCCTGCTCGCCATCCTCTGCCTCACCTGCAACGGTCATGCCGAGTTCATTCCAATCTCCCAGGTTGCGCAAAATATCCCGGTTCCACGGTTCATCATCCACCAACAGCACTCTGTACAGTTCCTTGTTCACAAGGCTTCGCCTCCTGTATTGCAGGGGATTCGTACCGTAACGCTTGTCCCCTGTCCGTATTCACTTTCTATGCTCATCCCATATTCAGGTCCAAAATGCATTACAATTCGTGAGGCCGCATTAACCAGTCCAATACTTGTACCTGAACTCCACACCCGATCTGCCTGCCGGGTAAGCCGCTCCAGTCTGGACTGCATCTCCGTTAGTTTCTCAGCATCCATACCCACGCCGTTATCACAAATTCGAATGGTTACATCTGTAGGTTCACAGACGACCTTAATACCCAGCTTCCACTCGCCCTGTCTCTTCTCCAGACCATGCAAAAATGCATTCTCCACAATGGGTTGCAAAGACAACTTGGGGATATAACACGCCCGAAGTTCTCCGGTGATTTCCAGTGTATATTCAAGCCTGCCGGCAAAACGCTGCTTCTGAATCAGCATATAATGCTCCAGCTGGTCCAGTTCAGACTGTAGGGGTACAAGTCCATCCGGCGCTCGCACAATATAACGAAACATCTCGCTTAAGGCTCGAATGACCTTGTAACTGTCTGCCGGTTTTTGCGAGTAGACCATGCCGCCAATCATCTGCAACGTATTTTGCAGGAAATGCGGATGGATCTGAGATTGCAGTGCTTTGAGCTCGGCCGTCTGCTTCTCCAGATTCATTAGATAGTTGTCGCGAATATGTTCCCGAATACGACTAGCCATGCCGTGCAGATTTTTCTCCAGCAGACCAATCTCATCTACCCGACCGCTTCGCACCACTTCCCTGTCCTTGATCAGTTGAATACCCTTCATGGAATTTGCCAATCTGACAATGGGCTTCGATGTACGCCAGGCTACGAGCGCAGCTAGTCCTACAGATATGACAGTGGCCAGGCCACCCACAACCAATCCGTATTTCATCGTTTCCAAGGCACTTTCGTTAACAACATGGGCAGGTACAATCTTGATCACACGCAGTCCTGACGGCTCAATGGAATGAAAGAATACGTACTCCTTGGCTGTACGGATAAACCCCGAACTTTCTTTTGTGCCTGCCAATTTCCCCAGTGCTTCCGCTGAAGGCTGAATATCTTGGTTTGGCTGATAGACCGGACTGCCCGTGCTGTCAGCAATGTATACCGCATAGTCACCCCGGCTATCCAGCAGCTCCAGGGTCTGGTTGAACTCAGCCCACTTGACCTCCAGACTGATGGCGCCGATCTGTGCCTGATCCTCGAAGCGGTTCATGCTGCGGGTCATGTGAAACTTTTGCGGATCGTCCGGATCATTGATAATCGTAAAATCTTTATGTTGTGCAAAAAGCTCATGATATCCTTCCGGTATTTCCGATACCGCTTTGATGCGAGAATCCATCGAGTTGAAGGTGAATAAGGTGTCCAATTCCTTCAGGTACAGTTCAACGCCAAATACATAATTGCCAGCCGAATAGTATACACTGTTCAGCATATTGAACATGGCCTTCTGTTCATCGAACCGACTGGCTGCCGGCGCTTCCTCGTTCAACGCCAGATATTGATGCAATTCGTCACTGATCTGAATCGAATAGATAATGTTGTTCATGCGCGCGAACTGTTCACCCAGATAGATGGAGGCCCAGTTCATATTGGCTCGGTTGGTCTCCATAATCTCCTCTTCCATGGAAGAGCGGGTATTCTCAGCAGCCATAGCGGTCATGGCAATGACGGGCAGAACGGCCAGCAGCGTCATGGTAAGAATCAATTTATTGCGAATGCTACGTTTGAAAGGATCTATCAGCTTCCGATAACATTCGGTAAACACAGCGCATCCACTCCTGAGCTAAAATAGACAAACGCCCCAGCATGGAAGCTGAGGGCGCTTTGGTCTTTATATTCGTTTGGAAATGTTACAACTAATGCTATTTACACGGACACTTCGATGACAGAACAACCTTCGATCGCTGTTATCCCCAGATTTTTTCTGATTCCCTTTTTGAAAAGGGAAAATCCGGGGATAAAGGCGCACGCTTCGCTTCGTTAGGTTATTTCTGTCATCTCCGTTTTTGTGTAAATTTATAGTTCAACATCCATTGCCTACTCTATTATTTCCTATTATTGTTCGACAATCCGTATGCCCCATGGCTCCAGTTCGATCTTCTCTCCAGCAGCAATCGGGGTTCCTGCCAGAAGTTCAGTCCCTTCTCCATAAGCATTCACGAAAGATGTTGCCTCATCCGAATAATTGAAATAGTAGCGAATCGTGTTCCCCTGATCGTTCACACCTGTCTTCACAATGATAGGAAAAGCCAGCTCCTGATCCGCTCCCCATACGCCCGCTTCCTTCATGACACGTTCCAACAACTTACGGATCACCGCAGAACTGGTATAACAGCCGACATAGGTTGCTTTGCCTTCTCCATAGGCATTCTGGGTAATTGCCGCATATTCACCCCAATGTGGATGATCATACCAAGCGAGTACTTCAGCCGTTGTTGGTGTAATCAGTTCCATCCAGGTGTGAATCTGGTTCTGCTCCTCACCAACCTCGAATGGATCATTGCGCAGCGAAACATGTTTTGGCTCTACAAAAAGGTTATAACTGATCCCGCATGCCTCACTAATCAGGCCGGGCTGGCGGGTAGAGCGTACCTTGATATGCTCATTTGCAAATCCGCTTTTGAACGAGTAGACGATATGTCCGCCATCCTCTACGAATTGATTTAATTTTTCCAGCAATGCATCCGAAGCAGCATACAGAGCAGGTACAACGAGCACATCATACTCCGTATAACTCTCAACCGATGGGTCGATGAGGTCACAGCCAATGTTCATTTTATACAATTCATCGTACATCCAGCGCACCACGTCATTGTAGTTCTTGTCACTGGTGAAGTTAAACCCAAACCATTTGATTGATGTCAGTGCCTCATTGCTGAACAGCACAGCCACCCGATTCGTTTTCTTCAGATTCACGAGCTTTGGACTCAGCCTTGCAAAATCCCTGCCAATGGTCTTCGCTTCGTTGTACACCGGATTCGGTTCAAAGTCATGACTGAGCAATCCTTTCCAGTACGTCTCAAACGAATTGTGCAACGAATGCCAGTGCCAGTAGGCAACCATATTCGCTCCTGATGCCAGATGACTGAATGCCTGCAAGCGCAGCTGCCCCGGATAGGGAACCCAATGCCAGAAAGCCTGCGCTTCGGTCTCCAGTACCAGATAATTCGATTGTTTGGTCGAACGCGCCACATCCCCGCCGAATGAAATTTCAATGCCCGTCAGATCATCTTGGGAAGGATGGTAGATGTCCACACTGGTGATGTCAAAAGGTTTCGATGCGGCAAAATGGTCCACATCCCCTTGAATGCCGTAGGAATATCCACGCCAATCGAAGTCAAAGTTCTGGGTAACAAACTGTCCTTCCTGTTTGTATTCATTCACGATCCCCACTTGCCAAGCCAAAAAATTGGTTACCAGCAGACGCTGGAACTTGGCAAACTCAGCGCCCAGACTGCCGTTAATCGTTCCTACAACAGACGGAAAGTCCTCCCAGCTATTGATCCGATTGCTCCAGTAATCAAGGCCAAATTCCTTGTTGAGTTCATCCAGAGAACTGAACTTGTTACGCATGTATTTCACGAATTGCAGTTGTACATTATCTCCAGCCGTATTGTAATGCTTCGTCTCGTTATCTGTCTGATAACCGATTACCGCTGGATGTGTGCTTACCCGAGAGATCAGCTTGCGGATGATCCGCTCGGCATAGAATAGATAGGTTGGATGTGTAATGTCCATGATCTGTCTTGCGCCATATTTGCCAGGTCCCTGTGAGGTTGTAGCCAGAACGTCCGGATGTTCCTTGACCATCCACGTTGGAACAGCATACGTTGGTGTGCCAACGATAACCTGAATCCCTGCCTCATGCATGGCATCCAACACGCGGTCTACGGAAGAGAAGTCAAATACACCATTCTGCGGTTCATGGGTACTCCAGGTTGATTCTGCAATGCGGACCACGTTGATCCCTGCATCCTTCATCATCTGAATGTCCTTGTCCAATCTTTCGTAGGGCATATATTCATCATAATAAGCTACGCCATATAATAATTTGTCCATGATTTAATCTCCTTTTTAGGTGGAAAATATAATGATCTTGACGTGTGCAAGAGTTGACATATTCCAATCCATAATGGTAGCGTTTACATTAATGTCGGTTGAAGAACTTGGATTGTTCAGCAACCACTTCAAACGCTGATGTATTCCATGGATTATCCATGCTTGCGTTAAACTGATTATAATGAAGTATACTACGGGTGCCGATTGTATAAGGCAAGTTGTTTTTACCCTTTTCCGAGGTGAATATGATGGATATCCGATCACAGCTCCGAGAAATGCCTCACCATACGCTGGCCCACTGGCTGCCTATTATCGACTGTAACATCAAATTCTATGGTGCTCACAGCCAACAAGTACCCTATGGATGGGCGATGCCGGAGGAATCACATCCGGGCTTTGAGATTATGTTGATCATCGAAGGTACGCAGGAGAGTGTGATTCACGGGTATACCTATACCGTGGAGGAAGGTTCCATTCTTCTCATTCCTCCCGGGTTCAAACATACAAATCAATGTGTATCCACGGAAGGCATGACTTATTTTAGCGCTCACTTTAATGTGGATGATCCCGTCTTCACTCTGAAGCTGATGTCACAGCACAGCCGAATCTACGCAGCAGGTACGGCAGATAATAAGAAGATTCGCGTTGTGCTGGAGAGTTGGATGGACATGATTAACGTATCTGAGGCCTATACCTCCACCGACAAAATGATCATGCAGGCACGCATGTTTGAACTGTTCGCCCTGTTGTCCCAAGCTGCTGACAATGAACCGGAGTCCACCACTTCCGTTGCTGCTTCACATGCACCAGCGCCAACAGCCATGCATTATGCGGGAGCTATAGCGGAGGCGATCAAGCAGGCATTCCATGCCCAGCTTCGAACCAAGGAAAGCAGTGTAACCACGGTCAAAGTAGAGCAGATTATATCCTCGTTTGGCATCAGCCCGGGATATGGTTTGCAGGTCTTTCGCAAGGTGTACGGGCGTTCCCCCAGGGCTTACCTGTCCAGCTTGAAGTTGCAGGAGGCCAAAGTGCTGATCGAACAGCCAGAGCTGTCGCTCGGGGAAATTGCGTGGAAGCTCGGTTACACCCATCTGTCCCATTTCAGCAGACAATTCAAACGTTGGACAGGCCAAAGCCCGCTTCAATATCGCAATCATCATGCAGATACATCAGGCGCTCCTGTATCCTACAGATCGGAATCGAGTCCAGAATCTTGATTACGGATACGCTCGTACTCTTCCGGCGTGTTCATATTACTCATTTGCATCGCTACTTGGTGAACACCCGCTCTCTCAAGCTCTTCCGCTTCGACATAACAGCAACCGATCTCTTCAAGCCATCGCATGACTCGAAGATGATCCTGTATCAGACGTTGCTCCAGATCAGGGAGCACTCGCTTGTGATAAGCACCTGCAAGTGGATGGACACGTCCATCCACGCGTGGAACGATAGCAGAATAAGAGTCATGCGACTCGGCCAGCTTTTTTATCCCATCAAAAAAGGACGTTTGCAGGAGCGGCATATCGCAGGCGCATACCAGATTCCAGTCTGTATCGGAAGCTTCCAGCGCCGCGTGAAGACCGGCGAGTGGCCCCTTCCCCGGATAGTGATCCTGAACGCAGTCGTAGCCTATTGCACCGTAGGTTGTCACATTGGGTCCGGCAGCCACGATGATACGGGATACGGCGGGTCTCATGGCCTTTGTGACATGTTGCAGTACAACGGAACCGTTCAGTTCCAACATGGCTTTGTTGGTCCCCATGCGGCTGGATAACCCCCCTGCCAATATGATGCCTGTCCATTCACGCGTGTTCATGTTGTTATCCTCCCTCCTGGTATGTGTTTGACTACATCAATTTCAAAACGTTCGCTATGCATTGAATCCCCTTTCAACAAATGATACATTGAACAATATGCATTTGAAAGGAATGGCTTAATTGGACAGACCTGCACCTTCAAGAGGCAATCCCTCATTGGTTTCTCTGAAACTATATAACTTTTTCATATATGGAGCCATCTCCATCTTCGCCGGATTCCTGCAGTTGTATCTGCAAGAGATTGGTATGACCAAACTGGAGATTGGCAGTCTCATGGCGATTGGACCCTTTGTATCCTTGTTTGCCAACCCGTTCTGGGGTTTCTGGAGCGATAAATCTCGCAACATTCGCATCATTCTGATGATTATGATGGGAGGCACATTTGTGCTCGCCCAGGGTGTATTCTATGCGCCCACATATACATGGATCTATGTAGCCATGATTTTCTTTTATTTTTTTCAAAGTCCATTATTTGCTCAAACGAACAGTCTGATTCTTGGATATATCGATGGTACAACCCAGAAATTTGGATCATTCCGGCTCTGGGGTTCACTCGGTTGGGCGCTGACTGCCGTCGCAGCCGGACCGCTCATTGACCGTTTTGGCATCGGCAGTGTATCCATTATATTTGCGTGCATGATTGCCACCGCCTTTGTATTATCCGTATTTCTACCCAGACAGCCGATTGCTTCGGATACACCGGTGGTTACTTTTCGGCGGTTTGGCAAAGTCATGTTCAATCCGTATTTTATGGCATTTATCGGCCTGGGTGTACTCGTATCGGTGCCTAATGCCATGAACAGTACTTTTATGTCGCTATACATAGTAGAGATGGGTGGCGATAAACAGATGGTCGGCTGGGCCATCTTCACCTCATCCATTCTCGAAGTCGGCGTATTCCTGCTGCTCGACCGTTTACTCAAACGCAAAATGAGCATGCTCCTGGCATCTCTCATTCTGATCAGTGTGCTGTTTGCACTTCGCTGGCAGCTCATGGCAATGGCTAACAACCCACTGGAGATTGTATTCATTCAGTTGATGCACTCCATTACGTTTGGTGGGTACTTCTATGTAGGTACGCAACTGACCATGCTGTTTATCCCAAGACCTTATCGTTCTTCCGGTCAAGCGGTGTATACGATGGCCTGGGGCGGTCTCTCCGGCGTCATTGCCGGTCTGTTCGGCGGCTGGTTGTTCCAAAGCTTCGGTGCAGAAATCATGTATAGCATTGGCGTATTCTTCTCGCTCATCGGCGCTGTCGGATTTAGCATCATGTGGTTATCGAATCGACGTAACGGCTATCAGCCGGTTGTGTTGACGGAGATGGGCAATATGGATGAGGACAGATAATCTTTTGTTTGAAAAAGTTGAGAGATCGTTTTACACAAGAGCACTACGATGACAGAATACCCTTCCGATCGCTGTTATCCCCAGATTTTTTGATTCCCTTTTCAAAGGGTAAAATCCGGGGATAAAGGCGAACGCTCTGCTTCTTCAGGTTATTTCTGTCCTCTCCGTTATCGTGTAAATAAACCGTTCAAACATTCAAACAAAAGATTAAGCATAGGTGCAGTAAAGAGAAAAGGCGTCTAAGGTTTGTTGCTCCTAACGAACCTTAGACGTCTTATTTGCAGCAATTTCACGAAATTCTAAAGCTAAGGAATCCCAGACACGTTATTTCGCATAAAAGACGCTAAAAATCCAAAAAAGACAGACCGAACGAGGAAATAAGGTGTCTACGATTCATTACGTTGCTGGAATGTCCAAATACACTTAAATAACGTGTCTTCGGTTCGTTAGATTCTTGCCTCATACGCACATCTATGGCCTTAGCTCATGTTCATGTTCATGTTCATGTTCATGTTCATGTTCATGTTCATGCGAAATTGTATTACTACGTCTAAAACTGTATCTAGCTAGACCCAGAAAAACAAAAAGGGCATCCTTCGCCATGATCATGACGAAGGATGCCCTCCCTTTAATTTATAACTTGGCTGCTTACCAGCACTCTGATGAACAGACCTTAAGTTCTTCCAACGGCATTATGCCTTCGGCAGTTGGAACGAGCTTTTCAGGGATACGACCCGGTTAAATACCGGACGACCTGGCTCGGAGTGTTTCGGATCTACACTAAAGTAACCGTGACGGAAGAATTGGAATTTATCCTGAGCGTTTGCTTCCTTCATCTCTTGTTCCACATACCCATTAACAATCTCAAGGGAGTTCGGGTTCAATTGATCCAGGAACGTTTTCTCCGGTTGCTCTTCCACAACCTCAGCTTCAGCCCCAGCTACTGCCACTTCAACCTCTGCTTCCGGTGCTTCATCCAGGATCAACGGCTCATACAGACGGAATTCAGCAGGTACCGCTTGAGTCGCTTCTACCCAGTGGATTGTTCCTTTGACTTTACGGCCAGTGAATCCACTGCCGCTCTTCGTCTCCACATCATAGGTACAATGAATCTCGGTTACATTACCTTCTGCATCTTTGATCACATCGTTACATTTAATGAAGTATGCATGTTTCAGACGAACTTCGTTGCCAGGGAACAAACGGAAATATTTGTTCGGCGGATTTTCCATGAAATCGTCTTGTTCAATATAAATCTCACGGGAGAACGGAATTTGGCGATTACCCATCTCTGGGTTCTCCACATTGTTCTCTGCTTCAAGCCATTCCACTTGCCCTTCAGGGTAGTTGGTAATAACCACTTTGAGCGGATGCAACACAGCCATCGTACGTGGAGCTTTCAGTTTCAAGTCTTCACGTACAAAGTGCTCCAGCGTTTGCAGGTCGATAACTCCATAGTTTTTGGAAATGCCTGTCTCATATACAAAATCACGAATAGCTTCCGGTGTATAACCCCGGCGGCGCAGACCCGAAATCGTTGGCATGCGCGGATCATCCCATCCATCCACATGTCCTTCATCTACGAGCAGTTTCAGCTTCCGCTTACTTGTCACCATCTGAGACAGATTCAGCCGACCAAATTCATATTGATGCGGTTGGTTCTCCATCTCACACTCGGCAATAACCCAATCGTAGAATGGACGTTGATCCTCGAACTCCAGGGAACAGAGGGAATGCGTTACACCTTCAATTGCATCTTCAAGCGGGTGAGCAAAGGCGTACATTGGATAGATACACCATTTGTCGCCCGTGTTATGATGGTGTGCATGTGAAATCCGGTAAATAACCGGATCGCGCAGATTGATATTCGGTGCAGACATATCGATCTTGGCACGCAGCACTTTCTCTCCGTTCTTGAATTCGCCTGCACGCATACGTGTGAACAGGTCGAGATTCTCTTCCACCGAACGATCACGGTACGGGCTGTTCTTACCCGGCTCCGTCAGCGTTCCGCGCATTTCACGGATTTCGTCGGCGCTTTGGTCGTCGATGTAGGCTTTACCTTTTTTAATCAACAAGACAGCACGGTTGTACATCTCGTCAAAATAATCCGAGGCAAAACGTTTCTCGTTCCACTCATATCCGAGCCATTTCACGTCTTCCTGAATCGATTGAACGTACTCTACATCTTCCTTGACCGGGTTTGTGTCATCAAAGCGCAGATTCGTTTTGCCGCCAAATTCGCCGCCCAGCGTAAAGTTAATCCAGATCGCCTTGGCATGGCCGATATGCAGATAACCGTTCGGTTCCGGAGGAAAACGGGTAATAACTTCCTGGACTTTCCCAGACCGGAGATCTTCGGTAATAATATTTTTGATAAAGTTAGGTGGGGTTGTACGATTGTCCACAGGTATCAAACCTTTCATGAATGGATTGGAGCCTTAGGGAATTGCAGCAATTCCGGCTATAATTCCTTAATAACGAAGTCATTTCCTGAAAAAATCTATTTTCTTGGAAAGTTTCGTACGCGTTTCATTTAAATATACCTTTAACGGGGGAGGAGTTCAATAAAGAACGGCACCAAAGTCAGGATTAGCCGTGCATAAATAGGCCCTAAACCATTTTGACGGGTTCGCTCGAATCATGTAGCATGATAGTAAAAACAAATTAAAGGGAGGGTTTCCCATTCCATCGAACTCGCTTAAACTGACCAAAGAACAGCAGGATGAAGCCATTCGCACCATCCAGTCGTATTTCGAAGAGGAACGTGGCGAAGAACTCGGCGATCTGGCCGCTTGGGGTGTCCTCGACCTGTTCATGACACAGCTCGCTCCCTACATATATAATCAGGCACTCCGTGACGCACGCACAACGGTTAATCAACGCATGGCCTCAATGGAAGAAGACCTGTTTGCACTGGAACAAAAGTTGCCCAAGACCTCACGTTAATCCACTACAAATACGTGTTCAAAAAATCTGGTTTTCATATTCGATGCTGATAATGCCATTAGGCATAATTCGTAATCAAAAGTGGACTTTTTTGAACAACACTATACAAAGAAAGAAGGTTGCATTCATGTTTACCTATTCATTGGATGAATATACCGAACTCCGGCCACTGGCCATGGAACATACCAAACCACTGTTCGAACTGACGGATCGCTCGCGGGATCAACTGAGACATTGGTTGCCGTGGGTGGATCATGTGACAGAAGTGGAACACACCTCGAACTTTATTACCAACGCGTTAAAACAAGGTGCCGAGAATGGCGGATTCACCGCCGGAGTATGGTCAAAAGGGGATCTAGCCGGCGTCATTGGATTCCACGAAATTAACTGGACCAATCGCTCGGTAAGCATCGGATATTGGCTTGGCAAAGGTTTTGAGGGTCAAGGCTTGATGACAAGCGCTTGTCGCGTTCTGGTTGATTATGCTCTGGTGACCCTGGACCTGAATCGCGTCGAGATTCGCTCGGCAACAAATAACAAACGGAGTCGCGCTATCCCTGAAAGACTCGGATTTGTTCTCGAGGGGGTCATTCGTCAGGCAGAGAAACTGCCTAAAGGTTACGTGAACCATGCGGTGTACGGCATGCTTCAGCATGAATGGGAACTCTTGCGCTAATTCGCCTACATAATAAATCGGAGTGATCTCTCCCAACATAATGGATCAACACGAATACCCTCGATCTCCACGTAATGTGGTGACAGAGGGTATTTTATTGTATTCAATGACTTTTATAGTGCTCGGACCATACCACCATCCACGATCAATGAGGTTCCGGTAATGTACGTATTGGCTCCGGATAACAGGAATACAACCGCTTTGGCAAACTCCTCTGGTTGACCATAACGGCCCAGTGGAATCTCTTTACGGAATTGGTCAGATACCTCTTCCTCACTGATTCCATTCTGCTCAGCCCGTGCTGCATCCAGCTCACGTATACGGTCTGTTGCAATACGTCCTGGTGCCACCGTGTTGATCAAAATTCCGTATGGAGCCAGCTCCTGGGATAACGTCTTCGCCAATCCAAACACGCCAGTACGGAACGTGTTGGACAGCACCAGACCCGGAATCGGCTGCTTCACCGAAGTTGAAGCGATATTGACAATGTGTCCTCCGCTTTCTTTCATATAAGGAAGAGCACCGCGAATCAGCCTTACATAACTGAGCACATTTAATTCAAATGCACGTTCCCAATCTTCATCCGTCAGTGACTCAAATGAACCCGATGGCGGGCCACCCGAATTGTTCACCAGAATATCAATCTGTCCGAACATTTCTGCTGTCTTGTGAATCAGAGCCTCAATATCTTCCTTGCGTGTCACATCGGTTGCACAATATTCCACACGTCCGCCACCACCATGCGCCAGAAGCTCCTGCTTCACTGCTGCGAGCTTTTCTTCGCTCCGGCTGGCGAGCATGACGTCAGCACCTTCTGCTGCCAATTGAGCGGCTACGGCTTTGCCCAGTCCTCGACTGGAAGCCAGCACCAGTGCTTTTTTACCTTGAAGTCCCATGTCCATCGTTGTTCCTCCTCCTCAGCTACTTTCTATTTGTTCTGGATAAAATAACCCATAAGAATATCGTCCACATATTTGCCTCCGATATAAAACTCGGACACCAACCTGCCTTCCGTCACAAATCCACACTGTGTATAAAACGTGATGGCTCCCGGATTGCTGGAAAGTACGCGCAGCCTGAGCTTGCGAACGCCTTGTTGGGCCGCATGCTGCTTAATGGCATCCATCAAAGCTGTGGCAATGCCACAACGCCGATCATGAGGATGAACCGCAATATGAATCTCGTAGACATGACGGTTGACGGGCATGCCTGTGGCTGGATTAAAGCCCACATAACCACATACCCGCTCTCCCTGCACCGCAATCAATTGACTGCCTGGCGGGCAATGCTGCAGATATTGTTGTCTGGAACGCCATTGCATCGGTGCAGGAGAGGTGTATTTGTCCCATACCAGGGCATCCAACTCCATTAGCTGGGCTGCATCTTTAATCTCGGATGGACGAATCGTAAATGTATGGCTGGTAAGCATAATGATTCAACCTTTCGTGCTATAGTCGACAACGCTGTGCGTTACAACGTCGGGAAAGTTAAGAGAGTTAAGAACGTTGAGAAACTTAGGAATAGGAAGACATTGTTCGTTTACTCCACTATTTAAGTTTTTTGTTCTATATATTGTAGCATAGCCTCAGCTTTGACTAAAATTCCACTCGGTATTGAACCTTTTCGCAAAATGAAATAAACACTTAACCTTGCCGTAACGTCATGGTTTATACTGATTCGATAAGGAGGGGGATGCATGATGAACATCAAAGAGGCAGCAAGCAGGCTTGGTATATCGGCGAGAGCCATTCGTTTTTATGAGGAAAAAGGATTAATTCTCCCCGCCAAACAGTCCAGTAACGGGTATCGTACCTATACGGAGAATGATATCTGGCGGCTTCAGACCATTGCTGCGCTGCGTGAGATTGGCATGTCGCTACAGGATATTACACATGCGCTCGGAGAGATTGATCAAGGGAATCAGCAGCGGCTGGAAGAATATCTGGAGCTGCAACAGGCCGTCATGTATGCCCAGTGGATTGAGCTCAAACGTATGATGGATACAACCCAGCGCATGATTGACCTGAATCGTCAGGACGGCCCGTTGGATGTCAGCCATCTGCACGATCTCGCAGACAGTGCCCGTCGCCTGCGTGAAGCACGGCAGAACTGGCATGATCGGTGGAATTATGACATGCAGGCAGCCATCCATGATCAGCGAGTGCAGGCAGAAGGCAGAGTCAGTACTGAACACCCCAATTCAGAGGACAGGCATCATTCGGCCAACCCCTCGCCTATAAGCGATGAGAATGAAGTTTCACATCCAAACCATAATGCAGGTCATTCCACGCCGGGCGATTCCAATGATACGGTACAGTCTTCCTTTTATCTGTATCACAACTATGACGAAGCGCTCGAACAGACAGCTCATTGGATCTCTCCCGCCCTTGGTGAGAAAGGACTTGATATTGGTACAGGCACAGGTAATCTGGCTGGGAAACTGCTACAGCACGGCGCAGACATGACTGCAATCGACCAATCCCGGGAGATGCTACGCAGATGTCGTACCAAATATCCTGAGATGCATGTGAAACTTGGTAATTTTCTGGCGTTGCCTTTTACCGATCATTCCTTCGACTTTGTTGTATCCAGCTTTGCTTTCCATCATCTAAGTCCAGATCAGCAACTATTGGCTTTACAGGAGATGCAGCGGGTATTAACCTCGCGTGGACGTATCGGTCTAACGGATCTGATGTTTGTTGATGCGACTCACCGTGATTCCTATATTCGGCAGGCAGAAACCACAGGACACGAGGAACAGCTGCTCGCCTTACGCCAGCGTCACTTCCCTCTGCTGGATGAGCTATGCGGCTGGCTGGAGCAACAGGGCTACGTAACAAAACATGTGCGGCATAACGAGCTGTTACATACGTTGTTGGCGGTTCCACTGCGCTAGTGGATTATGAGCATATGCCAAAAAGGCCATCCCGCCTTGATTAAAGGAGGATGACCTTGGTATACATCATGCTACAAAATTACATATAGATATCAACAACCGTACGCTCAGTTGCACTGCGTGCTTGTCTGAACTCATCCAGTGAGATGCTTACTCCGCCTTGACGGTAACGGTTCGCTGTACGCTCAGTACGAATGTCTTTGCCATTCACCGCTACACGGCTCACAGCACCTTCGTTCAAGTGATAGATAAACGTCACCGGCTCACCCGCATACTCAAATTCGAATTGCATGCCGTTCAGCTCAGCTGGCAATACCGGGTCAATGACCAGATCGCCGCCCTCTTGACGAATGCCAAGCGCATTGGAAATCAGCTGGTTCATGTAGATTCCAGGGCCGCTGGAGTAGATTCTCCATCCGCCTTTCACTTGTACAGTCCCTTTACGAAGCTGGTCAAAATGCTCCTGTGCCTCGTAACGCGTATTAAACTTACCGTCCGAACTACTGAAGTATGAGTTCGCTTGGCGAATCTCCGCGTTAGGTACAACCTCGCCGATACCAACCGGGTTGATCATCGCGAGACCATTCCACACCTGATCTGTCTTACCCAGCTTCGCCATCGCTTCCACGTAACGGATATGGGCGTGCACATATTGCAAACCAATCTCACGTCCGAAGTTGGACGCTTGCTCTGCACGTTTGAAGTGTGTGCTTACACCACCAGCATATTGAGCTGGACGATTCATCAGACGCACGCCATCCGGGCATAGGAACTGCTCACGGATCAAGGCATAATGCGATTCTGCTTGCTCCGCATTCAGCAATTCACCGATCATGCTGCGCGTCATTGGCAACAGTCGATATTGAATGCCTGTCTCTGTGTCTGTTGGATGAAGCATCAGCTTCGCTTTGTCCGCTTCTTCCATGTATACAAAGCCTGGAATCACATCTGTGCCCAGCATGTAACGGTTAAAGTCCTCACGAATGCCTTGAGCCAGCACATCAAGCTCCTGTGCAAAGTCCGCATCCTTGAATTTCAGCGCTTGCGAGAGCACATTCACGGACTGATACGTCAATGCCACCGTCCAACTGCTTACCATGTATTGCTTCAGCTGTGCATTGGCTGGTTGGAGCGTATCATCCCAGTCGCCATCTCCGTAGGAAGACAGGAACGTATCGTGCAGGAAGTGCGAACGGATATATTCAATCTCTTTTTTCGCGTGATCCAGTACCGTTGCCGTCTCTTCCGTGAACCCGAAGCTATGCTTGACGGTATAAGGTACTTTCTCATCCAGGATTGCATAGTCGCGAGTCGCTGTCAGGTAGTCCGCCAATACTTTCAACGGCCATACGATGATATCGCCATGGCTCTCTTCCTGTTGAATCGCAAAGTATTTATCAAACATGAACCATTGCGGCCAGTTGCCATCATCTTCATATTGGTGGGTATAAACCATTTTGATGATATCGCGAACTTGCTCATATTTTTGCGTTGCCATAAAGTACTCCACCGGACCTTGGCACACATCTCGTGTACCCCAAGCCGCGCCACCGTACTGCTCCAAACCGTGAGGCACAGAATAGTGAACCAGCATATTGTGGGTGTACCACCAAGCCAGCGCATTTACTTTGAACAGATCCTCAGCACTCTGGCCTTCGCCACGGGACAAACGGAACCCGTTCATCACACCTGCGAAGAACTCGCGGTATGCCTGCACTTCCTCCTCAAACGTCAGACTTGAACCTGCTACCACTCCGCTGTCCGCTTGGCCTTCCAATACCCCTTGTACCTTCAGCGTCCATTCAGCACTCGCTTCCAGACTAAGCGTAACCAGTGATGCGGAACCACTGCGGATACCACTTGCCAGCAACGTTTCGTCCCCTACATTCACAGCTGCGCCATCCACCGACATGCGGTATTGCAGATCTGGATACGTTCCAGCACTAATCGCTTGTGGATCAGCCTTGAAGATCAAAGTATCGCCATCCTGCGTCATATGCAGCGGATACTCGTATTCATTCACATTCATCGTAATCTGGTTTGTTACCAGGTAACGGTATGCTGTGCCACTTGTGGAGCGTACGTTCATGCTCACTTCGGTGGTGTGTGCCCCTGTATAGTTCGTCACGATGATCGTATCGGATGCCGTTTTGTAGATCCAACGTACATAGTTGAAGCCAATTTCGAACAGGGAAGGCATCGTCAGCAGACGATATTGTCCGTCCATTTCCACATAGATGCGTTGTCCCGCCGTTTTCGGCACGTTTAATG
This sequence comes from Paenibacillus sp. GM1FR, assembly GCF_002803315.1. Taxonomy (NCBI): domain Bacteria; kingdom Bacillati; phylum Bacillota; class Bacilli; order Caryophanales; family Paenibacillaceae; genus Paenibacillus; species Paenibacillus sp. GM1FR. Next base: position 328,765 of record NZ_MKZL01000022.1, on the reverse strand, counting down.
CATTGCGAGCATTACTGATCATTTTATTAAAATTGGTGTTACCAATAACTAGTTGTGAGTTGAAAATACCGTACATATATGATGTTGTTGTAATAACCTGTGCTCCAAGTTGCACGTTGCCACCACTCATCAGAATGTGACCGTGTGGACGCTCTACGAGCAATTCTTTTGCTTTCAGAACGATATGCTCATAGCTGCCTGTGAAGAAGGACAACAGTTCCTCACCACTGTGCTCTTCCTGATGACGATCAGGAAACAGATCATGAATCTCATCTTGTGTCAGATCAAGTGTAACCAGTGGTTCACCCAGGAAGGAGGACAGTTTCACCTGTTCCAACGTATCGCCGTTTTCCACAGTCAGAGCCTGTACTTCATTCCATGCTGCTGTAACTTCATCTCCAAATTCCAGTGCAGAGATTCCTTCGGCATGATTAGGCTTCGCCAGTCCATAGAAGACCACCTGTGCTTCTCCATTCAGATTCACCAGTTCAGATTGCAATGCCGTATAGGCAAATTCATACTGATATGTCTCATTTGCCAGCGTTGGGCGATTCAAGCCCTCTGGTTGATTCGTTTCCTTGTACGACAGACCGAAGAATTGGAATCCATCTGTGGAGTAACCAACTGCTTTGGTCAGGGAACCTTGTTGCATATATGGAAATGCGCCGCCCTGAGGCTGGTTTTGACGGGAACAAACGACATAACCTTTCGCTTCATCTTCAAACACCGTGTGGTCAATGTATTGTGACAGATAAGCTTCATTACTGCGTACCGCACCTGGATCAGCAAGCCCTACATCCTGTCCGTACACCACGTCTACGTTATCTTGTTGTCCTGTGAGCTTCACATCCCAGAACCATACACCTTGAGGTGTAGCAGTAAATACGACCTGGTAGCCAATACCTTTTTCGCTACCTTCCAGCTGGACTGTGCCCTCCCAGATCAACTGATTGCTGGATTGTGTTTTGCTTGTAATCACCTTGCTGTTCGAACGTACACCGAGCAACGGGAACGAGCTGATATTCTCTCCCTCGTGTACACGCAGGTACAGGTTGTTCAAAGATCCATCAATCTGGTTGCTGAGCAACTGGTTTAACATCGTTGTGCCGGATGTAGCTTGGTATAGGTCGCCACTGTTCAAAAAGGTAAAGGATAACTCTCCGGCACTTAACCGGATCGGTTCATTAATCATCGTTGTCATAAGGTTCACTCCTTGAATTAGTTAAAATCGAAACGTTTCGATAAATCTGAAAAAGAATAGGGGCCTCTTCAAACCGGCTTTTTACAGCCCGTCCGGACGATAACCCCATCATTAAACTTTTACTTCAGCATGCAGGCAGTTCTTTGTTGTTCAGACTCGGTCTAAACCGAACGTACAGAGCTGCGCTCGATCATATTAATCGTTAACGTATATGAAGGGTCAACCGCTTCGCCATTGAGCATCTGGAATAACAGATGTCCGGCGAGCGACCCGGCTTCATGCTTCGGCTGGCGTATCGTTGTCAGCGGTGGATGCACATATTCGGACAACTGAATATCGTCAAAACCGATCACGGAAATATCATCCGGCACCGATACACCACGCTCTTCCAATGCCTTCAGGCCACCAATCGCCATCTCATCATTACCGTAAAATACCGCTGAGGGAAGATCGCCCTGCATGATCATCATTTTGGTTGCACTGTATCCGCCCTCACGCACAAAATTGCCGTTCAGACGCCATTTGGACTTTTCTTCAAGTCCCGCTTCCCGCATCGCTCGCAGATACCCTTGGTAACGGAGCGCGTTGTCATACGAGTTGGATGGACCGCTGATATAAGCAATCTTCTGATGTCCTGCCTGGATCAGGTGGCGGGTTGCAAGGTAACCACCCTGCTCTCCATCCACCAACACGTTGACCAGATGGTCACTCGACAGCTGACGATCCATCACAATGATCGGAAAACGATGACCGGCAGATTCTACCAGAATATCATCATGGATGTTATGCGCCAGGATGATGGCTCCATCTACTCTTTTTTCACGCAAAAATCGCACTGCCGTTGAATCCCGTCCACCCATGGAGCTGCAAGCAATAAGGTCATACCCGTTCGCAAGGGCTACATCCTGTACACTACGGATCAACTCCGAGTAATACGGGCCCGACAGATCGGTCAGGATCAAAGCGATCGTGTTTGTCCGGCTCCGTTTCAGGTCCATGGCAAAGCCGTTCTTGCGGTAATTCAGTTCTCGTGCTGCCTCAAGCACTTTAGCCTTGGTCTTGGCACTAACCTTGCTATCCCCGCTCAGCGCATAGGAAGCAGTCGAGAGTGCTACACCTGCCAGCTTTGCCACATCCTTAATCGTTGCCATTCCACGTTCGCTCCTTCTAAACTATATATAAATTGAACTACAGAATATTTACACTGACCACTCCGATGACAGAACAACCTTCCGATCGCTGTTATCCCCAGATTTTTTGTTTCCCTTTTATAAGGGTGAAAATCCGGGGATAAAGGCGAACGCCTTGCTTCTTCAGGTTCTTTCTGCCCTCTCCGTTTTGTGTAAATGTTAGTTCAATTTATATAAAACAAATTCAAGGTTACCCCACATTTTATACGGTACATGGTTAGAACAACCACTAAATCCTTCATGATCGTTTATTAATCTTTATACATATCATAGCGATGGATGTCAATCGAAACGTTTCGAGGTGTTCTCAAAAAAAATCCTCGTTCCCATCCTTATGGGGCCACGGTTGAATGCGTCCCGTTCCAATCCATACCATTAGTGATGGTGGTGACACGTCTTTCAATCTGGCGCTCTATAAACAGTTCGTGCCTAATACAATGAAACTGGCAGTAAACGCCAGATTGAAACGTTTCGACATTTTCATTATAGTCGGTGTTGATAGCGATTTCAACCACTTTATCTATTTTTCACAGAAAAAGTTGAATTGTCCAATCTGTCCATCCACGTCACTCCGTTTATAGTATATACTGCATAATAGTCGAGATCCGAGAATTACGCCAGTACACCAGGGGCATGAGACGAAAAATGCCCCTGCTGACTTATGTAAGGAGACAGTTATCTAATGAATATTTCCAAGCCTATTTACCATAAAAAATCGCTGTCCCGCCCCATTTCCTTGCAGAAGATTCAGTCTGTACCTGTTGCCCTCTTCAAGCTATGCCATCTGGTGCAGCTTCACGACCGCGAGGCATTCTCCCGCATCGATGAGATGTGGAGCACTCTTCATGTGTTATACGTCATTACTGCTGGCCAGGCCAGGCTGATCAGTGCAGAGGGTAAACTGACATTAAATGCGGGCTCCGCAGTGGTTCGGCAAGCCGGAAGCCTGCTTCAGCACGAGAACAAGCGCGGCTCCCTGTCGCCAGTACAGGGCATTGCTATTGCTTTTGATTCCACTGAAAATGAACAGCTGTTCTGGCCGTTCGGGATACCAGTTCCCATTGCGAGTCGCACTCTCACCGACAGGGCAGTAGAGCTGGTTCAAGCCAGTACGGCAGGCCGTGATTCCAGCCCCTTCAGGCCACATGTGCTTTTCTATGAGTTACTGGATATTTTACGGGATCATGTGGCTCATTCTGCTCATGAAGATCACTCCTGGCTTGATGCCGTGCTTAGACATATCCATCAGATGTATACCCATCCGCTGACCCGCGAACAATTGGCACGGGATGCAAATGTAAGTCCTGAGCATTTTTCACGGGAGTTCAAGAAACATACAGGTCTTACGTTTGTTGAATATGTGACCCGTCTCAGAATCAGGATGGCTCAAGAACATCTGTTGTTCGCGAACCCTACCCTACAGGAAATTGCACAACTGACAGGCTACAGGGACACCTTTTATCTGAGCCGCAAATTCAAACAGATGGTTGGATCAGCACCAACACACTACCGAAAAATGCCCAAGAAGATTGTATCTTTGACTTACAATTATACAGCCTCACTTCTGGCACTGGGCTATACTCCCCACATGGGCGCCGTCGCCAGCTGGATGGAAGAAAAACTGGGGGAACATGATCATGATGGTCATGAACCATTTGAGCGACATTCCGAATATGAGCTGGTTAGACATACGGATCTGATTGCACACGCTCAGCCTGATGTCATTATCGGGTATGCACCGCATCCCGCTTCCGATGAACTACGTCTGATCGCACCGACCATTCTGATGCCCTTTGAGGAAATTGATTGGCAGGAGCAGCTTCTTCTTTTGGGCCGAATTACCGGGCTTGAGTCCAATGCACAGGCGTTGTTAGATCAATATCATCAACTTGAGCAAGAAGCCAATCATACGTTGGACCAACAGATGGAAGGAGGAACACGAGGGTCCGCTGTTTGCATGTTTATGATTGGAGAGGACGGCGCTTATATCTATGGTCATGGCTGGGGCAGAGCTTCTCATGTACTGTATCAATCGCTGGGCTTCACCCCACCTTCACGGATGGAGCAGGATGGGCAGTTACTCACGGGATACATTCATGTTCCGTTGTCTGAGATTCACTTGTATGCCGCAGATCACATGTTTGTCGCCTTCCCTGAGGAACCTACCGAACGAGAAATGCTGGATAACTTGCTGAATCAGGAATCTTGGGGCACCCTCTCTGCCGTTCGTGAAGGACGCGTATACGAGATTGATGCCGACATGTTCTATGGATTTGATCCCTTGTCCGTTATGGAGCAGTTGCAGCATATCATGCGTCACCTCACATCATAATTGTCCATGCAGTAGTGATCATAGTTGTCCATGTACAAATATCACATCTTCCTCTATGTTATTAATGAGAATAATAATCATTATTGATTATACACAGGGGGAACAAAAATATGTTTGCTGCAAAAAAACGCTTTTCTGGCTTGCTTCTTATGCTCGCCATCATTATGATTCTGGCTGCATGTAGTAGCGGAACAGGCTCGACTGCCACTGAACAGACATCGGCAGCGGGAACCGAAACAACAACAGCCTCTTCCGAGACGAACACAGACACGTCGTCCGGTTCAGACAATTCAAATGCTACACGGATCTACAAGTCATTAAGCGGAGATGTTGAAATTCCGGCTGAACCGAAACGAATCGTTACCGATATGTACGTAAGTGATCTGCTCGCACTGGGTGTGAAACCCGTTGGTGCTGTTCAATATTATTTGGAAAACCCGTTCTATGCAGATCAGGTAGCGGGCATAGAGAGTATTGGTGATCGGGCGGCGGTATCCATGGAGAAGGTTGTTGCCTTGAACCCGGATCTGATCATTACCTACTCTGATCAGGCCAGCGAAATTGAGAGTTATCAAAAAATCGCACCGACCGTGGTCATTCCGTATGGTACTTTCACCAATGTACATGACGAAATCCGGGGATTCGGAGAGCTGATGAACAAATCCGAAGCAGCCGAAGCTTGGCTGAAAACGTACGATGAACGGATTGAAGCCGCTCGCGCTAAGGTGAAAACAGTCATTAAACCGGAGGAAACCTTCTCCATCCTTGAAGTATCCGACAAGAGTTATTATGGATATGGAGACAATTTTGGTCGAGGAGGACAAGCGGTCTACAGTGCTTTGCAACTTGCCCCACTCGAAATCACCAAAAAAGAACTGATGGGTGATACCCAATGGAAAGAAATTTCGCGTGAAGTTGTTGGTGATTATGCAGGGGATCATATCTTCTTAACCGTTGGAGAGAACAATAAAAATTACCAAGGCGATTCCATCTGGCAATCCCTGCCGGCTGTGAAAAACAATCAGGTGTATGAATTGCTGGAAGACCGTTACTGGTACTTCGACCCGATTGCGATTCAAGGTCAGGCTGAGGAATTCGCCGATATGATCGTAGAACGTGCCGAGCAAAACCGTAAATAACATAAGCATGAATACAGGTGTCCGGACAGGCTAATGAGCCTGCTCGGGCATTTATGTCATATTGAGGAGGACTTACATATGCTTCGCCGTTTTATGTCTTATTATCGTCCTTACAAAAGACTCTTTATCTTGGACTTCTCCTGTGCCATCGCCGCCGCGCTGCTGGAGCTGGCCTTTCCACTCGCCGTTAACCGGGTGGTCGATCAACTGCTTCCGGCTGGCAATTGGTCCATGATCTTAGCGGCATGTGTCGGACTACTCGGTATCTACCTGCTCAGTTCCTTTTTCCATTATGCAGTCACCTATTGGGGCCACAAGCTTGGTATTAACATCGAATCCGATATGCGGCGTGAACTGTTCCAGCGTGTACAGAAACAGTCCTTCCGCTTCTTCGATAACAATAAGACCGGACATCTGGTCTCCCGCATGACCAACGATCTGATGGATATTGGTGAGATCGCGCATCACGGACCCGAGGATCTATTCATTGCCCTCATGACACTCGCCGGAGCTTTCGGGATTATGCTGGGGATCAACTGGCAGTTGGCTGTGATGACGTTCATCATTGTGCCGCTGATGATCTACCTGTCGCTGTATTTCAGTCGCAAAATGTCCAAGGCGTTCAAGCGCATGTTTGCGGATATCGCCGATTATAACGCACGAGTAGAGAACAATGTGAGCGGCATCCGTGTGGTACAGGCTTTTGCCAATGAAAAACATGAAGTAGGACGTTTCGTTGAGAACAACGAACGTTTCCGGCTTACAAAACTAATTACCTACCGTATTATGGCCTGGAACTCTTCACTCAGCTTCATTCTGATGAAATTTGTATCCCTGTTTGTACTGGTATGTGGAACATGGTTTGTCATTCAAGGAAGTATGACTTACGGGGAGTTCATCGCTTTTGTAATGCTGTCCAATGTATTCCTCGGACCGATCGAGAAGATTAACTCCGTCATTGAGACGTATCCCAAAGGCATCGCCGGTTTCAGACGTTATCTGGAGCTGCTTGAGGCCGTGCCGGATGTAGAAGATACACCACAGGCAAAACCAATTTCGGATGTGAAAGGCGATATTGCCTTCCATAACGTCACCTTTTCTTATGGAGAACATAAACCTACGCTGTCTGAGGTCAACCTTAATGTTCAGGCAGGCCAGACAGTTGCTCTGGTTGGACCTTCAGGCGGAGGTAAAACGACGCTATGTAGTCTGATCCCACGTTTCTACGATGTGGATGCGGGACATATCTCCATTGATGGCATTCCCGTGAAGGACATGACCCTGGAATCACTGCGCTCCCATATCGGGATTGTGCAGCAGGATATTTTCCTGTTTGACGGAACGATTCGTGAAAATATTGCATACGGCAAGCTAAATGCTTCCGATGAAGAAATCTGGCAAGCCATTCGCCGGGCCCAACTGGAAGAACTGGTACAATCCCAGCCAGATGGACTGGACACCATGATCGGTGAACGTGGCGTGAAACTCTCTGGCGGACAGAAGCAACGTCTATCCATCGCCAGAATGATCCTGAAGAACCCGCCTATCCTCATTCTGGATGAAGCCACCTCCGCACTCGACACCGAGACGGAAGCTGCCATTCAACTAGCCTTATCCGAGCTGGCTCAGGGACGTACAACATTGGTGATTGCCCATCGACTGGCGACCATTAGACACGCCGATCGCATCGTGGTGGTGGAGAATGGCAGCGTTGCTGAACAAGGAAGTCATGAAGAACTGCTCGCGCGTAAAGGCTCGTACAGCCGACTGCATCAAGCCCAATTTGGTTAAATGCAATGACAGAACAACCCTCCCTCTTGTAATAGAGGTGAAGGTTGTTTTGTTCATTTCAGGTATCCTTTGGATTTCCAAAATCGTTTTGCAAATGATTCAGCAGCGTAAGGCAGCTCCCCATTCAGTAAATCCTCATTCGCTTGAATGAGCACTTTGCGTCCATGTTCCAGCAAGTGAACGGCATGCAGTAACTGAGAGCCGCCGATGTAATGAAGTTCAAGCAACAATGGATCTTCTTCCTCGTCATCCTGAGCCGAGTATTCGATCAACACACTTTCCGAGCCGTCCGCATGTTGGTGCAGGGTATAATAGTATTTCTCCACCTGCGTCTCCCCTTGAGCATCCACATACTCTCTTCCAATACGTAGCATAGCTGGCTGGGGAACACCATCAGACATCTGACCTGCTTGTCGAAATGCATAATATAACTCTCCAATCCACAGCCCGTGCCGATCATCATCATAATAATCGTCATATGGCTCCACGACAGGCAGTGCTAATAAATCGTGGATCAGTTGGTGCGAAATTAAGGAACGGGCATACTGATAATTCGATACAGACTGCAACAAGGTGCTCCATCCTTGCTCGCTTAACTGCTGAATATCAGCAGGTGAGTTCTCCGAAAATACGTTCCATTCCGAATTCTCATTGTGAAGATAACGATATGCTCCTGAGATCATCCAGACAGGTTCACCCGGTTGTACGATATGTTTATCAGGAGAGTTGGAACCTTGATCTGATGGCTCCATCTTAAGCAACAATGCACAATTGTGGTCATCCTGAAAATACAGACTACGGAAATACCCCTCCGTATGCTCATCTCCATAGACCGATACTCGGCAAAATTGCTCGTCCAACCAAAATTCATAGCTGTTCAGTAACTCATCCTCCTCTCTTACAGGTAACAAAGATGGATGAGTAAGACGCTCTATGTTCTCAGCGGTAATCCGATGATCTTCGAACCAATCCGGCGCATCTGGCTCTGATTCATCAGCATGAATGTACTTTCGGTTGATTACAGGTTGTCCTTGCTGCAGCCTCTTTAACATTTCTTCTCGCCAAGGAAACGGCTCTGTATCTTCATCAATCACACATTCAGGAACCAATAACGCCAACATGTCAAAGCCCCGCCATGGTCCGAGATCCTCCCATTCTTCAAGCTGACGCTTCACATTACGCTGTCCTTGAACCTGAATCGTATATTGATCGGTACTTACCAGCAATCCACCTTCTACATTCCCTCTCACTGTCAATTCTCCATGGTTATAATCCCCCCAGAACATATCCTCCACATAGAGATTACCTGTAATATATATTTCCTGCCCACCCACGATCATATAGGGCGTTATGAGATTCCCAAGTACAACCAGATTTGAACTGGCCGCGTCGGAACTTGTATTTCCAATATAACGATCCACTGTCAGATTTCCTTCAACTAAGATCAAAAAGGGTCCTTCATCCAACAACAGTTCACTGATATGAAGATCACCAGAATGTAACCATACTTCCTCGGCTTCAAATTCACCGTTGTGCGCTTCATTCTGAGTGTACATCCAGCTCTCCTGAGGCAACTTCGTTTTCATATCGGCAAAAGACACCTTGTGACCTATCTGATGTATGGACATGTCCTGACACTCCTCATCCATTAATATATGGATAGAATCTATCTAATCTACAGATAGGACAACTACCCATTTTCATTATACTAGAGGAAATATACACCATTCCATAACAAAAACCCTCACCCGAGTAGAATGAAGGTTGAGCTTGTGAACGACAACAGCCCCAAGTCCATTAAATACATATATGATCTAGTCCATTCTTATAACTTCCCACCCAGAATGGCATTCGCCCGTTCACGAAATTCCACCGCCGCTTGCTCAGGCGTAATTTTGCCAAACAGTAGCAGATCATACAACTCACGTAATACCGCAGTGACCTCTGGCGCACCTACGGGATCAGGCGGGTCCATCTGAGTGCTGTTATCCGCAACCCAATCGATATAATCAAACACCTGCGCCAGCTCCGGTTCAACCACCAGCTTCATCCGCTCTTTGACACTGGATGAGACGGGCACACCCCGCTCCCCTTTGAGCAGCAGATTGGCATCCAAATCATTCACAAAAAAGCTGATGAACTTGGCAGCTTCCTCCTTATGTCTGGAATTACCCGCCATGGAGAAAAACATGCCTGGCTTCAAGAACAATCCATCCTGACTGTTTGGCCCAGGCATTGGGGAGATGGTTAAGGGTTTGCCATAACGCTGAGCGGTGCTGATAAATTGGTTGGAATACCCCCAGCTAAACAAAGCCTCTCCCAGATAAAACGGGTCGTTATCAGGCTGGCCAATATCTGATGTCCAGATATCCGGTGCAAAAATAAGCTTCTTCTCTGCAAGCTGCTGCATCCTGCCAAAGTATTCAATAAATAGCCCATCATCCTCATAACCCAACCTCTTGCCATCCTCCGCGTATAGCTTGGAACCATACTGTCTCAAGTAATACGCGAAAAACTGTTCCGGCGTAAAATAGGTTCCCAGATAGATGCCTTTCCCGAGCAATTGCTCGCCCATCCGGTCAAAATCCGCCCATGTCCACGTATCCGTTGGCAATTCAATATCATTGGCCTTTAACACTTCCGGATCATAGATGCTGAGCATGGCGTTAACCCCCAAACTGAGACCATAGGTTTTTCCATTCAGGCTACCACTCTCCAGCTGTTCCTTCTCAATATCTGTCGCGTCAATCAGTCCGCTCTGCATGTACGGCGTCATATCCTCCAACAGTTGCAGCGAGCTGTACTGGGACAGATAGGAGATGTCCATCTGGATAATGTCGGGCAACGCATTGCCTGCTGCATGTGGGGCAAGTTTTCTCCAGTATTCGTTGAAACTGCTATATTCGTATTCAATGTTCACATGTGGATTCAACTTCTCATACAGGTCGATAACGGCAATCGTTGCATTGTTGCGGAACTCTCCACCCCACCAAGCGATTCGCAGCGTTATCGGCTCTTCTTCCACAATCATGCCTGGCCTTTGATCCAACTGGTTCACGCAGCCAGGAAGAGTCAGCATAAGGCAGAGCATGCCTATCATTCGCATCCATCTTCCCATAACTTCTCCTCCTTACCTGGTGATGGGGGTGGCAGCAGCACCGTTACTCTCGTTCCAAGCCCCGGCCTGCTCTCCAGCAGAACATCATATTCTTCGCCAAAAGCCAGACGTACCCGCTCCCTGATATTCAGCAGACCAATACCTGTTCCTCTGGTTTTCACTTCACCGCGCAGCACCTGTTCCACATATTCGGGTTCCATGCCGGGGCCGTGATCCTCCACGATAAGAGCCAGCTTGCCACCGGATATCTCGGCATACACTCGAATCAGACATGATCCAACCTGTGGTTCCAAACCGTATTGAATGGCATTCTCCAGTAGTGGCTGTAGGGTCAACTTGGGAATGGCACAACCCAGATAAGAAGCAGGCACATCCATACGGAAATCCAGCCGTTGCCGGAAACGGTAGGTCTGAATGGTGATGTAATGGTTGACAATCTCCAGTTCTTCGGCAATGGTAATGATATTTTGCTTGAAGCTGATGGAGGAACGCAGCAAATATCCGAGTGATAACACCATACTGGAGATTTGCTCCTGCCTGTTCTTTTTGGCGAGCCAATGGATCGAATCCAGCGCATTATACAAAAAGTGAGGATTGATCTGTGCCTGTAGCGCCTTGAACTCCGTTTCTTTAATGACCAACTGGCTTGCATAATTTTCTTTGATCAATGTATTAATATGTGTAATCATCAGTCGATACGTACGCTGTAGTAACCCCAGTTCATCCATGTGCTGGTGCGTTGGAATGGACAGATTGGCGTCTATATTCTCCAGATCCCCATACTGAACCTCCTTCATCTGACTGATGAGCTGCCTGATCGGCCTTGTCAGACTTCGTGCGAACACCATACCAAGCGCGAGAACAACCAGAATGGCGATAAGATAAACGACGATCAGTATATTTTTCAACCATATAATGCGTTCAAAAATTTCATCATAAGAGGCCATATTATAATACACCCAGTCGGTGTATGCGGATTTCTTCTGGGAAAGAAATATCTCCCTCCCATCCAGATTCTTGATCTCATATCCCCCACTGCCTGGAAGTGGATTCAGTCCGGCGGACACCGCTTCTGGAAGCTGGCGATAAGGATACACCACATCACTACCTGCTTTTAAAATAATGTCACTGTCCTGGCTATCGATGCCCGCATACTCCTCGACGAGTCGCTCGATATTAATACGCAGAAACAGTATGCCTACCGGTTCCAGGGTCATCGGTTCATAGGCTCGCACTTGACGCACCATAACCAGCATCGGGTCATCGTCATCCGGGTATAACCAGCGCACTGCACCATTGGCCTGCTCCGCAGCCGCAATCATCCGATCATATTTTTCCTGAGATACGGTTAGTGTCTCGCCATATTTATTGACTCTTCCCCTGGAATCAATCAGATGAACGGACTGCACATATCGTGCAGCCCCACTAATATGCTCCCATAGCCGATCCGTGATCTTTTTTCGTTCAATAAAGCTTGAATATGCGCTATCGTCATCCAGCAACGACTTCAAGGCTCTTTGAATCTGCGTATCGGAGATCATGTTTAATGATAACGCTTCCAACTTCTGAAGTTCAACATCCACTGTAGACGAAGAAAGGTTCAGAAGTCGGGACGACTTATCAAACAGCTGTTTGTCATACTCCGAGTACGTATAATACAAGGACCCAAACGCGAGGATGATGACAAACGCCATCATGAACATAATCATCAGAAACATTTTCATTTTGATGCTGAGTTTGCGGTAGGCTGTCATGACCAAAGCGCTCCTTTGAACCACGTGATACTACTAGGTATATCACATACAGGAAGGTTTCCCCAAAGTTTTAGCGCTCGATTTCTCACGTATTATTTAGACTGATATCGATCATACGCAGCCTGATGAACCTCAATCGCCCGGTCAATATCCATGCTCTTGATTGTTTCGGCCATCTTGTCAAATTCGGTGATCGGCTTCTGTCCGCTAATAATGGCAGTCATCGTCTCATTCAAATACGTATTCACCTGACTCATGATGGATGTACTTGTGGTCACCTCATCTGTTGACAAACGAATTGGAGGAAGCGTTAATGCTGAGCTTGCTTTCATCCATTCCGCATTTGCCGCACGCTGTCCATCGTCAAATAATAATGCATCCAGATAACGACTATCCTGATTGATTGGACCGTCCATAATGGATAAGGCATAGGAAGCCAGTGCCTGGTCATACGTTAGACCGTTCGGATTATCAATGATGGTATCTGTGAATTTGACACCTTCCCCGTCACGAACATAGCTGTCATTTTCGATACCAAAGTTGAACAGATCACTACCCTCTTCGCTATAGTTGTAGTCCATCCACTGTACAATGTATTTCAATTTGTCTTCGTCTGCGGAAGCCGTAATGGCCTCACCATAAGACAACACTTTAGCGTCCAGATTAAATGTCGCATACGAAGTTCCATCCGGAGATACAGGCCATGGTACACCCGTCACGTTAAAGTTCGGATCCGTATCTCTCATCAGATTGAAGTATTTCCCCATGCCGCTGAACACACCACCCTGATATGCGCCTGCCAGATTGCTGGTGACCTTGTAATCGAAAGCTTTACCGTCATTGGTCATGATCTCGGGATCAATCAGCCCTTCTTTGTACCACTTGGCCATGGTCTCCAAGAAATCACGGTAGCCCGGCTGAATCGGTCCGAATTCCACCTTGTCTCCATTCATCTGGAAGCCACCAATGACACCAAAGGCCGCGGCAAAATCATGAAGCTTGGTCAGGTTACCCGGTCCCCAGTTTCCGGTGAATGGTAGCTCATCTGGCTTGCCGTTGCCGTTAGGGTCCTGTTCCTTAAATGCCTTAAGCACCGTATACCACTCATCGATGTTGGTAGGTACCTTGAGATTTAATGCATCAAGCCAATCCTGGCGCATAATTAAACCAGAAGTGGCATTCAGCTTCAATGCATCCAGCTTCAGCAGCGGGAACATATAGATCGTGCCATCATCGAGTGCAATCTGTTTTTTCACATCCGGATCGGATTCAATAATCCGCTTCAAGTTCGGTGCATAACTGTCGATCAGTTCGTTCAATCGAATGATTCGACCATCCTTGATCATTTTTTCCGGTCCGCCAACGGCATCTGCCCAGTTATAATAAATGACATCCGGCAGCTCCTTCGTGGAGATCAGCAGATTGAACTGGTCACGCTGTTGTCCAAGCGGAGGATGTGTGAACTTCACTTGGATGCCTGTTAGCTTCTCCTTTTCCTTATAAGCCGCCATATCGCCAAAATTGTTCAAGGAAGCTGTCAGTTTGGCATCATTGGCGCGCCAATAGTCAATAGTAAATGGCTCACTTATAATCGGTAGCGGAATCTCGGTCAACGCCTGAACCGCAGGTTCTGTTCCTTCTGCTGGCTCTGCGTTACCTGGTTCATTATCACCTGTACAGCCCGCCAGTAAAGACATGGTAAGTAGCGATGACAACAGGATGGACCCCATTCTTTTTTTCACGTAATTCGCCTCCATAGGATACATTTTTTATTGTTTCACAGCACCGATTAGAGCGCCCTGAACAAAATAACGTTGGATGAACGGATATACCAGCATGATCGGCAGTGTGGAGATAATAATAGTCGCATATTTGATGTTCTCCCCAATGGCAAAGCCGGTATCGGCGCCAGCGCCCATGGCCTCTGTACTGCTGCTGATCAGAATATCACGCATAATAATCTGTATTGGATATAACTCCTGACTACGCAGGTAGAGCATTGGTCCGACATAATCATTCCAATGGTCAACCGCATAATACAGCATCATGACCGCCAGGATCGGTTTCGACAAAGGCAATACAATTCGGAACAAAATCAGAAAGTCATTGGCACCATCAAGCTTCGCCGATTCGATCAGACTGATCGGAATGCCCTCAAAGTTTGTTTTCATAATAAGGAAATAAAACGTGCTGATGGCACCCGGAATAATAAGCGCAAAACGGGTATCCACCATGCCCAGATTCTGAATCAGCAGAAAAGTTGGAATCATACCCCCGCCGAAGAACATCGTGAACGTAATTAATTTCATCAGCGTTTTTCTGCCCATCAGATCACCGCGTGACATCCCATATGCAGCCAGCGAAGTCATGAGCAGATTGATGGCAGTACCCACCACAACATAGAACAAGGTGTTCATATATCCCGTATAGATGCGAGTATCCTGAAATACCGACTTGTACGCTCCCAGCTGAAAACCTTCAGGAATGAGCATCAGTGAACGGGAACGCAGCATCTGATCCGGGTCGCTGATTGAAGAATTGAACACGTACAGCATCGGGTAAAAGCATAAAACCATGATCACCAAGAGCAGCAGTGTATTAAATACATCAAAAAGTCGTTCCCCTATAGACTGTTTCATCGCTTCACCTTCCGATTACCATAGACTGGTTGAGTTAAGCTTTCTGCTGATCGCGTTTGCGATAATGAGCAGCGCGAAATTAATGACGCCGTTAAATAGTCCGATGGCGGTTGAGTACGTATAGTTCCCCTCCAAAATACCGGATCGATAAACAAAGGTGGATATGACATCCGATGTCTCATAGGTCGGTGCCGTTTGCATCAGCAATATTTTCTGAAAATCCGCGTTCATGACCGCCCCCATACGCAGAATTAACATGATCACAATCGTGGGCATAATGCCCGGCAGTGTAATATGTAACAGCTGTCTCCAGCGACCTGCACCGTCGATTTTGGAAGCCTCATACAATTGAGGATCAATACCACTTAGTGCTGCCAAAAAGATAATCGAGGCCCAGCCTGCGCCCTGCCATATGTTGGACAGGATGTACATCGGACGGAACATATCTTTTTCCGCCAAAAACATAATTGGCTGCAGATCAAAAAAGTCACGAATGATGTTAAATAACCCACCGTCCAGAGATGAGAACGTTTTCAACATTCCAACCACGACGACAACCGAAATAAAATGCGGCATATAACTGATGGTCTGTACTGCACCTCTGAACCACTTCTTCCGGACTTCATTCAGCAACAGCGCTAGTAGAATCGGAGCCGGGAAACCAAACACAATACTGTAAAAACTCAAAATCAGTGTGTTCTTAATCAGTCGCCAGAAATAATAACTTTCAAAAAACATGGTGAAGTTGTCAAATCCGACCCATTCGCCTGCCAAGATTCCTTTGATCGGGTTGTAGGATTCCTGAAATGCCATCAGTAGCCCGTACATTGGCCCATAGCTGAAAATCAGATAGTAGGCTACCACAGGAACGAGCATCAGATAGACGTATCTGTTGCGGACAAGTTCCTTTTTCACCGAACTCCATTTGCCAGCTGGCTTCAAACGCCCAGGTTCAATCCCCCGGCTTCGATTCAGCTCCATCCACTCAACCTCCACTCTCGATGTTCATTCACTAACATGACACTTCTAATGATAGAAGCGAGCGCCTTTTCTTCCCATGCTCATTTCCGATAAATGGATGTTCAAAACCGAGTTCCGTCCGACAAAAAAAGACCCTGCTGCCGATGAATGGCATACAGGGCCCGATCACAGATTAGATGTAGATCGGATATAAAGATTAGCTATGTAGAAGCGACAGCAACGCTGTCTTAGGGTACTTTTTTATACTCGGAAGGGGAGAATCCCGTGTATTTCTTGAACATTTTGCTGAAATACGGCCAGTTGGCACCAAAGCCTGTCTGTTCGGCAAGCGAGGATACAGTGTAGTGCCCGTCCTGCTCCAGAAGCTCCAACGCTTTACGGATGCGGTAGCTTAACACATAGTTCGTAAATTTCTCACCGGTTTCTTTTTTGAACATTTTGCCGATGTAGTCTGGATTCATGTATATTTCCCCAGCGATGGACTGGAGTGTTAATGTCTCGTCCTTGTAGCGTTTCTCTACCAACTGTTTCACACTGCCTACCATCTGCGATTGTCTGGAGCGATGTTGGTCATAGCGGCGCAAGGTGATTTCTTTGGCGACGGCAAGCAGAAACTGTTGAAAAGAATGCAGGGTGCTGGATTCAATCATGCCTGGCAACTGGTCCATATACCTTTTCATCTCGGCAGAGCCACTGAGTCGAATCATCTCCATAAACATCTGAATAAGATAGGACTTCGTTTGGGATATATCGTATCGCAAGCTGGCAAGCAGCTGAAACATCCGGTTCAGCTCTGATCCAACTTCCTGCCAGTGTCCCGCCTTGATTGCAGTAACCATCCGCTCCGGATCGTATTCGAATTCGGAAAGAATGCGCTCTCCGGGAGAGTAAATATCCCGTTCCATAATGAGACTGCCCTCACCGAGGTAAAAGCGGTAATTGAGATAAACCAGCGTCTGCATGTACAAATGGCGTGCCTGCGATAGGTCTCCTGGCTCGCTTAGCGCTATCGTGAGATCATCATGATAATATCGGGTAAAGGTGGCGCGAATCTCATCGATATTATGGAACAACTGCGTTTCAGACAACTTGTCCTCCATAATTAGTAGCACATGCCTTCCAACCGTGGCACTTAATATTGGATTGTAAAAAATATCTTCGGCAATGTTCTTCACCGCGAACAAGTGCAAATACTCATGATCCCCCTCAATCTCTACCAGCAGCAACCGCACACGCTGATCCTGAAACTGTACATCGAATAATTCCTCGAAATACTTCCATTCCTTGACCCCGTATGTTCTGTTCGTGACTAGCTCTTTCAGAAAATATTCCTTGGCATGTGGCAGTACTCGCTCCAGATTATATTGGATCGACTGCACAAAACGCTCCTGATCGGTTAACTCTCGCTTCTCACTGACCAATTCACTGATAGCCTGTACAAGATGCTCTTCACTGCAGGGCTTGAGCAAATAGTGCTTCACACCATACTGCATGGCCGTTTTCGCATATTCGAACTCCGTAAAACCCGTGAGCATGATGAATGAGATATGCTGATACTTCTCTGCCACAGCTTCAACCAGCTGTAACCCATCCATTCCCGGCATGCGAATGTCCGAGATGATGATATCCGGGCGTTGCCGCTCGATTGAAGCGAGCGCTTCCAATCCATCTTGAGCAATGCCGATCAGTTCTGTTCCTAATCGGGACCAGTTCACCACACTGGAGATCCCGTCCGAGATCATAAATTCATCATCAACCAGCAAAACCTTGTACATCGTATGCATCCTCCTGCCTTTAACCAGTTCCATTCTATTATATGGGCATTATGCACAAATAGAGGGGAGGACATTGAATGACATGGAATTGCACCCTAACAAGTCTGATTGTTGAACATTTGTATCACGTGTGATGTTATTGGCTACAGAATCATGGTTTGTGCTGTTCCTTTGATCAAACCAAACAACCTTCACCCTGCCACAGGGTGAAGGTTTGCCGCTGCTATGCAAATGCGGGCTATATAGTTGACTTACATGCCCGGGGCGATTTATTTTTTTACTGCGTGAATGAAATGTATCGTTTCAAATGCCCTTAGATGATCGATTCGATCCTGGAAAAACTGTTCCTGAATCGCCTCGGGAGTCAGATGCTCATAAATAAGTAGCCCTGCTTCATCAAGCAAGGCCTCCATCTCCACATATGCATAGCCGGATTGCATGGGCTCACCACCCATTGCAGCCATTTTAACCATATTTTCAACCCGATTAAACATTCCTTTTTCCTCAAAAAGGTGCTCATCTGCATAATCCAGAACTATAGAGCTTCCGGTTGGCAGGTTCGCAAACACATGACGAATCACGTTAAACAGATCATTCTGGGGCAAATAATACGAAACACCCAAGAGACTAGCCAACGTCTTCCGTTTCTTCAAACCTTCAATAGTCAAGCTGTCATTCGAAAGCTCACGCGTAAAATCCATGGGTACAAAGTGAAGATTGTCCGGAATAGTCAGCTCGGCCTGATTCAGCCGCTCTTTCTTGAATTGCTGTGTAGCCGGATAATCCACTTCAATGATATCCAGCGTGTCCTCCAATTCCGGATGCCTCAAAGCAAACGTATCCATCCCGGCGCCAAGAATGACTACCTGCTTCAATCCCAACGCAACTTCATGCAAAAGTACATGCTCACAGTAAGCGGCCCGAGCCAGAGTTATTGGAGATAACTGTACCTGGGTAATCCATTTTAGAACCTTTTCCGGGTCGTCCTTGAGCTGGTGAGCCATATCCGGGTTGAAAAAATGAATGCCTCTAACCATGTTATTGCTGATATCTGAAAACTCTTGAGGAGAGATCAGCAATCTCGCCATAAAATCGTCAAAAATGAGGGGTCTGTCATGTTGGCTGTGATAGGCTCGGCCAAAAGTCGAAATCAATGATGTGATACTGGATTCATTTTGCTTCATACTTATTCCTCCCGTACAAACAAAAATAAGATTCCCCTGGCCAGGAGAATCTTATTATATACGGAATATTTTTATATGTAAATTATAGCATAAATATATTTTTTTGTCAACTGTAATTTACGGATGAGCAGACAGATTACAGTGGATTTACCGTCCACTTCAACGCGTTCTTCCTTCCGCATCCTACCCAACCCGATTATATCTATTAGGCGTCCATCCCATACTCCTTCACTTCACGATTACGGTTCAACACTGCATGCAGCACAAAACCAAGTACCGCAATCGCCGCTGTGCCTGTTGCCAGCCACGCTACAGGAATAAGTCCCTGTTTGTCATACATAACCCCCATCGCGTAGGGTCCGATAACCCGTCCAACAGCACCAATTCCACCCGATATCCCGATGTAAAAAGGGGCTGCCCTGCCCGCATGCTCGGAGATAAATGCTGGTGTTGCAGGGGAGATCAGCATCTCTCCAAACGTGGCGAGTACCATTGCAAGCACCATGCCTAGATAGCTGTACATGGTAATCATCACAATGTAGGCCATGCCATAGAATACCGCACTCGCCGTCATCTGGGCAGTGGAGGTACGGGCCATGGTCCGTTTCACCCAGCTGGTAAAAGGTTGGCCCACAAAGATCAGCACCCCGTTCAGGGTCCAGAGCAGACCGTACATTCTTTTTTCCATACCCTCAGAGATGATATACGGGGACACACCTGTGTTCCAGATGGAGTTGCCGAATAACAGGAAGAGTACGCCCAAGCTCATAAACAGATATAGTCGGGTATTACCCAGCAATGCCCAGACGCCCGGCCCATCGGGGACGGTTTTCCGTTTGGTCAGATGTACTTCCCCCTGATCCGGTTCAACCCGCGACAGATAATACCAGAAGAAAATTGCAAATCCGGCTGAGGTCACCCCGTTCAGTACAAAGCTAAGGTGATAGGAAAAGTCAGCCAGAAAACCGCTCAACGCCGTACCAATCGCCACCCCGATATTGTTCGCCACATAGATAATATTGAATAATTCACCGCGTCGCTCCGCAAACCGGAAGCCAATAAAGGCTTGAATCGCTGGTAGCGACAATGAACTGAACAGCCCAATCCAGCCCATGGCACATATAAATACGACCCAATACGCACTAATCCACGGCAACGCAAACAAACCTAACGCATTAAGCGCCAGTGAACCAATGATCAGCTTCTTCACGCCCACCCGATGGTACAACGAACCACCCAGCAATTGTCCAAAGATGCCACCCAGTGACTGAATGAGGATCACAAAACCGGCGTTGGCCATCGTTCGTCCAAGCTCATCAAACACATACATGGTGGTCAGCGGCCACATCAAGGCACTGCCTGTTGCGTTAACCAGACTTGCTAATAAAAATATTCTCACTTCTTTTGGATAGTTATCCAGCCATCTCATCATCTCTAGTTCATTCTCCTTAGTACCTCTGCACATACAAATGGCCATAAAAAATAGACCTTTGCCCTGACGGCATAAATATAACCAGCCAGAGCGAAGGTTTTATGAAGTGTTACATCAATTGCACTATAATCCTGCTCAAATTCTAGCCTTTGTTCATCTTACCTCAAAAAAATCATGCTGCAAGCACACTCATTGACGCTTCACTTCAACAGTGGCTGAGAAGAAGGTCGCCCCGTTCCCCATGTCCGACAACCGATTGGACGTCAGTGAATTCGCCCGCTGCTTCTTGCCGTCACCATCCCACCATAAGCCTTGGCTAATCACTGTTCCCGGCAGCATGGCTTCACTCACCTTGGCGGTAAGTTCAATGCGCCCACGATCATTCCATACGACCACTGCATCTCCATCCTCCAGGTTTCTACGGATGGCGTCCTCGGGGTGTATCTGCAATAGAGGCATCTTTTCCAAACGCTGATGTTTGGCTGAATTACCAAAGGTGGAGTTCAGGAAATTATGGTTTGGCGGCGACAGGAACATCAATGGATACGTATCGGCAGGTCCAGCCGGATGCTCCCCATCATATCCTTCAACCAGAGCACTATAGGTAGGGAGCGGCGGAAGCCCTCTCTGTTCCATCGTCTCGGAATACAATTCAATTTTGCCTGAAGGTGTGGGCAGCTGATCCAGATATGCAGCATATGGCGTCATATCAAGCTTCACGAATCGATGTTCCTTCAGTCCTTCCAACGTGACCCCATTCATGTAGGGGTTGCCTGTGCCCTGAAGTGCGTCCTCAATCATCTGTTCCGGTGTTTCTCCGAAGATTGCAGGATCGTACCCCATAGCCCGCCCAAGCAGTGAGAACAGTTCCACATTGCTCTTGCTCTCCCCAATCGGTGCAATCACCGGCTCTTGCAGATGAACGTACTGATGCCAATAAGAGGTGTACAGGTCCGTCGCTTCAAATGAAGATGTGGCTGGCAATACGATATCTGCATACTTCGCCGTATCCGTCATGAACAGATCATGCACAACCGTGAACAGATCCTCCCGTGCAAAACCTCGCTCCACCCGCTCGGTATCCGGTGCCACCACCAGTGGATTGCTGCAGTAAACCATCATCGCTCGGATTGGCTGCTCTGCTTCCAGCAACGCTTCACCAATCCGGTTCATGTTCACCACTCGCGGCTCGGGATTCTGCCGGAGCTCCGGACGTTCGAGCGCGTCGCTATTTGTGCTCGCGTAGCTGTTAGTGCGAACGGCACCGCCGCCTTGCTTCAGCCATTGCCCTGTAATAGCAGGCAGACATGCAACGCTACGCACGTTCATCCCCCCATTATCATGGTGCTGGAGGCCATTGCCGATGTGAATATGAGCTGCTTGTGCGTTGCCGTATAGTTCGGCCAGCTCCACAATCGTTTCCTCCGGCACGCCCGTAATGCGTGCAACACGTTCAGGGGTGTAACTGCGGACATGATCACGTAGTGCCTCATGACCTATCGTATACTTTTGCATAAACGCTTCATCCGTTAGTCCCCGTTCGAACAACACATGCATTAATCCTAGCGCCAGTGCACTGTCCGTGCCCGGATACAGCGGAATAAACCAGTCGCCCCATTGGGCCGTGCGATTGCGATGAACATCGATTACGACGATCTTGGCGCCTTTCTTGCGTGCTTTCTCAGCCAAAACGACCTGATGCATATTGGTACTGACGATATTGCCACCCCACACCAGGATGAGATCTGCATGCTCCGTATCTTCCGGCACTGTTCCCCGATTGGCGCCCATCGTATATTTCCAGCCGGTATTTCCAGCGGAGTTACAGATCGTCTGCTCCAGTACACTCGCACCAAGCGCATTGAAGAAACGCCGATCCATGCCGTCTACGCCGAGAATACCCATGTTACCGTAAAAGCTGTAGGGCAGGATGCTCTCCGGGCCGTAGGTTTCGGACAATGCAGTGAATTTGGTCGTAATCTCACGAATCGCTTCATCCCAACTGATTCGTTCAAACTTGCCTTCACCTTTGGCTCCTACACGTTTCATCGGATATTGTAGACGCTCGGGGTGATATACCCGCTCGGTCATATTTCTGACTTTATTACAAATGGCACCCTTGGTGATCGGATGATCCGGATTGCCTGCCACCTTCACAATTTTGCCGTTCTCTTTATGTAATAACAGACCACAAGTGTCCGGACAGTCGAGCGGGCACACCGCCGCAAATACACCATTCTCCTGATCGATCATCGTAAGGCTCCCCTCTTTAAAAGCTATCCCTATATCATATCTTCTTCGAGGTTATCGCGTAAAGAGAACAGTATGTTTTTGCTTCATATTCACCGCTATAGCGGCTTTAAATTATTTTCAAAAAAATGTTTTTGAGTTTGATTCAACTTCAGAATTCAGGGGTAAATTAAAAATAAGGCATTAGGCTAGTGTTTCCCCACTTCCTCCTCATGCCATATCATGGACCACTCCCGAAATTCGCCATGAACAGGTTTCGTTCCCCCGAACCTTGTCATGGCGAATTTATTTTGCGTTAAACTCCAACAAGGACCTCATACAAAAAACGATCCCGCCCTGCTCCATCACAGCATATTCGCCATGAACCGAGCAAGATCAGAATCGTCTTTACTTCTAATATACGTGTATCCATACCTCGCTGTGCCCTCTATGCTTGTTTGCTCAACATTACTCTAGCCTCCGTCTCCATAGGTTCGATCGACGTCGCCATCTCTGGTTTCACTTTTGGCTCGGCTTGGCGCAGGTACACCACCCAATAGGCTGCAGCTACAAACAGAGCTCCCCCAGTCAGATTCCCGAGCCATACTGGAATAAAATTCATGACGTATTGTCCCCATGAATAATACCCTTCGAAGATTGCTGCTGGGATGAGAAACATATTGGCAACAACGTGCTGGAATCCAATGGCCACAAATGCCATCGTTGGAAACCAAATGCCCAGTACCTTGCCACTCATCGTATCTGATGCATAAGATAGCCACACCGCCAGCGCAACCAGCCAGTTACAGCCGATGCCGGAGATAAAAGCTTGCAAGAAGCCGTCATGCAGCTTATGCCCAGCCATATCCACCACTTTCGCCAGATAAACACCCTCTCCGGTCAGACCGAGCACATGTCCAAATGCGTATGCCACAAACAAAGCTCCAACAAAGTTACCAATCGTCACTAAGGTTAGATTTTTCAACATGCTACCTGCGGATAATTTCCGTGCAATCGTCGCGAGTGGAACAGCCATCATATTTCCCGTCAGCAACTCGCCACCACCGATGAGTACCATGATTAATCCCACCGGGAACACCGCTGCTCCAATCAAATTAACCAGACTCCCCCACTCTGCCGGAGCAGATGCAATCACCCGGATATCCAGTAGAAAACCCAGCGCAATAAAAGCCCCTGCCAGAAAACTGAGCACCAGTACAGAAGACACCGGATATTGAGCTTTCTTCATACCTGTTTGCGCCGTATATTGTGCAACCTCAAGAGGTGTTTTTGCTGCCATATCACTCATCCTCTCCTTCATTGTTCATCATTGGATAAAACCACCTGAAATTCATTAGTTTTGCGTTGAATGCCACATCCTAATTGTATCTCGGTCCTACACAAAACTTTGTGCAAATTATCACAATGTTGTTTACAAAGAAGATTTTAAAATTATGGTTTTCAGGCAAATACGATTGCTATAGAAACTTATACATATGAAGGAAATTGCTCAGAATTTGTTCAGAATCAATTTATATAATAGGCACACATATCGAATTTACATCTGTTGGGCAGGGTCGGATTTGGGTCAAAAACAGTTCCATGTTGTGTATGTCATCAAAATGATGTTCTGTAGGTCATTTCATAGCATATCTACGGACAAATAGGAGGTTCAAACATGTTCAAACACTCTTTACGCTGGAGAACAATTATGATGTATGTTTTGATATTCACTCTGGTTCTCCCCAATGTCCTTCTTCCCCAAGCTCATGCTTCCACTAACGGAAATGTGAATATATTGTCCGCAGTCAATAACAACGTCGATCGTAATCTGGTAAACGTTGTTTATGCTAACGGGAAATACACCGCAGTAGGTGAAAAAGGACGTATTGTTCAGTCCATAGATGGATTAAACTGGGCTGTAGTGAATACAGGAGTTTCTAACGAAAAAACATCATGGAGAAGCCTCGTGTATGCAAACCATGTATATGTCGCAGTCGGGGTGGAATCTACTCCTAATAAAGCAAGATTGATCGTTTCGTCTGATGGAGAAACATGGGTCGACAAATCATCAGGAATTAATGGAGACATTTTGCAAAAAGTCGTTTATACAAACGGCAATTTTTACGCTGTTGGTGGAAAATGGCATGCCAGTGACCGCGCGCAAGATGTAGGCATTATTTATTCATCTTCGGATGGGGTGACATGGACGTTATCGAGTACTGTACCAAAAATTTGGCCATCCAATGGTACTTCAAGCTCACCCTTTCATTTGACAGATATGGCCTATATATCAGGTAGATACGTTGTCGGAGGTAATGTATTTTCTGGATACGCTTATTCAAGTAACGGAAGTAGCTGGACGAATGTTTTTTTGAATGGCACTTCCTCCTTGGAACGATTCTCGATCTATAATGGGAAGCTTTATCTTATTAAAAATTCAACGATTGGCTACTCCAGCAGTGACGGAATAACGTTTGCACCTGATGCCTCTTATAACAATGCAATGAGTACTGTCAAAGCCGGATCAACACTCTACCGTTTTGGTCAGGCAGGCAAACTGGACTCATCCACGGATAACGGCGTCAATTGGACTTCAGAGCCTACGGTAACCAATATGACCATCCAATCTGCAGCTTCGAATGGAACGGGTATGGTCCTTGTCACCTCGGCTCCTAATAGTCTTGTCGTTACTGCGGACAAATCCGAGTGGAAAAAAACCGCGGCGAATCTGCAGGGTATCGCTTATAACGGCAGCACATGGGTGGTTGTCGGTGATTCATTATATGGCAGTGATACAACAGATAGCCTTATATTGAATTCCAACAGCGACTGGGAGCATCTAAGTACAAATAGCCAGTTGCTTCCTAAAGAGGCTTTTTCCAAAGTTGCATACGGCCATAACACTTTTGTCGCCATGGGTAAAAAAATTGGGGTATCCTCCGATGGCGAACATTGGACACTCAGCAATCTTCCCGCTGGTGTAACCGGCAGAGTAGTAGCGCTGACCTATGGTGCAAGTGGAGGTTTTGTTGCAGTAACGGGTACAGGCGATACGCTCAACTCCGTTGACGGATTATCTTGGACGAAAGGTGATAACCTGGGGAGCACGTATGGCATTAATGTGACATTTATAAATGGAGAATATTGGGCTTTTGGTGAGAGTGGAGTTTGGCAGGCGGGTGCAGGCGGATTGGAATGGGAGCCTGTAACTTCACTTAATGATTATGACGATCCAAACTATTACATGTTTAGTGATATTACCTACGCTAATGGGAAATATGTGGTCACCGGCTCAGATGAATTTGGTAAACCATTTGTCTTGGAAACGCCCGGGGGTTTGAATAATAGCTCAACATGGACCAAACATAACATCGATAATGTCAACGTAGTCGATTTAAAATCAATCGTATACGGAGAAGGCACCTATGTAGCAGCAGGTGTTTTGTATGACGAAAACTATAACGAATACTATATGATGTATTCTTCCTCGGATCTGATCAATTGGACGGCGTACGATGAGAACACACTAGGCATAGTCGGAAAAGGTTTAAACACCGTTTATTATCATGACGGAAAGTTCTATATTGCAGGTAACGACAATGCACGGATTGTATTAGGGAGTGCTACAATGGGCAGCAATAATGCTGGTCTGACAACTGTACTTGGACAGACTGACAGTGCTCCAGGAGGCGG
This sequence comes from Paenibacillus sp. GM1FR, assembly GCF_002803315.1. Taxonomy (NCBI): domain Bacteria; kingdom Bacillati; phylum Bacillota; class Bacilli; order Caryophanales; family Paenibacillaceae; genus Paenibacillus; species Paenibacillus sp. GM1FR. Next base: position 302,304 of record NZ_MKZL01000022.1, on the reverse strand, counting down.
AGATGGAACGACATCTGGGACAGCGGTTAACTGGGCAGTTAACGTGCCTAACACAACCTCAACACTGGGATTAGCCAATCTTGTACTGGCAGACAATCAGGCCAAGATGGAGTTGTTCAGCAACAGTGACTATTCCACTGGTGCAGTTACAGGAAACTCAACGATCCCGCTCACAGCAGGTGGAGCTATCACTGCATATATTAAAGTGACGGCAGCCGACAATACGACCGTACAATACTATGCAGTAACAGTAAACCGCACAGCTACACTAGAAACGACACCAGCCGCTGTCATCAGCTATGTAGATGAAAAGCTGACAGGACTCGTCCCTAATGCTGCATACTCCATTAATGGAGCGAATGCTGTAGCAGATGGTTTAGGACATATTACTATCGACAACAGTTGGATCGGAACCACGTTGTCCATCGTGAAGAAAGGCAATGGCACCTCAACTACAGATAGCTCAGCTCAAACCTTGGTCATCCCATCTCGTCCTGCAACTCCAACTGGCATTAGTAAGACGGATGAAACATCGAACGGTGCCCATGATGGAACGATCACGAATGTAACCGATCAGATGGAATACAAAAAAGACATCAATGGTTCATGGACAGCTATCGATGACACTTCAGTTACAGGACTCGCACCAAGTACGTACTATATTCGTACAAAAGCAACCTCCTCTGCATTTGCATCACTGGAAACGCCAGTGACCATTGGTTCGGCATCTGCTACACCAGAAGCAACACCAGCCGCTGTAATTAACTATGTGGACGAGCAATTGACTGGGCTCGTGCCTAATGCAGCATACTCGATCAACGGAGCGAATGTTGTTACAGATGGTTCAGGATATATCACCATAGATAACAGTTGGATCGGAACTACTTTGTCCATTGTGAGAACAGGTAACGGCATCACAACAACGGACAGTTCAGCTCAAACATTGATCATTCCATCTCGTCCTGCGACTCCTTTCGGAATCGGCAAGACCGATGAAACCTTTGATGGAGCGAATGATGGAACGATCACAAATGTCACAGATCAGATGGAGTACAAACAAGACGTCAACGGTTCATGGACAGCTATTGATAACACTACGATTACAGCTCTCACACCAGATCGATACTATGTGCGTATCAAAGCAACCTTTTCTGCATTTGCATCGGCCGAAGCACCCGTGACCATTGGTTCGGCGTCTGCTACACCGGAAACGACACCGGAGGCTGTCATCAGCTATGCAGATGAGCAACTGACAGGACTCGTGCCTAACGCTCCATATTCCATCAACGGAGCAAGTGCTGTTACAGATGGTTCAGGTCAGATTACGATCGACAACAACTGGATCGGAACCACATTGTCTATCGTGAAAACAGGCAATGGCACCACGACTACAGATAGCTCAGTTCAAACACTCGTCATTCCATCGCGCCCTGCGGCTCCAACAGAAGTCGGCAAGACCGATGAAACATCAAACGGCGCTCATGATGGAACCCTTACGAATGTAACTGATCAAATGGAATACAAAAAAGACATCAACGGCGCATGGACAACTATCTATGACACAACAGTTACAGGATTGGAGCCAAGTACGTATTATGTTCGTACAAAAGCAACCTCCTCTACGTTTGCATCATCAGAAACACCAGTGACTGTAGGTTCCAGTGCATCGGTCCCTGCTGCACCGAATGTCACTGCGGATGACCAGAACAACACCATTATCGGTTTGGACACTACCATGGAATATCAAATCGACAATGGAGCCTTTGTCCACTTTAACGACTCTAATACACCGGATCTCAGTGGTGAACACACAGTTAAGGTGCGTGTGGCTGCGAGTGGTTCAGTTCCAGCCGGGACGGAGAAAACACTTCACTTCACAGCGAATCTTGCAACCGACCTGATCGTGGTCGCTGTTGATCCTAGCGGGTCAACAAATGACGGAAAAACACTCATTACAGTAACCCCTGCAATTCAGGCTATTGGACATCGTTTCGTTTATAAAAACTTCGGTACCGGAAATATCAACGTGCCAGCTATTGGTGATGTAGCTACAGACTACGAAAACTGGCCGAACAATGGTCTAATCAACGCAGCAAACGGAGATAAAATCGCTGTTGCCGAAGTAGATGCCGAAGGCAAGATTGTAAAATCCGGATGGACTTCATCTGTAGTAACGAATGAGCCTGCACCAGGGACCAATAATCCCGATGTTCCCGTCGTCTCTCCGCCCTCAGGGGGAAACAACACGACGAATCCGACTACCAATAACGGTAACAATAGTAATACCAATGCAAGTGACGAAGATGTCATCATTATCGTCAACGGCAAAACTGAAAATGCAGGGAAGATGAAAACAACAGAAGCCAATGGTGTTAAAACCACGGTACTTATCGTTGATCCGGTGAAGTTACAAGCGAAACTGGATGCCGAAGGCCCTCGGGCAATCGTCACCATTCCGGTTAAATCATCCTCCAATGTCATCGTTGGCGAGTTGAACGGCCAGTCGGTGAAAAACATGGAACGTCTGTCTGCAACACTGGTTCTCCAGACAGATCAGGCGAGTTATACGCTCCCTGCTTCAGAAATTAACATTGATGCTCTTGCCGAAAGTCTCGGCAACGGTCTGAACCTGGAAGATATCGTGGTTCGTATTACGATAGCCAAATCTTCCGATACCATGAATCAGGTTGCAGTGAATGCAGCAGCTCAAGGTGATTTTACACTCGTTGCCTCACCTGTTGACTTCACGGTAACTGGACAGTACAACGGCCAAACGACTGAAATTACGAAGTTCAACGCATACGTTGAACGCAGAATTGCATTGTCTCCCGAGATCGATCCGAATAAGATTACAACCGGTATTGTTGTAGAGCCTGACGGTACAGTGCGACATGTACCAACCAAGGTTGTTGTGGATCAGGGAACATTTTATGCGGAGATTAACAGTTTGACGAATAGCACGTATGGAATTGTATGGAACCCGCTAACATTTGCGGATGTAGAGAAACACTGGGCGAAAGATGCGGTAAACGAGATGGGTTCCCGGATGGTCATCCAGGGCGTTAACGATACGACCTTCAACCCGAACAAAGCGATTACACGAGCTGAATTCGCAGCTATCATCGTCCGTGGATTGGGTCTCAAGCTGGGGGAAGGTACACAACCATTCCGGGATGTCACTACGAATGATTGGTATTCCAGCGCGGTTCAGACTGCGGCTTCCTACGAACTGATTAATGGGTTTGAGGATGGTACGTTCCGTCCGAATGACACGATTACACGGGAACAGGCCATGACGTTAATCGCGAGAGCGATGAAGTTGACAGGTCTTGCAGACCAATACGCTACTCTGGATGCTAACGAGATTCTCTCTACATTTAAGGATAGCGCTAATGCCGGCAACTGGGCGAAGGATAACATCGCACTGACAGCCAAAGCAGGCCTCATCAGTGGACGTAGTGATGGTAATCTTGCGGCAAAAGCCAATGTTACACGTGCAGAAGTAGCGACTCTGATTCAGCGTCTATTGAGCAAATCCGATCTAATCTAAAGATTATGAGTTTGCTCGAAGATCGGCCCACTTCATAAGAGTGGGCCGGTCTTATTTATTTTGACAACTTATGTGATATGTAAATTCATGTACTCTAGCTGTGATACAACCAGCAGCAATACACACACAAAAGAAGAAGACTGACGATATACTCGCCAGTCTTCTTCGCGTCTTTATACTCATCTATTATGATTCATTCATTCTGCTTCCTTACACCATTGCTGGTGCTTTTACTTCAATTGGAGGCAGTGCTTGCAGACCCGCCGTGTTCAGGAAGTTCCATGGTTTGTTGTAATGTGGCTGGAAGAAGAAGTCGATGAAGGCCAGCTCATCTACGGTCATGTTGTTTTGGATGCAGACCGAGATCGTATTAATCGATTGGGTCAGATCAACCTGAGACATCACCTGTGCTCCGACGATCCGACGAGTTGCCTGCTCATATACCACTTTAAGCAACAGTTTCTCAGCCGTTGGCATGAACTCCGGACGGTAGCTGTCTTCCAGTACAACAGCTTCCACAATCAGACCTTCTTCAGCAGCAGACATTTCCGTCATGCCTGTACCCGCGATATTTTGCTCATAAATTTTGATACCCGATGTTCCTTGCGTACCCATATACGGTGTCGTAGGACGTACCAGGTTGCGAGCTACCAGTGTACCCATCCGCACGGCGTTAGTCGCCAGTGGAATGTATGCTGCTTTGCCTGTCGGGTTGTAATGAATAGCACAGCTGTCACCCGCAGCGAAAACATCTTTTTGACTGGTTTGCATATATTTATCCACGACGATTGCACCGTTCGGCAGCATATCCACTTGACCTTTGAGTAATTCGGTATTTGGACGGAAACCAATGCACAGAATAACCAGATCGGTTTCAAACTCCCCTTTGGACGTGATTACCTTAGTCACTTTGCCATTCTCTCCAGTAAATTTCTGTACCGTTTGACCGAGAGCCAACTTGATGCCGCGTCCAGTCAACGTTTCTTCGATTGCATCCGTGAATTCAGGGTCCAGGTATTTGTTCAAAATCCGGTCCACACTGTCGATCAGGGTAACTTCCTTGCCGTTCATCTGGAACGCCTCAACCAGTTCAACGCCGATATATCCTGCACCCACAACGGTAACGCGTTTGGCATCTTTGGCTTTTTCAATAATCGTGTTGGAGTGATTGTAGTTTTTGCAAAGTAAAATGTTATCCATCTCAATGCCTTCAAGCTTCGGAACGACAGGCCATGAACCCGTTGTCACGATCAGTTTGTCAAACGTATCTTCAAATTCTTCCCCAGTTTGCAGGTTTTTAGCCTGAAGGGTATGACCCTTGGCATCAACTGCTGTTACTTCATGAAGCATCTTGGTCACTACACCGAGATCTGCCAGTTGATTAGGCGAAGAATAGAACAAACCGTCAGGGTCTTTCACAACTCCACCTACGTAGAGCGCAATGCCACAAGATAGGAAGGAGATATTATCATTGCGCTCATACACCGTGATGGTAGCATCCGGGTACAATTTGGCGGTGTTTACGATGGCTGCGGTCCCTGCGTGTGTACATCCGATAACTGCGATTTTCATTAAAAGTTCCTCCTCGAAATATATAAATGAGTTTGAATATAAGGTTATTGTAGTTGTGAAATATTTCACTTCTTAATCGATACTGTGTATGTGATTTATTTCACTTTATACACTCATTATAATGTGATCTTTTTCACATTGCAATAGGTTGAGCAAAAAAAGTTTGTCGAAAGAGGTGTTTTCCCTGTATTCAAGCCTTTCTTCCCTTCGTTTTATTGATTTCATTTTCCCCGGATTCGAGTCGATTTATGCTATGCAAAGGCTTACGCGTTCCCTGTATGGACGCTTGTAGGTAGAACCTTCTTCTCCATTCACGTTTTACTTGTACAAAAATTAAATGGCTTCAATTTTCAATACAGGGTTGATTTTTAAATCGGTAAGCGCTTACAATAATAAAAAATCCTTACAGAGCTGATGTTATTGTGTCTGGAACAGTTATTTCTCAAGAAGTAAAAAAAGACTTTGAAGGATTCCCTGTCACAAATACTACCATTCGGGTTCAAACTGTTTATAAAGGAGAACCTGATGAAACAGTAACAATACGGGTTAAGGGTGGGGAAACAGATAATATGATTTACACCTTCAATGAAGAAGCCTCTCCTACATTTAAAATTGGAGAAGAAGCCATTGTATTTCTTACTGGCAATAAAGGATCGAGACCGGATAAGAACGATTTCGGCTATTATTTAGTAGGACAAGCTCAAGGAAAGTTTGATTCAACTTTACAAAACTAAAAAAAAACGTCTAATATATATCGGTGGGGCCATTTTAATGATTTTTGCTCTACCTAAATACAAATCATTGCGATTTAAAGAAAACTGGCGTATTTATGTAATTTCATCTTTGTTTAATATTATTTTATATTATGGTCTTCAGACGGTTGGTTTAAATTATATGCCTGCTGGATTATTTTCAGCTGTTGTATTTCTCCAACCTGTCCTTTTAGGACTATTTTCATGGATTTGGTTGGGTGAGACGATGTATGGCCTAAAGATTATAGGTTTAATCTTAGGTTCTATTGGTGTGTTTACATTGAGTGCAACTAGTTTTAACGGAAACGAATCATCGGTCTCGGGTGTGATTTTAGCGCTATGCACCGCTCTTTTCTGGAGTTTTGGAGTTGTGTATACGAAAAAAACAATGAAAGAGTAGATGCAACTTGGGCAACAGCACTCCAACTGCTCATTGGTGGGGTGATTTTAACGGGAACAGGATCAGTATCTGAGAATTGGAATGATGTTGTTTGGAATGCACCCTTCATTTCCTATTTACTTATTATAGGGATATTTGTGATTGCAATTGGTTGGTTAATTTATTTCACACTTATTGGTTCTGGAGAAGTAAGTAAGGTAGGTTCTTATACATTCTTAATACCAGTTGTCTCTATAGTGATAAGTGCGCTATTTTCACATGAAAATATAACTATAAATTTATTAGTGGGACTACTGTTAATTGTAATAAGTATATTGCTAGTTAATATAAACCAAAAATCAATTCAGAAAAGTCGAACGTAAGATTAAGCTGACTATAATGGGCTAAACAATAATCTTATCTTCGTTCAACTAACTAATACAACTAAGAAAGCAGCTGACACAATGTGATCGGCTGCTTTTGTGCAACTAACGGGCAAGTTAGTGGAAAAAGAGAAAACGCATGTATTCTAATATGACGATTTATAAATATCTCAGGTTTGATGTAAACATTAGATATATTTGAAATTTGATAAAATCTATTTTATCCTTGAATTAGTAAGATGGTTATAAATAAATGACTTCTTCCTATTTGGTCAATATTATAGAAATGGAGATATTTAATAAATGGATGAATTAAAAGTATTAAAAGCTATATCAAATGAAACTCGTCTCCAGATATTAAAATGGCTAAAAGACCCTACAGAAAATTTCGAGCCACAATCACATTCATTAAGCACAAATAACTTTCTTGGAGGTGTTTGTGTAGCAAGTATAAAAAAAAAGGTCGGTTTGTCCCAATCTACTGTATCTATTTACCTTTCATTATTACATGAAAGTGGATTATTAGAGGCAAAAAATATTGGACAATGGACTTATTACAGAAGAAACCAAGAAGCTGTAGAAAAACTAGCTGACTGGTTAAAATTTGATTTGTAAAATTTCGAAAGTAACCTAAAATTTTTCACACTCACCCTATATGTTAACGGTGAGTTTTTTTATTATGCTTGACACAATTAAGAATGAGGTTTATTATTCACTCTTATATCGATATAATACGATTTAATAAATCTATTTTTTTAGATCAATAAACCACTTAACATGAAGGAGCTTTTATAAATGAGCAGTTATAAAGATAGACAAAAAGCAAGTAATTTCTTTAAAGATAATATGCCTGACTTCTCTATACCTGTTAACGAATTACGAGCACAAGCTGAAAAAGCATATGGAACATTACCAGTTGCCGATGATGTTGTAAGAGAAAAAGTAGATATTAATGGGATGGAGGGTGAGTGGCAAATAGTTCCTGAATCCCAGGATGATCGTGTACTTCTTTACCTACATGGTGGAGGTTTTCTATTTGGAAGCATTGCAACTCATCGCGGAGAAACGAGTGAATTAGGAAGAGCAGCCAAAGCACGCACCCTGGCTATTAACTATCGCCTGGCACCTGAACATCATTTCCCTGCTCCACTGGACGATGCAATGAACGCCTACATGTGGTTATTAGATCAAGGTTATAAAGGGAAAGATATTATCGTTGCTGGTGAATCAGCAGGAGGCAGTATGACTGCTGGGTTGTTAATGAGCATCCGTGACAATCATCTCCCTCTTCCATCAGCAGGAGTAATGATTTCCCCTTGGATTGATTTGGGGCAAACTAGTGAAACTTATATAACAAAAGAAGGAATTGATCCAATGAATTCAACTGCAGGTGTTAAATATTTAGCAGAAACATATTTGAATGGTGTTTCACCAGAGGTTCCTTTAGCATCGCCAATTTACGGTGATTTAAGAGGATTACCACCCCTTTATGTAATGGTGGGAGAAGTTGAAGTGATGTTAAGTGAAGCTTTAACATTTGTTAGCAATGCTGCATTAGCAGGAATTGATGTAAGATTTAGATCCTTCCCTGGTATGGTTCATAATTGGCCAGCATTTCATTCTTTCCTAGAAGAAGGCAAGGAAGCTATTGAAAGTGCTGGAGCGTTTATGGATGAAATTTTTTCAAAGTAATTATTTTGAGTAAACAAAGAAAATATAATTTTTTGATGAGGAGTCGAAACGATGCTTTTCTCCCCCTATAAAATAAAGGACTTAACACTAAAAAATAGAATCGTTATGTCCCCTATGAGTATGTACGCTTGTGAAGATGAATCAGGAATTGTGCAGCCTTGGCATAAAATTCACTACCCTGCTCGTGCGGTCGGAGGTGTAGGACTTATATTGGTAGAGGCTACCGCTATCACAATGCAAGGACGGATGACACCTCAAGACCTTGGTATTTGGAACAATTCCCATATCGAAGGACTTAGCGAGCTTACAGGTCTTGTTCACGATTTGGGTACTTCTATTGGAATACAGCTTTCACACGCTGGACGTAAGGCAAAAATAGATGGTTCAATTATTGCACCTTCACCTATTCCATATGAAGAAGGTCAAAAAGTGCCAGAGGAGATGACTAAAAATCAAATAAAAGAAGTAATCCATGGCTTTGTAGAAGGAGCGAATCGAGCTAGGAAAGCTGGTTTTGATGTTATAGAAATCCATGCGGCACATGGGTATTTAATTCATGAGTTCTTATCTCCTTTAAGCAACAACCGTCAGGATGAGTATGGTGGGTCTCGTGAGAATCGTTTTCGTTTCTTGAAAGAAGTAATTGAAGGTATTAAAACAGTTTGGGAAGGACCTTTATTTGTACGTATTTCTGCTGATGAATACCATCCTGAAGGGAGTCTACCAGAAGACTACGTGTATTATAGTTCCTTAATGAAGGAACTAGGCGTTGATTTAGTAGACGTCAGCACTGGTGGATTGGTTGGTATTCGACCGCAAACTTACCCAGGCTATCAAGTACCATTTGCAGACATGATTCGAAGTAAAGCCAACATCCCAACAGGAGCTGTTGGTTTAATAAAAGAACCAGAACACGCTGAAGAAATTTTACGGAATAATCGTGCCGACTTAATATTCCTCGGCCGTGAGTTAATGTGGAACCCTCATTGGGCATACATGGCTGCAAGTCGTTTAGGTGTCAAACTAGAACTTCCTAAATCCTATTCATGGTCGTGGATAACCAAGCTATAAAAACTGATATAAAATCGATGATTCCAACTTTACGAAACAACTTTCTTTATTCAAAGAAGAGAAGTCAGCCGATCAATGTGATCGGCTGCTTTTCATTTGGGGATTCGATCATTACGCTAACGGAAAACGTTAGCTTAATGAAAAAAGAATCAACGTGATCAACTGCGTTTTACAACTAACGGATGACAATAGGGATCGTTGCAGAAATGCTAACGATCCTTTTTTGTATACCTTTACAGAAAGTAGAGAACAGGAAAATTATATTAGGATGATGAGCTCCTCATTACGCTAACGGGCAGGTTAGTTTAGTCTTGTATTATGAGTGCATTTTATTGTTCGAAATAGCAAGTCGTGCTCGGTTTCTAGCAGAGGAGACGTCATTAGAAACTCAAAAAGCTCTGACCGCACGAATGCAGACAGAACTTTCCTTCTCAGCTGATATCAACAGCCGTTTTTATTATCTATTGAACAAAATACCGCTGTGGTATCTTGTTCTAAATTTGTGCGAGCTAAACGCTCTTCAAGCTCCTCAATGTCCATAGTCCCAGCAAGTGAGATTATCTCTTTGCCGTTACGGAGAAGGAGGGTAGGAAAGCTATTTATCCCTAAGTTTCTTACTTTGGTGAAGTCTTCGCGTGCTGCAGCGGCTCCCGATGGGTCTTTCAAAAGTTCCATTACAGAGTTTGGATCAATATTATTATCAACGGCAATTTTACGATAAGTTTCTGGATCACTGAGACTCAAACCATCGTAATAAAATGCATGCTGCATTGCGCAGGCGAGATAGATGGAACGATCCGGGGCTAGGGATCGCAAAGCATTAAATCCAATTGCTGATGAATTAGAATCCATAACGAAGCTTCCCTCTTTTAGGAGTTCCTGATAAGCTGTTCCAAACTCGGCTCCAGTAAGTTGACTAATCCGTTTATTAGCTTCTGGAATATGAGGGAATGAACCCATTGAATGACTTTGATCACCAATAAACAGACCACCGCTCAATACGGTAAGTGGCAGTTCTGGGTGATTTTCATGCAACGTACGGATGGTTTTTGAAAACCCATAACACCATCCACAATAGGCGTCCCATGCATAGATAAGCTCTTTGTCAGTATTCACAACTACTTCTCCTTTCTAAATCAATCTTTCCGCCTCGCTAACCTACTACCGTAAAGCGTTTATTTTGGTGCTGTGGTTTCTCAATTTCATCAAGCATTGCAATGGCAAAGTCAGGATAACTAATATAACTTTCACCAGCTGCGTTTAAAATGACGTAATCAGAGCCTACTTGATATGAACCAGTTCTTTTACCATCTGGGTCAAAAACTCCCCCAGGGCTAAGATATGTCCATTGAATATCATTGGTTTCTTGTAAATCCTGAAGATTTTTCCACATGTTCGTTGCGGTTGGAAAGTATGCCTCTGGGAATCCAGGTGCTTCGAATTTCCGGAGAGTTTTCGTTTCGTCAAGATACAAACTTCCTGCTCCTCCGACCACAACCAATCTTGTATTAAGAGCTCCTTTTAGCGCTTTGATTAGTACTTTTCCAGCTTCTACATGTTGATGTTCCTGACCATTTGGAGCTTTGAAGGCATTTACGATAACATCGTATTGCTTCAAATCGGACTCGTTTAAGTCAAAAATGTTCTTCTCCAACACTGATACGTTATCATCTTGAATTTTAGCAGCATTTCTTACAATCGCTGAAACTTCATGTCCCCTTTTTAAGGCTTCCTTCAAGATATAATCGCCTGCTTTACCACTTGCACCAATAATTCCAATTCTCATCTTCGGTTCCTCCTTATATTCACCTGTTTTGTCTAATTAGAACGTTTGAGCAAGATCTTTTGCACGGCGGAGTGCATCTTCCTTGATTTCCTGAGCTTTATCGCGGGCTTTATTGTGGCCCTCAACGAACAATCCTTCAAAAGAAGGAACACCAAAGAAATTCATAATGACTTGGAGATGACGATGGCCCATTTCAAGTTCTGATGCTGGTGCCTCAGAATAAAATCCACCACGTGCTTGGATGTGTAATGCTTTTTTGTCAGTCAAAAGCCCTACAGGTTGCCCTTGTTCGGTGTATCTGAACGATTTTCCGGCTACAGAAACTGCATCAATGTAAGCTTTCATAATAGGCGGATATGAGAAGTTCCAAAAAGGAGTAACAAATACATATTTATCAGCTTGGATAAATTGATCAGACAATTCAGCAAGACGTGTTACTTTATCTTGTTCCTCTTTTGATAATTGATTAAATTCTGTACCTGAACGAAGTTTCCCCCAACCGCTAAATACATCTGCGTCGATATAAGGGATATATTCTTTATACAAATCAACAGCGATTACTTCATCCTGTGGATTTACTGCTTTATAAGATTCAATGAACGTGCTGCCAACTGCCATGCTGTAGGACTGAGTTTCATCATGTGGATGCGCTGTGATATACAATACTTTTGCCATAATTGGTACCATCCTTTATAATGTATTTTGTATCCTGTAACCATTTAGATTACATGTAATTATAATAGTTACAGGATGAGCACTTGTCAATACTAAATTGTATATTGGCATTTACGTTATGCATTCATGCAGTTGTAATCAATCTATTACTGCTAAAATAGTTAAAGTATTAAGGAGGGATAAGCAATGTCGATCAGCAGTCGTTTCTCAGTAGGAATTCACATTTTATCGTTGCTTGAGGTAAATAAGACAGGGGTTAACTCATCGGAGGCAATAGCCAACAGCGTTAACACTAACCCTGTTGTAATAAGAAGAATTATGGGTATGCTTAAAAGTGCTGGATTGGTTAAAATAAAGCCTGGAGTCGCAGGTGCCAAATTAGCTCGGAAATTGTCTGACATCACTCTGTTTGATGTATACAAAGCAGTAAACGTAGTAAACGAAAATGAATTATTTAGTATCCATGAAAATCCAAATCCAGATTGCCCTGTTGGAAAACAATTGCAAGAAACGATTGAACCTATTTTTATTTTAGCCCAGTCAGCTTTAGAAAAGGTCCTCCAGGGAGTTACTATAGAAGATGTTGTTAATAATTTTAATAATGTTCCGAGTTAGGCACGTTGGCTAACACAAAACGTAAGCAGTCAACCTGGTGGTTGACTGCTTTTGTTCATTAAGCGGGGTGCGATTCACATAAAAGCTCAGTCAGTAAACGCTATGTTTTTATTAGACAAGGCATCCCTCAGCTCCATAATCGTCTGTCGGCTGGATGGCATTGAAACTCAAAAGAATGATGTAGAAACTCGTGACTTTGCTCATCTTGATTGGAATCTTTCAATTTATAACCCCCCAACCAATTGAACTAACGGGAAACGTTAGCTTAATGCTCAAAGAATCAACGTAATCAACTGCGGTTTACAACTAACGGATACCAATAGGGATCGTTGCAAAAATGCTAACGATCCTTATTGATATACCTTTACGGACATACACAGCCCCTTGGGATGGTGTAACAGCTCGATCAGGCTGGAAAGACCCGAATGGCATTGAACTTGGCACCTTCGATAATGATGCGACAACTTCCGAGATCCGATTCCTGGCTGACATGTATGAGAAAACAGGCACTCTCGCCTTTAAGAACAGTGTTCGTAAAGCGGTGGACTTTATCCTGATCTCCCAATATCCGTCCGGGGGATGGCCACAGGTCTATCCCAAACGAAGTAATTACTCTGATTCAGTGACTTACAACGACAATGCCATGGTGCAAACGATGGTTTTGTTAGACGATATGGTTGAGCGAAGAAGTGGGTTTAACAACGATATATTGACTACCAACGACCGCAGCAAGCTGAAGAAAGCTTTGGACAAAGGCATTGATTATACGCTGAAAGCGCAAATTATCAATGATGTTCAGCCCACCGTTTGGGGTGCGCAGCATGATCCTGTGACCTATGCCCCTGTGCCGGGCAGAGCCTATGAGTTAGCCTCCAAGTCGGGATCAGAGTCGGTGGCGATTACTGCTTTTCTGATGTCCAGGCCTCAGACTCCCGAGATTGAACAAGCCGCCAAAGGGGCTCTCCGATGGTTCGATACGGTACGAGAGAATGGAACCAAGTATAACCGACAAGGACCCATGTATTTTGAACCGGATGCAGGGAGTGTGATCTGGTACCGTTTCTATAACGTGGATGAAGATGTGCCTTTCTACGCGGATCGGGATGGACTGAAGTATATGAACATTCTGGATATCAGTGAGGAACGACGACACGGCTACTCTTGGGCCGGAAGCTATGCTCGTAACCTGCTTAAGCTGGCTTCGGATCAAGGCTATTACACGCTAAACCAGCCATTGCCTTAATCAGGGAACCAACCTCTACCTACAGAGAGACTGAAGCTACATCGTATACGAAGTCAACTTAAAAAAGCCTATCCTCGCTAATGCAAGGATAGGCTTCTCAACGTTCATGTATTAACCGAGCAATTTCTCGATCTCTGCGCTCATGGTTTCCGGGGATTCTTTTGGTTCAACACGACCTACTACTTCACCTTCACGGTTAACAAGGAACTTGGTAAAGTTCCATTGGATGTCGCTTGTTTCGCCTACGCCGGGTTGTTGCTCCTTCAGATATTGGAACAGAGGATGTGTTTCCTCACCATTCACATCTACCTTGGCAAACACCGGGAAATTCACACCATAGTTAATCTGGCAAAATGATTCGGCTTCCTCACTTGTACCTGGCTCCTGCCCTCCAAACTGGTTACAAGGGAAACCCAGTACAACCAAGCCTTGATCGCGATAACGATCGTAGAGCTTTTGCAATTCACCATATTGCGGGGTAAGTCCACACTTGCTGGCTGTATTGGCAATGACCAATACCTTACCTTGATACAGATCCAGTGAGACTTCCTGGTTCGCGGTGGTTACCGCCTGATATGAATATACGGACATGACTGATTCCTCCCATGACATATGTTAGTTTGGACTGTTGCGAGCACGTTGGTATAACCAATGAACCTACAGCCTGTCTTATTATTATAAACCTGATTCGATGCGATTACCAAATCTCGGATTTACCCATATCCCTTTGCTCCCGACGCACTTTAACCCGACTTGGCAGCCACAATCGCATCATACCGCTCTTGCCGCTCGGTCTTGGTCAGTTTGGGACAGCTGTAACAGTAGTTCTGCCCACCGTACACCTGATAGTGCAGGCAGCATGTCGGCTTCATCAGCATAGTCTCTCCCGGTTGATGGGGATTAGCAATCTCGACCGGTTTGAAGGACAGCAAATTCTTGCGTAACCCCAGAATCTCCGGTGGCAAGGCAATGACATGCTCATATCCCTGAATTACAGCTTCTCGTTCCGATTCTGTAATGTCCATCTTTACCACCGTCGTCTTGAACCATCTCAAGATGGATGCGAGCTGTGCCCACATCTGACCCGTGTTTGCTTCTCCAGCAAGGGCCACTCCTTCAATCAGTGGTCGTAGTTGTTCTCCGTAATATGCTGTAAGTAACTCATTCCGCCAGAGGGATCCACCTTCAACACCGTTGTTGACTGAACCAGGATGGGCATGCTCAGTTACATCCAAAAGTTGAAAATGGAGTACGGGGCGCCCCTCTTGAACCTCCAACTGCAGTTGGATATTCTCCAGCGAAATATTCAGCGACGTGTCACACATGCAAGTCATGTAATGAATACCAAGCAATAGACCTCGAACAGAGTGCATGAAATATACAGCAGCAGAGCGAAGAGAATCTGCACGCAGGTGCTCATTATAGGCTTCGAGCATAAGCTTTGCGTTCTCCGGATGTCTCAACAATGTCAAAGGCATACCAAAAACCGATTCGTTAACCGGACCGGTCGTTATACGTCCATATTGCTCTAACCACGTGTAGTTGATTGCTCCCATTGGTTGCAAACCTCCCATGAATGCGAATGAGCCGCGTGCATTATGCACAGCGGCTTCATTCTATAATGTAAGGACCACGTATGGCCCATTTCGTTAACTTCCTGTCGCTTGACGAGCAAGTTGCTCTGTCCGTCCGCCTGCATGAACCATCGCGCTGTTCATGACCATCTGGTCTGGCGTTTTGGATTGCTGACGTTCACCTGCAAGAGCGTATGGCAAGCAAAGCGGTACACCGGAGCGCGGATCCGTTACGATATCTGCTTCGATGTTAAATACTTCACGAAGTACATCCGTGTTCATAACTTCCACGGGTGAACCATGTGCAATGGCTTTACCTTTTTTGATACCAATCATGTGATGAGCATAACGGGAAGCATGATTCAAGTCATGCACAACCATAACAATGGTACGGTTGGCTGTGGCATTCAGTTGCTCCAGTAATTGCAATACTTCGAGCTGGTGAGCCATATCCAGGAATGTAGTCGGCTCGTCCAGGAAAAGGATATCTGTTTCTTGTGCAAGTGCCATGGCAATCCAGGCACGTTGACGCTGTCCACCGGACAGTTGATCAATCGGACGATCATGGAATTCAGTCATGGCTGTCACTTCGATAGCCCATTCAATCATACGTTTGTCTTCCGCACGCATGGAGCCAAATCCTTTTTGATAAGGAAAGCGACCATACGATACCAATTCAGTAACGGTAAGACCTTCAGGGGCTGTTGGATTCTGTGGCAAAATCGCAAGTTGCTTGGCAACTTCACGCGTGGACTGTTTATGGATGGACTTCCCGTCGAGCAATACATTACCTGCTTTTGGAGCCATAATGCGTGCCATCGTTTTCAGGATGGTTGACTTCCCTGAACCATTGGCTCCAACAAGTGCTGTAATTTTTCCTTGGGGAATCTGAATATTCAGATCCTCTACAATTAGTCTTTCCTCATAAGCGATATCCAGCTTGGTCGTCTCCAGACGAAACATGCGATCATCCCTCTCTCATTTATCCCGGTTATGTAATCCGGCTATGACAACAAAAACGAAATTGTAATTCTGTGATTTCCGACGCAAATATCTTCTACACTAAAGATACTGATAATCATTATCATTTGTCAACATAAAAAACCAAATTTTCTTCTCTTTTCGTACTTTATTTGCTCTTTCTGTAGCAGAAATTCCGCTCTTTTCTCAAGTACACATGAGATCTTTTCTCATTCATTCCGCGCACTTTATCACTTCTGACTGTTTTTCAAACTCTTGAATCGCAAATTTTGTGTCTGAATTGTGAATGTGGCCACTCCGATGACAGAACAACCTTCTGATCGCTGTTATCCCCAGATTTTTTGATCCTTTTGTAAAGGGTAAATCCGGGGATAGCATATGCTTCCGATGTAGCTTTCCTTTAGAAAGCTTTTAGGCGAACGCTTTACTTCTTCAGGTTATTTCTGTCCTCTCCGTTTTTGTGTAAATGTTAGTTCAATCTATCCAGCCGCCATATCAAATAAAAAAAAAAGATGACCTTGAAATCTAAAGTTCAAGGTCATCTCACATACGCTCGTTTAATAAGGTATGAAGTCAGCTTTTTTCATTATTGGATCAAAAGACACTTAATGAATCTATGCAACACGCTCATATAAAATAACTTACAGCTTCGGCTGCGGCATCAATTGGATTACAGTCATACTGCCCTGCGTACTCTTCACACTGGCAATACTCTCGGCATCCATATTCGCTGGAAGATCGATCTGCAATCCATACGGATAGAGACGATCTACCTCTCCAATAGACATCTGTGCAGGAGTGTTCGCATCCTGTTCATTGGATACAGATGTGTCAGGCGATGTGGAACCAGTAGCTTGATCGGCATCCGTACCTTGATCCGTGTCTCCACTCCCAGCATTAGACGGTGCATTCGTCCCTGTATCCGTTGTTGTATCAGTAGCAGGATCTGAAGTGGAATCACCCGATGTTGAAGGATCGGCCTGCTGATCGCCATCCTCCGTCTGCTCTATGTTTCCCGCTGAAGAACCATCCGTGCTTCCTTCGGAAGTACTTCCTGAGCCACCATCGGAAGGAACTTGGTTATCTGGCTCCTCATTCCGATTAAAACTCTCCCACTTACCTGTAGCATCCAACTCCTGCGTGCTGCCATCTTTCATCGTCAATTGCAGCGGGCCTTGCTCAAACTCAGTGCTTCCCGTATCATTCCTGAAACGGATCACCAGTTGAGCAGGTAATTCCGTACCCTCCTGTTCACTCGCAGGAATCATATAAGCAATCTGCTCCGCGAGCTGCACCTCCGGTTCAGCCGGTATGACAGGCTCCTGGGTAGATGGAGGGGATGCCGCTGGCGGCTCTACAGAATCTTTCATCCATGCATATGTACCGCCAGCAATACCCAGAACCAGGATCAAGAGGATTAATCCGAACAGATTTTTCCTTTTACCCGTTAGCATCCGCACCAGTGGAGAGGACAATTCCGTCTTCGCACGGTCATAGACCGGCTTCATTGTCTTGCTGGCTCTCACGTAATACGGTTTGAAAGCTGACTTCGACTTGAAAGCTTCACGGTCATGGGCTTTGAAATACGCCACGATGGCATCCGCATATCCTTTATGCGCATTGGAACCCCGGACAAACATCCGATGATCTCCTGACCATTCGAAGAATGGATACAGCCCTTCAGCACGACTTGCATTGGTGCGGATGAATTCAATCAGGCCAGGATAATCCAACCGATTGCTGCCGCTTCCTCCCCTATAAAAAGCCATTGGCAAAGCTTCATATGCCGCAATCCCCGGATGAGCCTGCAGCTCTCCGGCAAGCCAGCGACGCGTCCAGCGTTGAAGTTCATTGCGTTCTGCCAGGGAAAGTGCCTCCAATGCCTCTTCTTCATTCCCCTCGCCACTAAGCCACACTCTCGCAGCCAGCATCATGTTCGTTCGAGCAGATACATCAGAGCCCTGACGTGCCGCCCAATCCCGAACCTCATTGCCATGCTGCAAAATATCAATGCTTAATAGCTGTTCACGGTTAACCCGTTCCAGATCCAGATCCTGAATCATAAACAGGTTAATGACATAAGCCAGCTTGTCTGCAAGGCGGGTTAACTCTTCCTGATATGCCGGATCTTGACTGGCAGACGGAGATCCCCCTTTGCGATTAGGACGGGCTGTAGCTTCAGATTGACCAATTCGTGCCGTAATGCCTGTATCATAGGTGACATCAGCGGATACCCGATCCAGTATGTTAACACGCTGGAGAGCTTCATTCGCAGACTGTACCGGATTAGGCGCAGAACATAACCGTTCACGCAGCTCATTGGCTGTCCGCTCCTGCAAGAAGCTGTAGTGGATCGCAGATGGATGGGACGTAACCCATCTTCGGATCACTTCCACAACGTTCGCTGCCGATTCCGTGCGTTTCAGCTGATTGTCCAGATAAGGCTCGAACAACAGCTTGGTAAGCGATTCATTGGCCAGCACTTTATCAAAGAAAGCCCGATTCAGCTGCGGATCCCGATCCAGCACAGCATACAATTCCTGCACAGCACGCATACGCTTCTGGGCGCGGGCATTATTCACACCGTAGATAAAATAGTCCACAATCCGGGATTGCACCACGGGCGTGGCAACACTGAAATATTCGCCAATGCGAGCTGCGACGTCTTCTTCGGGTACGTTCTCACGCTTCACGCTGTCCAGTTCCCTGCTGAGCAAGGTCAGGAACAGCTCGTTCAGACGGGAACGTTGCTGTAATCCACCATCCGGCTTCAAATAGGTCAGCAAACCACTCAGGACATGACTTTTGTTATCCAGATACAAGTCTTCCATGCCTTGTTCAAGACCATAGAACACCGCAAGTTCGCCATAGGCTTCAATGGAAAGTTCCCGCCCAGGTTCCATGCCGGACAACATTTCATCCGCAAACGTATAGAACGCATCCGCCGCCGCAGGTTCCTGCAATAAGGCCCAAGCGAATTCCGCGTAAGGTAACTTCGCCACAGATGCATCCGCATGTGTCACTCTGCCTGATACCAGATCAAAGGTGAAATCCTTCTCCGTATTCCGGTCTTTCGGACGTAACGTCCCTCGCTCTACAAACTGGACGTGGATGCCCTTCTTGGCCTGTGGCTCCTTGGCAAACGTCATGAATCCCAGCTGCCGCCGGAATGCGTAGGGTAAAGCCGTGTACAGCAAACGTAACAATCCTTTGGCCCCTGCGGTCACTTCCTCTGCGGGAAGGTCCAGCGCAATGTATACTTTTCTACGTGTCGCTACAGACTGCATTACCGCATAGAGCAGGCGCTTGAACAGCACTTCGTTCATTTTCAAAGCGCTCAGCACTTGGGTTGGTGATCCTACGCCAGCATCGGTCGCCCCACCCTGTCCGCTCCGAGGTGATATAGGCAATTCAGCAAGCGCCGGCAGAACTGTACCTTGTTCGATGTCATAGGACGTGGCGAACACGGCATCCAGCCAGCCGCCTTGTTTCATCTGCTCTTCCGAGCGTTCGGGAGACAAGACGTAATTATGTGCAAAAAAGGCACTGCGTAGCCCGGTGAAATCTGCAGACTGGTACACATTTTGCCCAAGAATCGTCTCTCCACTCTCCAGATGAAGCAGGTGAATGGAAGCCGGAAACTTCGTCTCGTCCTTCTCGCTACGGCCTGTTAGCTCCGCTGGAGCGTCATAGACACAGTAGGGGTGAAGCACTTTTTTGATAAAAGAAGGGTCTAGTCCCGGCGATGCCGCAACCGTATCAAACCCCTCCGTTGTGCGAAACACCCCGCGCCGCTCTCGGGTATACAACTGTTGTTCAATGGGCGGGGTTACGGAAGAACGCATCATCCCACTCTCCCCTCAATGTACTTCAGCTTGTACAGCAGCCACAGGAAGGGTTCATCCACGCGGATGGGGCTAACCACACCCTGCAATTTCATATCCACCGGATTGCTGCCCAGCGCAGAGACTGCGAAATAGGCTGTATCCTTGAAGTACACATCCATCGTGCCCTTGAACGGACGATCCACCTTCTCGATAAAACGCCGGATCTCTCCATCGATATTCTCGAACTCGGTTAAGTCGAACCAATCGCGGTGCACCATGTTGCGGAAGACATTACTGTTGGATTTGATATAATCGCCCTCTTCATCCTTGAGGGAATGCAGCATGTCGCTTTTGGTGAGCACAACGGCCGTTGGAATATTGGTCTTGGCTTTATCCTGATACGCGATAAAATCTCCAAACATCGTCAGTACCACGTCACGTGGCTCATCGTATCGTGGTGTCCACTCTCCCGGCTCGTTGCCAAGGTTAATGCGGATTTTGTCCCGAATCGAACGAATCTGAAGCGGGTCCACCATAAACAGAATGCCTGCCGAGTTCTTGATGTGCTGCCCGTGAAGTCCGAGATAATCCTGCTCCACCATACCTTCACCCGCAACGTCAAAGAACACCAGAGTCAGCGGCGCTTTATCTTCGTCCTTGAACACAAATTGGAAGATAAACGGCTCCTGCAGTTTCTCCTTCTGTGTGGAATCCAGCAGATCCCCCCGTTCAAACAACGGTTCTTCATAATCCGCACGGAACCGGCGGCTAATCTCCGCATTCAATGGCATGCAAGCCGCGTCAAAATGATCGGCCGTATAATGCTGCAATGTATGAATTAATGAAGTCATGTAGACGGATTTCCCCACCTGGGATGCACCGATAATAGAAATGATGTTGCTCGGTGCTTTACCTGCCGTAACAGGTAGCTCGTTATGACATTGCGGACACAACCGGCGACGCGTAACGACACCATACCGATCGTTCAGACCCATCACGATATTATCGGAATAAATACGATGTTCCTCCGGTACATCATGCGGAGCCAATACGGCCTCCATATCAAATACCGTGTCGAGTCCGAACCTTTCGCGATACCGATTCAACTTCGCATCTTCCCCGAGTGCGTAGTCCTCGTCATCATCGCGGTGATGTGCGGCGCGGAACACCACCTCTTCCGGTGAAAACTTGCTGAAACAATAAGGGCATACAATATCATAAAACAGCGGACGTTCCTCCGGCTGTTGTCTCTTCAAAAACCGACTAAAAAAGCTCATAGCCACTCCCCTCCCCTGATCAGTCAGACTAAGGTGATTTACACTTGCACTACGATGACAGAGTAACCTTCCAATCGCTAGTCCAACTATCTAGTCTGATATAAGCCGATAGGCGGCTCCATATTTCGGTCCGTCCGTGAAGAATAATCGCACATAATCATCCTTGGCAACTTCAACGGGCGGCATCTCATTTCTTCCGGGAGCAAAATCACTCACAAAAGGATACACTGTACCATCTTCCTTATTCAGCGGAACCCCGCCCTGTTTGCGAACATAACAGAGGGCTTCCTTTGGAACAGGTACTTCCGCTGTGACGGTGATCAATACACTTTTTCGTTTCTGAAAAAAACCGCTCTTGTAGCGAATGGAAAAGCGGATATCCGCCTTCCCTGCGCTTGCAATCACCATGTTGTCCTCGTCTCGTTGACGGATCAGTACAGGTCCCTCTTCCTCCATCTGACACACATACACGGTGTACTTGATGGCACCAAAACCTGTAATCCGATCCGTGTAACCATTGCTCGCCTTATATTCCTCTCTCGTGTACAGCTTCAGCTTGCCCTGTGCAGGCTCTTCCCCGGTACGATCATCGCTCATCATATCCAGCTCCAGCCGTTCCACATACACAGCTTCTACCCGTTCCGGCCAGAGCCAGCGAAGTGTACAACGACCTTCGTCCACCGCAAGTGTCAGTTTTCGAATCAAGGGTGTCGAAGGGTCTGCATCCGTAAACCGCATTTCCATTGACCTCCCGACGTTAGAATCCTTTGCTGCGTGTATCTCTTGGTCTCTGACCAAACCCTTCGGCAGAAGAAGTTCCGCCGCCAGCTTCACGACGACCCCTGCTCTTCCGCGGCGTGTTCTCCTTAATCGGAACAATCCAGGAGAAGAGGGTCAATACGCCAGACAAAATGAGCATCGCAACGAGTCGTACAAATGTATCCCCCACGTTCGAACCGTCGAGTCCCCACTCCAGCAGAAGCCCTGCCAGTAGACCCGACACCGCACCACCAATACCAAAGCTGAGGGCGAGATGACGGTTATCAAATACAAGTCCGAGTGACACACCCAATGCTACTCCAATCAGTAACACGGCTGCTACACGGAAAATCGCCAGATAAACGCTATGCTCCATCATGCCTGTACGCTCCGTCACAAGCGTCCGTTCATCAATCGTATCGTAGATCTGCTGGAATGCCAGATTCAGACCACCGGAATCCGGTACATCATAGTACATGCCACCCGTTTGCTGGGCAATATTACGCAGCAGATCCGTACCTGATGGGTCCACCAGGCTTAGGCCGACTGTATTAATAGAGATCTGTTCGTTGTTATATTGAGACAAAATATCGGTCGTGTCCGCTTCACTGAAGCCATCGGATAACAAGATGACGACGGTACCGCGTTTCGGGTCCTGTTTGCCCTGAATCTGCTCCATGCCTTCCCGCAGCACGGCATCAAAATTGGTGCCGCCCGAAGTCGTGACAATGCCATCGATTTTGCTATAAACCTCATTCTTGGCCGCTTCACTATCCAGCGCAATAAACGGCTGTAACAACTGCGGCTGGTCATCAAACGTAATGACAGCTACCTGTTTGTCACTCTCCATTTGGCTGATCAGTGTCTTGGCTGCTTCAAAGCGTCCGTTATCCGGATCTGTCTCGCTCATGCTGCCCGAGTTATCGATCATCAGTACGATGTCCTTGACTTGCTTCACACCGCCCGGATTAATCTGATACAACAATTGCAGGGCGAGTCCAACAACAAACAACAGAGCGAGTGTTGCCGGAACAAGCAATTTCCACGACAGTCCCAGATACCGGAGCTTCCATGAAGCGCCATTCAGCTTGGGTGAGATCATCTCTGCGATCAAACAGAACAATCCAACGCTCAGCGCCAGTACGCCAAAGTATAATCCCATCAGCAACAGACGTGGCATCTCCCCAAGCCATTGACGCAGCATGATTTCTCCTGCCGCAAAGCCGACTGCCCCGCCAATCAGGCTGAACAGGACCAGGAGAAGATTGATTTTTCGCTGCATGTCTACATGCATCCTTTCCATACCAGCCCTAAGCAGGCTGAGTTAATACAATATTGGTGTTGGTTATAGGACACCGCCAGACGTCTTAACGGATGGGTGACAACTTCTCCACCAGACCTGCGGGGTGAAGTTCATAGCCATTTTCCGTATACGAGTCGTAATATACCTTACCGTTCCGATACACCATGAGATCTTCCAGATGGAAACCTCCCATCAGATTCAGCTTCTCCACCCCACTACTGCGTTCTTCGTACACCACACCCAACTTGTAGATACGTGACGTCTCTTCGGCATGTGCCGCGTAGTCCATGAAAGCACTATGATGGTCACCAAAGAAATACTTTTCTTCATATCGATGTTCCTGCGTATAATCGAATACCCGGACCCGAACAACCGCCTGATCCTCCAGCGTGTGGTACAACCTGCGGAACAGATCATCCCGGGTTAATACGTCTTTATCTCCGTAGGCAATCGTAACGTTAGCACGCTGCAACAGTTCTTCTTCAAATGGCAATCGCAATGGCTCGGCTGTAAGCAGCAACGAGTGACATACCTCCATCAACCGTTTCAGCAGACGATCATCGCCTTCTGTGGCAAGCCGGTTCATGTCTCCCATGTAACGGTCCTCAAACCATACATCCCGTCCGCGCTTGGCTTCCAGGTCGATGATTAGCTCTTCCGTCACTTTGCCGTAGTACTCCATCACGTTCTGGCCGATGTATTCATCGGCAGCAGCGATACTTTGGGCAGCTGTCTCTCGCAGTGTGCGTTCAAGCGCTTCAAGTGCTGCTGTGACGTGACGACTAAAACGGTGAAGTTCTTCCATCTCCGTATCGTAGATACGCAGCAGATGTAATTCATTTTCCAGTCGCAGTAATTCTACCTTTGGTACATACACTCGCTCCAGCATGCAGTCAATCAGATTGCGCACATTCTGTTTATCACGGAACAACGCTCGTTTGAACGACTGATCTTCCACTCGCTCTTGCTGACGTTGCTCCAGCAGAGCACGTGCCGATTCAAGCTGCATCGATTTATCCCGAATCAGTCCGAGCAGCGCTTCACGTACACTGCCAGGCTCACTGTCACTCCAGGCCGCCCACTGGAAGTAGCCAACCTCTGGATGCTCCGCGCGGGATTGTTCGGCCTGACGGCGCAGAGAGCCGCCAGAGCTGCGCTCACGCACACGCTCTTCGACAAGACGGACAACGTTATCGCGGAAGTACGCTTCAGCTCCTTGTCCAAACAACGCTCTCTCCGCTTCACGAAGTGAGATCGGCTTCAGATCAGAGAAACTGACGTTATGCGTCATGATGCCACTCATGCCACTAACCAGATCTTCATTGGGCAGCAGGCCTTCGACTTTGCGTTCCACTGAGGCTGCGTCCAGTCCAAAGAAAGCGAGCTTGTCCTTAATGCTCCAATCCGGCTCCTGCCGCATGCGTGCGAGCAGATACCGATACAGGTGATATAACACCGCCAGTGCAATCGGCTTGTTTGGCCGCCTGATCTCGGCAAAACCCGCGCTTGCATAACCATGCTGATCAGAAGTGGTACGAATATTGTTTTTAAAGGATGTATTGTTGTACGTGTTCGCTCCCGTGCTTGAAACGCTACCCGAATGATCTACATCCTGCTTCCTGTTCTTCAGTAGGCAGATCCGGCAGATGATCTCGGCATTTTCGATCCAGCCACCGGGAACGCCGGTTCCACGCTCATTTTTGTCGGACAACAGATATACCAGATCAAACAACGGTGACGCGGGATGTGTAACCGGAATGGAGATCCCATCCTCCGTCACCAGCAGTTTACCGCTGAACGTGTAGTCCAGCGACTGCATATAATCCAGTTCCCGCAGAAAAGCGAGGCCTGCTGCGCTGGCATACCCGAAGGAATCCACCTGTTCCATCTCGCTGACCAATACATGCAGATCCGTCTGCACCGACTTGAAGGCTTGGGACAAAATGGTCTCCGTCAGCTTGGTGAGCTCTGGCAACAATACATTCAGCGGATCATCCGCCCTGGTTACCACCGTAACGTAAATCCGATCAAATGACGAGTACAACCGTCCATATTCAGCAATTCGGTTACTGACCCGCCGAAGCGTACGATTCAGATCGTAGAGCGCCTGATCCGATTCGTGGAAACTGCGATGTACATCCTTACGCCGTGTTTTGGACGGTCGCTCCGTCTGCCCAGCGGACAAAGGCAAGCGATGACAAGTCACCTGACCATCATCGGACGAGCCACCATTCCTCGTTCCACCCGGATGCTCTTTCTGATCTTCTGTACCAATCTGAACGTAGACCACACCGTCTCCGTTATCCCATTTCAGCCGATTGATCTCCTGCACGGCAGACACCGCGGGTGCAACCAGATCACCCACGAAAAGGAACAAAGCCGGGTAATGGATACTGCTGCGTCCATCACCCAAGCTGCCTTGACGCTCCTGCTCTATTGCATACTGCGCTGCATACTTCTCCAGATCACGCTTCAGGGTATTGTTCGAATTGAACTCCATCCCGGCCGCCATCTTACTTCAGCCTTCTGCGAATGTCGTTCAGCTTGGACGACATCGTTCTGTAGAACTGATAGATGTCTTCTCCGTTAGCCAGTTCTACCCGCTCGTATTCGAGACGATCGCGCGATTCCATGAACAGCGCAGCCAGATCATCCAGCTTTGTCAGCAGTGGGGTGATATCCTCAGAAGCTGTAAGATCGTTATCGCGGCGGGAGGCTTTGCGCAACAATGTACTGCGATCCTTCTCCGCCAGACCGCGGAAGTTGCCAAACACTTCATACTCGGCAAAGTTACGGCTCTTCATCAAGTTTGCGAACGGCTCCCATGCGTCTTCTTCCGGGTCACGGTCATAGACGTAGAGCGCACCTTTTTTGACGATGGTGTCAGTATATAACGCTTCGATGAAGCGGTCATACCACTGCTCTTCGTCCTGGTACTGGGCAAGAATGCCTTCGAGTTCGGCGACTTTTGCCGAGATGGCATTCATCTTCGCCAGTTCCTCACGTACGCGCGCGATCAGCTGCGGAGAGCGTACCAGGTTTTCTTTGGCCATATCTTCATTAATACTGCCGAAAATATCCTTAACTCCCACACGTGGCAACCCTTCGGATTGCAGACGTTTTAGCTCGATCACCGCCCGCTTCACTTCGCCGAGGTTCGGCGTGGTGGACGTGAGACGCATGTCGTAGGCTCCCAGTTTGGCAGACAAATCAAACGCTTCTGTTGTCACAATCGCATACCGATTGCTTGTATTCTCATCAATCGATTTGGCTGTCACGATATTGTATCCGAGTGCCTGCTCAAATTCGTTACGCACACGGGCGTTATACTGCTTCACGCGGGCGTTCTCGTACACATCTCCCCATGATTTCTCCGGAATCGGAGACGGCAGATAGGTCCAGTTGTTTTTCTCCGTTTGCACCAAGTGACGACCGATGCCTTCTTTGTCCAAAATGGTACGTTCATAACTTTCCTCATATACTTTGAGCGGTGTATAGACAAAGAGTGGTACCCCGTTGCGGGTGTTCAGCCAGAATATCCGGTTACGAACTTCACTTTCCTTGACAGTAAAATGAGATTTGCCCACCGCATTGTTCTGATAATTGCGAATCCCTTTCAGAATGCCTGGCGCCTGTGCCGGCACCGATACAAATCCCCATGAAGGGAAATGCAGACTGCCCGTACTGTTGCTCAGATTAAACACCGGAACGGCCTCATCATCCAGCTTGCCAGCAATGAAACGTTCCACGAATTTCTCAACCGACTCATCCTGACCATATTTGATTACCAGGAAATCTTCCATGGAACGGGTAATCAGATCACCGAATTTCTCACTCAGGAAGTCGGAGATGGAGCTGACGATATCAATCTCGTTTTCTTTCACCCATTGGCTGGAGTTTTCCAGCAATTCACGAGAGAAGTCACGGATCAGATCATCTGTATCACGCTTATCCAACAGCCCGTCCACCACACTGACGATATCCGGTACACTTACAACGTTCCAGTAATATGTTTTGTTGCCTTTGTGATCGGCTTGTTCTTCGCCACGTGTCAGCAGGTCACCGTTCTTCGTGAATATCGAGCTAAGGGCATTCAGCGTTTCGGTAAATACGTTATAAATGCGGCTGTTCTCCTGGTTCAGCAACTCATACAGATCTTCATAGAACTCGATCATCTGATCGTTGCGTTCCACGTCGGCGTGCAGCCAGTACTCATGAATTTTTGCTTCAATATAAGCATTCTTTTTCTTCTCTTTGGAGACAAAAGCACTCTTCGCATCGCCCAGTTTCTCTTCGGACTGCTCCTGAGCTGCTTCAATATCACGCGGAATGCGGAAGGCATTCTCACGCAGCGTTTCGATGTACGACTGAATCATCTTCAGTACACAGAAACCTTTTTCCGTATAAATCAGACGAGAGACATAAAACGGACCTTGTTCGGGATGCAAAAACATACGCCGGATCTGTTCGGTGAACTGACCCGCAATCTCACCAGGCAGTTGTTTCTTCGCCTTGATATATTCTTCACGAGCACGAGCCAGGAAGTTCTGCTCCAGCTCGGTATCCATGTTCACGACCTGTGATTTCACCACGTTGCCATAGGATAAACGCTCGCTGTTCTGATACCCAGGCAGTGGCTCTGGCACGCGCGCTTCAAAGGACTTGACCACACTTTCGAGATCAATACCCAGCTTGCGGGCAAACTTCTCGGTATCCTCCTGGTTTGGTGCTTTGGAGAACATGGTGTTCATTTTATCGAACATGCGATACGCCAGATAAGTGGTCATCTCTTCAATCGGCAGGACAGCCGAAGATGCACCGATGATGTTGTAATCATAGTTAGCCGGGTACACCTTGTTCATCTGTGCAATGTTGGTGCGAATGTTGCTGATATAGTCATGGATCGCAAACTCCTCACCTGACTGCTTCTCCTCACTTGCCATGAAGTTGGTAATGTTCTCGGCCGTGACGTTCATGCAGTAATCGTAGGCGTTCTCCAGCAATTTGCCTTCGGTATTCGTCGCAGAGATTAGATGACACAGGTTAAATGGAGGCAGTGGTGAGTTAACTGTTAAAATATTGCCGTACTTCTGAGTAAATCGCTCACCGCGGCTATCCACGTTCATCCAGTAATCCAGCTCTTTGAGCGCAGCATATCCGTTCTTGCGAATGTATTCGCGAGTGTGTTCACTCAAGCTTTTGTTGGACAGGTTCACATCTGGCGTGAACAGATATCCCAGCGTATTCACGCGGTCAATCCCGGCAGAGCCGTGATCACGTTCGATAATGCCGCGCACGATATAGGAAATATCGAGGAAACAGCCGCTGCCTGTACCGCCGGACAGACCTGTCAGCAGGAACACCATCAGTTTTTTGTTGGTGCCTACGGATAAGGTTTTGATCTTTTTGTCGATAGCCTGTACGACCTGATTAATCTTGGTGAACAGGAGCAGACGTCCAGCCTGACGCACCCCTGCGGCGCCGTTCATGCCGTCCGTAATGCTCAGTTCGGGAGACAGCCAGTCCGTAATATACGGTTCAAGCACGCTGCGGTTCTGTAGAAGTCCGCCAATCTCAGCATTGGACAGCAATACGAATTCATTGATCGGATCAAGTCCGATCCCTTTATACTTTTTGGCACGATCCTGTTCGTTTGTCTCAAAAGCCAGAAACTCCACATTGTCCGGCTTGTCCATTTTTTTCTTGGATACCGGGTCCTGTGGCAGCTTGAAACGACGGTTGATCTGATATTTAAGGCGCAGCAGCGCATCAATTCCCGTTCCTCCCAGACCAATAATCAGAATGGGATTATCAATCGTATCAACTCTGATCTTCTCACTGACAATACCTCCGCCAAGTGATACATCCAGTTGCTGAATATGTTCTCTAACAATCGGTTTCATTCCATGTCCTCCCTTTAGTTAGACCAGTTGGGCACAAACTCATTACACTTGCCACTCCGATGACAGAGTAACCTTCCGATCGCTGTTATCCTCAGATTTTTTTGGTTCCCTTTTCTAAAGGGAAAAATCTGAGGATAGCGTATGCTTCCGATGTAGCTTTCTTTCAGAAAGCTTTTAGGCGAACGCTTCGCTTCTTCAGGTTTTCTCTGTCCTCTCCGTTCTCGTGTAAACAATTATATCCAACTTAAATTTGCATTCCTTTTAAACCAAACAATCAACTTACACCAGATACTCAATTAAAATCGTTTTGTCCGCCTGTTGCAGCGGGATGCTCAGTCGGTCACCGTTCTTCAGTTCAACGCCTGAGCTTGCATCGACTGCACGACCGGATTTCTCCAGCGTACCGCCTGCGGTGTTACGGATTATAATTCGATCCCCATTGCTGGGCGTAAATACGTATTTTTCGGTTTCCTTCAGCTCAGGGTCCAGTTGCAACAACTGATGCAGATGAAATCTACCGCGGAAGGATACCAGCTTTTTATATTGTGGATATGACTTGTCTCCCGTGTTCTCATCACGAATCTCCACAACCATCTGACCTACAAATCCCTGGTTTTTGCGTTTCAGCCAGCCCATCAAGAACCAGGCACCAACACCGACCACAATCAGAGCTATAACACCCAGGATGACAGGTAACCAAGGAAACGGCTTGTCCTGTTCACCGCCTGACGTTGTTGGTTGAGATCCACTTCCGGCTGATCCACTCGCGTTGATCGTGATTGGCTCACTTTCACGGTAGAAGCTGTCTTCTTCCGCACGGATGACTAATTCATAGTTATGATTGTCTGGTACTTCAAACGTTCCGGCAAAACCAGAACCTGTGTTTTCCAGCGGTTGTTCCTCGCTTTTACCTGTATCTACATCTTTCACAACCAGCGTCGCCTTCATATCCTTATACAGGTCATTATCCTGAAGCGGCTGACCTCCATTCTCCAGTTTGGCTGCAAGATCAACCTTATCCCCTTTGGTATAGGACTTGGTCTTAATTGGGTCCACAACGAGCTGAAGATCATAGTTGAACAACAGGTTGATATCGATGCTGTCTTTCGGAGCCCCTTTTACCCGAAGTTTCCAGTCTCCTTCTTGGGGTTTCAACAGCTTCACGAGTGAATAACTCTTCGACGTTGAGAGCTTTGCTGCGTCTGAGTTTAGATCCACGGCTTGTCCGGAAGGGTCAGTCAATTGTACTTCCACCGGCTTCGAGGACATGATCGAAATGTTTGCTTCCAATACACTGTCATTCGGTACATTCACGGTAACTTCCTGATAACTGCCGTTTCCCGTTACAGAGGGCAGCTTCACCACATTCAGTTTGGCATGATCGGCGAAGATTTCACTCAGAATCTGTGGCAGATCATCCGGCGTATCGGTAATGAATGATTTACCTCCAGTCTGCTGAGCCAGGTCTGCAAGTGCATTCTTGTTCAGCTTGCCATCGGCGTTCAATCCAATCGTATACACCGGAATACCCTGATCCTGTGCTTCCTTCACGGCTTTTTCCAGGTCAGCATCAGATTGTGCCTGTGTACGGCCTTTGGTTTTGTTAAAGTCATTGTTGCCATCCGCCAGCAGCACGATCATTGGCGAGTGGGATGGGTCTGCACCATGATTCAGTATGTTCACGGCTTCGGCGACACCAACTGAGACATCGGTATATGGCCCCCGGCCGAGCTGATCTATAAAATCCTTCAGGTTGCTCTTGTCCGCATCGGACTGAATCTCCAGCATAGCCTTTTCCCGCTCCACCTGATCGGTATAAGCGACAATTCCTACCTTGTCCCCCTGGACGGGCAGCATATCAATAAACATTTTCATGGCTTCATTACTGATCTTGTCACGGTCACTTGTATTCATTGAGTTACTTACATCGGCTACAAGTACCGCATCGATTCCGCTTGTCTGTGCCTGAGCCGCTGCAGCTTGTGGCAGCAACGCTTGAGGTAACAGTAGCGTTAGAATTGTCAGCAGAACCATCGTTCCACTAAGCCAGCGTATTTTGCGTGTCCGCAGCATTGGGTGTACTCCTTCACGTTTGAGATTAAAATGGGAATAGTTTATTATAGGCGTCAAGCCTTAAGGAAATCTTAACAGTCTACTAACAAATTCTGAAAAGCACCCCTATCTTGAGTTACAGTTTTGTAATGACTGACAAAAATCGACGATTTCATGCCTTCAACTGGCACAAAAGTACCAACTATGGAAATATGATATAGTTATTGCCAGCAAACTGCAATATAACAGCGCTTGTTCACCAAGCCATAGAAGGGAACGGATTATGGTTACATACGGATGCCTCGCCATATTGTTTCTTTTTGTCATTATAAAGGGTTTTGCACTCCAGCTTCATCGACGGAAACCGGTCTCCCGGGAAGACACGGATCGTACCCTCTACACTATTCTGAATGGTGAGCGTGATTGAGCATGAGTACTAAACTAGTTGTATCCATAAGACCATTTCATCGAACGACCTATGCCTATGAAAAGTTGCAAGTCTGCTCACGTTGTGGACAGTACACCTGCCTGTGGGAAGAGGAGTGCACGGCCTGTGGCCGGGGTACCCTCAATTCCGTTCAAGCGAAGGCAACTTCCCGTGTAAAACGCCGGATTGCACGCGACTTGTTCATTACGACATTGTTCGGTGTAGCTGCTACCTATTTCGGTGAGACCATAGATCAGACCATGGCGGCAGCCAGCGTTTCCCTGTTGCTTCTGGCCTTACTGATCTTCATGCAGAAACGTTCATTCGAGGTAGAGCAGCAGCGCGAGTTGAAGCGCACGTTACAACAGGATGAGGAACTCATCCGCCAGGGTATTAACCGCAATTGGGCTCTGGTCGCCGAAGCTCGAAAACAGGATGAAGCACTTGCCTATGAGATGCTCCGCGAGATCGGCTCACTCGTCTACAATGACCGGATTCGACTGCAACAGGTTGCGCTGTTACAATCCTTTGTCCTACGCAGTGATATGGATCTGCAGCTCAAGCCCTTGCTCTTACGCAGCTTCGAACGGCTGCTGGCTGAATATATTGGTGAGATTGCTCGGCTTAAGCCGGATTTGATCCGTGAAGATGCGATTCGTTATATCGCAACCTATGAAGTGAACATTTTACAGCTCCACAATGGAATTCAGATACTTACAGCCGTAGCTGCTGCTGCCGTGCGCAAGAGCAAATATATTGAGTTATTCCCTAGTCTTATTACCCGCTACGCCCGCTTTATGCCCAAGGATCGCTTCATGAGACTTTATCACACGATTGAACGCTATCCGAGCAAGGCACGAGGGGGATTGGCAGAGTCGGTAGGTCGGGTGTATAACGAGAAATATCGGGATCAATACGCAGATGTTCAGCTGTAGGGATGATATATTGAGAAAGAAAAACGTAGTTTAGTGCAAACTCACTCCCTGTATATAGACGAATGCAATTTTGTCCACCCCTGCATGCGCGTCAGCACCACAGATGGAAGGTTATGCTTCTAATGATATAAGAATTAATCCAAAAACACCCCATCCTTAGGTCTAGGATGAGGTGTTTTGAATTTTATGGCAGTCTGCCAAGTGCTATGAGCAGTACACGAAAAAAGAAAAACTAGATGGGGAATACCTAAAAGGCATCTTCCATGCAATGAAGCAGGTGCGCAAACAGGTACTCGCAGATGACAAAAACAATAAGCGCAAATGATCATCTGCCCTGGTGAAAAAGGGCCGCGACGTGGTTCCGTCGCGACCCTTGATCTGAGGGTTCGGTACAACTGTACCCGAACCCTCTCATATGTGCCATGCCAATCCCTGTGGCATGGCATGGTGCCTACGCAATTGCGGCTACATCGCCGCTTGCGCCAAGGCTTTACCGTCCGCGACGAGAATCGCGACGGTCACCCTTCGCCGGTCCGCGTCCTGCGGATTCCGGACGGCGAGAGCCTTCGCTGCTGCGCCCGGAGGTGCGCTTGTCGGCACTGCGGCCAGCCCAGCCGCTGCTAGCTGCACCGCGTCCGCTTTGGCCCGCTGCTCCGCGACTGCTGTCGCTGCTACGCGCGGAACCACGACCTGCGCTGCGCTCGTCACCACTGCGACCCGCACCGCGTCCACCTTGACCCGCTGCACCACGACTGCTGTCGCTGCTGCGGCCACCGCTACGACCACCACTGCGTCCGCCTTCACTGCGGCCACCTTCGCCACCGCGGGAACCACGCCCCCCACGTCCGCCATCTCTGCGATCGTTACGGCCTGCACCGCGACGGGCACTGCCAGTTCCGGAAGAGCGTCCGCCTGAACGTTCGTCATCCCCTTGACTGTTGATGGAACGTCTAGCTGCTCCAGTCGAAGCAATTGGACCTTCGCTTGTCCACTGGATACGGGACAGCTTCTGGTCGATACCTTGCTCAATACGTGCAAGTTCCGGTCTGTCGTGCTCTGTTGCAAACGTTACAGCAAGACCTGTACCGCCTGCACGGCCCGTACGACCAATCCGGTGAATATAACTTTCCGCATCATGCGGCATATCGTAGTTAAATACATGCGTAACGCCTTCAACATCAAGTCCACGTGCAGCTACATCTGTAGCAACGAGCACCTGCAGTTTGGCATCGCGGAACGCTTTCATTACGTTCTCACGCTTGGATTGGGACAGATCTCCATGAAGTTCATCACTTGCATAACCTGCTTCACGCAGATCTTGGTTCAGCTTGGATGCACGACGCTTGGTCCGACAGAAAATAATCGCCAAGTATGGGCGATACGTATCAATCATGCCGCGAAGTGCTTCTAATTTACCACGATCCGTGCATTCCAGCACTTGCTGGCGAATTTGTTTGATCGGGATAACAGATTGGGAAGACACTTTTACATCTTCCGGATCTTTCATGTAGGTCTTCGCCAGGTTGCGAATGCCCTTAGGCATCGTTGCTGAGAACAGCATTGTCTGACGTTTATGTGGCAGCTCGCTAAGAATCGTCTCCACATCGTCCAGGAAGCCCATGTGCAGCATTTGGTCGGCTTCATCCAGTACCAGTTTTTTCACATTATCCAGCTTCAACGTGCCACGGCGCAGGTGATCCAGCAGACGACCCGGTGTACCAATAACGATCTGGGTACCGTTCTGCAATTTACGCAGTTGCTTGTCCACATCCTGCCCGCCGTATACGGCAAGCACGTGCAGTTTATCGTCGTTAGCAGTAAGCTTCTTCGCTTCTTCCGTAATTTGCAGCGCAAGCTCACGCGTAGGCGCGATAATCAGCGCTTGTGGCGAACGGTCGGATACGTTAATTTTCTGAATAATCGGCAGCAAAAATGCCAGCGTTTTCCCTGTGCCTGTCTGTGCCTCAGCGATAATATCGCGTCCACCCAGCAGTACCGGAATCGAACGCTCCTGTACCGGAGTCGGCACGGCGATGCCCTGATGTTTCAGGATCTCGCACCATTCCGGGCGAATGCCCAGTTGTTCAAAGTTTGCCAATCGTTACACCTCTGTATATTCATTTAGATAAGTCCATTTCATAATGACTTCTGTATCAGTATCTGCCATCAAGACTAGTTTTCCTTATATCAATCATGATTATGAAATGAATTTTTTAAAAAGCAATCCACTCGTTGCTCTTCTTCTCCATACCCTGTAGTTTACACGTTAGTCAAGCAAAACAAAAGGGGATACAGCGTTACACCCCCAACTTGTAGCAGAAAATTCCAAGATCAGCGTAACTTGTATCGACCAAGTGAGTTTGGGGATGGTTTTGAGAGTAACTATAGGAGCCCCTCTGAGAATGATGATGAGTGGAGTAAGCTAAAGCGCTAGCCCGAAGTATGACCCTGACTCTGTAGAATGGGGTTGAGGATTGAACTGCACATGGTCAGGCGGAGGTTATAGCGGGCTACAGTGTCTGATGGCACTCCTTGAGAAAGATGTATTGGATCGTTATGTTCATAATCCTTGGATAGTTTAGAGATATCGTTAAGATTGAGATAGCTGCTATGATTCTATAAATTGTTGTGAAGTTCATCCTAAACAGATCAAAAGGAAGCGATCTTGCGAAAGTATCAGGAATTGAAAGGTACCTTACATAACTCCGTACATTGAGATCAAGATTCAAGATTTCTCGCGGTTCGAAAATAGCTCTTACGATGAAACCTCCTATGTACCACTAATCCTAACGAATCCAGGACACCCTATTACGACAATTAAAGCCGTTTGGATTTTCTAACGAACTCCAGTCACCTTATTACTCGAAAATACCTGCGAAACGGCATCAGTATATGTGGAATCAGCAAAATAAGATGTCTGAGATTCGTTAAAATAACGAAAACATGAAATACCCCCATATAAGACGTGCCAGGTTCGTTAGAGTTTACACACACTGAAGGAACAAGCTTGAGCACAATAACATCGGCTACAGTAATAACAACATTTACTAGGACCAGAACACCAACTACAAATACTAGAACTAACAACAACAACCAGCACTACCTATACTTCTACTAGAACTAATACTACAACTGCTACTCCAACTACCACTTCTACTAGAACTACCACTACCACCAATAGAACTACTACTACTTCTTCTTCGTTCTTTTTCTTTTCTCTTCTTCACTGTACACACCACACACTCTAATAAAAAAAACAACGACGCCCTCTCCCCAACTTACATTGGGAAAAAGTGCGCCGCTGATAAAAAGTATCTTTTTATGTTATCTACTACATAGGGATGTCACATGTCTGCTCAACACTACTTTAGGACAGTTGCCTTCATAACTTTATTACTTGTTTAGATCCTTAATTCCAGATTTACTAAACTGTTCATTTTTCACCTTGTCCGCGTAACTATAGTCAGACATTGCACCTTTGGACAACAACCTTCGTTGCAACCAAGTTACGAACCGTGCCCGCCTGCTGTCGCAAATCCACTCCGTTCAAGAATACGAGAGCTTTCCTCGTTTAACCCGCGCAGGTGCACGGTTTTGCCCAGCTTCGCGTATTTGAACTTCACTTTGCCGATAGCCACAACCGCGGTATTATCCCAGATATGTGACCCTCCGAAATCAATCGTGATTTCCTTCGGATCGGCCTCTGCATCGAACTCATCCACAAAGCGGGACGAAGAACCAAAGAAGAATGGTCCGTGAACCCGATATACTTTCTGCCCTTGTTCCTGGCTCGTCTGTACGCGAATCTTGGTCTGTTTCCAGCCAAAATGCAGCACACTGAGCACAACGCCGACCATAACCCCGATCGACAGATCGTGGGTATAGACCACAATCGCCACCGTCACGATCATGACAAAGGCTTCCGCCCGCGGCACGCGAGTTATATTTTTGATTGAACTCCAGTCGAATGTCCCGATACACACCATAAACATCACACCGACGAGTGCCCCCATCGGTACCTGTTTCACCACACCGCTAAACAGCAACAACAGGATCGCGAGAAACGCACCCGCAGTAAACGTAGATAATCTTCCACGTCCGCCAGACTTCACATTAATGACCGACTGCCCAATCATCGCACAGCCGCCCATGCCGCCAAACAAACCGTTCACAAAATTTGCAATACCCTGACCACGTACTTCACGGTTCTTGCTGCTCTTGGTCTCGGTCATCTCATCCACGATGGTTGCCGTCAGCAGAGATTCGAGCAATCCAACCAGTGCCATGGTGAATGAATAAGGTAGCAGAATCATCAGCGTGTCCCAAGTCCACGCAATATTTGGCAAGTGGAACATCGGCAGAGTGCTCGTTATATTTCCCATATTGCCTACCGTTCTTACGTCCAGATGGAACACCACGGTAATAATCGTCATTACGACGATTGCAATCAGTGGAGCTGGAACACCTTTGAAAAACCGTGGCAAAATATAAACGATCGCCAGCGTGCCCGCTACCATCGCATACATAATCCAGTTCGCTCCCGTGAAGTGGGTTAACTGCGCCATAAAGATGAGTATAGCCAGTGCGTTAACAAATCCGGTCAGTACCGAATGAGGCACAAACGTAATAAACCGTCCAACCCTAAATATGCCCAGTAGAAACTGGATAATGCCCGTCAATATCGTCGCTGCAAAAAGATATTCCACGCCATAATCCTTGACGAGTCCAACCATCAGTACCGCCATGGCACCTGTTGCCGCCGAGATCATGCCTGGTCTTCCACCAGCAATCGAGATCACAATCGCAATCGTAATCGAAGCGTATAATCCGACCATCGGATCAACACCTGCAATGATGGAGAACGCAATGGCTTCCGGAATTAACGCCAGCGCTACCGTAATGCCTGCCAGCACGTCTCCGCGAATGTTGCCAAACCATTGTTGTTTTAAAGTATTCATATGTTCTTGCCGTTCCTCCTACGTGTATTCCTTATAATGGACAATCCCGCTGAACAGTAACGGAAGCCGTTCACACTAACCATCTACCCAGGACAGCACAAAACAACGGATTCCTCTCCGCGTCATTCACCTATGCTCATCCCTGAGTTGCATCATTATTTACCATCCATATTGCTTTGAAGGGTTAATATGCACTCATGTCTTTTCCGTTCCAGTGTGTACCGCTGGTGTTCCATTACTGCCTCAGTTGTCTTACTCGTGCGACATCAGGAGCTGATCCTGATGCCAATAGGTTTTCCCCTCTCAGAAAAACCGGGTCCGTTAATGTACTGACCTATTATTATAGTCACAGGACCGGATATGTACTAATACAGTTAAGGCGAAAAAACAGAACCTTTTCTTCTATTATCTTAATCTTTCTATAATTTACTCACCAATTCTCTATTCACAAAAAATAACCCGCAAAGATCCTTTGGAGAAAGTCTCTTTACGGGTATTCTTGTGATGTAATGCTGTTGCTAGAACCTTCCCGATTTGAATATCGAATAGAGCAGGAAAGCCACCATCAGAATCGCCACCAGGAAACCAATCTCAATGACCGGAATATCCCACAGCATCGTGGACTGATGACTGATCGACGAACCGATAATCAATCCCACCATAATGATACAGAAGGCGAGTAACACGATACTGAAAGACAGCCGATTACTAATCTGGTCCATTCTACGCATGAGTGCATCGAGTTCAGGGACACTGATCTCCAGCCTCAGCTTACCTTTGCTAATGATGGATGATAACTGCCTTAACTGCCCTGGCAGACCAATGACACTCTCGGCCATATCAGCCGCACTGCGGAACAAGCGATTCTTGATTCTTCCTGCGCTAAAACGTTCCTTGATCAGCTTCCGCCCAAAGGGTTCGGCCATATCTACAATGCTCAATGAAGGATCGAGATGTTCGATTACACCTTCCATCGTCAGCAACGATTTACCAAGCAGTAGAATATCCGCAGGCATGACAACCCGGTGCCTCTGAGCTACGCCGAACAAGTCATTCAATGCCTGACCCACACTGATCTTGGAAAAGGGAATATCGTAATATTTGGTACGCAACTTGTCCAAATCCACATGAAGACCACGCAGGTCCATGTCATCTGGCATCATGCCGAGCTTCTCAATCGCCCGGATCATACTGTCCGTATCTTTGCGCATTAACCCAATAATAAGTGAAGCGAGCTGTTGTTTCATCTCATCACTCAGACTGCCCACCATACCGAAGTCTATAAAAGCAAGACGTCCATCCTTTAATACCATCAGATTGCCCGGATGTGGGTCAGCATGAAAGAAACCCTGAATAAAGATCTGATTTAATAATGAATCCACCAGCCGCTCGGCAATGTTATTCAGATCATGACCGCGTCTGACCAGTTCTTCACGATCATTGAGCTTGATACCTTCGATATACTCCATAGTGAGCACACGGGACGAAGTCTGATCCCAGTAAATTGCCGGGATTTTGACCTTGTTGTCCTGTTGGTACTGCTGTGCAATCTTTTCCGTATTGCGGCCTTCGACTGTATAATCCAGCTCGGCCATCAACGCCTGAGCGTATTCTTCGACCATTTGCGGAATCTGATATTGCTTCACCCAGTCCCAGCGCTTCTCGGCCATGGCTGTCAGCTCACGCAAAATATCCAGGTCACGCTGCACAATACGCGATATGCCCGGCCGCTGAATCTTGATGGCTACCGATTCACCGCTTTGAAGTTTGCCCAGATGCACCTGTCCAATGCTGGCCGCAGCTACAGGGGTATCCTCGAACCGGGAAAAGATCTCCTCCAGCGGTGTATCCAATTCCTGTTCCAAAATACCCCGTGCCGTCTCGGAAGAGAACGGCGGGACCTGATCCTGCAACTTCACCAGCTCACGAATGACAGACTCAGGCAACAGATCTGCCCTTGTGCTTGCGAGTTGCCCCAGCTTGACGAAAGCTGGCCCCAGCTCCTGCAGCACAAGCCTGATGCGTTCACTCAGCGTTTTGGTGGTGTGTGCTTCACGCGACATCCACCGTCTGGGCAGAGCCAGCAGCTGGAACAAGCCCAGCTCCTCGACCATATAACCGAAGCCATGACGCACTAGCGCCATGGCAATTTCACGGTATCTGCCGACATGTTTGATTCGCACTGCCATCTACTCGATCTCGTTTCCTTTGAGAGGAGGAGGAACTTCAAGTGGAGCTGGGGATTCATCAGGTTGAAGCTGTGGTGAGTGGCCCAGTTCGGCAAGTTTTTTCTCCAGAACGGCAACGCGCTGTTCCAGACTGGTTACATCACTTTCGGATGCCACACCAGCTTCCTGAAGCACACGCTTGACCTGTTCTTGAATCACTCTCTTGAACTGGCCTTGTTCTTCATCGCCCCGTTCCAGCAGACGTTCAACCAAAGCTTTGGATTCACCGGGCGCAAGTTCCCCGCGCTTGACCAAATCATCCACGGTTTTCTCAATTTTTTCTTTGCTTACGACAGTAAGACCAAGCCCTAACGAGATCGCCTTTTTGAACAAATCGCTCATTTTTGTCATCCTCCTCTTCGTTGATCTCTATATTATACCCCTTATACTCTGCATGCAAAAATGTCAGTCCGATCAGACGTAACGCGCAGCCCATTTGCCTGCTTGCAGAAGTAACTTCCGGTACGTTTCGTGTGCAAAAGACGGCACATGGTGACCCGGCATCAGATAAACAATACGCCCAACACCATATCGATGAGCCCAAACCGCAGGTTTTGGTCCTTCTTCGGATTGATATTCAAGCAATATCTTCGTTTCGGCAAAAGAACCAAATTCGAACTGATACGGCTCTTCTTCCATTGTGAAATTCGAAATGCCCTCCGTCACGGGATGGCTTTCCGCCGTTACAGTGAATTCAAGCGGTGCATACGCCGGATGATGCAGGAACTTGGCACCGATCATCTGTTTGAGCTCATAACGATTTTGGAGCGAAATGCCGTTATGTATAATGACCAGTCCACCTCCATTACTTACATAGGACAACAAACCTGCTGTCTGCTGTGGAGAGACTTTCCCCTTCCAATCGTCCATGTATGAGATACATACATCAAACCCGGTTATATTTTCTTGCAGTAGCATATTCCGATTCTCACTGCACTGCACTGTCATAGTATCATGGAAAATTCGGCTAATCTCCGCATCCACCCCCTGAAGCGGGTGCCAATCCGGATGTGTATAATCGCCAAGTAATAATGCTTTTTTACGATGATCCATTCAATTAATCTCCTTTCTTGTTCACCTCACTGTATAAAACCAACTACCAGGGGAGCTTCTCTCCCTTGTAGTCCACATATGCGGGCTGATCTCCTTTAAACTGTTCATGGCGGTCGATAAGTACTGCGATATGCTGTGCAGATTGCTCGGGCGTGAGATCCGCAGCAACATCCAATTCGCCCCTCATATAACTCTGTACCCAACCGGGATGCACAAGCATCACTTGTCCGCCTTCATCCTTCAGACCATTGTGCACAAGACGGGCCTGCATGTTCAAAGCAGCTTTGGACATACAATAGGCATACCACCCATCCCGACTGCATTGCTCTATACTTCCAGCCTCGGAAGAGATATCAACAATCAGCTTGACCTGTCCTTGAAGAAGGAGGGGCAACAGGGAATGAGTCACACGCAGTGTACCTAAGGTGTTCACATTAAATACTTCAGCCATCTCCGCCATATTCAACGGCCCGCGGATATGGTCCGTAATACTTCCTAGTATAGCCGCATTATTGATCAGCATATCCAAATGATTCGTATCCAGCTTCAATGTCTCCGTGAACAGAGCTACCGACAGGTCGTCCGCGATATCCAGTTCGATGGCGCGCAGATGGTCAGGATATCCTTCTGCAAGCATACGAATTCCCTCGGAATCTTCCACGTCCAGACCGGCCGCATACACAAGATACCCTCTCTTCAGCATCTGTGCCGTCAAAGCCAATCCCAATCCCCGAGCAGCTCCCGTTACACATACGGTTCTCATCATGATGTCCCTCCCTCGCATAATGATTCTGTCTTTTATTCATTCCACATATTCATCTGAAAACCTTTAATTCAGAATAGGATTGCCAACTTCACGACCAAAGACTCAGGAGGTAAAAGCGAGATTAGAGCCATTTTGCTTATTGAATTCAGCTATCTATTTGAGCTATAAATAGCTGTTATTATCTCTGCATATCTCGCTCCTGCCGATAGGCTAAACAATGTTCCACCCATCTTCGAGCAGCTGCCGGATAAGAGCCCAGATGAACGTGCGTATACCCCGCCACGATGTTGCCTGCGGCATATCCCTCTTGCTTCAAGCCACGCATCCCCTTGGTCTCATACGCATAAGGAATCGTTTCTTCATCACGATAGGTCATTGTCGAATAATGAAATTCATGACCCCGAAGTACTTCACCCTTTTTCAGCAAAAAGGAATCCCGAACGCTACTTGCTTCACGGTAGCCAAGCGCAGCGCGCTTCTTCTGCATCTGCACCTGTGCGGGGATAATGCCCGCCATATCGAAGGTGATACCCTCACGGTCGGTCAACGTTTCTCCAAGTACCATGTAACCACCACACTCGGCAAATAAAGGCATGTTGGATTGTGCTGCCTGTCGAAGCCCTTCCAAGAACCCTTGGTTACCGGCAATCTCTGCTGCAAATTCTTCAGGAAATCCTCCACCCAAATAGATGCCATCCACATCTGTTGGAATACCTTCACCAGCGAGCGGACTGAAGTATTGTAATCGTGCCCCGGCCGCTTCGAGCAATTCCAGATTATCGGGATAATAGAAATTAAATGCGGCATCGCGCGCAACGGCAATGACAGGCTGCATCACATATGATACATGTCGATTATTAACGTGGATCACTGAATTGGAATGTAGATCGTAATTCGAGCCAGATTCAGCATTAGCCGAATCAGCGTGGGCAGTAGTCGCAGGACTCAATTCTTCTGTATTCAAAGGCGGGGCGCTTGTCGCCAGATCCAGCAGAAGATCCAGATCGGTGCCTTCCATCAGCACATCGGCAGCCCGCTGAAATAATGGCTCCAGTTCACCGCGCTCAATGGCAGGTACCAGCCCCAGATGTCTCTCGGGGATGGACATGTCTTCATCCCGCTTCAGCCAGCCAACCACAGGAATGTCGCACATCTGCTCAATGGCTTTTTTCACAATGGTATAATGGCCCGCACTTCCACACCGGTTGACGATCACTCCGGCAATATGTAATTCAGGCTCCAGCTGTTGAAAACCCAGTACAATCGCGGCCGCACTGCGAGCCATGCTGCGTACGTCCACAACCAGGATCACAGGAGTCTGGGTCACTAGAGCAATCTCTGCAGTTGAGCCTGTATTGCTGAGCGGATCTTTGCCATCGTAGAGGCCCATAACGCCTTCTATAATAGAAATATCATGCCCCGCCGATGCCTTCTCGAACGTATCTCTCACATACTCAGGCGATGTCATCCATGCATCCAGATTACGTGACGGTCTGCCCGTGACGGCGGTATGATATGTCGGATCAATATAGTCCGGGCCGCATTTGAACCCTTGTACACTCAAGCCACGCTGAGCGAGTGCTCTCATTAGCCCTAAGGTTACTGTCGTTTTCCCTGCACCACTTCCGGTGCCTGCAATGATCAGTCGGGGTCTGGCGTTACGGATTGAAATGGTCATCGTCATTTCCACCTTTTCTTCGAGATAACAAAAGCCTCTGATCGAAGCACTATCAAGGATGTACATTCGTGTTTTAGTTGTAACGTATAAATTCTATAATCTAAACAAAACCGCATCATATAGCGATGCGGTTAAGATTAATGCACACTTTTTATTCATGAAGCGACGCCAAAAGCTTTTTGTCGAACTGATCTAAAAGCAGGCCACTAATCTCTAATCTTGGCCGCACGCCCTGCTGCAAAGTAACGCCCAAGCTCAACGATGAGTGCTCCCATCTTCTCTTCCTCCGGAATGACCAGTGCCTCAATGCCTTCTTCACGCATAGAGTTTGCTGTAACTTTACCTACAGACGCAGGAATTACACCTTGTCTGAAGGCTGCAAGCAACGGCTCAAGCTTGTCCTGGGAAGCCGCATATTGCGTCAGAAATCTAACCTGCGGTCCACTTGTGAACGCAACAGCATCTACCTCGAACTTTAGAATTTCATTCAATAACTGTTCCAGTTCTGCCTCTTCTGGCGGTACATGGCGGTAAGGAAGCACTTGTCTGACGATGGCACCTTGTTCTTCCAACCATGCAACGAGTTTGGGAGCTGTCTCCCCATGAAGCTGCAACATAACCTTTTTCCCTGCGAGATCATGTGGGGTGAATTCTCGGATGAGCCCGTCCGTGCTACCGTCATCATCTCGTACCAGCGGTGTTAGCTTGCGCTTTTTGAGCGCATTCACCGTCTTGTATCCCCTTGCCGCAATTGAGGATTCTGATAATACATCCAACAATTGGCCTGCCACTTCCATATCCTCAGCCATTTCAAACAATGCATCCAATCCCATACCCGTCGTTAATACCGCCCAATCTGGCGGGTCTGAGATCCAGGATACCAGCCCATCCC
This sequence comes from Paenibacillus sp. GM1FR, assembly GCF_002803315.1. Taxonomy (NCBI): domain Bacteria; kingdom Bacillati; phylum Bacillota; class Bacilli; order Caryophanales; family Paenibacillaceae; genus Paenibacillus; species Paenibacillus sp. GM1FR. The sequence continues at coordinate 257,973 of NZ_MKZL01000022.1, read as the reverse complement.
TGATACTCCGATCATCCAGGAATACGGTCCCCTGTGCCGGTCGCACAAGCGGGATTCCACCCATTTTTTCAACCAGTATGGACATTTCTTTCGATTTTCGTGGTCCTGTCAATGCTACACGCACACCTGCCAAATGTTGAGCCATTCATGTTCCCCCCGTTAGTTCAGCCGAATGTTCATCAGTCTGACTACAGTATACAGGGTACTTCTGTGAAGGGAAACTGTGCTTTCCCTCTTTTTGCCCGTTCATCTATAAGGATTTTTGATGGGATGTATCAGGAAGGCTGGAGTTCTCCGCCATGAGAATCTTTCCGTCTTTTCTCTCCGTCCTTTTCCGAATCAGCCGATTTTTGTTCCGGCTCATGTTTCTCTTTCTTTGACTGTTCTCCCGATCTCTGTTGGGTAGATTCTTTTTTATCCTTTTTGCGAGGACGAAGGAAAAGAAACAGCACGATAGGGAACATCACTTCAAATACAATGGCGATCCATGTCCATTCCCGAGTAAAACGATTGAGCTGAATGGCATTTCGGAAGAACCAGAATGCACAGACAAATCCGACGAGGGCAATCGGGCCTGTCAATACCTTCCCCGATACGTTCGGAATCATTCGCTTCAATCCCCAGCAGACAAAGTACAGGTCAAAAGCAATCTTCGTGATCATCGTAGGCAAAGTCGCTGCTGCCAGTGCCAAGTCAAACCGGTCCAGAAAGTCACTAATTTGCAGCTGTCTTGCAAGCTCGTAGGAAGGGTATACCAGTCTTGAAGCAATCGGAACGCCAATAGAAGTGATGGTTTCCACAACAATCAGCATCATGAGCAGTGCCGAGAGGATAATTCCCCCCAGGGCAGACTTAAAACGAAAATCACTACCCTTGATTACAAAGGGCAATGCAATCATCTCGCCATAAAATGAAAATATGTACCAACTCCCTTTACCTACGCCTGCAACATCGACATGAAAATACGGCATCAGGTTGTCCATGTCGACTTGTTGAATGAGCATGAAAGGTACAATTACCGAGTTCAACAGGAACAAAGTGACGTACAATTCCGTCATTCCAATCAAGGAGCCCAGTCCGCCCCGAACGATAAAAACGCCCATAATCATCAGTGACATTACAATGATAGAGATCGGTGTTGTCTCCAGCAATGTGATACTGATATAGTCACCTGTTAACCGAATATCTCTTGCAAACACAAAGAAAAAAAACATAATGTACAGAAACGCCATTAATCTTCCCAGTAAGGGGAATCTTCCGATGAGCGACTCAAACAGATCCTTCTCAGGAAATCGCCGCTGAACCCGGCTCAACATCCACATGGATGCAAGCATCACTACGACTACAGGTATATACGAGAGATAAGCATGTTGTTCCGCATAGTAGATAGCTTGCGCGTGTGGCTGAATTAACGTACCTGAAACACTGAGCAGCAGCACGAGCAGGATCATCTGACGGTGTGTCACTCTCTGATTCATGATATACCTCCTTTCCCTCTCGTGATCCCGCAAACTTAATGCGTCCTGTCCATAAACCTAGGGCAGTGGCAGTAAACGCTGGATAACGTGGCTTATCCATACCGACACAAATAAGGTTTTGCTTAGATTAGTGACATAGAACCAAATGCCTGTACCTACTGCTATCAAACTATAGGATAGCCAGCGATTAATGGCAGCTGCCTGTTTCAAATGTCTGAAATCCATCAAGATGACCACGATTGCCATGGCCAGGTAGGTAAATAAGAGTGGTTTAATCATGTACAACTTCCTCCTCTACAACGCCGATTGGTTTATTACTCACCCCAACGTTTTCAATAAGGACATGGGGGGTAACCGTCACCTCAACTTCAGGGTATATGTCATCCCAACGATCCTTCATCGTGTCCCACTTGGCCGGCAGATGTTGATGAATGGATCGACCAATTCCAAGGATGTCCGCATGGTATTTTCCCTGGACCAATCGGACACCTTCCTCGATATCCAATTTTATTTTCTCGTGAATAGCTTCATGTAACTTCAGAATCTCATTCTCACGCCGGTCACCATAATTGGATTCGTTATCTACGAGAACTCCCTTGGCATATAATTCAATATTCACGGTGACCTTGTCAGCCTTGATACTGGGATGTAGTGAAGCGTTGTTCTCGTTCAACTTGATGAACATATTTCCATCTCCGCCAGGAGCTTTAACCATAATCTCCGGCGCATTGGCCTCGCCCATAGCAAGAATGAGCGCATCGGCTGGAGCTTTGTCGATCATGCCAACCAGCTTATCTTTCTTGAAAATGGCCAACCCATCCAGCTTGATGTTTGTTTTGGCGTCCTTCCACCCTTTTGGAACATTGCTCACTTTCGAAGCGACCGGCAGGAATGGATCGACACCTTCACTCAGAATGGCATCTATAAACGTTTTAAGTGAACGTGGATTACGCATATTGAGGAAGCACAGTTCCCGCACCATCTCGGATGGAAACTTCTCTATAGGTGCATCCGTATCCATGACCTCATATGCTGCACCTTTTGTGACCACTGGCAATGCAGAGAATCGGTTCAGCGGATACCGCGTAAACAGATCAAGCATGGAGGCCACGCCATCCCGGGCAAGCTCCTCACCAATAAGCATCGTACGGCGATGCGCATAATAGATTGTTCGTGAGAGTTCCTTTTGACCTTCAATAGACGTACCATGCAATGATTTGGCTGTATTGGATAACATGAACCAGGATTTATCCCCACTCGTGCCGCCTCCGCCTCCCTCACTACCGGAAGAACCGGATTGTCCCGGCAGAGCAATCTGAAGACTGGATCTGTAATTGTCCCCCTCCTTATCAACAGCAATACCAATCACAAAGGCAACATCATTAATCTCCTTACGATCCCAGCAACCTGAAATAAAAGTGGTACATAACAACAGTGCTATCACTGCCCGGTACTTATATATGAACTGCATGGGTTCACCACCCTTCCTCAGCTTCAGGGGAACCGTTGATCTTTTCGGTCATCCGTTTCTGATCCCGATGTACCGTAGAAGGACGATTAATCATTTTCCACCATGGCACACGAATGAGAATGTCTTTGGTATCTGTTTTACTGTACGGGCTAAGACCAGAGAGATATGGGACACCGAACGAAGTCATCTGTGTCAGATGGACCGAGATCAGGACCAAGCCGATGACGATGCCGTATAATCCAAGCATACCTGCCAGTAACATGATCGGAAATCGGAGCAGACGCACCGTAATCGCGAAGTTAAATCGCGGGATCGTGAAGGAAGCTATTCCTGTCATGGATACGATAATAACCATCGGTGCGGATACAATCCCCGCTTGAACTGCGGCCTGTCCGATCACGAGTGCACCGAGGATACTGACAGCCTGACCCACTGTCTTGGGTAACCTGACCCCCGCTTCCCGGAGAGCTTCGAACGATAGCTCCATGATGAGAGCTTCGACCAGTGCCGGAAAAGGAATAGCTTCCCGTGCCCCCGCGATACTCAGTATCAATGTGGTTGGCAGCATGTCCTGATGAAATGTCGTAATAGCGATGTATAGGGCTGGCAGAAATAACGCAATGGCTACGAACAAAAAGCGAATCCAGCGCAACAGATTACTGATAAAGAATCGCTCGTAATAATCCTCGCTGGCTTGCAGCATCTGCCACATCGTGACTGGAGCAATCAGCGCAAAGGGGGTTCCATCTACCATAATGGAAAAGCGTCCCTCCAACAGATTGCCTGCAACGGTATCCGGCCGCTCCGAGTAGTGCATCTGAGGAAAAGGGGAATACGGATGATCTTCAATCAATTCCTCGATATAACCCGTCTCCAGGATGCCATCAATATTGATTTTTTCCAGACGTTTCTTGACATCTTGAATCGTTTTTGGATCGGCAATACCTTCCAGGTAGGTCAATACAATATCTGTCTTGGTGTCTGTTCCAAGGGTCATACTCACCATCTTGAGCGCAGGTGTTTTCAGCTTGAACCGCAATAAGGCCGTATTCACACGGAGCGTTTCGGTAAATCCCTCCCGCGGTCCCCGAATGACGGATTCTGTCTGCGGTTCCTCCACACCACGTCTGACGCCACCTTTGACATTGAACATCCAGGCTTTGTTACTTCCATCGACCACCAGAAGGGCAGAGGATGCCAGCACCCCTTCTGTCGCAGCAGCCCAGGTATCCACTCGCTTCACCTGTGTTAGCTCAACGGTTGTATCATCCAGTGGGACATCAGGTTCATCTGTTCGCTGCTGCACCAGCCCTCGAATAATCGGACGCAGCATGTGTTCCTGGATATCAGCCGAATTAACAATGCCTTCAATATAGACCAGAAGTCCTTTCACTTCAGGCGTAATCATGACGTTGCGAAAAACCACATCCGAGCATTCGGAGAATATCTCCTTTACCGCCTTAATCTGAGTTTCATGTACTGCACTAATCGGCTGCCGAAGAAAAGGCGGGGACGGCAGTCCCAAAGGAATATGTTTTTTTTCTTCTGAAGCTCGTCCCGGTTGTCGGGACTTGTCTTTCCCAGATGTTTTGTCTGCCATATGCCGCCCCTCCGTTCTTGTTTTTATACAAGGTAGCTTGTGCCAGACAGCAGGGAATTATGTGGTCTTTTTTGCAAAATTACGATTAAATTCTCTGAGTTTTCAGACAGCAAAAAGGCCTCTGTATTTAACAGAGGCCTCTGGGATGTTCCAAGTTCTATAGTTACTTATAGGTTAATCCGCAAAATAATCTTCAGGCACATAACGAATCTCCGACTTCGCATAGATGCTTAGCGTGTGACTCTCCCTGTCGTATACTACCCGTTCACCATCTACGTAGTACCAGTGTTTCAAAAGGGGCTGATCCTTGCGTTGGACGAATCGAAATACGTTCAGTTCCTGTCTAAGCTCCATAATCTGTTCCACAATCTGCTCGTCCAGACCCGTAACGGTAAATATGAAACCTGTACCCTCCTGTTGGAACCGATAGGACAGCGAATCTGTTTTGCTATTAGCTAATCCTCGCCCGGTCACCGCATGTTTGACCATAAACCATTCCTGTTGCGCCATACGTGTATATCCTCCTTCATCTTGGAGTTCATTTCATCAGCCATCTACGGCAAATCAATAATCATATAGAACGTATCTTCGTTTCCTTGCAGTTCGATTGAATCTTGCTGTTCCACACGAGCCGTGTCGCCTTCGTTCAACAGGTACTCTCCATCCAATCCCAGCTTGCCTTCGATGGAGAAAATGTACATTCGGCGGCCTGCATCCTGATTAAAGGTTAACGTTTCGTCTTTGGCTAATCGGCCAAGGTAGATCGTCATATCCTGATGAATGGTCGCAACTCTTGGTCCCCCATCTGGGGTTACAATCGGCACGAGTGCTCCTGCCAATGCCGCTGGATCAAATGATGTCGTCTCATAGGAGGGCTCCAACCCTTTTGTCTGTGGCATGAACCAGAGCTGAAGCAAACGTACTTCTTCGGTATCGGATGCATTATGTTCGGTATGAATCATGCCACTGCCTGCTGACATCCGCTGGATACCGCCAAAACCTGTAACGGCTACATTCCCAAGGTTATCTTCATGTCGCAACTTGCCGTTCAGTACGATCGATACAATCTCCATATCACTATGCGGGTGAGCCCCAAAACCGCGACCAGGCGCGATCACATCGTCGTTCGCTACCCGCATCGGTCCAAACGCCGTATTCTCCGGGTCTTGGTATTCTCCGAAAGAAAAGCTGTGACTACCACGGAGCCAGCCTCGATCGAAGCTGGAGCGGGCATCGGATGGAATGACGTTAATCATAAAATGCATCCTCCTTATTTTTTCTTAGTAGCATACTTATTCTCATTGTAACAAACCATAGGCATGTCGTCCAAACAAGGTGAAACGGCTGTCGCCGTCCTCTAGCGGCTCAGCGTGTTTCATTCCGAAGAAATATAGAGAAGGATGGTGAAATAACATAACTCCCTATATTTCGAAAAAAGTTCTCTACTGATCAGCCCGGTTCGCAAATCAATTCCCGAACCGGCCTGGCCAATAAAGAACCTCGTTACAGGACTCATCTTGCACTTCATTATTTTTTAGCGATCGTTAGTCAATTCAAGCACTCACATTCTGGCGAGCGTTCCCCTGTCTGGAGAACAGATAATCCACGGCCAGGAGGCGGCTTCCTGTGAATAGCAGTGTCAGGGAACCCGCCAGCAGCAGGTAATCTAACTCGGTACCACTCAGGAACGGCTCACCCACTTTGGCTGTAAACAGAACGCCAACCATCACGATGGCAAACAGGGCAGCAAACACACGTGTTCCCAGACCCAGAATCATCGCTGCACCACCTACCAACTCAATGATGGCTACAACGGATGCAAGAAATCCGGGAATACCAATACTTTCGAAAAAACCTACCGTACCGCTGATTCCACCTTCAAATTTACTCCAGCCGTGCAATACAAAGATCAAACCGATCATAATCCTTGAGAAAAGTAATCCAATCTCTACACTTTTATTATTCATGTTCATCTTCCTTCCTCATTATATTCGACTTCACATGTAGCCCAATTAATCTATCCGATGGACCAAACAAACAAGATAGACAGCAATAGAAAAACAGTAGCCGACATCAGAACAGCATAACGTGGCAACCTCAACGTCACGTCCTGTTCCGGGTCCAGCAGACGTGAAATCCGGACATTCACCGACGTATCCGCAAATGAGGATTGAACGGTCAGTTCTTTGGCCCCCCAAGGTTCAGGACAAGCACGGAGCAGCTTGAGCAAAGCACTGCCAATGCCTGCCACATTGCCTGTACGCTCGATGGCCTCATTGTCTGCCAGAATTTCTCTCACAATATTGTAATGTTTCGAAGTATGCTTCAATACGGGAATATACGGCATCATGATTGCAAATACCGATAACAGTGTTGTCTTCAGTGGGTCACGGTGCCACAGATGATGAACTTCGTGGTACACAACTGCAGTCTCCTCTTCTGCATCCAGCATCGTCAGAAGTCCCGTGGAAAGTACGATACAAGGTCTCCATAAACCAATTGTAAATGCAACCGGAGAATGCTTGTCCACCACAATGAATCCCGGCTGTCCGAGATGGTGATACTTGGACTCCAGTTCACGAGACAATGCACGCACTTCCATGGAGCGAAGCTTACGTACAGCTGCCCTGGTTTTCATCATACGCACCATTAACAACCAGCCTGTTCCCGCAAATGTCAGCAATACCAGTGCCAGCAGGAAATGTCCCACAGATAACCATCCCAGTCGACTCATCCAATGATTGCAGAGCCAGAGCAGGTTAAACGGGATATCCCAGCCAAAAATTTTGTACATCGCGTACATGAACATCTGCATGAACACGAGTAACGGAATGCCAAACCCGACGGTAAACAAAAGTTTCGAGCGGGTCTTCCACATCTTAATCGCTATCCTTTTTCCATTGTTTGATCTTCTGTTCCAAGCGTTCAATCAGACCCGCATCTGCTTCGTCCAGCGCATCCAGCATATGATTCAATGCCAAAGCTCCGAATTCATCTACCAACTCATGTGACAGTTCCTTGGATTGGTCGTTCATAAACTCCTCCTTGCTCTGTACCGGTTGGTACAAAGATGTTCTGCCCTTTTGTGACTTTCCGAGAAGTCCCTTGTCTACGAGCCGGTTCATCACGGTCATGACTGTATTAAAATTGACGTCTTTGTCTTGTTCAAGTGCGGTCTGCACTTCACGGATGCTGCTGCCAGGACGAGCCCATAAAATGTCCATGATCTTGGCCTCCAGCGGACCAAAAAATCGGTTGAGCCCACGCTCACCCACTTTGAAATTGTGTATTCTCATTTTCTGACACCCCTCACACTACCCATTGTAGTGCCATCAAATGAGAAGTCAACCTCTATGTCAGCTATTTTATGTAAATGATTTGTAAATTTGTTTTCCATTTCAGTAAAAAAGGCCAAAGACCGGGAGTTCCGCACGTTCGCGGTTCTGCCCGGTCTTCAACGAATATTAGTCCGTATGATGTTGTAGAACATGGTCAAACTGTGCTTTATTTTCCATCCTGTGACGGCATATGTGCAGAAATATCCACGCCGAGTCCATGAGCCAAACGTCCGCCAAGCTGTCCATCCGCTCGGAAGAAGTGGCACAGGGCACGCATTTGAATATCAACAGATACGCCCTTAAGGTCATTGATCAGATTATCAAGCAAATGCTGCTGCTCTACAGGAGTAAATGAACGGAAAAGCTCCCCTGACTGCGTATAATCATCCGTCTTCTCGATTTTCTCTCTTATAACATGCCCTTGTAACGGAACCTGACTGTCCCGGTATGCCGGATCTTCTTGCGGGCTGTTTCCTGAACTGTTGGGTTCATAGTTCACCGGAGATGGGTCCTGATTCACATTCATGAGTCCATCACGCTGATGATTACGAACGGGTGCGTACGGGCAATTCACCGGAATTTGCAAATAGTTCGGTCCAAGCCGGTGACGCTGTGTATCTGGATAGGAGAATAGGCGTCCTTGCAACAATTTGTCTTCGGAAGGCTCAATTCCGGGTACAAGCGCACTAGGAGAAAAGGCCGCCTGTTCCACTTCAGCAAAGAAGTTTTGCGGATTACGATTCAGGGTCATGGTCCCTACCGTATGGAACGGCAATACATCTTCAGGCCATGTTTTGGTTGGATCGAGCGGATCAAAAGCAAAATCATCCATTTGCTCAGGCTTCAAGAGCTGTACCTGAAGCTTCCACTGTGGGTACTGCCCGTTCTTGATATGTTCATGCAGGTCCCGGGTAGCATGATTAAAGTCTTGCCCCTGTACCTCGGCAGCTTCCTGACGAGAGAAGCCTCGCACGCCTTGTGCAGACTCCCATTTGTATTTCACATAGTGGACCTGTCCCTGTGCATTAATCCATTTGAAAGCATGTACGCTGAAACCATCCATCTCTCGATAACTTGCTGGTGTGCCTAGATCAGAGAACAACCAGGTCATCATATGTGTTGATTCCGGTGAGAGAGTCATAAAGTCCCAATATCGGGCAGGTTCCTGAATATTTGTATCCGGAGCCGGCTTCAAGGAATGCACCATATCAGGGAACTTCATCGCATCACGAATGAAGAAAACGGGCAGATGATTACCGACAATATCATAGTTGCCTTCCCGTGTGTAAAATTTGACGGAAAATCCACGTGGATCTCGTGCAGTCTCTGGTGATCCCGTACCATGAATAACGGTTGAAAAACGAACCAGCACATCCGTCTCCGTACCTGGATCTTGTAGGAAGTTAGCTGTTGTATACTCCTTCATACTTTGCTCTAGCGTGAATACGCCATGAGCACCTGCTCCTCTTGCATGAACCACCCGTTCTGGAATACGTTCACGGTCAAAGTGGGCTATTTTCTCAATGAGATGGTAGTCTTCAAGCAGTGTCGGCCCTCTTCTGCCTGCTGTGCGGGAATTCTGGTTGTCACCTACAGGTGCTCCCTGATTTGTTGTCATACGTTCTGTCATCATGTCGTCCTCCTCTAATGGGTCTCACGGCTGTTATATATCTACTATTAAAATCATATTCGGCTTCGGTTTAAATATACATTTAGACTTGATCTAACTGTTAAATTGATTCTAACATGTCCCACTCTACTCTTGCATGAGGTTCACATGAGATTAAGATGAGGTTCTTCAACATTCATGAATGAACTATGAACATGTTTTAAGGGAATGATTCTGATCTGCCTATCTATTAGGTAGTACCCGAAAAAGCATGAAGTGAAAGATAAAATTTGGGCAAAAAAAAAGCGGACTAATCCGCCAGGCGGTAGCCCACTCCTCTTACAGTGACAATATATTGCGGCGAAGACGCATTATCGCCCAATTTTTTGCGCAAGCTTTTGATATGAACATCGACCACATTACTTCCACCTGTAAAATCCGTCTCCCAGATATCGCTGAGCATTTCCTCACGGGAAATGACTGCACCTTTGGCATCAATCAGCTTGAGTAACAGATCATATTCGGTCTTGGTTAGATGAATCCGGTTATTATCGCGCTGTACACTCATCCGTTCACGATCAAGCCACAGATCTTTGAATCCGATACGGTGCCCTTCCTCAGGCAAAAAACCACGGTTGGGCAGAGCAGGGCTGTTGCCAATCATGCGCTGCACTCGGTAAAGTGCTTCCTGCGGGCGTGCAGGCCACACCAGCAACTCCTCCTGAAGCATCGGTCCACTCGCGCTACCAATCATCTTCTCACCGACCAGATACAGACAAGGGGTTGTGTGCTCAGCCTCACGATTCAATCGGCTGCTAATGCCGGCAAATGCATCGATAGTTCCAGCAACAGACAGATCATAGATCAACAGATCAAAGACAAGACGTTCATGCAGATCCGGTTCCCAACGATGGAAAACCAGTACATCAAAGCAGCTATCCGTTAAGGCTTTTACCAGTTCATGAACCTGCCCCGGCATCGGGCTGATCAGAATAACACGCCGTGTAACCGGACAATTGTCCACAAGGGGTGTTGAGTCAGACAAGGCTGGTTTAACCCTTAGGGGTAAACGGCGGCCAGGCAATTTTATTTTCACTTGATCCGTTTGTTTCTGCATTCCCCGCAGACACCTCCAAAGACCACATGAGCATGATCGATTGCATATCCGGTTTCTTCAGCTACCTGTTTCATCCATTGTGGAGGAACCTCTGTCATCACCTCGTCCACTTTGCCACACACTTCACACATAATGTGCTGATGATCATCCATACGGGCATCGTACCGGCTTGCTGTCTCTCCGAGTTTAAGTTCCCGTATCAATTCTTTGTCCGTCAGATAACGAAGAGAATTATACACCGTACCATAGGCCAGATTATATCCTTGTTCCACGAGTCGATTCATGACATCAGCAGCTGTCGGATGATCCTCTGAATGGCGCACCACATCATATACTGCTTGTCGTTGTATCGTCAGATTTAAAGTTCTCACAACCATTTCTCCTTTATTATTGATCCATTTTATATGAAATCAGACACTGATCTTCTACTTATGATGGTCTTCCCAAAAAGAAGGAATATATTTTGATTTAGATTAAGTATAAATCTCATTGCATATTGAAGTCAATATCACTCTAACATCCTGTATATGCAAATAAAACATCTTTCCCAGCAATCCCCTCATAAATTTGGGATATTATGGTTCGCTACAGCACCACTTTTCAGATAAAATATAGGGATGTGCGTAAAAAGGGGGAATGTCGGTTGTTTAGCACTTTTTTCATTAATATCTGTGTCATGATTACGTTTATGTATGTGTCCGGGATCATCGCAAAGTTCTATAGTATCCGATTGCCTTTTCCCTCGTTACGTGTTCAGTTGATCGGCGGCTTATTATTCGGTATATATGGCACAGTACTCATGAACTATTCTTTCCCTCTGAACGAAACTACGATTGTAGATCTACGGCATCTGGCCATCGTTACCGCAGCGGTATATATGGGAGGATTGGCTTCGGTCGTTACGGGACTCATGATCTCGGTCATTCGTATTCTGATGTTCGGCTTATCATCCTCTGCCATAGATGCAGGTTTTGTCATGACTCTGATCGGACTGTCCGGTGTATACTTCGCCTATGCTCCCTGGTCCAGACTGACCAAAATAATTACAATGAATCTGCTTGGCATGACATTAATCTTTATCATCCTTATGTTGAATACAGACAGCATGAATTCATTAATGAAGATATATCCGTTACAAATGACCATTTCTTTTGCCGGTGGAATATTTATCTATTTCATTGCAGAATTCATTAATAAATCTAATGAAATGTTATTTCTATTGGAAAAAAGAGCTTCTACCGATCATCTTACCAACCTGAGCAATCGACGACAGTTCGAAAAATCACTTCAACTGGAACTCCAGCGTGCGCGGGATTATCAACAGAAGCTTTCCTTGCTTGCCATTGATATTGACCGATTCAAAAAGGTAAACGACACCTATGGTCATTCCGCTGGCGATGCGGTCCTGAAGCAACTTGGACAACTGCTTGTTGAGCATGCACGTTCTGCTGATATCGTGTCACGAAACGGTGGGGAGGAATTCGCCATTCTCTTGCTCGACTGTGGACACCGTCAGGCCGTGGCTACCGCCGAATCTATACGACAGGCTGTAGAGAAATACCATTTTGCTCTGCCCGACGGGCACACGACACGTCTAACCATCTCCATTGGTGTAGCCGTGTATCCCGATCATTGTGATGATCATGACGATGATGACTTCTTCGAACAGGCCGATCGTGCTTTATATGAAGCCAAGAATACAGGGCGTAACCGTGTGTGTGCCTTAACTTTTCGTTCCTTGCCTCTTACGCTTTAAAGTAAGATCTAACCTTTCAATAAACTAACCTTTCAACCTTTTCAAAAAAGGGATGTCTGGCTCGCCTATCCAGGCGCACAGGACATCCCTCTTTTTATGGATCATTACATATCATCTCAGCTTGTGTGCTGACAGGAAATCAAGCAAGAATGCTCTCAATCTCTTCGATAATGGCAGCATCTAGCTTCACGCCAGATGCTGCCGCGTTCTCTTTTACCTGCTCGGGACGACTCGCCCCTACAAGTGCACTGGATACATTGTTCTGGCGCAGAATCCAGGCAAGGGCCAATTGGCCAACCTTCAGATCCAGCTTGTCCGCCACTTCAATCAGTTGACGAACTTTTCCGATACGATCCGCATTGATCTTTCCTTCGTCCCATCCTAGCTTGGCAGCACGGCTATTCTCTGGGATATCGGAAACGGACGTATATTTCCCGGTCAATAGACCTTGAGCAAGCGGGGAGTATACAACTTGTCCGATGCCTTTACGCTCGCCGAGCGGGATAATCTCATTTTCAATATAACGGTCAAACATGTTGTACACCGGCTGATTGACCACGATACGATCGAGGAGCAGACGATCTGCTGTACCTAGTGCATCTTCCATCTGAGCCGCAGTCCACTGGCTGACGCCAACATATAAGACTTTGCCTTGGCGTACCAGATCATCAAGAGCGCGGAGTGTTTCTTCAATTGGTGTTTCAGTATGATAACGATGGCAGTAATAGATGTCGACATATTCAACGCCCAGGCGCTTCAAGCTGGCTTCACATTGCTCCTTGATATGTTTGCGAGACAACCCCTGGTCATTCGGACCATCACCCATTTTGCCAAATACTTTGGTTGCAAGTACATAAGAGTCACGGGAATATGCTTTGAGCGTCTGCCCCAGCAGTTCTTCTGCTGCACCCCGTTCGTATACATTGGCAGTATCAAAAAAGTTAATGCCTTCATCAAATGCAGTTTCAATTGATTTCACCGCATTCTCACGTTCCACATACCCTCCGTACGTCAGCCAGCTTCCCAGGCTGATCTCGCTTACTTTCAGTCCGCTTCCACCTAATCTGCGATAATCCATTGATTGCATATCCTCCTCTGTTGGTTATAAAGATGAAGTTCACTTTCTATTGTAACGTAACCAGCTCGGAATAAAAGGGCTTTGGCTCAGAAAATGGAAAATGAAAAAAAGCGCACCTATAAGGTGCGCCGAATAAAAATCTATGATCATGATCTAAGGCAAAGTAATGCTCAATGCATTCAACAGATCAGCCTGTCTGACCGGCTTGGTCAGAACAGCATCAAAGGCTTCTGCTTCATGCAATTCAATGTGCATACCATAAGGAACAAGAACAATGACGGGCAGATTCTCCAGTCGCTGTTTCAGTTCATGTACAAAATCAACCGCGCCGCCTTCCATTAATCCCATATCCACAACGGCTACATCCGGCATGAATCCTTCCTTGATCCAATCATGCGCTAATGTCACACCCGAGGTCATGTGTACATCCATCTCCCACCTACGCATCAGGGAAGAGACACCTTGCAAAATGTCAGGGTCCTTGGCAAGCAACACCTTTTTCCCTTTTAACCGCTGCTGAACACTTGCGAGTTGAGGTAACTCCCAGTATCTGCGCAACGGAAGGGAGATGTTGAATTCCGTCTCATTTTCCTTCACACTGCTCACCTGAATACGGCCATGCATGAGAATGGCAAGATTCTGGCTTACAGCTAAACCCAGATTGCTTCCAATCAGTTTTTGGATATTCAAATTTTCATCTTGGCTGTTAAAGGTTGGTGTCTTCTTGTCCGATAACATCTGACCCGTGTACTTCACCTTGAGCTGAAGTGTACCGGTCTCCTCCAATTCTCCTCCGTTCACCACTGCTGTGATCAGAACGGAACCTTCACGCGTTGAATCGAGAGCATATTGAATGACGTGTGCAAGCAACTGTCCAATCTTGACTTCATCACCAACGAACACTTGAGATACATTCAGTTCAAGATTTAATCCCAGCTCAATGTTCTTGCCCGTCGCAATCCCGGCATAGAGATACACGGTATTCTCAATGGTGCCTACCAGATCAAACGGATCATCATGTATAACCGTTTTACCTGCTTCATTAATGTTGAAATTCATCATATTATTCAGCAAGGAAAGCAGAATATTGCCGCTTGTCTCAATCATGTTCACATATTCGGACTGCTCCTCAGGCATATCCGGTGTGCGCATCAGATCTGTCAGTCCCAAAATACCGTTCAAAGGATTGCGAATCTCGTGACTCATTAGCTTCAACATCTGTGTTTTGGTCATAGCCTCAGATTCGGCACGTTCTTTCTCTGCCTGGAGCTGTTCTTGCATTTGTTCCGAATCACTCAATTTCTGCTCCTGAACATGCAACGTGCTTTCCAGATCAACAACATAACCCAGGAATACAGCCATTGCCTTCAGTGTCTTCATATCGGTTTCGCTGATCACATAACCAGGATCATCCATCAGACAGATGGTGCCAAATGTTTCGCCCGATCTTCTCATAATAGGCACGCCCACGAAGAAGCGATTGCCAAGTCCGCTCGTAACGCCCATGGATCGTGTCATCGGATGTTCACATGTATCCGGGATCGTAAGAACGCTACCGTTGTCTCTTAATACCAGGCTGCAATATGAATCCGTAAATGGAAGTGCACTGCCTTTAACAACTAACTCTTCCGTACGATTAAAGGCCTCTAAAATGACATTGGTCACCCCGTCATTCGTGGCAACAAAGATGGTATTGACCTTCAATATACCACTTAATACGTCTACGATATGAGCCGCAGCTTCCTTTATATCTTCATAGAAGCCTCTTGTAATGCCTTCTGCCGTCCCCATGATTCACCCCTCTTATCTTAGCTGCACTTTCAAATCTGTATTTCAGAATGTTTAATCACGTACAGGGGTCATCAAAAATCCGAATAGCTGTCACAATCTATACTTATATGATTAACACCGTAGAAGTATAAGAGAATCATACTCCCTGCCTATTGCCCATTTGTGGACAAAAGCAGGTCTTAAACGGATGGTTTAACGACCGCGAATTCATTGCAACTCGCCTTTTCAACTTGATTAAAGTCCATCTTGTCCAACTTCGAATATTATCCTTGCAAGATAACTAGAAATTATACGCTTCTACTCAGACTTTGGAAACCTTTATCCGCAGCAATTAAGGGAAAGCCCACTTTGTTCAGTAAGCTGTGTGATCATGATCACACCCAAAAAACCACATATAGTTTATAAATGGATAATACGAATCTACATATAGTATTTAACGTGAATTGAATGATAACCAAAATCATTTTAGGAGGAACCTTACATGAACATGCTTGAGTATGCCACTCCACCGGCATCCGATCCATTATCCGACCTGGGAAGACGAATTATTGGCGCAGAAGACGCCGATACGCTGAGGGAGAATGCGAATCTGAACGGGGACTCCTTCAGCGGTAAGATGAGCAGGCTCGGTTCGGAGACCGCCAAGTGGCATGCTCTGCGTCATGTGTTGCCGGAAGAGCTTGCCCAAGCTGTGGAGAACGGAGATCTGTATGTACACGATCTGGATCAGTATGCTCTTGGAACGACCAACTGCATCTTTATCCCGTTTGACCGTCTCCTCGCTGCGGGTTTCAACACAGGCAACGGATCGGTTCGCACACCTCAGACGATCATGTCCGCAATGGCCCTGGTTGCGATCATCTTCCAATCCCAGCAGAACAGTCAATATGGCGGTGTATCGGCCAATAAGATTGACTGGGATTTGGCCCCTTATGTACAGCGATCGTTCCGCAAACATTATCGCAAAGGGCAACGGCTCTTTGGTGAAAATGTTCTGATCGGGGATGAACAGCTTCATCTGGATAGCATCGAAGCGAAGAATCAATGTCCGCGGGCATATGCCTTCGCCTATGAAGAGACTGTATTGGAGACAGGACAAGCTGCTGAATCACTGATTCATAACCTGAATACGATGAGCAGCCGGGCAGGTGGTCAGATTCCATTTACTTCACTGAACTATGGATTATGTACATCAGCAGAAGGTCGGTTGGTATCACGCTCGTTGCTGGAAGCAACCATTCGTGGCTTGGGCAACGGGGAGACTCCCGTGTTCCCTCAACATATTTTCCAATGTAAACAGGGGATCAATCAGGCTCAAGGTGAGCCGAACTATGATCTGTTCCGGCTCGCAGTCACCTGTTCATCCCGGCGGATGTATCCTAACTTTGTCAATGTGGATGCCTCTTTCAATCTGCCTTTCTATCATCCGGAAGATCCGGATACGATCATCGCAACGATGGGATGCCGCACACGTACACTGGCTGACCGGTTTGGTCGCAATCGTCAAAGTGGTAAAGGTAATCTGTCCTTCAACACCATTAACCTCGTCAAGCTCGGCATCCGGTTTGGCATCTGCCAAGGTGCCAGAGCTGTCGCTGACCGGGCCGGATTCTATACTGCTTTGGAGTCGGTTATGCATAATGCCGCTTCCGGCCTGCTGCACCGCTACCGAATTCAGACATTGCAGCCTGCCAAGGCATCGGACTTCATGATGCGGGAGGGTGTATGGGAAGGTGGAGAACAGCTTGACCCGAACGAGCCCGTTGCCGATCTATTAAAGCATGGAACATTATCTCTTGGTTTTATCGGTCTCGCGGAATGTATGACAGCTCTCTATGGGCGTCATCATGGGCAGGACCCTCATGTACACCGCGAAGCGCTCAACATTATTCGGACCATGAGAGAGTTCTGTGACCGGATGAGCGAGCAGCATAACTTGAATATCACCCTGTTTGCCACACCTGCTGAAGGGTTGTCCGGCAAATTCACGAAGATCGACAGAGCCCATTATGGCATTATTCCCGGGGTTAATGATCGTGAGTATTATACGAACTCATTCCATATCCCGGTCTATCACACTCTTCCAGCTTATCGGAAGATTGAACTGGAGGCCCCATTCCACACGTTATGTAACGCGGGTGCAATCTCCTATGTGGAGCTTGACGGAAACGTTCGAGCCAACACCGCAGCTTTCCTGCGAATTGTACAGTATGCACTGGCGCAGGATATCGGTTATTTCTCCATTAATCATCCGATTGATCGCTGCCCTGCATGTGGTTATGAAGGCGTCATTGGGGATGTATGCCCAAACTGTGAAGCCCACGAGAACCATGTACACTTCCAGCGGTTACGCCGCGTAACTGGCTATCTGACCGGGGATTACAAAGTACGCTTCAATGCTGCGAAGCAAGCCGAAGTGCGGGATCGGGTGAAACACCGGTGAATCTATATGGTTACATCCCGGAATCGGTGAATGAAGGAATCGGCCTGCGTGCCGTGTTGTTCATCAGCGGATGCCGTCACGCCTGTCCGGGCTGCTTCAGTCCGGATTCATGGAGCTTTCGAGCGGGTGAGCTCTTTACAGAGGAGCGGCAGCAGCAGATTCTGCATGAAGTGACGACCCATCCGTTACTGGATGGCGTTACGTTGTGTGGTGGTGATCCCTTTTTCTCGGCAGCAGAATGTACGTCTTGGGTCCAGCAACTCCGCGCTACACGTCCTGATCTGACGGTATGGGCCTACACGGGATTCGAATATGAAGAACTGATTACCGACCCTGCAAGAGCGGAGCTTGCTCGATTGTGCGATGTCATTATTGACGGTCGATACGTTGAAGCGGAGCGTGATGTCTCCCTTCCCTTCCGCGGCAGTCGGAATCAACGTTTGATTGATGTCCGTGCAACACTAGCCACTCGAACCATCGTTACAATGCAGCTCAGTATGCGGTAAACATTGGTTTTATTCCCCTCACAACAATTAGTAAGGCACGGGTCCCCGGGGACTCGTGTCTTTTTCGCGTATAGCCGCCTTCTTTAAAGAAATAAGTTTTATCCATTCTCTCTACTTTCTTCTCTATTGCATGACGATATATTATATAGGTAGTTAGTAATTTAGCATTTAAAATTTAACCGTTTACATAAGGTAACCAGGGAGGAATCATCTTTTATATGGATATTGTTCAAGCATTAATTACGTGTATGCCTTTCTTTCGAGACACCATCCGTCAGGATGTAACCATGTCCATTATTGATCAAGAAAAATTCTTATATTTCTCAGCAGGAGAATCGTTAAAGCAACTGAATTATCAACCAGGCGACCCACTATTGGATGGAAATCGAAATTTTGCTGATCTCAACGGCGGTACAGTCAAACGATTTGATCACTACCCTAAAGATTTATTCGGTGTTCCTTTTGACGTGGCTTTTATCCCCATTAAAAATGAGAAAGGTGAAGTCATCGCCCTGTTTAATCTGCTCTACAGTATGGATGACCAGGACCAGTTGCAACAGCTCATGGATGCTACCGAAAATCTGACCAACCAGTTAATTGACAGTGTACAGCATGTAGCTGCACACTCCGAGGAACTCAGTGCCACAACCGAAGAGATCCGGAACAATTCCAAACAAGCCGTACAGAAATCAGGCAATGTCACTCAGGTCGCCAGTTTCATTCGTGAAATCTCCGAACAAACCAATCTGCTCGGCTTGAATGCTGCCATTGAAGCTGCTCGTGTAGGTGAAGCAGGTGCAGGTTTTGGCGTTGTTGCCAAAGAAATTCGCAAACTGTCTGTGGATACCAAAGAAGCAACGGCCCGTATTGAAGATTCTCTTCTGTCGGTTCGGCAATCCATTCAAGGCATGGAGAATGAACTTGGTGAGATCACTGCAAGCTCCCAAGAGCAGGCTGAACTCGTAAACAATTTCATGAGCACAATTGAGAAACTGAATGAAACCAACAAACAATTGAAGCAATTTGTGCAAAAAATGATTACGTTTGACGGTAAATAAAAATACGTTTAATGGACCATACAAGCACGGTTCATATCATAGAAATTTGTATAATTCGTTTCCTACCGCTCAGGGGATTTATGCAAAATGGTCATTAAACAACAAACTAAGCCTCCGAATAAGTTCGGAGGCTTTTTCATGAGCTATTTGAATTAACGAATCTCAAAGTGACTGATGCGCACACCCGCAGACAACACAATGTATACATCCTGTGCACCTGATGCACCTGTGAGTTCCGCCTTCACGGTAGACCACTGCTGGGCTTCACCTTGCGCCAGTTCCACACGTCCTGCGAGCGTACCGTCTGGTGAACCGAGTCGAACTTCCAACACAGCACCTGCTTGTTCTGCGGAGACACGCGCTTCAATTGTTGCTGCCCCACTACCCAGATCGGCATCCTTGAAAGCAATCCATCCTTGCTCTCCAACGACACGGACAGCACTTCCACCCTCTTTGCTCTCATCCAGATCAACACCCAGGTAAGCATCATAATTCTCAGCACGGGTAGCCACACCCAGATTACGAGCGGGGATTGTCTCTCCTTCAACCGTCAGGTCTGCAACCAGCTGAACATCGGAGGATGACTTGGCAACCATAATGGAGTAAGTTCCACTTTCCACGACATACCGATCACGAGTTACATCCCAGATTGCCAGTTCCTGAACAGGCAAAGTAAAGCTGACCTTCGCTGTAGCTCCCGCTTCGATATGAAGACGACGGAATCCTTTTAACGTTTTGAGTGGACGTTTCACCCGGGATTTGCCTGCACGAACGTACAACTGTACAACCTCGTCGCTGGCAATTGAACCGGTATTGGTTACATCTACAGTTACCGTTGCGTTGCCCTCTGTACCCACTTGAGCTGGGCTAAGTTCCAAATTGCTGTATTTAAATGTTGCATACGTCAGACCATGTCCAAACGGATACAATACATTGCCTTCAAAATATTGATATGTCCGACCAGATTGAATGATATCGTAATCCTTGATGTCGGTCAGTTGATTTGCCGATTGTACCCATGTCATATTCAGACGGCCTGCTGGTGCATAGTCGCCATACAAGACGTCAGCTACTGCGTTACCCAGTTCCTGTCCTGCGTGTGAAGTATACAATACCGCCGGGATGTTCTCCTGAACCCAGTTGGATGTGAACGGATAACTACCCACGATGACAACTACCGTGTTCGGGTTCGCGGCATAGACCGCCTCAACCAGACGTTGCTGGGATTCGGCGAGATCCAGACTTGGACGGTCAATCTCTTCTTTACCATTTACAAGCGGATTATTACCAACAAAGACAATCGCCGTTTCCGCAGCCTTAGCCGCTGCTACCGCTTCTTCAAGTCCGTTCACAACCACATCCTGCTTGAACGTCTCTGTGGCACCAAAGGTTTTCAGTTCCTCGGACACTACGAATGCATCGTTTCCACCATTAGGTGCAGTCACCGTTTTGCCATTCCAAGTAGTCAGACCTACACTGCCATCCTCTTGTGGCAACAGGTGGAATACTTCCTTCACGAACCAGCCGTACACTTCATCAGCGGAAGCCGTTACGGTCTCTTCATCTGTGGTCAGATATTTGCCGTTGCTTTCGGCCTGCAAGGTATAACTTCCGAAGCCCCAGTCGGAAACCATAAACGTCTCCGCTTCTCCCGAAGCAATCACAGGTGATTTCTCACCTTCTGCCAGTCCAATTTTCTTCCCATTGGCTATGGAAGTTAACGTAATACGATCATTACCATCCTTGAACGATACTTTATCGTTGCCTACTTTGCCACGGATCGCTTCAAGCGGGGATACGTTATACGGCATGGTGCCTGCATACCAGTCACGATAGACGGTTCCGCCCAATTGACCAATCACAGCCACTTTACCAGCTTTTGTTTTGTCCAGCGGGAGCGTGCCTTTGTCGTTTTTGAGCAATACCACTTGTTCTCTTGCAGCTCTGAGCGACAGTTCTTTTGCTTTCTCTGTCATCATGGACTCTTCACCAATAGAAGCGTACGGGTTGCCTTCTTCCGGATCGAACTCGCCCAGACGGAAACGCACACGGAACGTATTGAACAACGCCTTATCGATGTCATCCATCGTGAGTGTACCTTGTTCCAATCCTTCACGCAGTGCCTGTTTGGACAGCTCAGCATCATCGGTGATGCTATCAATTCCGGCCTTCACGGATTCTACGGTACCTGGTGTGTGGGAATCATAGTATTTATGATCATTCTTGATGCCCATTACGTCGCCTGCATCACTGACAATGAAACCATCCATGCCCCATTCGCCTTTGACAATCTCGTTCACAAAAGGATGCAACAACGCTGGCGTACCATTAATGGAGTTGTACGCCGTCATCATGGACTGTGCGCCGCCTTCCTTAAATGGCTTCTCAAACGCCTTCAGATAATATTCACGCATGTTACGTGGATCAATGCTGGACGAACCACTTCCGCGATCCACTTCGTTATTATTGGCGAGGAAATGCTTCAAGGTAGCGACCGCTTTGTAATACTTTGGATGGTCGCCCTGGATTCCTTTGACCAATGCTGTCGTCAGCTCGGCTGTCAGTTCCGGGTCTTCACCATACGCCTCTTCATTCCGTCCCCAGCGCGGGTCACGTTCCATATCCACTGTAGGTGCCCACAGCGTAAGACCGTTCACTGCCGGATTTCGTTTATAAAATACACGCGCCTCGTCTCCTAGTACGGAGCCAATCTCCTTCATCAGATCCGCATCCCATGTGCATGCAAGCCCCACCGGTTGTGGGAAAGATGTTGCTTCTCCAAGCCAGGCCAAGCCGTGGGCCGCTTCTGTTCCGTGTTTGTATGCAGGTACACCCAGGCGGTCTACTGCCGGCTGATATTGCAGCATGGATTCAATTTTTTCATCTTCCGTCAAGCGGGATACAAGGTCCTTCACCCGGGTGTCTAACTCTAGTGCTGTATCTTGAAACGGATATTTCGTTTGGTTGGTCGTCATATAGAATCTCCTTTGGTTATCGGTAGTTAATTAAATGATAGCGAATACATATATTATAAGAAGATAGGGGTTAATTCGGATGAAATCTTTCTTCCGATGGATCAATTAATCCTTTTATAATCAACGTTTACAGGTGTAAAACTTGATCTCCTTTTCAAAACCTAAAACGATTTCGGTAATCTTATCATATAGCATGTTTAACAAAAAAAACAGAGGTTCTGCACAGGAAATTGTGAACATCCCCTCTGCAAAATCTGAACAACACCGTTTTTTCCTGGCATAGTCTGGCAATCATGAATAAGAGTACAACGATGTGCGCTGAACGACAACCGCATCAACCGAATGATGATGATTAAGGAGGAAGACAAATGAACGACAATCAGCAGCCCAAGACGGGTCTGCCCCCGGTCCCCGAATCACTGTGGCGTGCTACGCATGAATTCGATAGCTATCCGAAACTGACAGAAGATATCACCGCGGATGTAGCAATTATTGGTGCCGGTATTGCCGGCATTACTACAGCCTATCTGCTCGCGCAGACGGGTATGCGTGTAGTCGTGCTGGAAGCTGGAAAAGTATTGGATGGCACGACCGGTCATACCACGGCCAAGGTATCTGCACAACACGGTGTCATATTTGATGAAATTATGCATCACTTCGGACAAGAACAGGCTCGGATGTACTATGAAGGCAATGCCGATGCCGCGAAGTGGATGCGCAATCTGGTGAAGGAAAAACAGATTGATTGCCAGTGGGCAGAGGAAGATGCCTACGTCTACATTCAATCGGAAGAAAACATCAAAAAACTGGAGATCGAGCTGACCGCCTATGGCAAACTCAATATCCCTGGTGAGTGGGTAGACCCACTCCCTATTCCAGTTCCCGCAAGGGCAGGTATTCGCATGCCGGGTCAGGCACGTTTTGATCCGCTGGCCTACCTGCACTACTTGCTCGATTCCGCTGTGAAACAAGGGGTACAGATCTACGAGCATACGACAGTTACGGATGTAGAGGAAGACGCTTCACTACATGTCAGAACTTATGGAGATGGCCCATCCGTAACAGCGGAACATATTGTCGTGGCTTCTCATTTTCCTATCTATGATCCCGGATTTTATTTCACACGATTACACGCCGAACGATCCTACGCTGTATTAGTCGAACCGGAGAAACCCTATGCGGGCGGAATGTACATCTCGGACGATACACCGTACCGCTCCTTGCGTACCGTCTTACATGAAGGTAAGGAACTTATCCTCTTTGGCGGCGAAAATCACAAAACCGGACAAGGCATCTGCACCTTCGGTCATTATGAACGTCTGGAGCAGTTCGCAGCGGAGACATTTGGCATCCGCAACATTCCTTTTCGCTGGTCAGCCCAGGATCTGATCTCCATTGACAAGGTGCCTTACATCGGACCGATTACCGGAAGACATGAACGAGTCTATGTGGCGACCGGGTTTGCCAAATGGGGAATGACAACTGGCACGATGGCAGGACACCTTCTTGCGGATCGCATCACTGGACGTGACAACCCTCATGCTGCCATATTCGATCCGGCAAGATTCAAGGCCGATCCTGGTATGAAACACTTTATTGTGGAAAATGTGAATGTAGCCAAGGAATTAATCTCCGGTAAAGTAGGCATTGTGCACAAAAAGGTTAGCGAAATTGGTGATGACGAAGGAGCCGTCGTTCGTCATAATGGCAAACGTGCTGGCGCCTACAAGGACACCAGTGGCAAGCTGTTTCTGGTGGATACCACCTGCACCCATCTGGGTTGCGAAGTCGAATGGAACGAGGGCGAACGTTCGTGGGATTGCCCATGCCATGGTTCCCGCTTCGATTATGCAGGCCATGTCATTGAGGGCCCTGCTGTGGAAGACCTTAAAGTCCTGGATGCACAAGAATAACCGACATTTAGCGATTAACCTGTAAACCAAAGAAACAAAAGTTCATCTCACAGACCGGATCGGAATCCGCCTCCAGACGGAAGTAACCGATCCGGTTTTTGCGTATGCTGAATTATAGCTAAACAGACAGCTTCAGCTAAGCATCAGTATTAAACGAACTTATTATCGATCAATCGTGATACGGAACTATTTTAAAGTCACTACCTTGCATTAAACAGTACTGGATGCTATGATGACTTCACCACTACTGAACAATATACACTAGCGATAAATGAAGCTACGAAGGAGGAACCTGTGTGAATGTGAACATCCAGTTCAAAAAAGGAGTATTGGAGCTGTGCGTCCTGGTATTAATTAACCGGCAGGATCGGTATGGCTACGAACTGGCTCAGGCGGTCTCCAAACATATCGAAGTTGCTGAAGGTGCACTGTATCCCTTGCTTCGCCGGCTTGTAAATGACGGTTACTGCACCACCTACCTGCAAGAATCAAGCGAAGGACCGCCGCGCAAGTATTACCGACTATCCGATACAGGTCGCGACTACATGACGGCACTGACGACAGAATGGAATGAATTTGTGCGCAATGTCGCAAATCTGATTGAGGAAGGAATCCCCAATGAATAGACAACAATTTATGAAAGCCATGGAAAT
Organism: Paenibacillus sp. GM1FR; assembly: GCF_002803315.1. NCBI lineage: Bacteria > Bacillati > Bacillota > Bacilli > Caryophanales > Paenibacillaceae > Paenibacillus > Paenibacillus sp. GM1FR. The sequence goes on along the minus strand of NZ_MKZL01000022.1, from coordinate 233,187 downwards.
TCATCTACGGCCGATGGACCCATTCGAACGGGCTGAGTTGCTCGCCGACTATGATCAACATTTCGAGCTCGGACTACGAGAAGGCAAGCTGGAAGAAGAGATCGCTCGGGAACTCGGACAGCCGGAAGAAATCGCCAAGGAAGCACTCGGTGATCGTTATGAAATGCATACGCCGGGTTCAGATGCGTTCTATGCACCGACGTATCGCGAGATGCGGTCACCCAGAAACAGCACCAGCGCCACTCGCAAATTTTTCACAGCCATCGGCCTGTTGTTCCTGAATCTGATCCTTGGCATTCCTCTTGGTCTCATGATGTGGTCGGTATGGCTTGTTATTGCCAGCCTTTCCTTGCTGGTAGTGGCTCCTGTAGCAGCAGTTGTGGACTTTGTATTCCTGGGCCAACTCGATAAACCGGAAATTTTCGTTGCGATTGGCGCTTTCGGTGTCGGCATTTTGTTTGCCATCGCATCGAAGTATGTCTTTAGAGCCTTCAAAATCGTCACTCTTCAATATATTAGATGGAATAAAAACACGATGAAAGGAGATGTTTCCGCATGAGTACCAAAAAATGGCTTGCGCTTGCCGTGATATGTATCGGAATAGGTTTGCTCGGGACATCCATCTATGGCGTTCAGTTCGGGGATGAACGGGAGCATTATTCCAAACGATGGGATTTCAAAGCAGATGAATTGCAGAACATTATCATGAATGCTAATTTCAGTGCAGATATTGAATTTGTCATAAGCCCCGATTCGAATGGTTATATCGAAGTGGATGGTAAATGGGACCCTGCCATAGTCAAAAGCTTCGAACAAGCCACCTTATCCAAAGGCACATTCCAACTGGCTCAGACAGCACGTGAACGATTGCAAATTTTCACCTTGTACTGGAATGAGCAAGACTCCACAATAACCGTTGCTCTGCCTGAAGGACACCAATTAAATGAGGTTAAGCTGGACTCCTCTTCAAGTGAATGGGATCTGACAGGTCTAAATGCCAATCAGCTTGAGCTGAACAACACCTCAGGTTCCATACGTCTGGAAAACATCAAGGCGCCCAATATTGAATTGGTTCTAACTTCTGGCGACATTAACGCTTCCATGATTAATGGAGACATGACCGTGAAACAGACATCCGGAAGTTTTACGGCAGATCAGATTGCCGGTCATGTAAACAGTAAGATTAAATCAGGAGATATTGAGATTACTGAATTAAACGGCGCAGCTGATGTTCAATTCACTTCGGGTAGCATTCATATTGAACAGTCCCATTCCGCCCCGATTAATGCGTCTGGAACATCAGGAGATATTTTCATTCAAGCTGCACCTGATTTTGACGGAATCTACGACGCTAAGGCTACTTCCGGAAGTGTCGATGTACCTGAATCGCCAATGGTGAGCCGGGAAGTGATCAAGGCCCGTACTTCTTCTGGCAGCATCGAGATTACCAAATAGTGATGAAGCCAATTTCCGAACTGTGGGTAATAATAGTATAATTGAATGCTAGTCCATTTCTAAGGAGGAATTACCCACATGGAACTTAAAAATAAAACAGCGATCATCACAGGTGCCGGAAAAGGTATCGGCCGTGCGATCGCTGAAGCTCTTGCCAAAGAAGGAGTGCACCTCGGCCTTATTGCACGTACCGCTTCCGATCTTCAGGCTCTGCAACAGTCTCTGAGTCAAGAATACGGTGTGAAAGTAACCAGTGCAGTAGCAGATATCTCGGATCGCACGCAGGCCGAAGCCGCTGTAGCAGCCATCGAGATGGAACTCGGTGCGGTGGATATCCTTATCAATAATGCGGGGATCGGAAAGTTCGGAACGTTCATGGAGATGGAGCCGGAAGAGTGGGAGCGCATCCTGCATGTTAACGTTATGGGTACATATTACGTTACACGCGCTGTCCTTCCGAGCATGATCAAGGAAAGTAGCGGCAGCATTATCAATATTGCTTCCACTGCAGGTGAGCGCGGATTCGCTACAGGTTCGGCATACTGTGCGTCCAAGTTTGCATTGCTTGGCATGACCGAATCTCTGATGCAGGAAGTGCGCAAGTCCAACATTCGTGTAACGGCACTGACTCCAAGCACCGTTAATACGGAGCTTGCGACCAATGCCGGACTGAAAATTGGCGACGAAGATCGCATGATGCAAGCGGAAGATGTAGCTGAACTTGCACTCGCAACGCTCAAGCTGTCCGACCGTGTCTTTGTCAAAGCAGCGGGCATCTGGACGACTAATCCACAATAGACAGTATGCTTCTGATCTTTCTAACGAATCTCTCGCACCTTATTGTGCTCTGTTGCAGGAAATGAGAAACGTAATGAATCACTGCGAGGTTATTTCGCCAGAAGTCTGTGGAATGTAGACAAATTACACACACAGCAGTTAAATAAAGCGTCTGAGATTCGTTACATCTCGATATCTGCTTAGAATCATCTAATAGGGTTCGCTCAGTTCGTTAGAAATATAAAAGGACGTTTCCCATTGTACATGTATGCAGGTTCGCATGTTCATGACTTGGGAGCCGTCCTTTTTGTATTTTACAGATGATCCAGACCCAATTCTTTGGACACCGCAATGAGCACCACCGCAGGCTCCTCACCGATATTGGTCACTTCATGGGGCACGATCGCATTCCAAGTAAACGAATCACCCACTTCAAGAACTTCCACATCTTCGCATTGCTCCGCACGAATCTTGCCCTGCAACACCAGATGGCTCTCCTCCCCAGCATGTTTGCTGATCCCGGTCGAAGCACCTGGCGGTAACTCCACAATGGACATACGCATCGCACCTTTGGCTGTAAGCTGCTGCACTTTGATCTGTCCGCTTCCTGCTGTCGTCTCCTTACGCTCGTTCTTGCGTACCACGTTCATCCGTTGCTCTGGTGTCAGTAGCAAATAAGGAAGTGGCACTTCCAGATAATCCGCAATACTTTCAAGCGTAGCAATGGAAGGTGACGTTTTGTTGTTTTCCACGTTGCTGATAAAACCTTTGGACAACCCCGTTCCCTCGCACATCTGCATGATCGTAATCTGTTTCTGCTTGCGGATCGTACGAATAGCCAAGCCAATATCCATATCGCGTCCCTCCCCTTCTATTGATTTTCAAACACTAGACGTCCGCTTCGCTTCTTCAGGTTATCTATTCGGCGCTTGCCTCAACAAATATAATTCGGTTGCCAAACGGATCAGTCACGGTCATTTCTCTTGATTGCCAAGGGGTCTCCTCTATACCGGGTCTCGCATGTTTGTACTCTTTCTGACGAAGTGCATCATGGAATGTATCCAAGTTATCCGTCTCCACGCGCAAGGCAGCTCCAGGTGTACAATCTCCATGATGTTCGGAGAGATGAATCACGATGGAATCGAGTGAAATCTGCATATATAAGGGCATATCTTGCTCAAATCGATGTTCCCAATCCAATTGGAAACCCAGGTATTCAAGGTAGAACTCTCTAGCTTTATTTTCATCAAATATTCTCAAAATAGGCACGATACTTTTTAACATCCTGATCACGTCCTCGGGAATAAGATATGAACCATTCGCAGCGGCATTTATTGTAGAACCATTCAAGATTTTTTATAAACAACATATATTCATCATACAAAAAAAGTATTGACCCTACAATGAAACCATGATAAATTTTGTTCATAAATAAGAATATTTATTTCATATTGGTGAACTTAGTTGTCAGAACGATATATTTAACTCATTCCTCTTCAGGTGGTGTTTTCAATGAATTCTCCTTATATACATGAAGTCCGATTACCGTCTCATTACAATCCAGATCAGCGTTATCCCGTGATTTTCGCCTTACATGGCATGGGATCAGATGAGCAAGATATGCTTCGTTTGATGGAGCCTATGCAGTCTGATTTTATTATCGTCGCCATCCGTGGACCTATCGTTCAGGGTAGTGGTTATGCTTATTTTCAGATTAAAAGCATTGGCAACCCCATCCGTGAATTGTATGATGCCTCCGTTCAGGGACTGCAACAATTGATTGTTGATCTGTCCGCCAAATATGCTATTGATCCCACGCGGCGTTATATCGCCGGATTCAGCCAGGGCGCCATTATGGCAATGACCCTATCGCTGGTGATGGGAGATGCAATTAAAGGCATTGTAGCGATGAGTGGGTACATCCCGCAATTTGTGAAAGACGAGTACATGCTGCACCCCGATTCGGAGCTGTCTGTGTTCATCTCGCATGGGGATCAGGATCATCTATTCCCGCTGCAACTGGGGGAAGATAACGCCAATTTCTTCCGTCAACATACCGATCACGTCACATATGTACCTTACAACGGTGGACACCAGGTGACCCCCGATCTATATCAACAATTCCAACACTGGCTTCGGACGGATGCAAATCTGACTACCGAAGACCCGAAAGGACTGAATTCATAATGATGCCATCTCTTTTTATTGCTCACGGTGCCCCATCACTGGCACTGGAGGAGAATGTGTACACTGAATTTTTGCAAAAACTTGGACAGGAACTGCCAAAACCCAAAGCAATTGTGTTGTTCTCTGCTCACTGGGAATCCACAACTCAGCTTGTATCCTCGGTAGCCAACTATGAGACCATTTATGATTTCGGCGGTTTCCAGCCCGAGCTGTATCAGATCAAGTACCCGGCTCAAGGACAGGCAGAAACCACTGCTGAAGTGGAGCGCCTATTCGCAGAAGCTGGGATCCCGGTACAAACGGATGATGTTCGTGGCCTGGATCACGGCGCCTGGGTCGTTCTACGCCTGCTCTACCCGGATGCGGATATTCCCATAATTGCCTTGTCCGTGAATCGCTACCTGACAGGTGAGCAGCAATATCAGGTCGGACAGGCACTCACTTCCTTGCGTGAGCAAGACATACTCGTCATTGGCAGCGGCGGGACCGTTCACAATCTGCGTCGATTGAACTGGGAAAGTAACGGCGTTGACCCGTGGGCATCAGAGTTCGATAACTGGCTGCATGACAAGCTGGTGAGTTGGGATACGGAGTCTCTCTTCTCCTATGATAAGCTAGCACCTTCAGCTCAAGCCGCCGTGCCTACGCCGGAGCATTTTGTACCGCTGTTACTCGCCATGGGTGCGGGAGATCAGAACAAACGTGCATCGCTCCTGTTTAAAGCCTATCAGTATGGCAATTTGAGCTTGTCCTGTTGGAAGTTTGATTAAAGAGGACTATGTAAACCGAACTAAAGTATTTACACTCGCTACTCCGATGACAGAACAACCTTCCGATCGCTGTTATCCCCAGATTTTTTTATTTACTTTATATAAAGGTGAAAATCTGGTGATAAGCGTATGCTTCCGATGTAGCTTTCTTGCAGAAAGCTTTTAGGCGAACACTTCGCTTCTTCAGGTTATTTCTGCCCTCTACGTTTTCGTGTAAAAGATTAGTACTACTTATGATAGTAGATAAAAAATGTAGCGTGTGTTACAGGGATTACCCCTGTAACACACGCTTTATTTGTTGTTAGGAGTGACTTTCATGATGGTTGTACGTAATCGATTGGGATGGGGCTAAGTGTGCTGATATGCAACAACCGTCCTTGAATAATGAGACCATTGTAGTATGTAAGCAAGGACTTCGGTTTCTTGTGTGCTTTTCCGGATTATAACTATAATATGAGGTGAAATCAGGCACAGTTTGCTCGCATATCACTCACCATATTATCTGAATAGCTCATACGGAGGGAATTGGATGCCAGAACAGCGTATATATGAATTGATGGATGAACTGGATATGTTGCTGGAGGAGAAGGTACAAGATGAGGAAAACCGGGAGCTCTTGGAGGCTTATCGCGAGTTTGAAGGCGTGACGGATGAGCAGCTCGACGCATTCGAGCAGGAACACGATATTCGATTACCTGCTGATTTTCGTGCATTTTATAAACGTAAAAATGGGAGTGGTTATGGCTTTCACGTCTTGTATCCAAGCCTTGAGGAAGGACGGGAATCCGAACCATTTTACCTGTTATCCCTGGAAAAAATTCAAAAGGAGCAGTCCACGCTGGTGGAGAACCGCATGGATGATTATTTTACCGAAGAAGAGATCCGTGAGCTTGATCCCCGAATCAAACCCTACCTTTTTCAAAAGAAATGGATCACGTTTGGCATGCTTGGAGGTGGCTCACTGTATCTGATGTTCGACTTTGATCCGACAGAGCAAGGAACGGTTGGACAGATTATTATGTACGTGCATGACCCGGATTTTGTATATTATGTCGCTGGGACGTTTACGGAACTATTGGAACAATCCAATCGGAATTTACGTGCCTTGGAGGCTATCGAATACTGAGTTGCGCATGATGATATGACCTTTTTTGCATAATGCTGGGATATGTCAAAGCGGTTATAATAACATTTAGTGGAAATGCACATGCTGTATAGATAAGACTGCCTTTTCTACACCTAATACATTGATCTGGGAGGAACATACGAAGTGGCTGAACAACCGAAGTCTGAGAGCTTTATGTCTCTCATCAAAAAAGGAAACACATCCTCCGCCGTAGCGATGGCAGGTAATGCTGTTCTTGCTGTGTGCAAAGGGGGAGCCTTCCTATTCAGTGGCAGTGGTGCCATGTTCGCTTCGGCGATGCATTCACTCGCTGATGCCATTAACCAAGGGTTTGTCTTTGTCGGAAGTGTGTTGTCCGAGAAAAAACCTACACGCCGCTTCCCGACCGGATTCGGACGGGTCATTAACATTTTCTGTATGATCGCCGTTATTGTTGTTACCATTATGGCGTATGAAACGATCCATGAAGGCATCCATCTTTTGCAGCATCCTGTTGGTCATACCGGCGGTCTCTGGATTAACATCGGAGTGCTTGTTCTGAACATTGTCATTGACGGGGCCATCCTGATCAAAGCCATGAAGGAAATTCTAAAAGAAGCACGCGCACCCAAAGCCGCCGGATTTGCCTTGGTCCCTGCTGCCATTAAAAATGTAGGCCGTGCTGCGCCACCAACCCGTCTCGTATTCTACGAAGATGTTGTAGCAGTACTCGGTGCGACACTCGCCTTGATCTCCGTTGTAGTCATTGCATTAACCAATTTTGCATTGCTCGATGGCATTGTGACAACGATTATTGGATGTCTGATGATCGCTGTAGCCTTCCGTGTCGGTTACGATAATATGATTGGATTGATCGGTGTTGCGGCTCCACAGGATATTGAGGACAAAGTGTCCCAGACTATTCTCGCAGACACACACGTTGCTGACATTCAGATGATGCGTATCATTCAGGAAGGCCGTTATTATCATGTCGAAGGTCTGATTGAGTTGACCAAAGGACTCAGTCTTGCCGATGCGGATGACATCAAGTTCCGTATTCAGGAGAAACTGATGACAAACCCCGACATCGCCGACGCTGCCATCTCCATTATTGAGGATGACGGTGTGAACAGCTGGGGCAAGAAACATTCGGATGTGGTGAAATAACGAGCTTCGCTTTGTATGACTCAGCTTTACCATTCAGTAGTTGCTCAATTTAAGTTTAACTGTTGACTAAACAGTCAACGAATCGTATATTATTAATAACAGATCTCGCCCGCACCTCTGCTTATGCATGTGGAACAGGGCGAGACATTTTTGCGTTATGGGGTTCCTTGCCAGATGATGTTCAGCTACGTGAAATGAAAGCGCCTACTACATATGAAGAACAGCTCGAAAAGTTTAAAAACCGAAAAATGACAATTGAAAATGATGTAGAAGCAATTACAATCCTGAAACGCATTCACTATTACAGGTTTACTGCATATGCCTTAACTTTTAAACAGGATACCTCGGACAACTACATTGAAGGAACGACTTTCAAAAAAGTGTATAAGCATTATTTGTTTGATGCAGCCCTTAGAAATCACTTTATGAAGATTGTCGAGTACATCGAGATTGCCTTAAGATCACAAATTTCATACAAGCTCGCCCACAAATACGGTGCTCTTGGATATACGAATGCCGCTAATTTTTCTAAAATTCAATTTCACCAACGTTTTATGGAGGATTTGCAAAAATGCATTCAAAAACAGCACAAAGAAGTGCTTATTGCTCATCATAGAGAGAATTACCAAGATAGATATCCTATCTGGGCGGCCTTTGAAGTCAGTACAATTTCTATGATGTCCTCACTCTATAAAAATTTAAAAACGTCTGACAAAAAATCTATTGATCGAGAATACTACCCTTCTCCAAACATAAGTTATAGGGAACTTGAGAACTGGTTCCACGTCTTAACTGTTTTTAGGAATAGATGTGCTCACTACAGCAGACTTTTTAATTACAGAATCCCTGTTACCATAAGATACACACGAAATGATGAATTATTAGGCTTAGACAAAGCCTTTCTTTTTTGAGCTATCTACAATGCGAAGTACCTGATAAAGGATAGAACAATCTGGGATAGTTGGGTGACTGAGCTATCCTCATTAATCGAAGCTTACACTATAGTTGATATATCCCTTTTGGGATTCCCTACAAACTGGGAGCATCTGCTACGAAAGCAATGATAATTCTCTCTTGCAACATGCAAGCCTAAATCACATTTTTCTGTGTAACTTGTTCACCACCGTTTGGCACGGATTGTTTGTATGAAAAAACGACTGAGTATCTTTCGAACCTAGACTTTGGTCTAGGTTCATTTTAACTCCAAAGACGGAGGATAGAGTTTTCCAGTTCATGGTATGCTGTGAATAACAAAGTAATTGCTCTACATACAACCGTTCGGAAAATTGATCTTGTATTAAGAAGGAGAGATATTATGGCTAAACGTACGATCCTTGCGCCTGTTCTCATTTTACTGGGCGTGTACCTGATTCTGAACCAGGGAGGTTCTCTCGGTCCGGGTACGATCTTTGCGACTTTCTGGCCCACGTTATTCGTGATCCCACTCGGGCTGTTCTTCCACTGGCTCTACTTCTCCATGATTGGCAGAGGGGTTGGACTGCTGGTTCCTGGTGGACTGCTGCTCACCGTCGGTATTGTATGCCAGATTGCCATGCTGTTTAACAACTGGGATACGATGTGGCCGGGCTTCATTCTGGCTGTAGCCGTTGGATTATTCGAATTGTATTGGTTCGGTGGTCGGAACAAATGGTTGCTGATTCCCATCAATATTCTGACGGTTATATCGCTGCTGTTCTTCGCTGTGATGTCGATTGGCTCGATGCTGAGCAGCTTGAGCTTTATTCAACCGTTTGTGGCGATTGTGCTGATTATGGGTGGGGCATGGATCATGGTGGGTCGCAAAAAGCGCATGTAGTGTCATTCATATAAGATGAATAGGATGCGGGGTCACACTGAGCCACTCCGCGTGCAGAATAATCTTTCGATCGCTGTTATCCCCGGATTTTTTTATTCCCCTTTTACAATGGGAAAATCCGGTGATAAAGGCGAACGCTCCGCTTCTATAGCTTATTTCTGCCCGCTCCGTTAACGTGTGCCCTTTAATGTTCATCTTATATGGCACTTCAAGCGCTATTGCTCTGAAGTAGGTAAAAAAAGGGTTGCTTTGTCATTCAAATGAAATGACGAGCAGCAACCCTTTTTGTTTTTTTTCAGAATCTAACGAACTGTTCACACGCTATTGACTCTACTTAATAAGCCACGGTGAATCGTTATCAGATGCTATTACCTCTTATTTGCTATGCATTTTAAACTCCAGGAACAGGTCGTTATAATGCGAGAGCATTTTTTTGCCCAGATTATCGTAGACCTCCAGCTTGCCTGTCAGTGTCTCGTCCGGATAGAAGCGCTCATCCTCCGAAATGTCCTCTGGCAGCAGCTTAAGTGCCTCGGCGTTTGGTGTGGAATACCCGACATACTCCGCATTGCGAGCGGCATGATCCGGGTCCAGCATGAAGTTGATAAACTGGTGTGCCCCTTCAATATTACTCGCTGTTTTGGGAATAACCATGTTATCGAACCAGAGGTTCGAGCCTTCTTCCGGCACCATGTAATCCAGCTTGTCGTTCTCATCCATAATCTCGGACGCATCTCCGGACCACACGAGTCCAACCGCAGCTTCCTCGTTCGCAAGCAGCATCTTGATCTCGTCACCGACAATCGCTCTCACGTTAGGTGTCAATGTAGACAGCTTCTTCAGCGCTTCTTGCAGATGATCTTCGTTGGTATCGTTCAGAGAATACCCGAGACTGTTCAATCCCATACCAATGACTTCGCGTGCACCGTCAAGGAGCAGGATTTGATTTTTCAAACGCGGGTCCCACAGGTCGTTCCAGCTATCAAACGTCAATCCATCCACCAGTTCGGGATTGAACACAACCCCCACCGTTCCCCAGAAATAAGGGATGGAGTACTTGTTGCCTTCATCAAAGGACAAGTCCATGAACCGCGGATCAATGTTATCCAGGTGGGTCAATTTGCTATGATCGAGTGGAACGAGTAGGTCTTCCTCTTTCATTTTGCTAATCGCATATTCAGAAGGAATTGCCACATCAAACGTGGTACCCCCTTGCTCAATCTTGGTCAGCATCGCTTCATTGGAATCAAACGTCTGATAGATAACCTTAATGCCTGTCTCGTCCTCAAACTCCTTGAGCAGATCAGGGTCGATATAATCGCCCCAGTTATAGATGGTCAGTGTGTTGCCGCCAGAATACCCCTGACTCTTATTCAGATACGAAGCCAGGATCATCAGGGCAAAGGCGGCCACAAAAACAATCGCAAATGTCCGTACCAGTTGCTTCATGGACGTAGCCCCTTTCCTCCGGGTGGTATCCGTGTTGCACGGCGGTTAATGAAGTAATATCCAACCACCAGCAACACCGTGAGCAGGAACAATAGGGTGGACAAAGCGTTGATGGACAACGAAACGCCCTGCCTTGCTCTGGAGTATATCTCTACAGAGAGTGTGGAGTATCCATTACCCGTGACGAAGAATGTTACTGCAAAATCATCGAGCGAGTACGTCAATGCCATGAAGAATCCGGCAAAAATACCCGGTTTCACGTATGGCAACACCACACGCGTCAGAATCTGCCATGAACCAGCACCCAGATCGCGTGCCGCGTCCATCAGAGTTGGACTCATCTCCTGCAGCTTCGGCAGTACCATGATCACGACAATTGGTACGCTGAATGCAATATGAGACAGCAGAACCGAAGTGAAGCCCAGTTTGATACCAATCATGGTGAACAGAATCAGGAACGATGCACCAATGATGACATCCGGACTAACGATGAGCACGTTATTGAGTGACAGTAGCGTGTTCTTGGTCCGTTTGCGACGCACATGGTAGATCGCCAGTGCTCCTGCTACACCAAGGATTGTCGAGATCGCTGATGACAGGAGCGCAATGATAAATGTATTCAGCACAATGATGAGCAGCCGAGTATCAGCGAACACCTCTTTGTACCATTCAAGCGTGAATCCTTCGAAGCTGCGCATGTGGCCGCCACTATTGAAGGAATAGAAGATCAGATACGCAATCGGTGCGTACAATATGGCGAATACAACGGCTAGATAGACGTTAGACAGCTTTCCGTTTCTTCCCATTACGCACCTCCTTCTTGCCTGATCCAGTCAGGAACATAATAATCGCCATCGCAATAATCAAAAAGACGGCAATCGTTGAACCCATCCCCCAGTCCTGGGTGACGAGAAAATGCTGTTCGATCGCTGTTCCCAGCGTAATTACACGGTTCCCCGCAATGAGGCGGGTAATCATGAACAGAGACAGCGCAGGAATAAATACAGCCTGACAGCCTGATTTCACTCCACTAATCGTCAGTGGAAAGATAACTCGGCGGAATGTCAGCCACGATGAGGCTCCCAGATCACGCGCCGCATAGATCAACGATGGATTCATCTCTTCCAGCGCATTGAAGATCGGCAGGATCATGAATGGAATGAAGATGTACACCGAGACAAAAATAAAGCTGAAATCGGTGAACAAAATCTGCTGTGTACCAATACCCACCACTTCAAGCAGGGAGTTGGTCAGACCGTACGTTCCGAACAGGCCGATGAAGGCGTACGCTTTTAGCAAAAGATTGATCCAGCTTGGCAGAATGATCAGTAGCAACCATAGCTGCTTGTGCTTCGTCCGGGTCAGCATATACGCCGTTGGATACGAGATCAGCAGTGAGAACGCCGTAATCAGAAATGCATACCAGAACGAACTGAGCGTCATCTGCAAGTACACCGGTGTGAAGAATCTGGCGTAGTTGCCAAACGTGAAGTTACCCTCCACATCGAAGAACGAATAATAGATGACCAGCAGAACCGGCGCCACAACAAACAACACCATCCATAATACATATGGAATCAGATACGCATTGCGTGTGCTGGCCTTAGTCTGCATGAGCGGCCTCTTGGTAGGCTTCGAGTCGTTTGTCGAACTCTTCTTCGGTCTCGTTAAAGCGCATGACGTGTACCGCTTCCGGATCAAAATACAGTCCAATCCGTGCGCCTACAACGGCTTTCTTGGTTGAATGAACAAGCCACTCATTGCCCGCATCATCGTACGTGGATATCTCGTAATGCACCCCGCGGAATAACTGGGAATCCACATTGACCTTGAGTTTGCCTTGGTCTTCGGTTGTAATCTCCAGATCCTCTGGGCGAATGACAATCTCTACCGGCTCGTCCCGCTGGAGACCCTGATCGACACACTCGTGCTGTGCGCCAGCGAATTCCACCACAAAGTCCTGCTTCATTTTGCCCGATACAATGTTCGATTCACCGATAAAGTCTGCTACAAAGCGGTTAATCGGCTCATCATAGATATCATTCGGTGTACCGCTCTGTTGAATCACGCCGCCATTCAGGACAAAAATCTCGTCGGACATCGCCAAGGCTTCTTCCTGATCATGCGTAACAAAGATAAACGTGATGCCCAGTCGCTGTTGCAGCTCCCGTAGCTCGTACTGCATTTCGGTCCGTAATTTCAGATCAAGTGCCGAAAGCGGCTCGTCCAGTAGCAGAATTTCAGGTTCGTTCACAATCGCGCGTGCAATCGCGACACGTTGTCGTTGTCCGCCGGACATTTCGCCAATTTCCCGGTTTTCATACCCGGATAGATTGACGAATTTGAGGGCTTCCAACACTTTGCTGCGAATTTCAGCCGTTTTCATCTTTTTGATCCGCAAACCAAAGGCTACGTTCTCAAATACATTCAAATGTGGAAATAATGCATAATCCTGAAATACGGTATTCACCTGCCGCTGGTGGGCAGGCACTCGGTTGATGAGCGCACCGTTAAAATAAATACTGCCCTGTGTCGGCTCCGCAAAACCGGCAATCAGCCGCAATATCGTTGTTTTCCCGCAGCCCGATGGGCCAAGAAGCGTATAAAATTTACCCCGCTCAATCTCAAAGCTGACCGCCTTCAATACGGCTTCATCCTGGTCGTATTGCTGAGTCACCGCTTCGAAGCGGATAATCGGTTGTTGTTCTGACATGCTTCACATCGCCCCCTTATACTTGAGGTACCTCTTAAGTCTGTACACTTTTCGTTCATGCATCCTTATAGATAACCCATCTATTATATATGATTCAGGTATATCCGCAATGGTTTTGATGTAAACGCCGCGTGTCATTTCTTCTTATTTTCAAAAATTCTGCATACATTACGGGTAATGTCGATAATACGTACCCATATGGAGTAAATGAAGGATTTTAGGATTCCATTTTATGTGTGAGAGGAGTCTTGGCTCTTGGATATTCGTCGTAACCTGCCTTTGCTGATGACCATTTGTTTCTTAAGTCAGATGGGCGGATTCATGATCCTGCCCCTATTTCCTTTGTTTATTGAAGAATTCGGCCTGTCCGGCTGGATGATGGGGGTTATTTTTGCACTCTTTTATGTGGGGAAAGTAATTGGTGGCGTTCCAGCAGCGGCAATTTATAAGAAACTAGGTGGTAAAAAGGCTCTCATCCTGATGCTGATCCTGCTCGCTGTCTGTATGGGCGGCTTCGCGCTGTCTACTGCTGCGGTGTTATTCGGCCTGCTCCGACTTCTAGAGGGGCTCGCTTCCACGGGCCTTACCGTGGTCGTACGTTCCATCATCGGAGATGAGGGTAATGTAGACAACCGCGGCCTGTACAATGGATATATCAGCAGTAGTGAGGGCAGCGGCATGGTGCTCGGTCCGGTCATAAGTGGCTGGCTCGCGCTGCACTGGCCATTGTCGGTGCCTTTTTTACTCGTTACCGTATGTTGTCTGATGGCCGTGGTCGCTGCGATGGGGATGAAGACAACGGCACAAGCTAGAGCTAATCTTAAATCCGGTGATACGTTAAGTGATCATCTATTAGAAGGTCCTTCGGGTGTTGTTAAGCAGGAACCTCTGGTCAACTCAGCACACCCGGTGCTCCACACGGATGACACCCCTCCTTTACCTTCAACAACATCTGATGCACTGCATACGCAAGCTGCGGATACCTCCTTAACCTCCCAATCCAACCAAGCTCCCGAATCAACAACAACTGGCCCATACACAGGGTTCACCAGGCGGCAACAGCTTGTTGGCTACGGTACGGTACATTTTCTGGAGATGAGCGCCTATGCCGTATTTCTCACCTATTTTGCACTGTATGCAGCTCACATCATGCATTGGGACCCGTTTGCCACCAGTCTCGCCTTCACCGTCTCCGGGATTTCTACGCTTGCCGCTGCTCCCTTTGTTGGTTATCTCTCTGACCGGATGGGCGATCGTCTGCTGCTCTGCATGCTTGGCATGTTCCTGATTGGAATCGAAGTTGTTGTATTTCTAAGCACGTCCTCTCATCTATGGGTCTACGTTGGCATGCTGATTGGCGGGGTTGGCGGTGCATGTTACATGGATTCGTTCTTTGCTCATATTGGTGATCATACCCCGGACGAGAGTCGAAGTTCTGTCATAGGCAAAATTGTCTCTGCTGCCGAGATCGGCTCCATCGTGTCTCCACTGGTTGCAGCGCTACTTATGGAAGTTGGCTCGCTGTACTCCGTGTTTGTGTTTAATCTGGTGCTGATTGCTGTTGCCATTGTAGTTCAGGCTGTGATGCGCAGTCGATATCGATTGAAAGAGGGGTAGTTCTTCGTTTGATACAAAAGGATCACAAAAAATAACCCGTCTGCACAATTTAATGTGCAAACGGGCATTTCATTGGTGTATCCCCGGCCTGTGGCTGGTGATTCTCTACCTGTGCATTCTGCTGCTCACTGCTTCGCAACTCTGCGGTAGATACCACGCCATCTTTCAGCGTATACGCCTGATCTTGACGGAAAAAGTTCGGCTTCACGATCTCATTACGATAGGAGCTGTGGAAAATATGTGTTGTCGCCGGGGATAATGGCGGAATCAGCCACACCCAATCTCCGGTCAGTTCACGCCCAGCCTTCTCTTCCCGCTGTTCAAATAAATCGAACTGCGTTGCCGCCGTGTGGTGATCCACAATGCTCACACCTGCTTTTTTGAACGAATGCAGCACAGCCACATTCAGCTCAACTAACGCACGATCCTTCCACAGCGTCGTTTCACTCGACGTATTCAATCCAAATGCTTCCGCCACCGCAGGCAGCTTGTTATACCGGAACGTATCCGCCAGATTACGGGCGCCGATCTCGGTACCCATATACCAACCATTAAACGGCGCTGCCGGATAAGATATACCGCCAATCTCCAGTCGCATATCAGCAATCATCGGCACACCGTACCAGCGCATGCCCAGCTCGGCAATTTCCGCTTGCTCCGGATGTTCAATAAGAACTTCCACAATCTCTTCTTCTGGCACAACATACCACTCTGGGGCTTGTCCTTGTGCCTGAATAATGAGCGGTAACACATCATAGGGGCTACCTGCCCCTTGCCAGCCAAGTGACATCGCCGCCTTGGTCAGCTCCACCGAAGCAGGATCTCCGATAATACCTTGCTCTGTCTCATATCCCGCATAACGAATAAGCTGATGATTCCAGAGGCGTACCGGAGTTCCATTCGGCCCATCCGCTGGAAGGATGGTGATCATCGGGATTACTTTGCCAGCGTTGGATGCCACATGGATATGATTCAGCACAGCTTCCGCTGCCGTTCCTGCCGTATCAGCGTGACGGGCGTCCACGATCCGCAATTTATCCCAGAATAGCCGTCCGATGCAGCGGTTGCTGTTCCGCCATGCCATTTTACAACCCTGCTCCAATTCCTCTGTGGTGTGCACATAAGTACCCGTTACTTCGATCTCGCCCATAACGGCAACAAGCCGGGCCTGTGCGTCTTCACGCGAATGACCCAGCTCTTCATAACATGTATATATAAACCGTTCAGCTTCTTCCTGCAATTGTTCCAGGTCTGACCGCATCGTTCATTCCACCATTCTGTACATCTTGAATGCCATCATTATACGGCAAGCGCACCGGATTTGTAAGCGAACGGACACTTTGTTCACGGACTCTACATATCGTTGTCAGGATGTAGGGTGACTTTGCTTATTTGCCCAGATATGCGTTTAACATCCAAACCTCTTTATCCAGTGCAGACGTGAATCCAATCAGCATATCTTCCGTTGCGTTATCGTCTACTTCTCCTGCTTCGTGAATGCCTTGACGAATCACTTCCACCATCGTGCGTAGATCAGCAACCACCGATTCTACCATACGTTCAGCAGACAACTGGCCTTGTGCCTCTTCAATTGGAGACAGACGTAGCTGTTCACCCATCGTAGCCACCGGACGTCCACCAATAGCAAGCAAACGTTCTGCAACTTCGTCCATATTTGCCGTAGCCAAGTTATACAGTTCTTCGAATTTGGCATGCAATGTGAAGAAATGTGGTCCTTGGACATACCAGTGGACGTTATGAAGTTTCGTGTACAGTACGGACCAGCCTGCGATCTGACGGTTCAGGACATCTTGAAGTGCTGTGGCGTTGTTAGCAAAAGTGTTGTTTCTAGTTTGGATTGTGCTCATGGAATTTATCCCCTCTCGAATATAAAAATAGAATTTGAATTTTATAATGGATTGCTTTGATTCGCTTCTTTTTAATTTAGACTTAATCTAAATCTTGTTTTAATTATAACACCGCATATCCTGTTTGGGAAGGCTCTGAACTACTCTTTCAAATGAAGATTTCATGAAGCACAGCTTCATAGAAACATGGGCACAGGCTAATTAAAAAAGATGATTTTAAGCAAACTCTCCCCAACCTATTGGAGTTATGATAGACTCATCTGATCGGATTATCCATAAATTAGTGAACTAGGATGATACCCATCATAAAGATAGTTTCCATTATAGGAAGTTAACTTAGTCACTATTGCGGAGGTAAACATGAGGATATATAACGCGGACCAACAAAGCAGCTCATATCGGATGTATGCATTTAGCTGAGGGTGGGGTCATAGGTTATCATCAAGCTGTAGTTCCTCAACTCCTTTCAATAGTAAGTGGAGAGGGTTGGGTTAGAGGGGAAGCAAATGAATACATCAATGTTCGTTGTGGCGAAGCGGTTCTCTGGGATATACATGAATGGCACGAAACCAAAACAGAAGCTGGACTCATGGCAATTGTAATTGAAAGCGAAGAGTTAGACACCTCATTAATGATGCCTTTATAGAAGGTATAATATAAAAAAGCAGACCTGCACCTAAGACGGTAACAAGACTGCTCCTTTAAACATAAATCTCCTTAAGCTTGAACACACTCAAAAGTCAGAATACGACTGATCTCTTCATAGCTTGATGCTACAAAATGAGGTTGATGATCGGACTCCGGCAGCGCCTCCCGATGGTTGAACCAGATGACTGTCCAGCCTGCATCCACTGCACCTACCACATCATTACGCCACGAGTCTCCGATGTAATAGCTGGAACGAGCATCCGTCCCGGACTGCTTACTCACATATTCGAACAACCTGCGATCCGGCTTCGCATAACCAGTCGTACCGGAGATGAAGATCAGATTCTCGTCCACGAAACTGAGCACATCCAGTGCTTCAAGCTTGCGGCGCTGATGCTCTCCTTCTCCATTGGTGATTAGACCAACGGTATGGCCTTCTGCCTGAAGCCTTCTGATCAGCTCATACGCTCCTTCAAAAGGTACAATCTCAAACTGTCTGCTCAGATACTGTGCTTGTAGTTCTTCAGCCTGTCCCCATTGTAGGGGGAGTCCGAACTCTTCCATTGTCAACTCAAACCTCCGACGGCGCATTCGCTCTACTGCATCCGCTTCTGGTACAGCGGACAGATCTTCTTGTGCAGACAGCCAGTCACTATAGTAACGAAAACGATGATAGGCCTCAGCATAAGGGAACTCATCGGGCAGGCCGAGAACGTCCTGCAACGCGCCACGAAGTGGCTGCAAGTGATCATATAACGTATCATCCACATCGAAAAATATCGTTTTAGCATCATGTTTATTGGATAACATGAATTGGTATCACCTCCTTTTACCTCATCAAATAATACGAGTATATTCTAGTTATATTTAAATAAACTAGAGAGTTGTTAATTTCATGGTCCTAACAGGAAAATCAGGGCTCGGCATAAACCAAAATTCATACCTAAATCTATCGATTTTTTATAAAGATTATAATATCTTTACTAATAACAATTGTTGGCGTTAGCACCACAATCCTCATTGCTAATTGAGTTTCACAAATAGTATTAAAACGTTACATGCTAATAAAACAATCATGGATTAACAATATAAACAAAATCTTCAATTCTCATGCGGTCTTATAAAGACCTTGTATATATAGGTACAATCATCTTTTTTGTAGCTTTCGTAAACATCCTCATTAAAAAACATCTAATTGTTATTGTTGAAATCGAAAAAGAGTCCTGAACAGCCTGCATCTTTATATTTCCAGCCTGCAGGTCTTTCACCCACTGGCAATGGCAACCTTAAATATTATGGTGTATAAAATGACGCTTTTGGCGATTCGTGTGACGCTTTTAAAAAATTGCACCCGTATCATCCGTAGCACAACGCTGCTTTCTGTGCTTTAAATGCATACGTACTATGTAACTATAAAGAAAGAACAAGACCATTCTAATGAAACTACCAAATGCGGGTCAAGGAACAGAAAACGGGTGAGTACCGATAATACAGTACAAACCCGTCTTTTCCTTTAATTTAGTCACTATTTCATTACATACTTGGATATCCAGGAATTCGGAGTACATCAAATCTGAAACCAACATGACGATCTGAAGCACTATGAGTTTGCAAACTATCAGAGAAAAGTCCCTTCTTCCAAACTTCAAAGTGTCTTGTCATGTAACGATTGTAAGCATTAATCACTGTCTTGTGATTGTCTTTCGCGATGCTCTCACTGAAGGACGCTGTTGATGTCCAGCTTTGAGATACGTTATAACCAACAGTTGCAGACACAACTGATGCGCTGATACCTATGCTAGCATTAAAGGAGTTACCAACCGTCACCGATTGAGAAAGTGTTAATGTACCGCCAGAACTTCCGGTCTCTTCTACAGAAGCAACTACATAGTTAGGGTTAACTGTTGCATATTCAGCGCTGGGATTTTTAGCATATAAGTCACCGATTGCTGAAGGTGCTACTTCATGTTTCCAATCGTCATTCTTTGCTTCATCAAGGTAAGTAACATCCACCACTTTGATTAGTTTGTTTTCAATTGGATCTTGGCCAGTAGCTAGCAAATAAGCAGTCGAGTTAACAGGAACATACTCTGTAACGATAGCCCTTTTGACTTCTACTTTTCCGTCAGGAGTTTTAATTTCAATTCCCTTGACTCCTTCTGATGTTTTAATAAGAAGTTCATCAGGAACCACCACATTTGTCTCTTGTTCATCAACTGTAGCTTCTGCTGCCCTCGCTTGCTGAAAACCAACAATCGTAAGTAAGAGAACCAGACTCAATGCTACTGACAAGAACTTCCTTGTCCTTGACAATACTACCACCTCCGCAATTTTTCTGATCGAAACGATCAAATACAATTGTTCCATAATTATCCTAATTAAACAATGCTTTTCATAAAATTTTACATTGAATTTACAATTCTATATTCATATATCCATTATATGTTCACAATCTACATTTAGTAACCGTATTTAAGAAAGAAGGGCAACAAAGCGGCAAGAATCCGGCATAAAACCGGAACACCTTTTACACGACTGAGCTGACCATATCGCCGTAAACTGTCAAATCTAATGTAGCTTCTAAAACGATTGCCAAAGATATGGATTTGGATTCGATTTCCGGATTGACGGGATTTTCAATGGAAGAATTGAAAGCAATGAATCCAACTCATTAAATCTTCCTTTGACAGACTACCTACTTTTCAACAGAAGAGATGAGCAATCACGCAATGAATTCGAAAAGGCATACGTGCTGTACCCTGATAGGAGTACTGTACGCATGCCTTTTTATTATATTGAAACCTTCTAGTTATATCCGTCAAAGGCTTAAATGTTACTCTACAATCTAATCCAATTGGAGTTACATCACGATATGTGGTATTCCAATTATACAATTAACGATACAACCTTACCTGCATTCACATCAATCAGGCCATAGTCCGTAATCTTCAGCGCGGGACTTACCGCAAGGGAGTGCGTGCTAATCGACATGATCGGATTGTAATGCACGTACCCAAGAGACAACATCGCTGCTCTCAGTTCCTTCACTTGATGAGACACTACTGCGAGTGGTTCTTCCGTCAAAATACCACCTACGGGAAGTTCCAGATGGGACAGCACCTTGCCATCTTCCACTACACAGAAGCCGCCCTGGCTCGAAATTACCGTGTTAGCTGCCAATATCATATCTTCATGATTACGTCCTACAACCAGCAGGTTGTGATTATCATGTGAGTATGTCGTTGCAATAGCTCCACGCTTGATGGTGTCTCCACCGATCAGACCATGTGCACGATTGCCGTTCACGCCATAACGTTCAAAGGTCGCGATCTGCGCATATCCGCTTTCTTCCCAGCGTAATTCACCATCCGAGGACTGAACCGGTGCAATATGCTCTTCCACAAAAGTAGAACCATCCTTCACCATCATGACACGGCATTGGTACTCACCTTCACCAGCGAGTTCAACACCTGATCCACTGACTTTTGGGTCTGACAACTGAATTGCAAAATCTGCTACGCCCAACTTCTCCAACCGTACACTCTTATAGAAGTGAGGTGGAAACTGCCCGGTTATGCGTTCCTGCTTATACGGTTCGTAATCGTCATAAGCTTTGCGGCCGTTTTTGTACACCTGATCAATAGCGAGCTCCTCTAGGTTGGATACCAACACATAATCGGCCACTTTGCCTGGGGCAACGCTGCCACGATCGGTCATTTTCATCCGGGAAGCAGGGGTTGATGTTGCTGCATAAATCGCGTCTTCCGGACACATCCCCATCTGAATTGCCTTCCGTACGATATGATCCAGATGACCACGCTCCACCAGTGAATCCGGCATCACATCATCCGTTACGAAGCAGAAATGCTGCGCCACATCATGTTGAATCAGGTACTCCATGACTTCCGGGGTCATTGATTTCTCCTGAATTTCAATAAACATACCTGCCGCAATCCGCGCCTGCAATCCCTCAATGCTCTGATGAGTGTGGTCGGAATCGATGCCAGCGTAGATCAGTCGATGCAGATCAAGTCCAAGCAGTTTCGGTGTATGACCTTCGATCACAAGATCCGGATAGTTTTTGCGAATATGCTGTAAAATCTGATTTGTCTTGCACTCCGGATCACGGATGACATCGACATAGTTCATGATCTCGCCCAGACAGATGATCTCGCCAGTGGCGAGCAACACGTCCATATCTTCGATTTCAATCGAACCACCTGTTGTCTCCATCGGGGTTGCCGGAACGGAACTCGGGATCGCATAGAACATATCCACGGTGGTTTCCCGACTCACAGCCATCATCTCCTGCACACCCTCCAGCCCGAACACATTTGCCATCTCATGCGGTTCTGCGACAATGGACGTTACCCCGCAGCCAATCAGACCATGGGAGAAGGTTTCCGGTGTCACCATCGTACTTTCGATATGCAGATGGATATCGATCAAGCCAGGAATCATGTATCTTCCCCGCGCATCAATGACTTCGTCTGCCTGAATCATCTCAGGTCCGCCGGGTCCAACATATAGAAATCTGCCGTCCAATACAGCGACGTTGTTCATTTCAAACCGTTTATAATAACTGTTATACACATGTACATTCACAATCAGTTGATCTGCACGCATGGGGCATAATCTCCTTCTTCACAAGCATTTCACCACGATGCGAACCGGACAATGAACCTGCACTTTAATCTGCTGTACTGCACATGACTGCGCACCACTGCCATCGTCCGGAAATCATCGCATGAATTGCCTTCTTTACTGCTCTTATTTCTTAAAGCTACTCGCTACATTCACGACTACTCTACCAATACAAGCTTGTCCTGTGGGAAGATCAGGCTAACACGTTGCCCGCTAAGGTATGGTGTTTCCATCTCCTGATTTGCTGTAAAATCACCGAGTTCCGTCTCGATCACATACTGATAACTGCGTCCCAGATACGTGCTGACCTTGATAATCCCCGGCAAAGCATTCACCACATCCGCAGAAGTATCTCCACTAACGATCAGATCATCCGGGCGAATCGCGCCTTTACGAGCACCGGGACGTGCTGTTCCGGGATGTGCTGTTGCAGTAAATGTGCGTCCACCTGCACTCAGTGTGATTAATTCACCAGCATCACTACGCTCCGCGAATTCAATGAAATTATGGAACCCGATGAATCGTGCTACAAACTCCGTTGCCGGATATTTGAAAATGGTTTCCGGGCGGTCGAGCTGCTCAACCACGCCTTTGTTCATAATCGCTACCTGATCCGAGATCGAGAAGCACTCTTCCTGGTCATGAGAGACATACAGCGTTGTGATGCCCAGCGCTTGCTGAATGCGGCGAATCTCCACCCGCATGTTGAGTCGCAGGTTGGCATCCAAGTTACTGAGTGGTTCGTCGAACAAAAGCAGGTCAGGCTCAATGACCAATGCACGAGCAATGGCTACACGCTGACGCTGTCCACCGGACAGTTCTTGTGGAAAACGTTTCTCAAATCCATTCAGGTTAACGACTTCCAGGATTCGCATCACACGGGAAGAGATATCCTTGTCTTTCACCTTGCGCATCCGCAGGCCAAAGGCCACGTTGTCATAGACAGATAGATGCGGGAATAACGCATAACTCTGAAATACAAATCCGAAGTTCCGCTTGTTCGCCGGAACCTTCGTATAATCCTTGCCGCCGAACATAAACTTGCCCTGTGATGCTTCCAGAAATCCGGCGATGAGGCGCAGCGTAGTTGTTTTGCCGCAACCGCTCGGTCCGAGCAGGGAGAGCAGTTTACCTTTTTCCAGCTCCAACTGAAAATCCTTCAGGATTGTCTGCTTATCGTATGCCACGGATACGTGGTCTAATGTCAGCAATGCCATAGCGTTCTGCGCCTCCAATTAACGTTTAGTAAAGTATGAAAATCCGCCCATGATCCGTTCGATCACGAACATTAATAGTCCGGTCAGTACCATCAACAGCACGGAAATCGCTGCAATCGTTGGGTCAAAATAATTCTCCACATACGTCAGCATCTGGATCGGTAATGTGCTTACCCCTGGTCCGGTCATGAACACCGATATGTCCACGTTGTTGAAGGACTCCAGGAAGGCAATCAACACCGCAGCGATAATTCCTGAGCGGATGTTAGGAAGCACGATCGTGAAGAACGTTCTTACCCGTCCCGCACCAAGACTCAGCGCAGCTTCTTCCACTGCAAAGTCAAAGCTCGACAGACTCGACGCGATAACCCGAATGATAAATGGCAGCATGATAATCGTATGACCGATCAACAGTCCAAGGTACATCGGCAGATGGTAAATTACGATCAGGTATTTCATCAATGTAAAACCAAGCACGATTCCCGGGATCAGTACCGGGGACAGGAACAGTGCGTTCAGCACGGACTTGCCTTTGAAATCGTAACGACTGAGTGCATACGCAGCAGGAACTCCGAGTACCAGCGCCAACAGGTTTCCCAACAGGGAAATGATGATGGACGTCTGGAATGTGCGGAGGAAACCGCCTGTGTTGAAAATATTCTCATACCAGCGGAAGGAGAACCCTTCCGGCGGAAATTTGAGTACCGTTCCCGGTTCAAACGAAGTGACCGATATGATCAGAAGCGGGCCCAGCAGAAAGATAAAGACCAGCAGACTGAACAGGCCCAGCCCGATATGTTTCTCCCGCATATGTCTACCCCTTCGGATTTAAAGTTTTGGCCATTTTGTTCATGACACCAACCACGACAAATGTAATCACAATCATAATCGCGGCAACAACCGAGGCCAGATACCAGTCGTTGAGGGTCATGGCGTTTTGATACAGGAACGTAGCAATTACACGCTGTTTTCCTCCAAGGAGGGCAGGTGTGGTATACGCCGTCAGGCTTCCGACAAAGACAAGCACGGCTCCGATCACAAGTCCTGGCACAGCCAGTGGGAACACGACCCGGCGGAATGCCGTAATGCGCGATGCACCCAGACTTTGTGCTGCTTTGAGCAGGTCACCGTCAATGTTCTCCAGCACGCCCACCAGAGAGATAATCATCAGTGGCAGGAACAGGTGTGTCAGACCGATCATCATCGCTGCCGGCGTGTACAGAATGTCCAGCGGCTTGTCCACGATACCCAGACCAACAAGGGTGTTATTGATTAACCCTTTGCGTCCAAGAATGATCATCCAGCTAAACGAGCGCACGACCGGGCTCGTCAGCAGTGGGAAGATCGCCAGTGCCAGCAAAATGCCTTTGCGGCGCGGCGCTTTCTGCGAAATATAATAAGCTGTCGGGAATCCGAGCACCACACAGACGATGGTGGTGACCACGCTGACTTGCAGCGTCGTAAGCAATATTTTCAAAAAGTATGGGTCTCTGAAAAAATGCATGTATCCTTCAAACGTGAAGGAGTTTTCTTGGAAAAACGTCGACCCGATCGTCAGGACAATCGGAATGATCATAAATGCCGCCAAAAACACGAATCCCGGCAGCAATAGCCAGTAGATTACTGATTTCTTCATCGCGATACTCCTGACTTGTAAAATGGTTTTATTCACACGTTTTACTGGCGCACATTTCAAAAATAAACGTCCATGTTTATCGCACCAGCCGTTCCGGTTACGAATCGTTCTTACGATCGCTGTTATCCTTGGATTTTCTTGATCTCCTTCTTAGTAGAAGGAAAAATCCAAGGATAAAGGCGAACGCTTCGCTTCTTCAGAATCGATTTCGTCCCCTACACTACCAGCGAATTAGGTGGGTTGATTTTAGACTGAACTCCAATGCCGTGAAGTTCATAACTACGCATTTAACGCGTTGATAAACAGTTCAAGGAATGCTTCCGCATCTACAGTTTCGCAGACGAGGGTGTTGGGCTGCTCACCCAAACGGTTTTGGAAGTCACATACCATCTGGCCATCGCACAGGCGGCTGGCGGTTTCGACATCCACGTAATATGATTTGCGTCCTACCAGTTCCGGGGCAAGGACTACGCCTACGGCTAGTGGATCATGTAAAGCGCAAGCGCGGACGCCGTTCATTTGTTCGTAACGGTTGATGTAAATCTCCGTGCTTTGAGCAACGTACGCGCGCAGTGCAGGATCAGTGAGACGCTCAATCGTTGCTTCATTCAGCAATGTTTGACGCGTCACATCCAATCCGACTTGGGTAAGCTTCTCGATGCCTGCGTGCAGTACGATGCGTGCGGCCTCTGGATCAGCGTATGTGTTGTACTCGGCGGTTGGTGTAATGTTGCCATGTCCACGAACTACGCCACCCATGAAGATGACTTCCTTCAATAAAGAAGGTAATTCAGGGCACTTCATAAGCGCGAGTGCCAAGTTCGTTAAGGGTGCGGTCATGATTAATGTCAGTTCGCCCGGATGTTGCTTGGCTTGTTCCACGATAAAGTCTGGCGCAAAACCTTCCTCGGCTTTCTTAGACACGGCCGGATCAGGCAGCGCACCGCCCAATCCGTCCTGTCCATGTACCCGGTGTTCATAATGCGACTTGCGAGTGAGCGGCCCAGCTGCTCCGGCAATGACCGGAATTTCAGGTGCACCCGCGAGTTCAAGAATTTTACATGTATTCTCTGTTGCCTGCTGGAGTGATACGTTCCCACAGACTGTGGTGATGCCGAGAATGTCCAACTTCCGACTTTTGACGGCCAGCAAAATCGCCAGTGCATCGTCAATCCCCGTGTCCACGTCCAGAATGATGCGATTTTGCGCTCCACTCATCCGTTCTCAACTCCTATGCGGTGATATGGTTGCTTGCTGCACATGATATAAGTTAAACATGTTGACCAAAGATAACTTTTAAGTCAGTCGGTTACTTGTTTATTGTGCAATCTCACGGTTCCAGCGATCCGTCCAGCCTTTAACCTGTTGATTCACGAATTCCATATCCAGCTTGTTCAGCTTCTCAACAACTTCAGCGCCGTATGTTACGCCTTCTGCTTCTTCAGCAGTCAATTCAACCTTTGTGTTAACCGGGGAATCGACTTTGGCTTTAGCAGATTTCGCTTGTACATCCTGGCTGAGCTGCCAGTTGATGAACTCTTCAGCGAGCTCTTTGTTTTTGCTGCCCTTCACGACATTGATTGTGTTCATCACGGCATATGCACCTTCGCTAGGTGTAACAAACTTTGCATTAGGCACGGCTGCTTTCAGATCTTTGAAATACATTTCCATGATCGGTCCGCCCGCAATTTCTTCTTGGGAGAACATGTTCACGAACTCGGACGTTTGGCTATAGAATTTCACCACATTGCCGCTCAGTTTTTTCAGTTCAGCAAATGCCGCATCTTCATTAAACGTATCGTTTCCAGCTACACGGGAAGCTGCATCCACAACCATTGGGCCTGCTGTTGCCGTAATATTCGGGATGGTCAGGTTACCTTCGAACGCCGGGTCCCACAGGTCACTCCATGAAGTCACTTCTTTGGATACAAGATCCGGGTTATAAGCGATACCGAGCTGTCCAACCGTGTAGGCCGGGCCATAATCTTCACCAAGTGGTGCTTTGGCAATATCATAAATGTCATTTACATTTGGAATTTTGGAGCGGTCAATTTTCTCAAACAGACCTTCATCGATACCTTGTTGTGCATAGTAATCAGACAGGTAGATAACATCGACATTGGATGTACCTTGACGAATTTTATTCAGACGTTCAGCATTATTGCCGACTTCGAGCACGATGTCTACATTATGTTCTTTTTCGAATGGACCAAATACTTCTTCATTGAAGAAATCTTCAGAGAAGCCCCAAGTGGAGATAACCAATTTGTTCGCTGCGGTTCCCCCACTGCCTGATCCGCCTGTTGCATCATCCGTGCTGTTGCCACAACCTGCAAGTAATACCGATGTCATTGCCACTGCTGCCAAACCGCTAATCCACTTTTTCATCATGATCCTGATTCCCCCTGATATATGTGATGTGTATGAAAAAACAAAAAGAAAAGTGCTCTTGTATAAACAAGAACACTTTTCTTCGTAAACAAAGGAAAGCGACACCCGCTGCCGGTACATCATCGGTTTCTGCTTCAGAATCAATCCGAAGACAGACGCCATCATATGAAATTGTACGGAACCTGATCATGAATTCGGGCCATAACCTCTGCATACATCAACAAGAATTAATCCTGCCGATCCATCCTTAAGCCTGTTCCAGAATCACATTTGTGATCGCCCACTGAGTGGACGCATCATAATCCCGCAATATAGCTTCAATTGGCAAACCCATGTGTAGCTCGAGCTTCTCCCGGAATTTCTTCTTATATAAGACAGACATGCGGAAGTCCACTTCCAGCTTTAAGCCGGGGGCCTCCCCTTCCAGGGCGTCAGAGCGCGGTGAACGTCGGTGCTTCGCGTAGAAGGTCACAATATTCTGATCAATGGTCACTCTCAGGAGAGTGGTGCCAAATCCGAACAGTTCCTTCGAAATTTCGTTATAATACTGGCACATCTTCTTCTTGCTCTCATTGCTGTCCAGTAGTTCCATGAACTCACCCACATCTCTTACTACCGTACATTCGACGTGTTAACACGATTGATTATACATAAATATACGATCATAGGCAACCCAAAAGATATAGTTAACATGAGAATAACACATAAAAGCGAACGATGAGACATTAACCGCCAAAAACAATTCGTCTTAAACCACAGTGAATTTACATTAATATGCCTGCATGTCATTCCTATACTATTGTTGCTTCTACACTCCGTTTTCATACACAGGATTCGAGGCTTTGTTTCAACTTTCCCTAAATGGGTACTAATTCCTGCGAAACATAGACAAACTTCGTCATTAACCGTTAAAATGAGACACAATGTTGACATGTTTTTATTTTCTAGAAATTGGAGGCTTATACCATGAAATGTCCAGTATGTAATCACGAAAATGGAGATGCCCATTTTTGCGAGAGGTGCGGCTCTAATCTAACGCAAACAACCTCATCACCAACTCCTGTACCGAACTCGGAATCTGCTGCTTCCGAACCCGAATATACCCGTTGGTCCAGCACGCAGGCTACCTCTTCCCAGGCATCCGTTCCATCCAACACACCATCCGTCTCCATTCACAAGGAACAGGCGAGAGAATCAACAGGTACCAATGACCATGCTTCTGCAGGAGACAATAGCTCCAATCAGTGGAATAATATTGTGCAGAATGAGAAAGTTCAGCAAGCCAAAGAAGTAAGCAAACAGTATCTATCCTATTTCCTCAGTGTATTGGCCCGTCCTTATCAGACGATGAAAACCGTTGGCGACCAGCATTCCCTAAACGGATGGCTAACAATGGCGCTAATCGCAGTTCTATCTTCTACATACTTCTTAATTACCTTTAGTCGCATAGGCATGGACGGCTTGTTCATTGGTGGATTTTTAAGACCGCTGTTGTTCACCGTCATTATCCTGATTGCCTCTATTGCACTGATGTACGCTATTCTGAAGATTGAAAAAATAACCTTCCGTCCCAAAACACTGGTTGCCCAGTTTGGTACATTGCTTGTTCCTGCTGTCGTATCCCTTGTTCTTGCGAATCTGTTTATTATCATCTCGTATTCCATCGCGATCTCATTGCTTGCTGTCTCGTATATCATTATCTTTGTTGCTCTGAATTCGGTGCTGTTCCAGTATCCACTGAATCGTACCAAAGCAGCCATCGACAGCATGTACAGCGTGCTGATCGCTAATGTGGTTGTGTTCTTTATTCTGTATCAATCGCTGGGTGAGATTATTGTTGGACTGATCAGCCTGATGCTTTCACCGTTTGGTCGTCTGTAAAATAGTTCAGTTGGAATAAAGCTATTTACACTTGTTACTTCAATGACAGAACCACCTTCCGATCGCTGTTATCTCCAGATTTTTTAATTCACTTTTACAAAGGTGAAATCTGGCGATATAGGCGAATCATGGCTTTCCCTGCTGACGCGGGGAAGGTCTTTTTTAGTTTTATAAGGCAGCGTTGCGCTAGGCATGTTTCATACACTATAATGTGTAGTGCAATGGGTATGTTCTTATTTATGTAACAAATACGAAACTAGCAACTCCCGTTAGATTCACCATTGCAGTCAACACTACATCATGTAGTGTATTAATCACTCATTTTACAAAGAAAGCAGAGGAACTCTCTATGGACATGACTCATATGAACCATATGCAAATGGAGCACGAGGCAGGTACATCCTACCTGTGGCTCATCGTAGGTGTAATCGTGTTACTGTTCTCCATCGCCACCTATATCTGGGCATCACGCACACAGGGCAGAATCCTGGGCCACATGAAAAAGAAAGAGCGGGCGGACATCCAGAAAAAAAGTCGATCCCTTCGGCTGGCTGCACATGTAATGATGGCTGTTTCGATTATTACGTTTGGCCTGTTCTTCATGCAAGGAGCAGGTAAAACATATAATGTAGCCGATCTGGAGTCCAACGCGACAATCGACGTGACGGACGATAAATATTATGGGGCAGACCATACGGAGGACCCCATTCAGTATGAGATGACAATTCCAACATCGGGGCCGCATAATCCACATGATATCAAGTTTGGATTTTACACCGACTTCCCTGGTTATAATTACCTCGTACACAATCTGGAGCATGGGGACATCATCATCTATTATCGTGAGAACGCAAGCGAGGATTTGAAGGAACATCTGAAATACCTCGCCAAATTCCGTGAAGCCGGAGCAGGTATTCTGGCTGTACCCAACAAGGATATTCCCGCAGGCAGTGAAGTCGTCGTGACCGCATGGACCAAAACGATGAAGCTCGACCAATTCGACGATGCCAAGGTGGGTACTTTTATCCATAAATATATTAATCAGGGACCTGAAAAGATTCCTGCCTCTGTTCGCCAGGGCGGCGGAACGATGTAATGACCTAATCACTCAGTTATGTGAAGCCCCTCTAATAGTAACAATGAGGTGTGTTCCAATGATGGGCATCATCAATATAGGATTGAAAAGAAACTAGCTCCCGGATCAAATTGACTCGGGGGCTAATTCTTTATGGACCGGATGCCGATATTTCAAGTAGAAAACTGTATATTTGATATACAATACATACGAGCCAAAGAAGAACAACAAGCACCAAGTAAAGAGACAAAGAGACGATTGATTTAACAGATCAAGGGGGAACAATTTTACCAATGAACAGTTTGTTTATGAGGATCTTTTTATTTTTTTCCTGTCTGATGCTGGCCGCGGGTGCGGTTCTTGGCATTACCATGTACCGTTCATCGGCTCAACTGGTCGAACAATCCATGGGGATGCAGGCACAGGCTGTGGCTGAACGGGCAGTTCAGTCCATCGACACCTCCCTGTATGCGCCACTAAGCACGGGACAAGACGAAACGGACTATTATGGTACATTACGCGAACAGCTTAGCCAGCTTCGTGAGGCCAATGGGTTGAAGTATCTGTACACGCTCGGTAAACGGCAAGAGAATGGGGCCACATCGTATTATTACGTTGTAGATGGTGCTGCTTCGGATGTGGCAGAAGATGACTTCTCGCCATACGGTTCTCCTGAAGAGAACCATTATGAAGGCATGTTGCAGGCTTTTGAGCAAAATGAACCTGTACGAGGTGATCTGACCCAAGATGAGTACGGGGCAACTATTACAGCTTATGTACCTATTCATGGAGCCAATGGGGAACTACTTGGTCTGGTTGGTGCTGACTTGGACTCCACCGCTGTCTATGAACTAATGACACGGAATCGGATGACGATGATCTGGACAGCCCTCTCCATCGTGCTACTCAGTGTCTTGCTGGTGTATGGCTTCGCCCATTACTTGACCCGTCCATTGGTGAAGCTGAAGAAGTTGATTACCGAAGTTGGAAAAGGCGACCTGACCGTCAACGTTGAACTTAGTCGCAAGGACGAGGTAGGACAACTCGCTTCGGAGTTCAAACATCTGGTTACAGGTACCCGTGATGTCATGACGGGCATCCGTCAAAGCTCCGACTCTCTGCTACAAGCTGCAGAAGGAGTATCGAAACATTCACAGGCGACTGCTGAAGCCAGCCAGCGCATTGCTGAGCATACCAATCATACGGCCAGTGGAGCTGCTGAACAGGTGGCTCGTGCTGGCGAAGTTACGGTAGCCATGGAAGAGATCACACGCAGCATGCAGCATATTGCGAATTCTTCCTCCATGGTTGCGGATGTCTCACAGGAAACGACCAATAACGCGGTGCAAGGTCAGGCCAACATCAACACGGCGATGGACAGTATGGACAAAATTCATCAAGCGAATGTGCAGATGGTGGCCTCCACCTCTCAGCTGGAGCAGTACTCAGGTAAAATTGAGTCGGTGGCACATCTGATGAAGGGTATCGCTTCACAGACCAATCTGCTCGCACTTAATGCAAGTATTGAAGCAGCTCGTGCAGGAGAGTATGGCAGCGGGTTTGCGGTGGTTGCCTCAGAGGTTCGCAAGCTTGCGGGGGAATCAGAGCAATCGTCCCAGCATGTAACCGAACTGATCGCCGAGATGACACGCCAGACTGCCCTGTTGTCAGAACATATGTCTGCCAGCACATCAGCAGTCCAATCCGGTCTCGCTGTTGTTCAGGAGGCAGGCCGTTCATTCACATCCATTCATACCGGGATTGAGACGATGAATGAACGTCTGCACGAAGTATCCGCAGCATCCGAGCAGCTGTCTGCCAGTGCAGAAGAAGTATCCGCTTCCGTGGAGGATATGGAACATATCTCACGCGAATCCTCTTCAAGTATCCAGAAGGTATCGCACGCTACCGGTAGCCAGCTGCAATCCATGGATGAGATGAGTGCATCCGCCGAATCGCTGCGGGTATTGTCCAGTGAGTTAAACGGATTGATTGGTCGATTTAAAATATAGCGGGCAGCTAGATTACTATATAAATCAGCCCAAAACAAAAAGCCGCACGGCAGGGACGGGATTATGGGGTTCAACCCCATATCCAGACCACTGCCTGCGGCTTTATTTTGTTGTACCTTTAAGGATGGCAAGCCTTACAGCTGCCTGAATTAGTAGCGCTGCGGAGCAGCTTTTTTACCCAAATCCGTCATATACGTAAAGAACGCTTCTGGATCGGTATCATACACCAGTTGTACTGGACGTCCGTCTGCTTGCTCCACCGTGCGGCCTTGGCTAGGACCATCCGGGATGACAATACAGTTTACGGTTTTTTTCTTCACGATGTCCTCGCGTCCAACGGAAGCCGTTGTCAGCACATCCCACAGATAGTATGTGGAATTTGTCTCACTGTACACCAGTGGCGGACAACCTGCGTAACAGTTACCCAGGAAATCAACGCCTTCGAAGCGACGCTCTGCTGCCCAGCGGTTACGAACGGCTGGAGTCAGAGGTACTTTGTTCGTGCTTTCCAGTGCAACCAGATCGATCTGGATGCCGCTCTGCCACACACGATAAGCCGCTTCCGGGTCCCAGAATACGTTCCATTCAGCTGTACCATCATGCTCAGGCTCTTCTACGTTACCACGCTCGAATGTACCACCCATCCATACCAGCTTGTCGATTTTCTCTTCAATGTCTGGTGCTTCGTCCAGTGCACGCGCAAGGTCAGTCAGTGGGCCTGTGAACAGGAGCAACGTTTTGCCTTCGGTATTGCGCACTTTCTCGATCAGATGCTGGTGTGCCGGAACGGCAGAAAGTGGTGCTTCCATTTTGCCGGACTCGTTCAGTACAGGAAGTGCATCTACATAGAAGGAATGCAGTCTCCACGCCGCAGGAAATGGATTTTTCCCTCTGGAGTTGGATTTGGATACCTCTACGGAATATGTACCGAAACGATCGATAATTTTACGGCTGGCATCTGTTGCTGGCTCCAGATATCCGTCTGCCGGAATAACCGATACGCCGGTTACATGTACATTGTCCATTTGCAGAAGCATGAACAGCGATACGAGGTCATCTACGCCGCCGTCATGGTTGAAATACACATTAAGTTGGTTCGTCATGCTTGCTTTCATCCTTCCCCTGGTTGTCCCATTGATGTTGATCATCCGTCTGCTCAAGGCCGACGCTCTCTCTATTATGTCCCATAACCCTTGGTTACGTAAACCTTCCCCAATCAAAGAAAACAAGGATCACACCTCATCCTGCGGATATTTTACAGTTCCACCATTCCATCTCAGGAGGACAACTGGTAGAGGTCATTATCGTTCGGAAAATAAAGAAATGGACAGCAGGCTTGAAGCCCCGCCGTCCATTTCACCCAATCCATGCATTACATGGACTGGTTCTGTTTCTCTTCATTTTTCTCAGCAATCGGCACATACTTGCCTGGCCAGAAGGCCCATTTACCCAGCAATGCGGTGATCGCCGGTACCATGAACGGGCGAACCAGGAAGGTATCCAGCATGACACCAACAGCTGTGATAATACCAAACTGCACCAACACCTGAATTGGCAATGTAGCAAGTACCGCAAATGTTCCTGCCAAGATCAGACCTGCTGATGTAATAACAGAGCTTGTCTCGCCAACACCTTCTCTAATCGCTTGACGAAGCGGCATCGTTTTGCGTTTCTGCCAGATGCTAGAGATCATGAAGATGTTGTAGTCCTCACCCAGTGCCACGAGGAACACGAAGGAATACAGCGGGATCGCTCCCTGAATGGCATCTGCGCCAAGTCCGTAATGAATGATGATCCAACCCAGACCCAGTGCAGAGAAATAAGACAGAACGACCGTTGCAATCAGATACGCCGTAGCTACAACTGAACGCAGGTATAATAGTAATAACAATGTAATCATGCCGATGACCACGGGAATAATGATCTTGGCATCCCGTTCTCCGGTTACTTCAATGTCATACTGTTCAGCCGTCTGACCATCGATCCAGACCTGACTGCCCACATTAGCTACACCAGCATCTTGAAGCGCCTGTTCCGCAGTAGCCCGCAGATCAGGAATATGCTGCATTGCCTCCATGGAATATGGATTCAGATTAAATTCCACATCAAAGGCGGTAATGTTGGCATTCTCGGCACCCTGCTGCGCATCGCCTACTTTGCTAATGTAATCCAGCGATTCGAGACGTTGCTTCAGATCAGTTTCTTTGCCTTCGGCATCAACGATCACTTTCACTGGAGCCAGCTCACCTTGGGAAAACTGTTCGCCAATGACGGTGAAACCTTCGCGGGAAGGCACATCCTCCGGGAATGAGGACAACAGATCATACGTGAATTTAACCTGAGTAGAGAATGCTGCCAGTCCTCCCAGCAATACCAACGTAATTGCAAGAACAGTCCATGGCTTTGTTACCACAACACGGCCAATCCAGCTTTCCTTGATTTTGCGCGGGGCCGGAGCCGGTTTGCCTTTTTTCTTCGCACGTTCCACTTCCATCTCATGTGTACGAGGTACGAACGGGTAGAATGAACCCCGACCGAAGATCGCAAGAAGCGCTGGAACCAGCGTCAGACTTGCAATAAACATAATAAAGATGGACAGACTGAATGGTACGGCAAAGCGATGATATGCACCATATTCAGCCAGCAACAGCACCAGTAGTGCTGCAACGACCGTGAATCCACTCATGGCAATGGCGCCAGATGATCCGGTAATTGCCTGGAAAATGGCTTTCTTTTTGTCCGGCTCATGATAGAGAATTTGGCGGTATCTTGAGATCATGAACAGGCAGTAATCCGTTCCTGCTCCAAATAACAATACAGTCATGATTGAGATCGACTGTGCGTCTACCGTAATCCAGCCCTGATCTGCCATGAATCCGAGAATGGGGCTTGTCACCATGTACGCGAATCCAACCGCAATGATCGGGATAATCGCCAATACCGGCGAGCGGTAGATTAACAGCAACAGTACTAATACCAGTACAACCGTAGCGATCAGCAAGGATACATCGGCGGAGGAGAATAGCCCGCTCGCATCAATGGATATCCCTACTGGCCCTGTCACACGGGCAATCAGTGTATTGGTATCATCTATGGCTACATCGAACGGATTTGCCCCGAAGATGTCTTGTGTTTTTTGCTCAAGTGCTTCAATAGCTTCCTTCAATTGTTCTGAATCGGCACCTTCATTGAAGAAAAGTGGCATAACCAAAGTACTTCCGTCTTCCGAAAGCTGGCCTTTCAATGCCTGTGGTGGCAATTGATAGAGTGGCACAACGGACTGTTGTTGTTCTACCGGATCTTGATCCAGTCGCTCCGTTAATGCCTGAATGTTCTGAATCTGTTCATCTGTCAGACCGCCGGCTTGACGCCATACGATCAGCGCGGGCAGTCCTTCACCACCAGGGAATTCCTTCTCGGCAAGTGCAGCTGCCTGAACCGATGGTTTGGATTCACTCAGATCCTGTGCGTTATTGGTTTCACGATCACCTACAGCAGGCCATACCATGCCAAGCACAACGGCGATAATGATCCATACCAACAGCGTAATCCATTTGCTTCGTTTGCCGGCAACCCAGCGGCCGTAACCCGAACCTTCCTGCATTGTCTCTTCATCTCCCTATTCTGTTTCTATGAAGCCCTAATATATGTGATGGTGTAGTAATGAACCACGGGTCATAGTATAATCGAGTTAATTATATATACCGGAAGGTTAATTTTGCAATGCCTAATTTTGTGAACACGTCTAACAAGCGATTAAATACGTAAAGAGGTATGTACTTATGAGCAAAAAAACAAACATTCCCCGTTCACCGGGTAGACCCAAAACTGGTGTGGATCAAGCATCTGTGCAATCCAACATATTGATGACCGCGTCACGTCTGTTTATGGAATACGGGTATGAACCCGTCTCTCTCCAGCAGATCGCTTCGTTATGTAATGTGACCAAAGCATCAATCTATTATCACTTCTCCAGCAAAGCTGATCTGTTCACCGTTGCCATCACCCGCATGATGGCGATGGGCATGCAGCAGACTTCGCTCCGTCTGGATGAACCTGGTACGTTGCAAGAACGGCTGGTTAAGGTTGCCGAAGCCAAGATGCAGCATTCCCATATTGAAACGGAGACCATGATGCGAGAAGCCGAGAAACATCTGGACACGGAGCAACTCGCCCAGATTCGGGAAGCAGAGGTTCGCATATTTGAAGTGCTAGCCACCCATTTTCAGAAGGAGATGGACAATGGTTATTTGCGGGTCGGGAACCCCATGCTGCTTGCCCATGCGTTTACGTCACTGCTCATGCTCGCGAACCGCGAAGATGTACGCAACATGAATGGCGGCAGCATCGAGGAACTTGCACCGGAACTGGTGGGGCTATTTCTGGATGGAGCGGTTAAACGGTACTAAAATATATAGCTGTATCTCAAAAGCAGTTATGCCAAAAAAACCATCGGACCGATGCAATGAACACACCTACCGATGGTTTATTTGTTGAAATCTAATCATGATTATAGGACGCTGCTCCTGAAAATTTTGAACTGATCCTGTAATTACTTACCTGTTACTTAGTCAACAGTGATATAAATAGATATATTAGGGCCATCACTACTATTCTCCGTATAGAATTTACCTTCACCCGTTGGTCTTCCGTTTTTAAACATGCCCACATAGACTAACTTACCGTTTAAGTACCCTTTACCTTTGCCGGTAATGGCTCCATTTTTAGCCTGCCCATCATAGATGATTACACCATCTTCGTACAATTTAATTTTGCCAGAATACGTGGGTACTCCTTTATCAAATGCACCAACATAGGCAATTTCTCCATATTGATATGCTTTACCTTGTCCCTGTGGCAAACCATTCTTAAACGTACCCTGATAGAACATTTCACCATATTCTGTATACCACTTACCTTGACCATGAAACGAACCATTCAAAAAATCGCCCTTATATTTAACCGTTCCATCTGGATAATATTCGGTACCCTTACCTGAAGGAAGCCATGTTTCCTTATCCACCTTACCAACATAATTAAACTTTCCATTTGGGTAATAAGTCTTTCCCTGTCCATTAGAAATATCCGAGTACAGCTTTCCATCTGCGTTATACCTTTTTCCTTCATGAGGCATTCCCGCTACAAACTTACCTTCAAAGCTCTTCTTCCCATTTGGAAAGTAGGATATTCCTTTACCATTAGGAACACCATTTTTGACTTCTCCTACATATCTGTGTTTTTCTCCAGAAAGAGTGATATAGATCTCTTTTTTCGCTGCTGAGACCTGTCCAGGTGAAGTAAACAGCGGTGTAACCAAAATTAAAAAAACAGTAAACCACTTCAAACAATTCTCTAACTTTCGCATTTCGTTAAATCCCCATTTCTATTCGTATAGAATCTATCGGCCTGCTAAGGTAAACTGATACGTCTCTTTAAGACTATGAATGTCTGGTTTACTACAACGCAGCTATGTATACAGTACAGCAAATCAAAATATGTAATTCGAGCAGAGTAATACGAATCTTCAAAAATAAGTTTCTCTTCGACTTAGCAAGCACGACAATACTTATATCGACCATTATAGCTACAAGCATGAGAAAATATGGTAAAGTGTTGTTAATTATCTATTTCCCGTTGATTAATACGATACATAACATGAATAATACTAGCCTGGAACCTATAGGAGGAAATAACCATGTCACATTCAAAACCATCCCCACGTATCCCTCGTCTGCTAGAAACGTCGCGCATATACCTGCGCCCTTTCGAGATTACAGATGTGGATACTTATTTCCCTGGACTGTTTGACGCCGAGATGCGCAGGCTGACGGGTACACAGAACAGTTTCACACGTGCTCAGGTTGAACGTTATGTTGAGAGCGCTGCACAAGATGACACCAGACTCATGCTACTTATTGCTTTACAGGAAAATGACCAGATCATCGGAGATGTCGTCCTGATGGACATGCATGCCAAGAATCGCAGTGCACATATCCGGGTTGCCATCGATCAGGCGGAGCATCAAGGAAAAGGTTACGGTAGCGAGGCGTTGCTACTTATGCTGGACTACGGCTTCGGCATCTGTAACTTGCATCGAATCGAGCTTGAGGTGTACGCCTTCAACGAGCGAGCAATTCGCACGTATGAGAAGCTTGGATTCCAGCGCGAGGGTGTGAAGCGGGATGTCTTGTTCTACAATCATCAATACCATGATGCCATTCAGATGAGCATGCTTGAGGATGAGTTCAGGCAACGTGATATGAGAGATCAGCCAGGGAATGTTTAAGTTTTCGATCAACTAAAATCAAACTAAAAAACCGGGGGATTTAATAACCCTCCCCGGTTAGAAACTTCAGATGACCCGTCAGCACCGACAGCTCGGCGGGTGTCTTCATATACAATTCGCCGTCCGTGTCAGCTGACATCGGCGCATCGGTCTTCACTTTTAACGTAGATGCCTTGAAGTATGAAATACTCTCACTCTGAGGTTGCCATTCTCCCTCTGGCTTGTGCGACAGAATCTCTCGCAGCAGCGGAATGCCTGTCTCATGAATAATGAGCACGTCCAGTTCGCCATCCTGCAACGCATCCGGTGCAAAGGGCAATGCATTTGTTCCCAGAAAACGGCCATTGGCTGCATAGATCATCACCGCTTCGCCTTCCATCTCTTTCCCATCCGCCTCCAGTTGGTAACGAAACGGCTCTGTATGACTAATTGTCTGTAAAGTGCTGATAAAATAACTGAGCTTCCCCAGCGCGCCTTTCAGATTCTCGTTAATATTCTGCGATGCATCACTGATCAAGCCAATGCCAAAAAAGTTCGTGAACACCCGATCATTAGCTCGTCCAACATCAATAGATACCACCCGACCTGCCAGCATTTCTTGTGCCGCAATCTCTGCATCCGGTGAAATGCCGAGCGAACGCGCAAAGTCATTACAGGTGCCTCCAGGCAATGTACCAATCAACGGAGGATGTTGCAGATCGGCCAGTCCATTCACGCATTCATGCACCGTGCCATCCCCACCCAGGATAAACACCACATCAAATTGCTCCCCGCGTTCACGACACACCTTCTCTCCTTCACCAGCTTCATCCGTACGCACAATGACGAGTTCATGGACAGCGGGAGCCAGCACACCAGCCACAAGGCCCACTGTATTCTCACGACTGGCCTTGCCCGAATGATGATGATGAATTAACAACGCTTTGTTAAACTCCATCCCTCTTCCTCCATTCCAATGCTTGTTACCCTTTACCCACAAAGGTTGAAGCCGTAAACAAGCCCTTCGCTACGCACTCATCATGATTCCAAATAGGTTTCCCAATCAGGTATGCATCCTAATCCTCATTCATTCGTAATAGCTATATAAGTTCAACTTAAGATTATTCACACATGCCACTCCGATGCCAGAATAACCTTCCGATCGCTGTTATCCCCAGATTTTTCTGATTTACTTTTACAAAGGTGAAAATCTGGTGATAAGCGTATGCTTCCGATGTAGCTTTCTTTCAGAAAGCTTTTAGGCCAACACTTCGCTTCTTCAGGCTATTTCTGTCCTCTACGTTCTCGTGTAAATGTATAGTTAAACTTAAATAGATAACCCTTTTATCTAACTAGCCAATTCCTTTTTTAACCAGATGTATGCATGAGAAAAAGGGTTTCTCGGCACCTTAATGTCATAAGGCTGCAAATTTTGCTGGTGAGAACCCATTCAAATTGAGTCAAAACGGTTATATCTATACCATATACGAATGGAGGGATTCCCTATGATTCCGGCAACGTTGGAACAATTGGAGCAAGTTCGCAAGGAATGCCGTACCATGGTTCGCAAAAGAGCTACCGCATCTGCCGGTACAACACTCGTTCCGCTACCCGGTACAGACGTACTGGCTGATGTGGGGATGCTGATGCAGCTGTTGCCTGCCATTAACAATAAATTCGGATTATCACAAAAACAGTTGGACGGCATGGACCCCGAGACCAAATCCATGATCTATGGATTCGTCATGTCCATCGGAAGCAAAGTCATTGGTCGTATGATCACCAAGGAATTGGTTGTCCAGGTTCTGAAAAGAGTCGGCGTACGCGTAGCCACCAAATCCGTCGCCAAATTTGTCCCATTTGCAGGACAGGGATTGGCTGCCGCACTCAGCTTCACAGCCATGCGCTATGTGGGTAACAAACATGTGGATGACTGTTATGAGGTTGTCAAACGCATGATTGAGCAGCGCGAATTAATCCCGGGTGAACCCGCTCCGTCTGCGCTGGAGGAAGCTAACAGCGACGACGTGAAGGCAGAAGTAAAGTCGGTCTCTAGCAATGACACTGATGAACCTGCGAACGATTCTAAGGATCAGTAAAATGCGGGTCATGCCCTGTTCAAACAGAGGCATACAAAGTATCTCATGACCAATCTGGATGTCCCAATCGGTGATCTTATGCCCGTGTGGTTGTATCTCGATTGGTGTACGATGAATTCAAAATATAAACAAACGGGACAAAGCAGTGTAGTTACACCGCTTCGTCCCGTTTTTATTTTTGCACGCATGGCATATGTAAGACAATTATGACTAAGGTTTATTAGAATATTTTAACGAACTCAGCACACTCTAATAGGCACAATTCCACAATACCGGCGTTCTAACGAATCATAGACACTTTATTTCCTCATTCTTCAGTTTCTTTTACCGCTTTGTGTTGCTTATCAGAGAAATAACATGTCTCAAGTTCGTTAGAGTTGGGAGTGCTTGATAATCCTCCATATAAGGTGTCTACGATTCGTTAGCATGGACGAAGGATGAACCCTCATCCTGTCTGCACCTCACGCAAACAACTGAAAGGCTGACGAGCACCACACTCCAATTACTATGCCAACGTTCCATCACATCTTATAGATCCATCGTATCCAAACGAATCCAATCTGCTCCACATTAGAATCGACTCCTCTGGATACACGACAAATAGCCGGGAGCACCCCTAAGAGTGCTCCCGGCTATTCTAGTTAGTTACAGTGTAATCAGATCGCCTGCGGTTGTTGCTCCGCAAACTGACTATTGTACAGATCGGCGTAGAAGCCCTGACTTGCCATCAATTCATCATGATTACCCTGTTCAATCACGTTACCATGATCCATAACCAGGATCAGATCGGCGCCGCGAATGGTAGACAAACGGTGTGCAATGACAAAGCTCGTGCGATCCTTCATCAGATCATTCATTGCTTTCTGGATAAATACTTCGGTCCGTGTATCCACGCTACTCGTCGCTTCATCCAGAATGAGGATAGCCGGGTTCGCCAGAATCGCTCTTGCAATGGTCAGCAATTGTTTCTGCCCTTGAGAGATGTTCGACGCCTCTTCATTCAGCACCGTATCATAACCATCAGGCAGTGTACGGATAAAGTGATCCGCATGTGCCGCAACGGCTGCCTTGATTACATCGTCTTCCGTAGAACCTTCTCGACCATAGGCGATGTTGTCCCGAATCGTTCCGTTGAACAACCAGGTATCCTGAAGCACCATGCCGAACAGACTGCGCAGCTTACCACGCTCCATGTCCTTAATGTCTGCACCGTCAATCGTAATCCGACCATCCTGAATTTCGTAGAAACGCATTAACAGGTTGATCAGGGTGGTTTTACCGGCTCCCGTTGGTCCAACAATGGCTACCGTCTGTCCCGGTTTTACATCAATATTCATGTTATGAATGAGCAGTTCATTTTCTTTATATCCAAAATTAACACCTTGGAATGCAACCGCACCTTTAGGCTGCTGTAATTGCACGGGTTGTTTGGACTCCGGAACTTCTTCCTCTTCATCCAGCAACTCGAATACCCGTTCTGCCGAAGCAATCGTCGATTGAATAATATTCGAGATATTTGCAATCTGGTTAATCGGTTGTGTAAATTGACGGGAATATTGTGTGAAGGCCAGAATATCCCCAATAGAGATAGAACCACGTGTAACGAAGATCCCACCGACCACACAGATCAGTACATAACC
The DNA here is from genome assembly GCF_002803315.1 of Paenibacillus sp. GM1FR. Lineage (NCBI taxonomy): Bacteria > Bacillati > Bacillota > Bacilli > Caryophanales > Paenibacillaceae > Paenibacillus > Paenibacillus sp. GM1FR. The sequence continues at coordinate 190,755 of NZ_MKZL01000022.1, read as the reverse complement.
CAAGTTACCCACAAAACTCATGAGCGGCATAATAATACCGGAGATAAACTGGGCTTTCCAGCCAGATTCATACAATTCTTCATTGACCTTCTCAAATTGCTGTACGGATTGTTCTTCGCGTCCAAATGCTTTGACGACCTTGTGTCCCGTGTACATCTCTTCGACATGACCATTCAGTTCCCCAAGGGATTTCTGTTGACCCGCAAAGTGTTTTTGCGAACGAGATGCAACCAGCATGACAACAACTACACTGAGTGGCAACGTCAAAATCGTGATCAGCGTCATCCATGGACTAATCGTCAGCATCATGATAATTACGCCGACAATTGTGACGATGGACGTAATGAACTGTGCCAAACTTTGCTGAAGTGTATTACTGATATTGTCCACGTCATTCGTGGCACGGCTAAGTGTCTCCCCAGTTGTGCGGGAGTCAAAATATTTCAAAGGAAGACGTCCAACCTTCGCACTGATCTGCTCACGCATGTCATACACAACACGTTGGGCCACACCGGCCATCAGGTATTGCTGAACATACATAAATGCAGCACTGAACAGATAGAGTCCGCCAAGCAGGTATAATACTTTTATCAATGCAGGAAAATCAATCCCGGCTCCCTGTACACCCTGAAGGATGGCAATGGCGCCTTTACTGAGAATATCCGTTCCTTCGGCCATAACTTTTGGACTGATGATGCTGAATACGGTACTCAAAATGGCTGCAACCAGCACACCTAGCAGACGAGAACTATGGGGCTGGAGATAACGAATCAAGCGACGCAGTGTGCCTTTGAAATCTTTTGCTTTCTCAGCGGGAGGTCGCATGCCCATTCCGGGACCTGGACCCGGCCCACCATGGGGACGAGGCGACTTACGTTCTGTACGTTCACTCATGCGATCTCCTCCTCTGTCAGCTGGGAGGATACAATCTCGCGATACACTTCATTGTGCTCCAGCAGCTCTTTATGTGTTCCTGAACCGACAATTCGGCCCTCATCCATAACCAGAATGCGATCAGCATCCATTACTGTACTTACGCGTTGCGCAACAATCAGCACAGCCGCTTCTGTCGTTTCGGACTTCAGCGCAGCACGAAGTTTAGCATCCGTTTTGAAATCGAGAGCAGAGAAACTGTCATCAAAGATATACACTTCCGGACGGCGAACAAGTGCGCGAGCGATGGACAGACGTTGCTTTTGTCCACCAGACACGTTGTTACCACCTTGTGCGATAAGGCTGTCATATCCCTCTTTCATCTCGGTAATGAAGTTCTCCGCCTGAGCTGTACGGGCAGCATGAACAACTTCATCCATTGTGGCATCGTCTTTCCCGTGGCGGATATTCTCCGTAATCGTACCCGTGAAGAGGACTGCCTTTTGTGGTACAAAGCCAATTTTGGCACGAAGATCTTCCTGCCGAATTTCACGCACATCCGTACCATTTACCCGAACACTGCCTTCCGTCACATCATAAAATCGTGGAATAAGGCTGAGCAATGTCGATTTCCCAGAACCCGTACCGCCTATGATGGCTGTTGTCTCACCTGAGCGAGCAGTGAAGGAGATATCGGACAAAGCTGGATTCTCTGCGCCAGGATAACGGAAAGTTACATTGTCAAACTCAATCATACCCTGCATGGATTTCATACCACGAGGCTGCTCGGGATTGCTAAGATCCGGCTGCATATCAAGCACTTCGTTAATCCGTTCTGCCGATGCTGAAGCTCTTGGAATCATGACAAAGATCATCGAAACCATAATAAGTGAGAACATGATCTGCATTGCATATTGGATGAAGGCAATCAATGCACCGATGTTCATATTACCAGTGTCGATCCGCATTCCACCAAAATAAAGGATGGCAATCATCGAAAAGTTCATAACCAGCATCATCACAGGCATGATGGTCGCCATGAGCACATTAACTTTGATCGATGAATCTCTCAGTTCTGTATTGGCCCCGTTAAAGCGCACTTTCTCATGCTCCCCACGGTTAAAGGAACGAACAACCCGAATCCCTGTTAACTGCTCACGCAGCACCAGGTTGAGTCGGTCCAGCTTTTTCTGAATGGTTTTGAACAAAGGTAAACCCTTGGCACCAATCAGCGCAATTGCTCCACCGAGTACCGGAAGCACGACCAGGAAAATCGTAGATAATTTGGCGTCCTGAGATACCGCCATGAAGATACCCCCGATACACATGAGCGGAGCCATAATCATCATGCGCAGCATCATTGTAAGTACATTCTGTACCTGTGTGATGTCATTCGTCGTACGCGTAATCAGCGAAGCAGTACCCATCTTATCGAACTCTTGGAGAGAGAAGTTCTCCACATGGCGGAATACTCTGCTACGCAATTGTTTGGCAAATCCGCCAGCTGTTCGAGATGAGAGATAACTGGCAATCACCGAACACGCTGTTCCGCCAATCGCGATGACCAACATCCATCCACCAATCTGCCAGATATACGGGATATCCCCTTTAATGATGCCGTCATTCACAATATCTGCCATTAACGTAGGCAGGTACAATTCAGCAAGCGACTGAAACAGTACCAACACCAGAATAAAAATAATCGGAATTTGGTATGGCTTCAGCATGCGAAACAGTTTCATCATGGCTTATCATCTCCTCTTGTCGAATCATCCTTTTGCAAGGAAGTTAATGTATCAAAAAAGGTGTATACCTTTGTCAACAACTCAGCCAGCTGAGTACTGTCTTGCTCACCCAAATGCTCAACTAACTTATTGAATATTTCCATGCGTTCTTGGTGAGCAGCCCGAATAATTTCACGACCTGCTTCAGTAATCGTGATGCGGACAGCACGGCGATCCTCCGGGTCCATCGTCCGTTTGACCAGCCCCTCATCTTCAAGGCCACGAATAACAGGTGTAATGGTCGGTGACTTCACTCGTAGCAATGCGCTGATTTCCGAGACTTTCATCCCGGGGTGATTGGATTCGATCGTGTCATTGAAATCAGGCGGATTGTCCTGCCAGTTCAATTGTTCTCCCGGATGCATCCCGTGGAGTAAACAACCCAGCACCATAATTTCATTGTGATTGCGCCCATGAGGTTTATGTTGCCTCCATTTGCCTTTATTAAACTGCATAATGGAGTACAAAAGCTTCTGAGCGACCGGATCTATACCAGTCATAATGGGTCCCTCCTTCTTTCTTTATCATTCCATAGACATCCAACATCATAGGACATCTATTAAATAGTAATGCAATTAAATAGATGCACAATTAATTAGGTGTACTAAGTATATTATCTCAAGAAGCCATTGTCAAACATCTAAAAATAACCAACATAAACCCATAACCAAGAGCATACACGCGCTTGATTATGGGTTTTGTCATATGGCCTCCATTGGAGTCCACTATAGTTATTATGTACAATTCCATGAATTCAACTTATAAAGAAACTCCCGTTCATTACTCCGGTGGATGATGGCCCGGAGGTAAGGAAGGGGAGCATTTTATTACGATTGAAAAGTAGACACAAAAGAATCTTCTTATTGCATAAATTGCATGATTAGGTGCCTTTGTTACTCATCAGGACTGTGAAGCAGAGACTGTTTTAGGCACTGAGGCAAACGGGAAATACTCTTTTGCATTGTTGTAGGCAATACCCTGTACGATCTGACCGAGCAGCTCCATATCCTGCGGTGCCTCCCCTTGTTCGGCCCATTCACCGATGAGGTTGCAGACGAGACGACGGAAATACTCATGCCGGGTGTAGGACAGGAAGCTGCGTGAATCGGTCAGCATGCCAACAAAACGGCTGAGCAGACCAACATTCGCCAGGGCTTTCATCTGAGTGAGCATGCCATCCTTCGTATCATTGAACCACCAGGCGGCACCAAGCTGGATTTTGCCCGGAATACCCCCGCCCTGGAAGCTGCCGATAATCGCCGCGAGCACTTCATTGTCCCGTGGATTCAGAGAATACAGAATCGTTTTGGGCAGTGCTTGTTGCTGCTCCAACGCGTCGAGCAATCCAATCATCGCTGCGGAAAGCGGCGTATCATTCACGGCATCGTAACCAGTATCCGGCCCAAGTTTGGCAAACATCCGTGTGTTGTTGTTACGGGCTGCATTAATGTGGAACTGCATCACCCAGCCCCGATCTGCATACAGTTTGCCAAGGAACGTCAGCGTTACCGTCTTGTACTTGTCCTCTTCCTCACGAGTTACCTTCTGACCCGCAAGTACCTTTGCAAAGATGGCAGCTGCTTCTTCGCGTGTAGCCACGCCGTAAGGAACATAATCAAGTGCATGGTCAGAGACTCTGCCGCCGACGGAATGGAAAAATTCCACACGTGACTCCAGCGCAGCAAGGAAGGATTCATAATCTGAAATGGCAGTGCCAGATGCCTGCGACAGCTTGCCCACCCATCCCACGAAGGTATCCCGGTTCAATTCCAAGCCTTTATCCGGGCGGAAAGAAGGTAATACCGCCGTATCAAAGCCTTCGATTTCCTGAATTTTCAGATGATACTCCAGAGAATCCGTTGGATCATCGGTTGTGCACACAACAGTGACATTGGATTTGGTAATCAGATCGCGTGCACCGAATCCGTCACTGTTCAGTTTGGCATTTACTTTTTCCCAGATGGCCGGTGCGCTTGTCTCATTCAATACTTCGTAGACGCCGAAATATCGCTGTAATTCCAGATGAGACCAGGCGTACAGCGGATTACCAATCATCATCGGTACCGTTTTGGCATAAGCCATGAAACGATCGTAATCGGTTACTCCCTCGCCGCCGGTCACATATTGCTCTTCAATTCCGTTTGCGCGCATGAGCCGCCACTTATAGTGATCACCGTATAACCAAGCCTCTGTAAGATTGCCAAAGGTTTTGTTCTCGTAGATCTCCTGAGGACTGAGGTGGCAATGATAATCAATAATCGGCATGTCTTTGGCATAATCCTCATATAACTTGATCGCCGTTTCATTGTGCAGCAAAAATTGTTCATCCAGAAAAGATTTCATTCGCCTCGCACGCTCCCTTTAGGTGAGTTTACGTTCATATGGGTTCACTTCCCATCTTTACGCTACACTGTTTATCATCAAAGTTCAATATAAAATGATAGCGTTATCAAAAAAGGTTGATTTAGGCATATATTCGGGAACAAGGTATACTGGATTTAACGCAAGGATGCTGATCTGAAGATCACACAAGGAGATGAAATGAATTGAAAGTTACTTTTCTCGGCACTGGAGATATGTTCAGCGTGGAGCAGCACCACAATAGTATGTTGGCTGAATTCGAAGACACGCATCTGGTCATTGATTTTCCAGAATCAAATGCTAAAGCACTCAAGGAATATGGATTCGCCATGACCGATATCCACAATGTGTTCATTACCCATTTGCATGAAGATCATATTAACGGTGTACAAATGCTGGGTTATTACGCACAGATCGTAGGCGACCGCAAACCCCGTCTGTTCATCCACGAACAATTGGTAGATCCGCTCTGGAACATTCTATCCCCCGGCATGCGCTACACAACGGATGGTGAACGTACCATGAGCGATTACTACGATGTCGTTCCCCTGCCAGATGGAGGCACATTCGAACTGGGCGGCGTGACGTTTGAGACGTTTCGGACACAGCATGTTCCCGGTATGGTCAGCAATGGGCTACTCGCCAAGCCTTACTTCTATTACAGTGCTGACAGTACACTCGACCAGGAACGTGTGGAGCAAGTTGCCGCTGATGTGCAGCTGATTTTCCATGAATGTCATATGCACGATCTGGTCATCAAATCCCATACCTCATTGAAGGATCTGGAGCAGTTACCCGCGGAAGTGAGACAGAAAACCGTACTGATGCATTATCATGATCAATACGCGGATGCGGACAGACGGGATCAGTTCAACCGCGAGCATAATCTGCGAATGGTTGGCACGTTGGAATCATTTGAACTGGAGTAGGTAAAACCACAAACCTGAGAAGCCTGGAGCATTTTCAATGGAACGAAGTGAGTTCAATCGAATGTGGGATACGATGAATCAGTATTTTGAAAAGTAATAACCTTACTATCTCAAATAGATAACCGGCAGCGTCTACTCAGATTCCTCATACGGAACTGGTGGGCGTTGCTTTTTCCTATTTTTCTTTCTCCCATGACTTCATATGCTCAATTGTCCTCGGAGAGGGCTCGGCATGGATGTGAAAATAATCTTCCGTTCGCTGATCATTTGGGCCATAGGAAATTTTGATATACATATCTGCATAACGCTGGAGGATATTGCTGTCGATCTCCGCCTTGGGCTTCAAGACGTAACTTCTGCTCAAACTCAATCCAAGCGGTTCCTTGTCAGACTCTAAACTAATCTCGTGTGTATTGCTCACATTGGAATGAAATAACGCTCCGGCATCTATTCGATTTATCATGTTGGGATCGAGGGTGAAGGACTGAATGACATTAACCATGGGCACCCGAGCCTCATTCACCAAAATCTCATAAGTAATCCGATCAACTCCGGATTCATGACTCACATCCACCGTTGCTGTCAAATTATAATCATCTGGCGAGTTCGTCTGAAAAGACTCAAGGTTCTTCGTAACCCGCTCATTCAAATCTCTTCGCTCCGAATTCAACGTATACTCATCGGTTCGCTTCGGTTCACCCGCTGGCCCCTGGTTTGGTCCCAAACTGCAAGCCCCCAGACACACGGCTATTACACATAGGTACATGACTAACGGGAAGAAACGGTTCATCTCTCTTTTGGGACTCATGCCGCCCCTCCTCTTCTCCAATCTTCTGCAAAGAATATCGCTTATTACGTTCTCTCATTTTGTTTTCTAACACTCCATATTTGGATTATTGTACCATGTATTAAGATGTGGGACCGAACTGTTTCTTTCTCATTTCATGTTTTTAATTGTAGCAATAATTCGTTTGCGTATGGCGGCGACACTTAACCCACGTTAAGCTAACGAATCTGAGAGACCTTATTCGGCTGAAATCATAGTTACCAGTATTCTAACGAATCTCAAACGCGTTAATCAGGTGATGTTGCTCCAATTGGCGCTATTTCATTCGTTTTTGAGAGTAATAAGGTTACTGAGATTCGTTAGAATTCCAATAACGCTAATTCAGTGCAAATAAGGTGCCCTCGGTTCGTTAGGATGGAGTTTTAGTTGAACCTAGATAAATGCAAAAAACCACCTGGACACAGGTATACTCGCTCTCCTGTTCAGATGGTTTAACGATAACGATCTATCTATATACTGTTTTCATATCAATCCGTGTACCTTTTCTTATCCTGCCTGGCACATGCCGTTACTCAGCGTCAGCGCAGTCCTCATTCTGTTCCGGAAGGGCCCATACCGAGACGCCTCCACCGCACACATGGAAGGTGGCCCAGCCGTCTTCCTCAATGGTAATCTGATCATCACAGCTCTTCGTCAGATCCACCCAAACCTCACCAGCACGATGCTCTCCAATGAACATTCTCTTCTCACCGTCATCCCCGTTGGAGATGACCACTGCACAACCGGAACCTTCGATTTCCTCTACGCCACGACGTACCCAGCCAATCGTATTGGCGTGATCGAAGTAATCTTCTTGCTCTCCATACGCCTTGTTGCAACGGGCTGACAGCAGAATGTCCAGAATTTCTTTTTTGCCATCCACAGGTTCAGGACCACCAATGCCATAATAATCTCCGTAAAATACAACCGGATAACCATCGCGACGTAATAGTGTCAACGCATAAGCACTCGGCTTAAACCAGTCTCCAATCCATGATTCCAACGCTTCATGAGGTTGTGAGTCATGGTTATCTACGAAGGTTACCGCATGTGTGGGATGGGTCTGCACCAAGGTGTCATCAAAAATTTTGGAGAGATCAAAGTCTCTACCTGCAAGCGAAGCCTCATGCAACTTGTAGTGAAGAGACACGTCAAACAGGTCGATCTGATAGTCTACCGTATCGAGGAATTCACGACATGCATCCAGGTTTGAATTCCAGAACTCGCCTACGATGTAGAAATCCTGACCGCGTTTGCGGATCATCTCCGCTGCGAATTCCTTAATGAATTCATGGTTGATATGCTTAATCGCATCCAGCCGGAACCCACCACACTGGAGGGTATCGATCAGCCATTTCCCCCAATCGATCATCTCGCGCCGAACATCCGGGTGGTTATAATCTATATTGGCGAACATCAGATAGTCATAGTTACCAAACTCATCATCGACATTCTCATTCCATTTTTTATTCTCTCCCGCGATGCGGAATACACCTGTTCGTTCTCCCTTGGCATCAAAGTCCGTGCCGTTGAAGTGTTCAGAGTTCCATTTAAAAGAGGAGTATTGATCCCCGCGACCCGGGAATGTGAATTTGGTCCAGCCCTCAATCTCAAACGGCTCAGAAATTTCCTTCGTTCGATCATTGGGATCAACCTCGATCACTTTGAACACTTCCGTCTCATCTGCTCCGGCCTTGTGATTCATAACCAGATCCACATAGACGGCAATGCCGTTCTTCTGACACTCAGCAATGGCCTCTATCAGTTCCTGCTTGGTGCCGTATTTGGTACGCACGGTACCCTTTTGGTCAAATTCACCCAAATCATACAGATCATATACACCATAACCTGTATCCTCAGCTGATACGGCTTTGGTCACAGGAGGCACCCATACCGTATCAATGCCTTTGGCTTTCAATTCCGGGGCCATTTCAGCCAGTCGCTTCCAATGATCTCCGTCTGCAGCCAGGTGCCATTCAAAAAACTGCATCATGGTATGATTTCTCTTCATTATAACCGACCTCCTTGATTGCTTTCGAAGCGGACCGCGGAACGGATAGGGTAATCGCCGTTGTTCGTTCGTTGCTAACCAAGTTATAACCCTTTCACCCTACCCTTCAATCATATAAAGGAAAGAAATCTGAGAAAAATGTTAAACTTCTTGGTTCAGCATTTGCCTGATTCCATTGAAAATTACTGTGGAGATGCATCATATTCAAATTCGTTTATAGTCCCGCCACTCCTCGGGCAGCAGGGAACGATACGGTTCTTGGATAAAACGATCGTCGACCAGCACCAACACGCCCCTGTCTTCCTCTGTCCGAATCAGCCTTCCTCCTGCCTGTAGCACCTTGTTCATACCGGGGAAAATATAGGCATAATTGAACCCGTTGCGGCCTGTACGGTCATAATAATCACGAAGCACATTGTTCTCCAGACCAATCTGCGGCAACCCCGCACCTACCACAACGACGCCATTCAAGCGGTCTCCCGGCAGATCGACACCCTCAGAGAATACGCCACCCATGACAGCAAATACCAAGCGTGTTCGTTCAGGATTCGGCTGAAATCCATCCAAAAACTGCTCCCGTTCCAGTTCGTTCATGCCCTGCTTCTGTATGACCGTATCCGCTTCATTCGGAAGCTGTGCATAGGTTTCATATATCTCGCGCATATAAGGGTAGGAAGGGAAGAAGACCATCAGATTGCTGCGCGGCCATTCACTTACCAGCTGTTGCAGCATCTCTGCAATGGGGCGCCGGGATTGCTCCCGGTCCTTATATCGCACAGATAAGGGCAGAAGCCTTACATCCAGCTGTTCACGCTGAAATGGCGATGGAATCTGCAATGTATAATCCTCTTCCTCTGCACCCAGCATATCCCGATAATAGCGAAGGGGTGACAATGTGGCTGAGAAATGAATGAGGGAGCGGAATCCTTTGGCCGTCTGACGAAGCAGTACCGAAGGATCGAGACAGAATAACTTCACTCTCACTTCACTTCGAACACACTCTGCATACGTAATAAAACGTTCATCATACAGCTTGGCAATACGCAGGAAATTCTGTGCCGTGAAGTAGGCATCCAACAGCAACTGATCCGTCTCGGCATTCCCTGAACCACCTTCAACAAGACATTGCTCCGCAACCATGACAAAAGGCTCCAGTCGTTCAATCAGTTCCTCCGGTGCTTCCTGCTGGATGATCTTTCCTTCTTCTCCACCGTTTTTCCGAAGGGTAATCAGATACTTATCAATGGCCCCGGTGTAGTCAACAATGGCTTTGGCAGCAGGCACACTGCTGTCCAGCGACTGGAACTCTCTTTTCACATCCAGAAATACTGCCTTCTCCAGCTCAGCGGAAAACATCATTCGGCCACGATCGACCAGATTATGAGCCTCGTCCACCAATAACACCGTCTTGCGTTTCTGCTCCTCCAACATTCTTTTCAGAGAGATCCTCGGATCGAAAATATAGTTATAATCGCAGATCACCGCATCGGCTGCATACGCCGCATCCAGTGAAAACTCAAACGGGCACACCCGATGTTTGCGCGCATACTGCTCGATGACCGGACGTGTCATCAACGTCTCATGTTCCAGCATGTCCAGCACGGCCCCGTTAATACGGTCATAATATCCTTCACACATGCCGCACTGCCCCTTATCACAAGCTTCCTCTTCCTTAAAACATATCTTGTCCTTCGCGGTCAGACTGATCACATGCATCTTCAATCCTTCCGATTGCATCCGGGCAAAAGCTTCTTCTGCCGCCACCCGTGTCGTCGTCCTTGCGGTCAGATAGAACAATCGGCTCGCTTCGCCTTCGCCAATCGCTTTGACTGTGGGGAACAGCACGGACATCGTTTTACCAATGCCTGTTGGTGCTTTCGCCATCAATCCCTGACCCTCACGGATTGTCTTGTATACGGCTCCTGCCAGCTTCCGCTGTCCCTCCCTGTATTTGCGAAAAGGAAACGGTAGCTCTTTCACACTGATATCACGCTTTTCTTCATATGCAGCGATCATCTCTGCATATGGCGCATAACCGGCAATCACTTCTGCCGCAAACTGCTCAAGTTCCTGCCGTTCTGCCATTCGGCGAAACCGTCTTTCTTCATGGGTTACCGAATGCACATACGTCAACTGCACTTGCATGCGTGGTTCATCTTGCTGAACGGCGTACATGTAGGCATACATCATGGCCTGCGCCCAGTGCACTGGAAGACCTTCTCCCAGATCATCCAGATTGCCCGCAGTTGATTTGATCTCATCCACCGTCAACTGACCCTCCAACCGGATCAGGCCATCACATCGTCCCTCCACCACATAGGTCAGATCCCCATGTTGAATCTCAGCTTCGAGCACAATCTCTTTCAGATCCTCTTCCGTGTACTCCTTCTGTACCCGCTGATGGATTCGAGTTCCCTCCTGCATCGATGCGTTGGTCCGGAACCCTGGACGTATGCTGCCACTGCGGTACACATACTCCACCAAAGGTCTAACCGATATCCGAATTGTTGTTGTCATACGATCACCCGTTCTGTTTGTAGTGACTATACTTTATCATGAAATATGCTTTTGGACACAGCACCACCTCGAAGAAGTGGAAAATATTATAAAGAGAGATTGACATTCCATCGTCGCATAAGTAAAGTTAACTTTACGTAAAGCGAACTTTACTTATGGGAGGATATACTTGCAAAATCTAATCAGAGACAAACGAATACATATGCACATCACACAGGAAGAACTGTCTCAACGGCTTAAGGTCTCCAGGCAGACCATCATATCGTTGGAATCCGGAAAGTACAAACCTTCTCTTGTTCTTGCTCACAAGCTTGCCCAATTATTTGGCTGTCAGATCGAGGAATTATTTATTTTTGAAGGAGATGAGAATATTGAGTTCTGAATTACTGAATCGGATGATCGGGATCGGTGGAATTGTAGCTGGTTTGTTATTTGCAATACTCATTATTTTTTTCACAAGGTTGATTGCAAGAAAGCAAAACGGACTGGATGAGCGATACCTCTATTGTATCACGAGAGCAAAGGCCTTCTCCTGGAATGCGACAACCATCAGTCTTGCTCTGGCTTGGATCCTCGTAGTTATGCTAGACGGAATATCGCTTTCCTTTTTCATTATTACTGCAGTGTTTGTCATTCATTGTTTATCTTCTATTGCGGCAAACCTATACTACTCAGCTCGGAATTAGCCCACCTGTCCGATACATGTGAACCGATTGGACTCGCACAATCCCATATGCTATGTTGAAATGGAAAGCATTTAAATAAGGAGGCAGCTTCTATGTATATCTATTTGGTTCCTTCACCGATTCCGGATGCACTTGCTGCATACCCGCATCTGACTTTGCGAAGCGAAGAGCACGTGCGTCTGGCTATTGAATCCGCAGAACGCCTGATGAATATTGAGTCTGATGATAAAGTAGCCGCATATGAAGCTTTTGATGCCGCAGGCTCCTGGACTGGCGGTGGTTACGCTGTTCTCAACAATATCCCTGTCACAGAGGATGGTCGTAACGATTTTGAAGAACGGTTTAAGAACCGTGCCCGCAAGGTAGAAGACGAGCCTGGCTTTGTCGGTATTCGTGTGCTTCGTCCTCTGAAGGATGACACGTATGTCGTACTTACACTCTGGCAGTCGGAAGAAAACTTCAAAGGCTGGCAGGAATCCCAAGCATATAGTCACGCTCATCGCAACCGCAGTACAAGCGAAGGGCTGACCGCACAGAAGCCCACCATGTTCCCCAGACCTTCTTACGTCACAACGTACACTATAGAATAACGAAATTGGGTCGCATCTGGCTTTTATCGCAGTGGCCCATGTTTTTTCAAACCTCTTCCTGCATGGAAGAGGTTTTTTGCCGTCAATTGTAGAAGGCTCTCATTTTTGACACAGCCATGCTCAGATAGGATAATACTTGTTAAATGAAACTTCGGAAGGGAAGGCGGTACCTTGTCACGCAGTTCACTCACCCGATTTCTAAGCGGACCGTTTATATTCTTTACCATTATCATGATGATCAAAAGTTCACTGGCCTGGATTGTTATCTTTGATGACATCCCTGTCTGGAAACCACTGCTGACCGAATTGCCGCTCATCTGGATCGGCTTCTGTCTAATCGAGTGGTTTGCTGCCAAGCGGCGAATGTGGATATACCTTGCCATGAATTTGCTGCTCTCAGGGATTTTCTTTGCAGCCATCATGTACTACAAATACTATGGTGTAATCGTTAACTATCACGCGCTGGCACAGGTGAATCAGGTGACCTCGGTCAAGAGCAGCATGTTTTCTTTGCTTGACCCCTATTATTTGTTTATTTTTGCAGACGTTCTGATTATCGGGGGGATACTCATTCGTCGTCGGATCAAGCTCGGGAGTACAGAACGTCCGAACCGCATTCCGCTTGAACGACGTGCCAGAAGAAGGGTTGCCTCGGTCATTCTGACCCTTTCCATGATCCTGTGCATGCTCAACATCTATCCCAATCGGGCCAGCATGAGTGAGCTTACACAAGCAGAACAGATGGGCATCCTCGGTTACGAGGCGTATACCATCCTGGATCGACCTGATAAACCTGTGCCCATCGCTCACATTGATCAGACTGACATCGACCAACTGAAGCAATCGACCGAACTTCCTGCGATTGTGGAGCAGGGTGCCGCAAACGGACGCAATGTGATTATGCTCCAGTTGGAATCGTTTCAGAACTTTCTGATTGGATTAGAGGTAGATGGACAAGAGATTACGCCTAATCTGAATCAATTGGCTAGACAGAGCCTGTATTTTCCGAACTTCTATCAGCAAGTGGGACAGGGAAATACATCAGATGCAGAATTTGTTGTGAACACATCTTTTTACACCCCACCGAACGGGGCAGCAACAACCGTATATGCGGATAAAGCTCTGCCGAGTCTACCCAAGTTGATGTCGGCAAACGGATATCAAACAGCCACATTCCATACAAATGATGTTCGTTTCTGGAATCGGGATCAGTTATACAAGGCACTTGGATTCGACCATTATTATGATATTGATTATTTCGGCACGCAGGACTCTATCGCCTTTTCAGCCTCGGATGAAGTACTGTATTCCAAAACACTGGATAAGCTGGAATCCATGCAGTCTTCGGGGAATCCCTTCTATGCCCATATCATCTCTATGTCAGCCCACCACCCGTACACTTTGCCTAAAAACAAGGTGAAGCTGACGCTGCCAGAGCGTTACAAGGATACGTTGCCCGGTGATTATTTGATATCACAGCATTATGCGGATGAGGCAGTTGGACAGTTGATTGCTGGATTGAAAGAACGGGGATTATGGGAAAATAGCTTGTTTGTCTTGTACGGGGATCACCTGGGGCTTCCCATCTACTCACTGGATCGGGATGACAAAGTCCTTATGAAAGAATTGTATGGTCGGGAATACACATCAGCAGATATGATTAATATTCCACTCATTATCTCGGCCCCGGGTGCTACTCCCGGTGTACAGCTGGAGCAGATCGGAGGCCAGGTGGACATTCTGCCAACGATTGCGGGACTCACCGGAGTATCGCTGAAGGACCAATTACACTTCGGACAGGATTTGTTGCATGAAGGTGATAATCTCCTACCCCAACGTTATTACCTTCCTTCCGGGTCAGTGCTAAACGATGCTTCTCTCTTCATACCGGCGAAAGGATACGGGGACGGAACGCATTATTCCCTAGCTGATGCGGGCAGACAAGATACCGAGCAACAGCAGACGGGTGTTCCTTCAGAAGAGATATCGAAGATTTCGGCGGAAAAGGTACCTTCAGTATTCTCCACACCCAATAACAGTGGGCAGTCTTCACGGTTTATAACGAAGGAACAATATGATCGGGCATTGGATCTTGCACACTTGTCCAACAGTTATTTGAGCCAGTTACCGGATCGTAAGTACGCGAACTGATTTTATTTTTTTAATATTCTAAAAAGAGCTTCATAGTGAATCACCAAGTACTGAAGTTTCTTCAAGATTACACATCTATAACGTACATGACCAATCCTGCAAGGATGAACATGTGCGTTATTTGAATTACACACAATCGGCATTCAACCCTTTACCATTTCAGAAGGCTACAAGAGCTAATGGATCAATATTCTTTAAAATATTTAAGTAGTTCCGATTGGAAACTTTCAGCAGTAAAACTACGCTCTCGATTTTTATGAACAATCAGACCATGCGTAAAGCTTATTTTAGAAGTAAAAGGAAGAATTTTTAATCTACCCATCTTTAGTTCGTTTTTGATCGCTATTTTAGGGACCAAGGCAAAACCTTTTCCACAGCATACAAGTTCCTTGATCATCTCAAGACTTGAAAGCTCTAACGCATCCTTAACCACAATCCCTTCATTCTTTAGAACATCTACAGCAGTCGTATGATACAAACAAGATGTGCCGTTACTGATAAACACCTCGTCATTTAGAATCTGCGCCCCTACACTTTCCACTTTCCAAACCAAATCCTCAGATGCAACAAAAACAATAGTCTCTTCCATAATCGGATAAAAGAGAATGTCATGTCGCTCAGGGTTTTGAGGAACAATGCCAAAATCCAGGGCATATTCCAGCACACTTTTTAGAATATCTTGATGCGCCCCTTGTTCAACACGTAAATATACGCTTGGAAAGGTTCTCGTATATTCCTGTACAAATGGAAGCATGCGCGTAAGAAAAAAGGATTCCTGTAGTCTAATATTTATTGTTCCGCACGGCTCATTCATATCATTCATACTTTCTTTAAGGGATTCACTTAAGTGGACATACTGATAAGCATATTTGGAAAATACTTTTCCAGCTTCCGTAGGTTCCACCCCTCGTGGAAATCGATGAAACAACTTCTGTCCGCAGATCTTCTCCAGCTGTTGAATATGAGTTGTTACTGTGGACTGGACATAACCTAAGCGCTCCCCAGCTCGGCTGAAACTCTTCTCTTCAAGCAAAGCAATAAATGCCTGAAAAAAACGACCCTCTAAGGAATTTATCATATCTTTCACCCTTTTGTATTTCGATTTAAAATAGCTAGTATTCAATCTATTCATTATTCAAATAAATAGTTTAATTATACAATAAAAACACGTCATCACCAGTTGTACAAGTAAGTAAGAGAAATAATATTGGACTTCTTAATGAATCCAGAAGGAGATGTAAAAAAATGAAGATTAGTTATCAGCACCAGAAAGTTGGAGATGTCGAAGTTTTTTACCGTGAAGCCGGGCCTAAGGATGGCCCAGTTATTTTACTATTACACGGGTTTCCATCCTCTAGTCATATGTTTCGCGACCTTATTCCCAAACTGGCAGAACAATATCGTGTCATTGCCCCTGATCTTGCTGGGTTTGGTCGCACAGCAACTCCACCGCGTAGTCAGTTTGACTTCACATTTGACAGCCTGTTTCGAGTTATTGAAGGTTTCACTGAAGCATTAGCTCTTAAGAAATATGTAATGTATGTGTTTGATTATGGGGCACCTGTCGGTTATCGCTTGGCAGTGGCTCACCCGGAACAAGTTCAAGCCATTATTAGTCAGAATGGCAACGCATATGTCGAAGGGTTTAGTGACGCATGGGGACCTTGGGAGATGTATTGGCACTCTCCAACACCTGAAAATCGTGAAGCATGTCGTGATTCCTTAACCCCCGAAACTATCCGTAACTTTCAGTATCTTCATGGAACTGATGCTAGCCTTGTTTCACCAGACGGATATTCACTGGATATTGCCTACATGTCACGCCCGGAAGCTGAAGAAATCCAACTGGATTTAATCCTCGATTATAGAACAAACGTGGATCTTTATCCTGAATTTCAGGCTTATTTCCGCAATTATCAACCTCCTCTTCTAGCTGTATGGGGTAAAAATGATCCTGCTTTTCTTCCTGCTGGAGCTTTAGCTTATAAGCGTGATATCCCATCTGCAGAAGTGCATTTACTTGATACTGGGCATTTTGCTCTCGAAACACATGTGACAGAGATCCATGAGCTCATTCACCACTTCTTAAAGAAAATATTTTAAAACCAACTTACATTGGCTCAATCTCAACCTCGAACTAAATAGAAAAAACCCGTAGAAAGCAGGTCCAATAATGGCCTGTTCTACGGGCTTTTTGCATCTGTCATCATTCTTCAAGGTACTTGCAACGCCACTATGATTTAATGTTCTATCCCGTCCAGTTTACAACGGCAGTAGCGCAACCGACTTGCGAGCAGTCAATTGCTCTACCATGGCAAGCCATTCCTGCGGTTTGTTAGGAAGCACTGCATAATATCGATTCAGGAAATCAGCCACTAGGCTTGCTGGCAGTTCACCAAGCGACTCATCACCTGGCATGAAGCACAGGTCCAAGCCGCCAACCGCTTCACCGTCACCTTGCCAAGATGGATGAACATACGGGAAGTCCAGACGCTGATATCCCAGATGGGACAGCACTTCGCGACGCACATACGGGTCCATTGGCTTGATACCGCCAAACTCGTGATCCTGACTCAGATAAGGATTATAAATTTCGGCAAACATACCAAACAATTCTTTCCCGTTTGCTGCAGCCAGCTTTTGCAGATCACGCTTGCGGTGATTCGCCAGGAAACTGCCGATCCCCAGTCCTTCGCGCCCAATAATCGTGAAGTCCGTCATGGCAACGTTCCAATCCTCGTAATAACGGTACTCCGTCGCTCCAACAACCTGTCCCTCATGCACAGCCACGAACACCCGAATACCCGGGTCTTCCAGCGGTTTTTCCCACAGGGGGAAGTCCAGCACTTCTTCCCGCGGGAAAATCTCCTGCATCAGCTTGTGCATTTGTGCAAACAATGGATCTTTAATGGATGTAATACGCGTGAATTCCATGAATAAATACCCCCTCGATTGATAATGTATCTCATTTAACATTTCTTTATCTGAACGGATTCTGCCACTCCATCAGGGCTGCATAGTTGCAGGATTCCTCATCGTCCAGATAGTCTGCGGTCACACCAACCGGCATGCGGCCACAGCGAAGCAGGAACGAGATCACCGGGTCACGCCTCTCTCCCACTGCTACCTGATCCAGATATTCCTGCGCAGACAGTTGGTCTGCAACCAGATGATAACCGGGCATTCTACCAGCACCTAGTAACCGATCCATCCCCTGAACGATGACAAGGTGGTACATCGCCTGCATCATAAGTTGAGCCAGTCCCCATTTGCGGTACTTTGGACGAACACAGAGATCAACAATATACAGCGTGTTGCCATCCCTCTGGTGGTTACGAATATAACCGTCATCCGTTACTTGGGCCCAGGTATGACTTGCTGGATGTGCAGGGTCCCACTGCATCCGTAGCGAGGTCATTGATCCGGCCAACTCTCCATCGACTTCAATACAGATGGCACCCTCCGGGTAATGCTGTACATGACTGGTGAGCTGCTCGTGACTCCAGAGCAGCTCTTCCGGATAAGGAGGAGGGAAACTCTCCGCCTGAATGCGAATGAGTTCCTCAAAGTCGGATGCAACATAATTGCGAACGACTGCTTTTACCCTTTTGCCACTTCGCTCCGGGTCGGTGATCAGCATTTCTTTGGTATACATGTTGCCGGGTCACCCCTTTCCACTGACAAAATGAATTCCCTACTCTGTTTCGCTTCGGTTTTAATTATGTGTTCAAAAAGGTCGGTTTTCAGTACCGAGAAGATGGGATGAAGCTAGAAATGGAGTAGCGGAGCGTAGGGAAGACTACGTGAGCAACGGACATTTCGGCTGAATTCCATATTCGATGCTGATGATGCCACTAGGCATCCTTCGTAATCAAAAGCGGGCTTTTTGAACAACCTCTATAAGGTTGCCTACTCCCAATCGGTATACAGATCAGTACGGCGGTCACGCCAGGTCGTTACCGATCCACGTTCACGTACCTCATACAACAAGTCCAGATCCAGATCGGCGGTCACGATCATATCGTTGTTAATCTCACCCTCGGCCAGAATGCCACGTGGCGGGAACGGGATATCATTCGGCGTAATAATTGCAGCCTGTCCATAGTTGGCACGCATGAAATCAACGGTTGGCAGGTTACCCACTGTTCCGGTTAACACAACATACACCTGATTCTCTACCGCGCGGGCATGACTCGTATAACGCACACGGTAGAATCCGTGACGATCGTCCGTACAGGAAGGACAGAAAATTACGTCTGCGCCTTTGGCTTTGGCCATCCGTACAATTTCCGGAAATTCAATATCGTAACAAGTCAGCATCGCAATACGGCCTTTGTCCGTGTCGAACACCTCAAGTCCCTCTCCGGGAGCCATGTTCCATTCCTGGACTTCGGTTGGTGTAATGTGAATCTTGTCCTGCCGCGCAATGCGACCATCCGGGTAGAACATGTGGGCTGTATTATACAGCTTCCCTTCACGGCGAATGACGTGGGTTCCCCCGATGACGTGCATGCCGTACTTGGCAGCGAGTGACGTGAACAGTTGTTCATATTGTTCCGTAAAGTTTGGCAGATCCTCAATTGTCAGTGCATTGCCTTGTTTGTCCCCAATGGACATTAACTGCGTTGTGAAAAATTCCGGGAACAGGACAAATTCGGTTCCGTATTCACTCGCTGTCCGTATGTAATGCTCAGCCTGAGCGGCGAACTGCTCAAACGAGCTGATTGTGTGCAATTGGTATTGTACAGCGGATACCCGCAGTTTCATGTTCGTACACCTCCATCATGATTATGCTTCCATTGTAACAACGATCCGGGGTCAACAAAAGAGTATTTACACGGAGCATTACAATGACAGAACAACCTTCCGATCGCTTCCCTTACTCACCCAGCATCGACTGAGTGAATCCAATCCACTCTCTCGTGGCAAATGAAAGATAACGATCCTTCCGCCAGATCATGCCGAGCTGCCATGGAATCACCGGTTCCACCACGGGTATAATGCGCACGCGCATATGGTCTACCTCACGACAGATCGTCTCCGGCAGTAAGGCTACCCCCAAATTTGCAGCAACCATCGCGCTGAGCAGA
Organism: Paenibacillus sp. GM1FR; assembly: GCF_002803315.1. Lineage (NCBI taxonomy): Bacteria > Bacillati > Bacillota > Bacilli > Caryophanales > Paenibacillaceae > Paenibacillus > Paenibacillus sp. GM1FR. The sequence goes on along the minus strand of NZ_MKZL01000022.1, from coordinate 170,937 downwards.
TCCCACTGGGAGCTCTCATATACCACACGGGGCTGGAACCCAGCATTCTGACAGGCCACAATAATCCGGTCATGCAATGCAAAATCCTCCCTAAACAGCACAAAGGCATCGTTTTCCAGTTCATGCAATGCAACCGACTCTTTCCCCGCAAGTGGATGTGAAGGGTGTACAAGCAGGTTCAGCTTCTCTTTGACAAACACAAAATGATCCAACAGTTCATCCACGGTTGGCAGTACGGCAACGCCAATATCCAGTGCACCACTGATCACATCGGTCTCTACTTTTTTGGCACCATCCTCAAACAGCTGAATGGTCACCTGCGGGTAGGCTTTGTGAAATTCACCAATGATCATGGGGAAAAAGCTGGACCCCACCATTGGCGGCAAGCCAATCCGCAGGTGGCCTTTCTTCAAGTTCATCAGATCGTCCAATTCGGACGACAGACTGCGGAATGATTTTTCAATCTCAAGTGCCTGCCGAAAAAACACATGACCCGCATCGGTTAGTTCAACTTTCTTCCCATAACGGTCCAATAACGTGATACCCAACTCCTCTTCAAGACTCTTGACCGTCTTGCTGATCGTGGGCTGGGTGATATACAGAACTTCGGCGGCTTTAGTGAAGCTCTGCTGCCGGGCAACTTCCAGAAAATATTGCAAATGGCGGATATCCATCGGTTGATACTCACCTCTCATAGACAAATGGAATAGTAAACATTCTTAATATGCATTTTACTCATGAAAGAATGCCATGTAAAATTTGTGATATCAAATGAATCATTTTCATTTTCATAATAACTTAAACGATTACGTTGATTATACAAGGAGGGATTGAAGTGAAAAAATGGGGCCTTGGTATTGCACAGGTTGCGCTCTTAATGGTTTTTTCACTGCTCATGGACCTGCTGGCCCGTACTCTCCATCTTCCTGTACCAGGTTCAATACTCGGTATGGTTGTGTTATTCATTCTGCTTCAGACTCGTGTCGTGAAGCTGCGCTGGATTGAAGTTGGAGCTGCCTGGCTGCTCGGTGAACTATTGTTATTTTTTATCCCGTCAGCCGTTGGCATTATGAACTATATGCCCATGTTAGAGCATGACGGACTACAGATTTTATTCATCGTACTGCTTAGTACATTCCTGGTCATGTCCTGCACAGGCCTGGTGGCTACACGAATTGCCAAACGAAAGGAGCGTCACACCGGATGATTGGATTCCTCTGCCTGTTGTTAACCGTCGGTATCTATTGGGTTACCAAACGAATGTATCGCAATCTGCCTAAAGTATATCTGTCTCCGTTGCTCATTACACCGCTTCTTGTTGTTGGCATATTGCTTGCAACCGGAACGGATTATGCCACGTATAGCAGTGGTGGCAAATGGCTGAGTCTGCTTCTTCAACCGGCCACGGTGGCTTTTGCCGTACCGCTCTATACCTTTTTCCATGTACTCAAAAAACATATTTCCGAGATTGTCTTCAGTGTCATGACCGGTTCGGTCGTTGCCGTACTTTCTTCTGCCCTGCTCGCCAAATGGTTGCGCCTGGATTCCGGTCTCATTCATAGTCTGATCCCAAGATCGATCACCACCCCAATTGCCATGAACGTATCCGCCACTATCGGTGGCATACCCGCAGTGACAGCTGTTTTTGTTATTATGACTGGTCTGCTCGGAGTAATTATGGGCCCTTCCATCGTCAAAATGCTGCGCATCGATGGGGAGATTGCACGAGGCACACTGTTTGGAACCGGTGCCCATGGCACAGGGACATCCAAGGCGTTTGAACTGAGTTCCCTGACCGGTACCATCTCCAGCATCTCCATGGTGCTCGCTGCATTGTTCACTTTAGCGGTTGCACCCGTGCTTTCTAAACTTATTTTCCCATAATGGATGGAATTATCCACTTTTTTGAAATATTATTGTTGTATTAAAGCCCTTTCTTCCTTACAATAAGGACAGGTTTTTAATTGTGAATATTGCGGGGGAGATGCGATGAAAAGAACCGGAATGAAGAGATCTCTGGACCGTCTTGGACGAATTGTCCTTCCCAAAGAAATGCGGGATACGATGGAAATCCATATCGGCGATCCGCTTGAGTTTTTCATTGAAGGAAAAGAGTTGATTTTAAGAAAGTACAAATCAACATTATGTATTTTTTGCGGTGATGTAGATACGGAAATGTATTTCAAAGAACAATTCATCTGCCGGACTTGTGCAATTCAATTAAAACACCCGGATGACTCTCCCGACTGGTTCGTACCTCAGAACAAACAGGCTCCTGCACCCGTGGAGCGTCCTGCTTCCAAATCCGCCCCAGTCTCATCTCCCGCTAGGGAAGAAGGGACGACAGCTGACAACCAAGAATACCCGGACCTGCGGCCAAAGACGGCACGTATGCTGCAACAGATGAAAGAAATTGTTGAACAGAATCCCGGTTTGGCTCAACAGCAAATTGCGGAAAAGCTTGGCATCAGCCAAGGACGCGTCTCTCAATTAAAAAAGTTACTATAATCAAAATGGCATTTGATCATTTATAGTCAGAAGACCTTCCGATCAGGAAGTCCCGCTGCAAGAGAACCCGTTGTTTTTCGTGGGTTCTTCTTTTTTTTATATTCATATTGTAATGGAAAGGAGTTCTATGGATAAAATTCTGTATTTATCACAATTCGACCTCATGTCCTCCTTATCCGAGGCAGACCTGATTGAAATGGATGGGATGACTTCTATTACGACCATACCTAAAAACAGACAGATCCAGACACCCGATACGTTTACAGAAGGTTTCTATTTTGTAAAACGGGGAAAGGTTCGTTTATATACATTAAATCCGGAGGGCAAGCAGTTCACTCTCGATATTTTGACGGAAGGTAACGTGTTTGGAGAAATGAACGGAATCTCACTCGGAACACGTGCCGTTTATATCGAAACGATGGAGGAGTGTGATATTTGCCTGATGAACAAACAACGCTTTGAACAGTTTCTGATTGAACATCCGGAATTTATGATGAGACTAATGAACGTACTAAGCGAGCGGATCAAACGAATGAGCGAGTTGACACAGACGCTCGCACTCGGAAACCTGCATGAAAAGGTGATACATAATCTCTTCCGGCTGGCTGAACAGATGGGATGGATCGAAGAAGATGAGTACTGCCGGATTCAACTCGGGCTTACCCATCAGGAGATTGCCTGGATGGCAGGAGCCACACGGGAATCGGTTACGATTGTCATGCAAGAGTTAGCAAGAGCCGGCCGTATTCGTACCGGATTCAAATCAGTCTCCCTTCATCGTGACGAAATCGCTAACCTCCGCAAAATCACTACCCACTTGTAAGATGCCTTACATCCCTGTTCTCCAGCCAGTTGTATTGTATAACGCATGATGTTATACAACCAAGGAGGAATATACTGTTGAATGCTAAGCCAGATCTATTTATCCCTGAAGACATTTTTCTTCGCAAAGGTGCCCGTAAAGCAACGGAAATTCCTGAGCATATCCGCAATTGGCTACAAGCAGGACATATCGAATCGGTCAATCTGACCGAATGGCTGGCTGTAGATCATGTTTCTCTTTTTCAGAAGGTTACCCATGAATGGGGAATGGATGCCGAAACCAGAGCAATTACAGAGCAGTTAACACAGATGAATGAGCAGCGGATCATGAAAATCATCCCGGCCATAGCCATGCAATGGCTTGATCTGTTGAAACGTCCATCAGTCAATGAAAAAACGAATCTCTTTTGTTCCATTGCAGAGCATCGTTCAGACAGTGTTCGCTGCTGGGCGGCTTATATCATTGGGCTAGATTCCGGTCTGAACCTGACTGAAAAGTTGGAGCATATTCGGCCCTTTGCAGCAGATCATCACTTTGGTGTAAGAGAAATCGCCTGGATGGCTGTACGGGAGTCCATCTCTGCCGAATTATCCTTAGCCTTGCAGCAGTTAATCCCATGGAGCGTTGACCCTGATCCACTGATCCGTCGCTTTGCCATAGAATCAATCAGACCTCGTGGCGTCTGGGCCAAGCATATTCAGGAGTTAAAAGAAAATCCGGCCATGGCCCTTCCCTTGCTTGACGCAGTAAAATCCGATGCCCATAAGTATGTACAGGATTCGGTAAGTAACTGGCTGAACGACGCCAGCAAGACCAATCCAGAGTGGATGCGGCAGGTCTGTGCCACTTGGACTCAGCAGTCGGATACCCAACATACGCGGCGAATCGTTACACGTGCCACGCGAAGTCTTACATAAAAAAAGATGACCACCGCTCTCTGGCAGTGGTCATCTTCTGCATAGGCATCCGCGTTTACATTCCTTTTGACAGGAATACCTTTTCCACGTTGAACAGCCCAATTACGTTCCCTCTTATCTTTAACTTACGCCTGAATCGCGTCCATCTGGCCTTCTTCTTCCGCTTCCAATCTGCGCATGCCCACAACCAAAACAATTATGTTAGCTACCAACAACACAGCCGGGAACGGAACAGCAGCGTATTGTGCATAGATCAGATGACTTCCCACGGCCCCAATCAGAATGAATGTCAGTATGCCAGAAGCCAGGATGCGAGTACGTGGAATCAGCAAACCTACTGCACTAAGCAACTCCGCGGCACCCAGCAGATACATGGTCCATGTCGGATAAGAGAAACTTTCGAATGTCTGAATCATCATGTCTGCTCCACTAATCTTGTTAAACCCCGTCATGACGAAGACACCTGCTAACACAACCAGAAAAACGTAACCCAAAATCTTGTTCATATGTATATCCTCCTGTAACAAATTATATGTTCCTACTAGGTAATGATTATTTTGCTTCACATTGTAAAAAAAAGAATCTATGTAAAAGTTCCCAAAGGTCACTCTGTTTTCAAGCGTTCAGCCCCGTTCAATTTTCAGAATAGTACGCGTTCATATTATACGTATTATTTATCACCAACTTACTTTTGTGAAGTTAGTATATAATAATAATATAATTTCTTCAAGTAATTTTTCACTGTATGATGTATAATACATACAAAAGGTATGTTACAGTATATTTTGTAGTAACCCTCATTTACTTGGATGTCCTATATTCTTAAAGCGGCAGAAATCATGTCCTTTCATATACAACTTTGAAGAAAATCATTATGAATCGAGGTGAACACGTTGAAGCTGAAAAAAGTAAAATCACCAAGTCCCTGTATGATCACTCAAGCCATAGACATCATAGGCAAGAAGTGGGTACTGTTAATCATGTACCAACTGTTGTCCGGACCCAAGCGGTTTACGGAGCTTGAAGCAGAGATGGCGATCAGTGGACGACTTTTATCGGAGAGATTGAAGGAAATGGAGACGGAAGGTATCGTAACCCGACACATGTTTCCCGAGATACCTCCCCGTGTAGAGTATGAATTGACACCGAAAGGCAGAGCCATTGAACCTGTCATTGATCAGATCTACAGTTGGTCATCCGACTGGTTGAAACAGCAGAAATCCGAGTAGTTGAATTGCTACTTAATAATCTCTACTCAACACAAATACGCCTGAATCAGGCTGATCTGCGGATCATTCCCTGATTCAGGCGTATTTATATTACCTTCAACCTTTTAATGAGAAAGATGTTTTGAAGGCTGAAGCTGTACCGGCAGACCGGAATCTGCCGATGCCAGCGCCGCCGTCGTAATCTCCTGTGTACGGCAGGCATCCGCATAATCGGACAGAATTCGTGAACGGTCTCCCGTACGCAGGGCGTGAATGAACGCTTCATTCTCACGCTCGTATGGGTTATGTCCTGCCGGAATCTCCAGACCTGCCATCGCATGTTTTGCGGCACTTGGCAGAAGCAAACGTTCTGGCGTCCAATCCCACACACCTGCATCCGTGTAGAACTGGAGTCCTGCGCCGCCCTCTCCGTCTGGCAACAGACATGTATTGGCGATACTGGCAATCGCTCCACTTTCCAGCTTGAGCGTCACATTTGCCACATCGGCTACGGTCACATGCTCATGCTTCTCATGCATGCTTCGCTGAGCTGCTACAGCATATACCTCCGTAACTTCTCCTGCACAATACCGAAGCAAGTCTACAATATGTGTAGTCTGCTCTACGAATTGTCCTCCTGAACCGTCCTGACGCCGCCACCAGGCGACCCCTGGCATTCCGCCCATCCAGCGGCCAAGAGCCATGCCGACCGTCTGTTCTTTCATCGATTGCCGCAGGACCTGCGCAGCCTCCTGATAACGGAAATGGTATCCTACAGAGGTTAACAACCCACTCTTTTGCACCTGATCCAACACCTGACGCGGAACATCCATTCCGGTGCTCAACGGTTTCTCCACCAGGAATGGAATACCGCGGCGGATTAATTCGGATTCAATCGATCCGTGAGACATCGGAGGTACACAGATATACACCGCATCCAGCTTCTCACCATCCAGCATATGTTCAAGTTCCCCGTAACCAACAGCATCATAAACGGAGGCCATAGCCTCTGCCTTTTCGAACGATGTTCCACAGACACTCGCAACACGAATACCTTCCATCCGTGCGAGAATATCCGCGTGTACCTTACTGAACCAGCCTGTTCCAATGATTCCGATCTGTAATGTCATGGATGTAATCCCCTCTCTATGTTACACGCTTACATGTTCCATTCGACTCTCGATCTTGAAATCCTGCCTTAGATTTTGCCGGATGCTTCCAGCAACAGCTGATCCAGTTCCTCTGTATGTTTAACCTCTTGCTCTTCAGACCAGTCCAAACGACCTGCCATATACGAGATAACTGCTGCTTTATAGCGACGAACTTCATCAATACGGAAGAATAAATCACCTGTTCTTCGTACCAAAAAGTCAGATGGGGTTGCAGCCATCTCTTCATCAATCGCGTAATGTAGCATCAGCAATAACTCCTGTGGCATGCCATGAAGCTCGGACTTGGTGCGTGGATCGGGCATTCGCTCATACAGTGCCTCCACATTGGAACCATACGTGCGAACCAGCCGCTCCGCAGCCGGTCGGGCAAGCCCGAGGGCAACACCGTCCTTGATCTTGCGCTCCGCATACGATACAAATCCAGCCGATCCCCCTACATCACCGCCGGAGATGGGCATCTTCTTCGTTACACAAGGGCCTATGGAATGCCCACTCTCCTGCTCCATCTGGCGTGCGACCAGATCAACAACCATCTCGGCCATTTTACGGTATCCAGTTAACTTGCCCCCGGCAATCGTAATCAGATTGGATTCGGATACCCAGACTTCATCTTTACGTGATATTTCGGAAGGATTCTTGCCTTCCTCATGAATTAGTGGACGTACACCCGCCCATCCGGATTCCACGTCCTCGGTACCAATGTGTACATCTGGAAACATGCCATTAACTGCATCAATCACATAATCGCGATCCGCGTCGGAAATTTGCGGGTGTGCAGGATCATCCTGATATACAGTGTCGGTTGTGCCTACATAGGTTTTTCCATCACGTGGGACAGCAAAGACCATTCGACCATCTGGTGTATCAAAATAGACGGCCTGTCTTAATGGGAATCGTTCACCATCAAAGACCAAATGAATGCCTTTGGTCATCTGCAGTGTTTTCCCATGGCGCGAACCGTCCAATTCCCGCAGACCGTCCACCCATGGACCGGAAGCGTTGATCACCTTGCTTGCTTTTAGCGTATAGATCTGCCCATCGATCTGATCCACGGCTTCAATACCTGTAATCTTGCCATTCTCCTTCAGGAAACCTTTCGCCTTGACGTAGTTCACTGCCTGTGCCCCACGTTTGACAGCTTCTTTCATAACTTCTATGGTGAGCCTGGCATCATCAGTCCGGTACTCCACATAGAGTCCACCACCCAACAACCCCTGTTTGCGTAACAGAGGTTCACTATCTGACACCGCTCCAGCATTCAACATTTGGCGCCGTTCACTGCGCTTCACCCCGGCAAGCCGATCATACACCATCAGTCCAATGGATGTGCTGAAACGGCCGAACGTGCCAGCCGTATAGATCGGTAACAACATCGGTTCCGGTGTGGTCACATGTGGCCCATTTTCATAAACTACAGCCCGCTCCCGTCCTACCTCAGCAACCATCTTCACTTCATATTGCTTCAAATAACGCAATCCGCCATGGACAAGTTTGGTCGAACGACTGGATGTACCTGCTGCAAAATCCTGCATTTCTACAAGCGCCGTCTTCAACCCACGCGAAGCCGCATCCAATGCAATCCCTGCGCCTGTAATCCCGCCGCCAATAATCAATACGTCAAAATGTGCATTCGCCATATTTTGCAAATATTCGGTCCGTTGTGCTGACGAGAACGTTTCTGTCATTCTTGAACCTCCCATTGATTTCCTTAATATTTCCGTAAAAAACAAAAAAAGGACCACGTCATTCGCTCAGCAATTGCTGAGCGGCACGTGGTCCCTCCCGATCTCCAGACATCATTTTTTTTAACTTGTGCCTTTATCCTATCACAGATTTTTGACGGCGTGAAGTACTGAAATGACACATTATTCAAAAAAAATTCAAAAAGTTGTTCTGCCAAAGGATGGAATTTCAAATGAATCCACTAACCTTGTTTTTTTCCTTATAGTGGATATATATTTTGCCTTCTCCAGGAATAATAACCCTGTAAATCATGCATCATTTTCCACCAGTAAATATCATTTATAACATATGTTTAGTTAAAAAGTACAAATACCCACACCAAGAAATATTCATTTCATTTCTTTTATTTAAAAGCCATTGCTGCATTCACTGCACGCTTCCAGCCTGTATACAGTTCTGTTCGTTGTTGCTCAGCCATAACAGGCTGGAAGACACGCTCCGTATTTTCATGATCCGTCAATTCATCCGCACTCGTCCAATATCCAACCGCCAATCCTGCCAGATAAGCCGCACCCAATGCAGTCGTTTCATTCACCGTTGGGCGTTCGACAGGAATGCCCAGAATATCACTCTGGAACTGCATGAGAAAATCATTGGCCGCCGCCCCGCCATCCACACGCAGAGCATGCACGGGAATACCCGAGTCGGATTCCATTGCCTCCAGTACATCTTTGGTCTGATACGCCAACGCCTCAAGCGTAGCACGGATAAAGTGTTCCTTTGTCGTGCCTCGGGTCAGGCCAAACACCGCACCCTTAACCTCACTATCCCAATACGGACTGCCCAATCCCACAAATGCAGGTACCATATAAACGCCGTCTGTCGAAGGCACACGTGAGGCGTAATCCTCGCTATCTTTTGAAGAGCGAAGCATCCTTAATCCATCACGTAGCCACTGAACCGCTGAACCTGCAACAAAAATGCTGCCTTCGAGCGCATATTCAACCTTGCCATTCATCCCCCAGGCAATCGTTGTAATCAGTCCGTGATTGGATTGTACCGGGTTCTCTCCCGTGTTCATAAGCATGAAACAACCGGTACCATATGTATTTTTCATACTACCCTTGGTGTAACAGCCCTGACCAAACATCGCTGCCTGTTGATCTCCTGCCGCTCCCGCAATCGGAATCCGATGACCGAAGAAATGATAGTCTGTTGTGTGTGCATACACCTCGGATGAACCTCGCACTTCTGGTAGCATAGCCTTGGGAATGTCGAGGATATCCAACAATTCGTCATCCCATTGCAGATCATAGATGTTATAGATCAGAGTACGTGAGGCATTGGATATATCCGTGACATGTGTACCCCCGCTCAGTTTCCAGATCAGCCAGCTATCAATCGTGCCAAACAGCAGTTCACCCTTCTCTGCCCGCTCCCGGGCACCAGTGACATGATCCAGAATCCACTTCACCTTTGTTCCCGAGAAGTAGGGATCGATCAGTAATCCTGTTTTACGGCGGAAAAGGTCCCCGAGACCCTGCGTCTTCAATTCTTCACAGATATCTGCGGTCTGTCTGGATTGCCATACCACTGCATTATAGATGGGTCTGCCTGTTTCTTTGTCCCATACCACAACGGTCTCACGTTGATTCGTAATTCCAATTCCGGCAATCTGAACAGGTTTGATTCCGCTCTCTGCCAGACATGAAGCCATCACGGCAAGAATGGAACTCCAGATTTCGTTGGCATTCTGCTCTACCCAGCCCGGTTTGGGGAAATATTGAGGGAATTCCTGCTGTGCAATGTGCACAATCTCCCCGTCACGGTTAAATAGAATAGCTCGGGAGCTTGTTGTTCCCTGATCCAGAGCCAATATATATTTTTCCATACAGCCAACCTCCTGTTGTGGGTTCTTTTTACGGTGTAAGCGATTTCTCGAAGTGTCGGATCAGATCTGCGTTGGATGTGGTCACTGCCGTAGCCCCGACGCCAAGCGCAAGTTCAACCTCTTCCGGTGAACGGATCAATCCCCCTGCAATAATGGGTATCCCTGTACGCACAGATACTTCCGCAATAATATGCGGAATGACGCCAGGTAATACTTCAATATAATCCGGTTGGGTTTTGGCCAGCAGCAGATAACTTTTCTCCAGTGCATGGGTATCGAGTAGAAAAATACGTTGAATCGCTGTAATGCCTTTCTGCTTTGCCTTCTGAATGACACTCGCTCGCGTAGAGATCAGTCCTGCCGGGCGAATGTGCTGACACAGATACTCTGCCGCATACTCATCGTTTTTTAAACCCTGAACCAAATCTGCATGCAAAAGTATCTTTTTGTCGTACCGCCGAGCCTCGTCCATTACACTCTGAAGCTGTGCAATATGCGTTTCCAGCATCACCCCATAGGTATAAGGGCCTTCAATCATCGCTTCAAACTGCTTCATGCTCTTTGCAGCCGGCAATATACGTTGTCCCTCAAATGGCACCTTGGTTCCTCCCGCATTCATCAGATGCCTATATTGTATAATTCGCACTGCGGGAACGGCAAGCCATTCCGTGAATCAGGAAAACCTGATCGCTACCCTATCATCTATAGCAAAAAGCCGCTGTTGTACTTCTCCATAACAGAGAGTACATCAACGGCTAGCCATCTATTCGTATACGTCTATAAATAATGATTAACCCTGCGCATGCGGAAGTAGCGTCTCTGCCCCAGCCCAACCATCACTTTCTGCCAAATGACCGGAACGGTTCACTTTCGTTTGCAGATATTTCTCGTTGAAAGCAGAGCGATCTCCCCATAGTGGCACACGTCCGCCCACATTCAATCCCGCTTCCTGCAAAGCAGCCAGCTTCCGTGGATTGTTGGTGATCAATGTAACCGGTGCGGAGCGAAGCGCACGCAATACGGCAATCGCATCGTCATAATTGCGGGCATCGTCTGTGAATCCGAGTTGCAAGTTTGCATCTACCGTATCCAGACCTTCTTCTTGCAAAATGTACGCCATCGCTTTGCTGAACAGACCAATGCCACGTCCCTCATGGTTCGCAAGATAGAATAGTGCGCCTGCTCCGTGAGCGGCGATCATTTTCATGGATTGCTCCAATTGGAAGCCGCAATCACAGCGTTTGCTGCCAAAGATGTCGCCTGTATGACAGATACTGTGCATGCGAATGAGCGCATCCTGTGCTTCGGCAAAGTCACCATACACCAAAACACTGGATTGTTGACGCTCTGCCAGTTCAGCCTCAGCAAGAGATTCGATTAACTCGCCGCTCTCCATCGCTTTGTCTGACTTCATCCAGCTATACCACTGGAATGTCTTGGTCTCCCCATCGAGGTTTACCGGGAGTTTGATTGGCCCCACCAGGTATATGAACTCTTTTCCACTCGGAAAAGTCTGAATTTTGGGGGCAAGCAGTTGAATAATATTTGAATTGATCATTGTCGTTCCTCCTGTTTAGGCCAACTTGTCTGTTGATTGATTCGCATCCAAAGCGAAAATGGATCACTTGGATGTTATATAGTACGTATCTATATTATTCTCATCATCATTAGTTACTTTATGTAAGTTAGTTTAGAATAAAAATTATAATGTGTCAAGTAACTTTTATTTTTAAAGTAACTACCCAATTTATGTTACGCAATCGACACAAATATGTGTTTCATTTTAGGAATATTGGGTATGAGTTTATAAACTGCTCATACACTAATGTTGTAGTCCAAAGCACTTCATGCCTCGAACTTAATGATGAGGGGGTAATACACATGATCCGCCGGAAAAGAACATGCTGGACAGCCATACTGATGGTCTGCGTCCTGCTCATAAGCGGATGCTCCATCTGGCCCGGACAGGACGATTCAGCGAACAACAAAAAGGTAGCGCTTACATTATGGTACTGGAATCGTTCCATCGATGATAAGTTGATTGCCAGGGCTAAGGAAAAGTTCCCCAATATCGAACTGACAGCTCAGAAAATCGGCGGTGATTTCAAAGCAAAACTCAAAACAACACTCGCTGCACGCTCAGGTGAACCAGACATTGTAGCATTGAACGACTGGATCATGGAGCTATTCCCCAGTGAGGACCGTTTCTATAATCTGTATGATCTCGGTGCAGGAGATATTGAAGACCAATATCTGCCGTGGAAATGGAAGCAAGGCGTTACGCCAAGCGGACAGATGATCGGTTTCCCGATGGATACGGGCCCAACAGCCCTCTTCTACCGAGAAGATCTGTTCAAGGAAGCCGGATTGCCATCTGATCCCGAAGACGTTACACGCCAGATCAACAGTTGGGATGCATATGCTGCTGCCGGAGAACAGCTCAAGGAAAAATTCGGTGGCAAGGTTTTTCTAACCGACAATATTGCAACCGTTTACAATCAAGTCATATCGCAGTCTGCGGAGCGTTATTTCCGGCCGGACGGGTCCTTTATCGGCATGGATTCCCCTATTGTGGGCAAGAGCTGGGATACAGCCGTTGCTTTCAAAGAGAAGGGACTGCTAGCCAATGCAGATGGCTGGACTCCAAGCTGGAACGCCGCGATGAATAATGGCGAAATCGCCTCTTTCGTGGGCGCTGTCTGGATGAAACAAGTTCTTCAGGAAGCCGCTCCGGATACATCCGGGAAGTGGCGGGTCGCTCGGGCACCAGGGGGAGATGGCAACAACGGAGGATCATTCCTGTCCATCCTGAAGTCGAGTGAACATCCTCAGGAAGCCTTTGAACTGATTCGCTGGCTGCAAAGTCCCGAAAATCAACTGGAGCAATATCAGACACTGAACCTGTTCCCTTCTGCACCAGGTGTGTTTGATGATCCTGCCATGAAAGAAAAAGAACCTTTCTTCGGTGGACAGGCGACAGGGCCTGTATTTGCCGAATCGGCACAGGATGTGCCGGATGCTTTCTTTGGCGAAAGATATCCATCCGTACACAACATTATCACCCGGCGGCTGAATGATGTCGCGAAGCAAAATGCCGATCCACAGCAGGTCTGGACGGATACGGTACACCGCGTCGAGCGGGAATTGCAGCGTTAACCTGAAGAACGTGTGGTTTCGTTATCCGCAAAGGAGGAATTCATATGGCTGTAACTGAACCTCGTCTTACTCCCGATCCCGGAAATGCAAGACCTGATCTGGATCGGCAGAAGTCACTGTGGGCCAGAATGTGGGAGCATCGTGCACTCTATGTTGCGATATCGCCGTTTTACATTCTGTTTGCGGTATTTGGGCTGTTCCCGATCGGATTCTCACTCTATCTGGCTTTTCATAAATGGGATGGCATCGGTGTCATGACGTTTAACGGACTCAACAATTTCAAATACATGCTGACCGATGCCGAGTTTTGGCAAGCCGTGGGCAACACGTTCATGATCTGGATCTATTCGACGATTCCGATGCTCTTCTTCGCCCTGATTATTGCCTTTTTGCTGCATGCACCATTTGTGAAGTTCCGTACCCTGTTTCGGGTCGGTTATTTTCTGCCAAACGTCACATCCATTGTAGCGGTAGCCATTATCTTCGGTGCTTTATTTGCCAACAATTATGGCTTTCTCAATTATCTGTTGCAGTCGGTCGGGCTACCTGTTGTGGAGTGGCTTAATGCACCATGGGGCATTAAAGTCGCAATCTCCTCCATGGTGGTCTGGCGCTGGACCGGATATAACGCCGTCATCTATCTGGCCGGACTTCAGAGTATTCCGCAGACATTATACGAAGCGGCCAAGATTGATGGCGCATCAGCGATACAGTCCTTTTTCCGAATTACAATTCCGATGCTGCGTCCTGTGATCCTGTTTACGGTCATTACGTCAACGATCGGCGGAATGCAACTGTTCACCGAGCCACAAGTATTGGTGGGCAATGATGGCGGCGCTGGTGCAGCAGGCATGACGATTGTATTGTACCTCTACCGTGAATCCTTCATTAACAATTACTTCGGATATGGTGCTGCCGTTGGTTGGGGCATGTTCCTCATTATCGCCCTGTTCTCGATTGTGAACTGGAAGCTTGTTCAAGGCAAATCATCCTGATGTGATAAGGGGGAGCGCACATGGCGACCAAACACCTCAAATCGCTGGTGTTGTATACCGGTCTTATCGGGGGCATGCTCATATCCATGTTCCCGTTCTATTGGCTGATTGTAATGTCCACCCGGACAACGTCCGATATCTACAAGTTCCCGCCCCAGCTCTGGTTCGGGGGCGAATTGTGGAATAATATTACGCGGGTGTTACAGCAGATTGACTTCTGGGGCGCCTTTCTGAATACGTTGTTTGTGTCGGGCTTAGTCACGATCCTGGTGCTGTTTTTTGACTCACTGGCGGGATTTGCGTTTGCGAAGTTTGAATTCCCCGGCAAAAAGTGGCTCTTCATCTTGCTGCTCGCAACCATGATGGTACCTTCCCAGCTGTCGCTGGTGCCTTCCTTCGTACTCATGGCTACCTTCGGCTGGGTCGGTTCCTTCAAAGCCCTCATTATTCCGGGCATGGTGAACGCCTTCGGCATCTTCTGGATTCGCCAGTATGCAACAGAGTCGATTCCGAACGATCTGCTGGATGCAGGCCGCATCGACGGCTGTAATTTCTTCCGGCTCTATTGGAACGTAGCCCTGCCAATTCTGCGACCTGCCTTTGCTTTCCTCGGCGCGTTCACCTTTATCGGCGTATGGAATGATTATCTGTGGCCTTTGATCGTCCTGACGGATGAACGCAAATACACGTTGCAGATTGCGTTGTCTCAATTAAACGGGTTGTATAACACAGACTATGCAATGGTTATCGCTGGTACGTTGCTTGCCGTCATTCCGCTCATCGTTATGTTCCTGTTCATCAGCCGCCAGTTTATTTCGGATATTGCCGCAGGGGCGGTGAAGGACTAAGGTTGTGGCATTTTGATCCATCCCTCAAGTCTGATATTCTTATCTATAGATGAAATAACAGATGCCATATAAGTTGGATGAAAAGCACCACCTTATATATTTAAGAAAGAGGGATGACAAAATGGCTTCTTCACCCTATATGATCGGCGTAGATATCGGCACAACCTCCACCAAGGCCGTCTTGTTCGAACAGAACGGAACCATTGTGGCACAAGGCAGTGCCGATTATCCGCTGCACACCCCCACACCTGCGATTGCGGAGCAGGATGCGGAAGATATTTTCAAAGCAGTCATCGAGTCCGTTAATCAGGCCACGTCCAAAGCGGGAGTGAAGCCAGAGGACATCCTGTTTGTATCGTTCAGCTCAGCCATGCACAGTATTCTGCCTGTCGATCAACACGGCAAACCGCTGATGCGAGCCATGACTTGGGCAGATAATCGCAGTGCCGAGTGGACCGAAGCACTCAAATCCGAGATGAATGGTCACGAAATCTATCTGAGAACAGGTACGCCGATTCATCCGATGTCCCCTCTCACCAAGATCATGTGGCTCACCCGGGATCAGCCTGAATTGTTCAGACAGACGCACAAATTCATATCCATGAAAGAATATGTTTTCTATAAATTATTTTCTGAATACGTCATTGATCACTCCATGGCCTCCGCAACCGGACTCATGAATCTGGAGAAACTCGACTGGGATGCAGAAGCACTGCATGTGGCGGGCATCACGCCGGAACACTTGTCCCGATTGGTCCCAACCACACATGTGCTGAAACATGGGTTGCACCCGGAGTACGCCAAGGAGATGGGCATTGCGGTCACCACACCATTTGTCATCGGTGCAAGTGATGGTGTGCTCTCCAATCTGGGCGTGAACGCCATTGATCCGGGCGTCGTGGCCGTGACCATTGGTACCAGTGGAGCGATTCGTACAGTCGTAGATAAACCGGTGACCGATCCCAAAGGACGCTTCTTCTGTTATGCGCTCACGGAGGATGCCTGGGTCATTGGTGGACCGGTGAACAATGGCGGTGTTATTTTCCGCTGGATTCGGGACGAGTTTGCAGCTTCCGAGGTGGAGACTGCGAAACGACTTGGCATCGATCCATATGAAGTGCTCACTCGTGTCGCAGAAAACGTACCTCCGGGTTCGGAAGGTCTCTTGTTCCATCCGTATATGACGGGTGAGCGGGCTCCACTCTGGAATCCGAACGCACGCGGCTCATTTTTCGGTCTGACGCTGCATCATAAGAAAGAACATATGATTCGCGCTGCGCTCGAAGGTGTGTTGTTTAACCTGTACACGGTCATGTTGGCGATTGAAGAAAAAATCGGTCGTCCGAAAAAAATCCAGGCCACAGGCGGCTTCGCCCGCTCTGAGTTGTGGCGGCAGATGATGGCCGATATTTTCGATCAGGATGTCATCATCCCCGAAAGTATTGAAAGCTCCTGTCTCGGCGCAGCCGTACTGGGCTTGTACGCCCTTGGCCGCATCGATTCCCTGAGCGCCGTCTCCGGCATGATCGGATCAACGCATCGGCACCAACCAGACCCGGACAGTGTCCGCGTCTACCGGGAACTGCTGCCGATCTTCATCCGCATCTCCCGCAAATTCGAAGAAGAGTATGCGGATATCGCTGCCTTTCAGAATAAGACGATGCAGGTGTAGGGAAGGAGTGGGATGTTACACGTCGGAGATTCAAAAAGTCGAACATGGAATACGCTAACGAATCGTAGACGTCTTATTTGAAGCTTTTAGCATGTTTTCAAAATCTAACGAACCTGAGCCACCTTATATCGGCTTACATGGGTAAAAACCTGCACAAGAACTGAAAATTTAGCCTATTAACGTGTCTGTGGTTCGTTAGAAAATTACTTTTGCCAAATACCCTCCAATAGCACGTCTCAGATTCGTTAGAATTGAAAGAACATCGTTTCCATGCAGCAAGACACCATCTCCTAAGCTGCGTCTGGCTCAGAATAAACTAAGGCTCTAGCGACTACGTCTTATGCACGTTCATGAGGACCATCCGCCATGTTTAAAACAGGTGGGAGGGTCTTTTTCATGAACAGATTTTTATGTACAAATCTTCATGTACAGTTTTTGTGTACCAATTTACCTGTAGAAACTGTGCTAACAGAATGATGAAGCCCTCGTCCTCAGCGCCGTTCAAATCACCTAAATATGCGACCAAAAAAAGCCCCACAGCTTGAAAGACTGTAGAGCTTCGTTTCCTAACGTTTCATTATTACCATTTATACTCCGCTATTACTGATTATACTTGCTGAACGCATTCTGGTCGGCCTGTACATTCTCCAGATACACAATCTGTCCCGCATCATTTACACGTGCGATATCGATGCCTGCTTTGGCATATACCGTTCCGTCTGCCGCTTGTCCACATACCGCCCAGTTGGTCTGGTAGCTGCCGTCAGGCTGTTGCACCCAGGCGTCCCACATATGTTTTACATCCTTATTGTACTCGTAGAAAGCTTTCATGAAACCATCGAATCCTGATCTGCTGGTGCCGTTAAGCACAATCTCTGCGTCAGGTGTAAACAGGGACAATAAATCCTGCATGGCGCGCTCATCTGTACGTGAAGCATCAAATAAACGGAAATAGTTGTTCAACAGTGTAGTGGTACTCATAGTACTCATTTATATTCCTCCTAGAATAAAAAGCCGTTTTCCAATCTTTCAGTTCGAATATTTTCGAACTATTGAAAAGAAATGTATCATACTTCTTATACTGCCTGCAAGAAATATATAAGTTGAGACCGACTTTTACACTAACACGGAGAGTGCAGAACCAATCTGAAGAAGCGAAGCGTTCGCCTTTATCACCGGATTTTTCCCTTGGACCAAGGGAATAAAGAAAATCTGGGGATAAGAGCGATCGAAAGATGGTACTGCAATCGGAGTAAACAAGTGTAATAGTTACAAGTTCAACTTCTATAGTTCGAAATATTTCAAACATTGAAAGAGAAAGCCGAATATGCTAACGTCATAGATATGAGAACTCCAACGATACCTATGGCTTCGGAACTGAAGCTGACCACGGTCTGCAATGCATTGGGCGATCCGATCCGCATGAAAATTGCACACTGTCTGGCCAGCTCTGGCGAGAAAAACTGTTCCGCTTTCGAAGTAGACCATATTTCCAAATCCACGTTGTCCCATCACATCAAAATTTTACGTGAAGCTGGCGTGATCCAGCCACGCATTGAAGGTAAACAGCACTTTTATTCCCTACGAAAGGAAGAACTAAACGTACGTTTTCCAGGCCTCGTCGACATGATTCTGAATACAACCGAGGAATACGCACATTAAGTAGGTCTGAGATAAAGAATCACATTCATCATAATCGCAATTCCCATAAAGGAGGCTAACCATATGGACAAAAAAGCGGCAAAGATACTGCTGAGCACCTTCTGGGGCGGTGGTGGCTGGAAAACAACCTCTCTACCCTTCTCCGGGGAGGAATTTGAATACGCCAAAAGCAAAGGTGTTATGTTCGATCCACTCACGATAACGCATGACGAGATTGTCCAGCGTCTGTACGACATGCATCAGGAGGACTCGTTTAAGGAACGGGTGATTTCGGCATTTCTACATAGTCTGTCCACCAAAAAAGCCTATCTACGCAGCGCATTATCCAGCTGGGCTTTAACATCGAACATGCCTTTACACACCTATGCAGAGCGCCCTGCCCTTCACCCTAACACCAGTGCCTGTGGAGATTGTAACTTCCTGCGTTTGCAGTCAGACAAGGAATATTCCAACGTCGACTTAAACGTCCTGAACTTTGAACGGATCAAGTGGGGCGGCGTGCGTCATGGCTGGCTTATCTATTGCCTAATGGATTTGGAATTACTGCTTCAGGACAACGATGCGAACTATGAAGTAACTCCTGAAGACCAAGCCATCCTGGTCAACCTGCTTGAAGCAGCTCAGACGGAAGACCCCAAAGACAGTGCTCGCTCACTTGAGAAGAAGTGGAAGGATCTCTTCCCTTCCAGCAAACAGGAGCGGGATGCCCTGCTGGAAATCTGGGCGGCAGCCGGCATACTGGCTCCTGGAGATAAACCGAGAAAACGCAAAGGTGGTTCCAGTGATTTTGTCTTTGCAGCAACCTGGCAAGGTGATGATGGATATCATACAGAAGCCGTAAAACATTATTTCGGCTCCTATCTTCCTCACATGCAATAAAACCTGAACTTTTGCTCACCTTTGCGTACGTCTGGTTACAATAATGACATCGACAGATTTCCTGTTTAACTCGTATAATAAGGGGAAATTGGTAGATGGGAGTGAAACAAGCGAGTTTATGGTATACATACTGGCTTTTATAGTGTCTTTTGCTGTCGTGGTTCTGCTTATTCCACCGCTTGGTCGATTGGCTCACCGGCTCGATTTTGTGGACAAGCCTCGGGAAGATGTGGAGCGTAAGCTACACAGGCAACCTATCCCGCTCACGGCGAGTTACGCGATATTTACTGGATTTTTCCTGACATACATTGCTCTGACGAAAGAAATCACATGGGAAACAGCGGCTCTTGTCGCTGGTGGTATGCTTCTGCTAACGATTGGTACCGTCGACGACTGGTACAAAACAAAAGGCAAAGATTTTCCTGCCCTGCCCAAAATGCTCGTACAAGTCTCTGCGGCAGTACTCGTATTTGCTTCTGGCATTGCGTTCACCGGATTTGTGAATCCCTTCAACGCGGAATATGTCATGCTTCCGATCTGGCTGCAATTCATTCTCACGATCCTGTGGATCTTCGGGGTGACAACAGTCATCAACTTCTCGGACGGCATGGACGGACTGGCTGGCGGGTTATCGGCCATCTCGGCAATTACCCTGTTCATCGTGGCGCTTGCCAAAGGTCAAAGTGATTCCGCACTCATGTCGATCATTCTGGTCGGTGTAACGATTGGTTATCTGAAGTACAACAAAGCTCCTGCCAAAGTGTTCATGGGTGATGCAGGCGCTACGTTCCTTGGCTTCATTCTGGCGGTTATCGCTCTGGATGGTGCATTCAAACAAGCAACCATGTTGTCCATCTTCATTCCGATTCTGGCGCTGGGTGTACCGATCTTCGACAACATCTTTGTCGTTATCAAACGTTTCATTCAAGGTAAAGCGATCTATCAGGCCGATGCAAGTCAAGCTCATTATCGGTTGCTGCGTGCCGGATTGAATCAAAATCAGGTGGTGGGTGTGCTGTATCTAGTCAGCACATGTCTGTGTCTATCCTCCATTATTCTGATGTTAGTGGAGTTATAAAAACAAAATAACGATGAAAATAATAGAAGCCACCTTCATTGCGTTGAGGGTGGCTTTCTTATGATGTTTTTTTGGGTCGCTTGCCTTTTTTTCTTTTCAGTTAAAGCGGAGTGATTCTAACTTACGATTTAACAGCCCCTGCCATAGCACCTCCAACAATGAAACGTTGCAAAGCAACGTACAGGACAACCAGTGGCAAGGTAACAATCAGAATACCACAGGCGAGCAGCGGCCAGTTGTTCATGTACTGTCCATAAAATGTAAAGAGTCCTTTGGTTACCGGCTGATAATTCGGATCAGATAAATAAATGGTCGGCCCGATAATATCGTTCCATACACCAATCGCGGTAAGAATAATACCTGTTGCCAGGATTGGTTTCATTAACGGAACAAGGATAGTGAACAGATAACGTGTATATCCACTCCCGTCCATGGCTGCCGCCTCATCCAGTTCACGCGATATTGATTTGATATAACCCACAAACATGAGAAAGGCAATGCCCGTACCTGTCGTCTTCAATAAGATGTACCCGATTTGGGTGTTGTAAAGACCCAGATTATTGATCAGGGAAAACTGCGGAATGAGGGGGTTGGGAAGGTAGATGGAAATCAGAAAGAAAATATAAATGAGTGTGCTGAATTTAACATATCTGCGTGCGAGCGGGAATGCAGCAAATATAGATAAAATCAACGTCAGCAGGGTGGACATCCCTGTATAGAGCACACTGTTCCACATATACTGAGAGAAGTTCCCTTTGTTCCATGCTTCGGAAAAGTTCTCAAGCCTGATCCCTTCGGTAAGAGCTACAGGATCGAGCAGATACTCTGTCTGTGTCTTCATGGATACATTGAACAGATAGAATAGAGGGAAAACGTACAACGCAAGCATGAGCAGAACGATAACGTAGCTGACCATTCTGGACGTTTGACTCTGTTTCATTACGCTTCCACCTCTCTTCTGCGGAGATAAAATAAAGCAACCATCGATATGGTAAATACAAAGAGGAACTGAATCATCGCGACAGCAGAAGCCAAACCGTAATCAGCCGTTCCTGTGCCAAATGCCGTAGCATAAACATCAAACGCAAGCGTCGTTGTATTGAACTTGCCGCCTGTAAGTACATAGATAATATCAAAGGTTTGCAATGCCCCTATGATAGACAAGAGCATGTTAACCGTGAATGCAGGAGCAATCATGGGGAATGTAATGTTCGTAAATGCTTTCCACCCCGAAGCACCATCCATGTAACCCGCCTCATACAGATCACTCGGAATAGACTGCAGACCTGCAAGAAAAATCGTCATGGAGTAACCCATGTACATCCAGATTTGAACAAAAATAATCAATTCGAAGGCAATATTATAATCGCCAAAAAAGTTGGAACTGGTACCCAAGAAATTCAGAAAGGACTGGGCTGGTCCGCCCAGCGGATTTGCAACGAGTTGCCAAATGAGTCCAGACACAGTAACCCCCAGCACCACTGGCAAAAAGAATACCGCGCGATATAATTTATCGCCTCTAAGCTTTTTATTGATCAAAATCGCTATAAACAAACCCACTGCATTTTGTATGATCACAACAGCAAACGCAAAGTATAAGGATCGCCCAATAGCATCCATTCGGTCTCCAGCATTGGATGCACCAAAAAATGTTTTATAGTTTTCAAAGCCGATAAAGCTCCATTCCTGGCCCCGAACACCAGTAGCATCTGTAAACGAAAACAGTATCGTCACAAGTGATGGACCGAAGCCAAACACGACATAAAGTAACAACGGAATGCTCAAATACAGATAAGGAATAAGTCTTGCCTTACCTTTCCCAAACGGATACATCGTCCTCACACCTTTCATGGGGTAAAACTAAGACATAAAAAAACCGGAATAACAGCCTTGTCTGGCCTGAAGGCTCAGACCCGAGCGCTATTCCGGCGCATACGGCCAACTTGTGCCATGAATATGAATGATTATGAATTACTTTGGAGCAGCAGCATCCCAGTCCGCTTGGGATTTACCCGCAAGCTCTTCCGGTGTTGCAATCGGTCCGGCTGGCTTGAGCATCTCTGCGTGAACGCTGGCCTCTGAAATGTACTGTCCTACATTCTGACGGTTAATGAACAACTGATCCCAAGAAAGTTTAAAGTCCTCCAGGTAAGGCTGAATGCCTTGGATAAACTCACTTGTCATCTCCACATCAGGCTGTGTTGGCAGGAATCCGGCTGCATTCACAAATTCCGTATAGTTCTCTTTCTCCGATAACATATCAAGCCATTTCATTGCGTAATCCTTGTTCGGTGAGTTATCCACCACCATCCAGGTCATATCGTATTTACCCGCCAGATTTTTGTTCTTGGCTGCATCATTGCTACCTGGAATTGGGAAATATCCAAACTTCAGATCAGGGTTGGCCGTTTGAATTGTTGTTGCATCCCAAGTGCCGTCAGCAATCATAGCCACCTTGCCTGTAGCGAACAAACTGGGCAATGTTCCGTAGTCAATACCCATGAAACCAGGCATTGCATTGTTCATCAGATCCTGAGATTTCTGCAAGACTTCAAGTTGAACCGGATCAGTCAGCTTGGTTTCACCAGTCCATAGACCTTTGATATAAGCAAGCTGATCTTCATGAATAGAGGCCTGAAGCCCTTGCACCGCAAGACCTATTGGCCATACATCTTTACCCGCCAGACCCAGCGCTTCGACACCATTGTCTTTGAACACTTTGATAACATGTTGCAATTCATCCCAGGTTGTAGGGATTTCCAAATTATATTTTGCGAAGAGTTCCTTATTGTAGAACAGTCCTGTGAATGCCACCTTGCCCATGTTTACACCGTACACCTTATCGTTATACGTCATTGCGTTCTGTACATCCAATTCATTGTAGTTTTTGATAAAAGATTGATCAGACAGATCACTGATTAACCCGGCATCGATCCATTGCTTCCACATCGGATCAGCAGCACCACTGGACCATTCCTGTGGAGCGCCTACAAAGCTTGATTTGAGTGGAATGATATCCACGTCCCCATTACTTCCGGCGTTCATCCGTGTTTGCATCAACTGATCGTAAGTCGCGTCTGCCGGAACCGTAGTATATTCCACCTTTACGTCCGGATATTTCGCTTCAAATTTCGTATTAAACTCTTTGATGTAGTTGTTAATATTCTCTTGCTGCCAGTGAATGATCTTCAAGGTGACTTTTTTGCTGCTGTCTGTAGCCTGAGTCCCTTCTGATTCCGAAGAGCTGCTACTACAAGCGGCGAGCACACATAATAAAGCGGTTACAAGTAGAATGGCTAAAGTCATTTTCTTCATTTTC
Source organism: Paenibacillus sp. GM1FR (assembly GCF_002803315.1). Classification (NCBI taxonomy): domain Bacteria; kingdom Bacillati; phylum Bacillota; class Bacilli; order Caryophanales; family Paenibacillaceae; genus Paenibacillus; species Paenibacillus sp. GM1FR. Next base: position 147,126 of record NZ_MKZL01000022.1, on the reverse strand, counting down.
GTTGTCCCCCATATTTTTGAATTAAATCCACGAAATCAGTTTCGTTAATTTCACCCTTATTATGACTTCAGATCTTTATTTTGTAAATAGTCATTTTGTTTTTTTGATTCCCATGCTCCAACCTGCTTGATAAAAGCTTTATTTATTGCTGTATACGTTGAAATCAAGGTAACCTTTACGATAGTTACGAAAGTTACGAAACACAGCTTATGACATAATTTCATATAGAGCCCCAGATAACCCGGTATTCCTTTAACTGGACTCAAAATCTGTAAAACAATTAAGATTACGAGCTAAAATTCGTCTTTATTTTCGCAACAAACATCCTTGATCACTTAAAACCTATGGATGCATATCATTTCAAGTGTGAAACCCTCTCTCTGCTGTTGACTCTCCGGTCTATGTAGCATAGAATACTTGCAAGAAAGCGAAAAAACCGATACAGCCCCAGTTTACGAAACCAGTTTAGGAATCCGAGGGATGTTTATGAATATCAAAACGATAGCGAGTTTAGCCGGCGTATCTGTAGCCACGGTGTCCAAGATTATCAATAACTATCCAGATATTAGCGAGGAAACGCGCCAGCGTGTGCTTAAAATTATGGAAGAGACAGGCTATCGTCCATCTTCTTCAGCCAAAACACTGGCAACCAAAAAATCCAGCCTCGTTGGCGTTGTGTTTGCAGGGAAGCTGAACGTGGATTTCAGCCACCCTTTCTTCGTACAGGTTATCAATGCGTTTAAGAAACAAATTGGCTTGCTTGGATACGATCTACTCTTCTTCTCGAATGAGAAGTTTCTGGATCAGGGTGAGGACTACTTGGCGAGATCCAAGTATTTTCAAGTGGATGGCTGTATTATTATTGCGGGGGATGAGGTCGAGAGCAGCATATTCGACCTGGATGCCAGCCCGATTCCTTGTATCGGAATAGATATCAAGCTAACAGGACAAAGCTCCTGTTACATCATGTCCGATAACGATAAGATCTCAACCAAAGTTGTAGAACAATTTTATATGAACGGTTATCGAGATGTTGGTTTTATCGGGCTGGAGCGCGCCTCTCTTGTGATGCAACAGAGAGAGATGGCTTTCAAACGTTCACTAAATCAGTTTAGTCTTGATGAAAAGCCCGAGTGGGTTGTATACAGCAAAGATTATGCTGCAGCGGATGGATACGAAGCGGCCAAGAAAATGCTCGCCTGCAAGACTCTGCCACGTGCCGTGTTTGCAGCCACAGATCTACTTGCCTTTGGAGCTATTCGCGCCTTTAAGGAAGTGGGGTTACGCATTCCAGAAGATATAGCTGTGGCAGGTTGTGACGACATCGAAGCCTGCCGTTATACCGATCCACCACTAACAACCGTCAAGCAGGATACGGACAAAATTGGACGCCTTGCTGCCATGATTCTGTTCGATCTGATGAACAAACAAATGGATAATCGTTGCATTAAAGTAGAGCCGGAACTGGTTGTGCGTCAATCCTGTGGCACAGCCATGCTGCTGGCACAGGAGATCTGAGCGTTAAGTCTTTGGGACTGGCTGCTACAGATCAATTCACATCATAGACATAGCGATTTTTCATAAAACTCCACACCAAGAAGCAAAAAGGGGATATCCCATAAGTCATGAATATGACAGGGGACATCCCTTGTTTGTGTTATTTTGTTTTAATGAACCTGAGACAAGCTATTCACTTCCATTTGCCGAGAAAGTTCCTGCTATCTGGAAGCGGCAGTAGGCAGCTTGCCCTCTACTGTCTGCAAGTCAGACCATCCGGGTCGATCAAGTTCGATGAGACGGCGGTATCTCTCTTCCCCAGCCAGCAATTGTTCGTGAGAACCTTGCATGGCAATCTTTCCATTTTCCATAAAAATAAGTTCATCCATCTGTTCCGCACCAATCAGGTGATGGGTCACCCAGATCATCGTTTTGCCTTGCAAGCTATCCAGAATGGTCCGCATCAACTCTCGTTCCGTCACCGGATCAAGCCCTACGGTTGGTTCATCCAATATAATAACAGGTGTCTCCCGAAGCAGTACCCGGGCCAGAGCAATCCGTTGCCTTTCCCCACCAGAGAAACGCAGCCCCGTCTCCAGCATCGGCGTATCATATCCCTGCGGCAAGGATTCGATTAGACCGGATAACCCTACTTGGGCGGCCACCTGACGAATCTCCTCATCCGTTGCATGTGGACGACCAATCCGCAAATTATTGGCTACCGTGGTGTCGAACAGGTGAGGACTCTGATTCAGCACTGCGATGACATCAGTGACACTCTCACCCAAGGTCTGCACAGGCATATTATTGATCAGAACTTTCCCCGCAGATGGAAGCAATGCCCCCTGAATCAGCTTCAACAAGGTTGATTTGCCGCCGCCGCTTCGTCCAAGAATAGCTAATCGTTTGCCTTGTGGCAGATGAAGGGATACGTCCTGTACGGCGTAGGAATCATCCGCTGCATAACGATAACTTACGAGATTAATCTCGATGTCTGCTCTGAGTTTGGGTGGAATACGAAGACGAATTCGTCTGTCTGGGATAACATTCGCAGCTGGCAAGGACTCCGATGTCTGTCCAGCCATCACGTTGCCGTTTTTTACTACAGAGATCGATTCGCCCGTTCCATCCGCATCACCAACTCCATTCTGCAACGGAAGATACCCTTTCCCTTCGAGCTGTTTCAAGCGATCCAGCGATTCTCGATACTGGGGAAGATGCTCCACCGCATCCCCTACAGGCAGAAGTGTTTCCGTGAGCGGAAATAACACCAGTACAAAAGCAGCAATCATCACAGCAGGCAATTGTCCGACAGAAGCGGCATTTCCGGCCCATAACGTAACCGATACCACCAGCAGGCCAATGACAGACTGGGCCATCAGATCACGCCAGCGTGTCCAACGCCGCAACTTGCGACGAATCACGTCGACCTGTTCCTCTGCCTCTTCCTGCTGCTGAACAAATTCGGCCGCTCGTCCACTTGCAAGCCAATCTCCCAGTCCAAGTACACCGTCGGTCAGACGGGTATACAACCTGCTGTTTTCCTTTTTTAGCCGTATACGCCATTTCCACGTCACTTTCAGAGAGATTACAGGTAACACGGCAACGAGAAATAACATATACAAGCCCATCCACACCGCAAATCCCAGATCAACACTGCCAAAGGCAATCACAGCCCCACCGTACATCACAAGCGCGGTAACGGCGGGGAAGACTGTACGCAGATAGATATCCTGCAACCGTTCCACATCATCGGCCAGTGCTCCAAGCACATCTCCGGTCTGCATACGAGAGCGCAGGAACAGGGCCTGCGGCTCCAGAATGCGATATAGCTTCACCCGTTGATCGGCCAATACCCGCAGTACGGCATCATGTCCTGCCAATCGCTCGATATATCGAAACACGGCGCGGAATATCCCAAATGCACGTACACCAACAATGGGTACATACACCATCAGAATATTTTCAGGACGCAGCGCAGACTTGGAGATCAGAAATCCGGAGGTAAACAGCAGCAGTACCGCACACAGTGCAGCGCATGTACCTAGCGCAATAACTGCGATGAATCTCCAGCGGTACTGTGCCACATACGGAGCAATCCAGCTATTTTTTTCTTTTTCGTTACGGACGGTCTCCATATGCTCATATCCGGACTTCATTTTATATCGCCTCCATCTGGGCCTGAATCATCTGATAATATACGCCTTGTCGTGCCAGCAATTCCTGATGTGTTCCCGTCTCTGCCACTGTGCCGCCATCCATGACAATAATTCGATCCATATGCGGCATCCAGTGCAGACGATGGGTAGCCAAAAATACAAGTTTTCCTTCAAACAGCGGCAGCATCGTCTGTTTCAGTTCATACTCTGTTTCCACATCCAGATGTGCTGTCGGTTCATCAAGCAACAGGATGTTTCGTTTACTAAGCAAGGCCCTTGCCAGCGCCACGCGTTGCTCCTGCCCACCACTGAGCTGTCTGCCGCCAGCCCCAATTAGCTCATGCAGCCCACCGGATAATGAAGACAGTAGCTTGGTTAATCCAGCTGCGCTAATGGCCTTCGCCACTTCCGCATCCGATGCCTCCGGCATGTAGAAACGAACGTTATCGGCCAGGCTTCCACTGAAAATATACGGATGCTGCGGGATAGCTGCTGTCTGTCTTCGCCAGGATTCAAGCATATCCTGTGTCACAGGCTGTCCGTTGGCTAATACTTGGCCTGAAGTAGGCAGCTGAAATCCAGCCAATACATCAATCAACGTGGATTTGCCTGCTCCGCTGGCGCCAATAATACCGATTTTGCCAAGACCCATGATCTGAAATGTGACATCCTTTAGCGAATAAGGACCTTCATCATCATGCCGTACCTGTACATCCGTTAGAGCCAATCTGCTATTCTCATTCCAAGAGAACACTGAGGAAGAGGAAGAAACAAGCTCAGGAGTAGTAGAAACAGAAGCAGAATCAAGATGCCCCGCAGCCATTTTATCATTCAACACGACACGTATGGTCGAAGTGCCTGCTTTCCTTTTACCCGAAGATAACGATGATGCAGATCCCGTCCCATCCTCTGCCATGTCCGCATGCGCAACAACGTTTGCATAAGCTTCTTTTTGTTTCCGTTCAGCAGCTTTCCCCCGTTCAATCACTTGGTTGATAGCCGCTCCAGCTTCCTTACCGTCCAATGTGGCATGATAATCAGCGCCGAGCATACGTACAGGCAGGAAATATTCGGGTGCCAAGATCAGTACCGTCAGCGCAGGGCCAAGCAGCATATGCCCTTCTGTCAGACGTAATCCCAGACCAACCGCTACGGAAGCAACGGACAACATCGTAAAGAAATCGAGTGCAAACGAAGAAAGAAAAGCCATGCGCAGCGTAGACATCGTTGCTTTCCGATACCGCTGACTGACCCGCAAAATGGACCCTTCATGTGTTTTGCTCTGTCCCAATGTTTTTAGCGTTTCCAGCCCCCGCAGGGTATCAACAAAATGGTTGGCGAGTGCTTTGTAAGATCTGAATTGTCCGTCTATCTTACGCTGAGCTGCGAGGCCAATCAGAATCATGAATACGATCAGGATTGGGAGTGTCAGCATCAGAATAACCCCGGACATCAGATCCAGCTTGAACACATACAGCAAAATGACGATGGGTGTGAATCCTATGCCCAGCATGCGAGGAATAAATAGTTCCAGATACGTCTTGTATTGAGCTGTTCCCTCACGTGCCAGTGTGACCAGATGGCCTGTGCCCTCTGTCTTGGCATAACGCGGCCCGAGCCTGAACCACTGCTCCACCATCTGTCTGCGCAGATCAGTCCCTGTCCTCTCCGCATATCGTGAAGTCACGAGTTGTAACCAGAAGGATAGGGCGTAGCGGGCGGCAAAAGCAGCCAGGAACAGCAGCAGTACAGGGTACTGCTCCGTTACGGATGAACCTTCAAATAATGCCGTTATGGCCTGTGCTAGCCATTTAGCCTGCATAATGATCGTCATCGCCTGTAGCAGCACCAGCGCTGAGGCCAGCGCAAGTACCGGCCGGATGCCCGGCAGCTTCATCAGCCCCCGTCCCATATCAGTACTCCAGGTGGTGCTGCTCGTTCAGACGTTTGCGGAAGATATAATAACTCCAGATCTGATAGCCAAGAACAAACGGCAGCAATGTGCAAGCTACAATGGTCATTACTTTCAATGAATAAGCGCCGGATGCGGCGTTGTATACAGTCAGGTCATATGCCGCCCCAAAGGAACTCACCATCACTCTTGGGAAAAGTCCGATAAAGACCGAGGCAATGGCAATGGCAATCACTGCCCCAGTCATACCAAAAGCCCAGCCTTCACGCTTCTGACGAACAAAGTATGCCGCAAGTGCAAGCGAAACTGCGCCAAGTACAACCATGATCCAAAGAGCCCAGCCTCGTACGGCGAACACATCCGTCATGAAATACGTCATTAACGCGTAAACAGCGAGTAGTGCAGCCAGCGGCAGCATCAATTTTTGCGCTGTCTTCAAGGCACGCTCTCTAAGATCACCTACTGTTCGTAGTGATGCAAACAGCAATCCATGAACCAGACACAACAGGGTTACACTCAAGCCACCAATCACGGTGTACGGATTAACAATATCGAGGAATCCTGCACGCAACTGCATCTCCCCATCAATGGGCAGACCTTTCATCAATGTGGCAAAGACCACGCCGAACAGGAAAGGCAACAGCGCGCTGGAGACAACAATGATGATGTCCCATGTTTTGCGCCAGCGCTGCTGTTTTATTTTACTGCGGAATTCGAAAGCAACTCCGCGGCCAATCAAGGCGAGTAACACCACCACAAGTGGCAGGTAAAAACCACTGAACAACGTGGCATACCAGTGCGGGAAGGCAGCAAACATCGCGCCCCCTGCCGTAATCAGCCATACTTCATTACCATCCCAGAACGGACCGATTGAGTTAATCAGGGTCCGGCGTTCACGATCTGTTTTGGCAATAATGCCTGTAGACATCCCCACACCAAAATCAAAACCTTCCAAAAAGAAGAAACCAACAAACAATACGGCAATCAGCAAAAACCACAACTCACTTAGTGACAACGGAATAACCTCCATCCACGCCGAACGGATCGGCCGATTCATCGTGATCTTCTGGCTTCTCGACCGCAAACGGTCCTGCTTTGATCTCACGTACGAACAGGTATACCATCACGATTCCGAGAACCGTATACGCAGCGGTAAAAGCGATGGTCGAGAACAGGATCATTCCTGCGGATACGTTCGGCGAGACCCCGGCTTCGGTTGTCATATAGCCAAATACCGTCCATGGCTGTCTTCCTACTTCGGTCATAATCCAACCTGACGTATTGGCGATAAACGGCAGGGAGATGGCGAACACCATCAGACGCATAAACCACTTTCCAGCGACCTCCAGCTTCTTACGCATGGCTAGGAACGTACCGTATAGCGCCAATGCAATCATTAAACCACCCGCTGCGATCATAATGCGGAAACTCCAGAATGTTGTCCGTACCGGCGGGATGTAGTCCCCCGGTCCATACGTCTGTTCATACTCAGCTTGAAGTTCCTTCATACCTTTGACACTACCGGAGAACTTGCTGTAGGACAGATAACTGAGCAATCCGGGGATTTTGATCTCACCCGTACTCTCCTGTTTATCCGGGTCAATAAAGGCGACCACCGTCCATGGTGCCGGATCTTCTGTCGTTGTCCATGTGCCCTCACTGGCTGCCATCTTCATCGGCTGTGTCTCCACCAGATATTGCGCCTGGAAGTGACCCGAGAATGCGACGCCGAATGAAGAAACAAGAGCGATAATGATCGCGATATTAAACGATTTGCGGAAGATCTCCACATCCTGCTTTTTCATCAATTTGTAGGCACTGATCCCGGTTACGACGAAGGCCCCTGTCATCAATGCCCCAAAGATTGTATGTGGGAACTCGACGAGAAGCTGACCATTTGTGATGAGTGCAAAGAAATCATTCATCTCAGCTCGGCCGTTGTTAATCTCAAACCCAACAGGATGTTGCATAAATGAATTGGCTGCCAGAATCCACAGCGCGGACAGGAATGTGCCAACAAACACCAGCCAGATGCAGGCCAGATGCACTTTTTTGGACAAACGATCCCAGCCAAATATCCACAATCCAATAAATGTAGACTCCATAAAAAACGCCAGTAGCGCTTCAATAGCCAGTGGCGCACCGAATACGTCCCCGACAAATCGGGAGTACTCGGACCAGTTCATGCCGAACTGGAACTCTTGCAAAATACCTGTGACAACCCCGACGGCAAAGTTAATCAGGAACAGCTTGCCCCAGAACTTCGCCATCGTTTTGTAGATCTCCTTACCCTTAACAACGTACAACGTCTCCATAATCGCAACCAACAGTACAAGACCGATGGATAGCGGGACAAAAAAGAAATGGAAAATCGTTGTAAGTGCATATTGGATACGCGATAACATAATCGGATCCATACCGTTACCCCTTCTTTCTGTTCACTTCGCAGTATGCGTATCTGGCATTGAAGCTGCACCTTCGCTGTCTGTCCGCCAAATACGTTGATGAACGTATTGTGCCAGATTACCTATTTTATACATGTGAGAATTATCACAATCTTCGTCTCTAGAGCAAAAAAAAGTGATCCTGGTCACACAAAAGATAAAATTCAGCCTATTATCACAGCTTGCCAGCTTCATCTATTCATGGAAGATACTCATGTTTGGGACGGAATGCCCATATGTTAGTCTCAGGCATATCATGCGAAGTACCGTGAGGGCTTTACATATGAAGTGAAAGCATGAAGCACATGCAGAGCGAAGACGCTCCATATTACAGTCAAGGTGAGGTGAACTATTCATGGAAAAACCTGCACCACTACCAGGTGAAGACGCCGAAGCCAGCCTGGATAAGCCCAGTACAACACAGCCCACTGTCCGGTATGTTCTCTTCCCTCGCAAAGGAGGCTGGTCATCCTTTCCCTATCCCGATATTGCTGCACTGCTGTCGATCGAGGGAGAGGTCTACTATGTCAGCAGCCTGACGCAAACAGAAGATGTACCTCCGGTCATTACTGTCATCTCCCTCCCTGAAGCCGAACAGCTATTGCTGGAACCTCGCACCGTAGCCGTAGTCGCCCATCCCTACTGGCTAATGGCTACAGCTTCGCTGGAGCCTGAGCTATGTATTGCCCTGCTCCCTGAGCCTGCTGGAAACGAAGCAGAATCTCCGCTATGGGAGAGCAGTATTTCCAAACTCGTCGGCATCGCCGATCTGGTCGGCACATCCTCCGAGACACGTTATATGAAGCTGTTATTCCAAGGCGTACGTGCCATCTGGCTGGGCGGAGAAGACCCTGCACCTGCGGGTACGATGCAAAGGGATGATCTCGAAGTCCCTCTCCGGGACTACGAACTGCTCTTCTTGCATGCGCTGCGGCAGATCCTGTCAGGTACTCCAGATAGCGTCACCCTGCTTCAATGCAGTGTACGTGCCGACTTCTACCGTCAGCTCCGTGCCAAAGCAGGTGCACATGAGACGATATCCTTTTTGCTGGCAGCCTATGAGTACTTGCTTGAAGATCCGCGGGCCGTCCATTCGTTGCAAGAGGCCTTCACCCATGCGGTCATGAATGGTCGCAGTGATTGTGTGGTCTCCCATTATCGATTCCTGTCTGCCATCCATGCCCGGGCTGGACAGTTGGAGGACGCCCTGCGGGTGTATGGAATTAGTGCAGCAGATGAACAAGAACGGCATCATTATGAACAGTTATGTCGCTGGTTTGAGGCAGGAGAAGATCAACTTGTACGAGCGGAACTACTCCGTATGAACGATGATTACGGAAACGCCCTGCGTATCCTGGACGAACTTGGCGGAGAAACGGCGAGACATTGGAAATTCCGCATTTACCAGGAGACTGGACGTGTGGAAGAAGCACTGGCTCTGGTGCATGCAGTCGATATTCAGGATGATGCCAGTCGCCGGGATTATCAGCAATTATCCGGCAGTGCGCTGGCACTGCGAGGGGAACGACACGGGGCAGTCCGACATTTCCTTGAGACAGCACTGGAGGATGAAGATGCGCTGGCCCGGATTGTGGAGCTGGAGCTGTTGGATCATGCTGTACAGCAATTGCTTGGGGAGGTGCCATGATGCTGGACCCAAAGAAGCGTAGACAACAGTTGAATGGACCAATGGTGCACAGGGATATCCGAACTGAAACCACTTACACGCCAACCGAAACAGTCGATCGAACACATACAGACGCATTGGAAAATGGAGATCACACCCCGGATCATGCACAACCAACGCAGGACATCCGAAGCCAAGTGCATCACTGGAATGATTCACAAGGTCAGGCAGAACAGAATGCTGCTGTAACACAAGAGGAAACAAGTGTATTCAAAGAGCCTTTCTCCATTCATCGGGTTCGCAAAAGCAAAGGCAACAAGCTGACCGCCATGCTCCAGGTTCGCAATGAACGCGGCCGATACCTTGAAGAAGTATTGCATGATCTGAGTGAATTCGTGGATGAGATCGTCATTGTGGACGATGCCAGCACAGACGGAACACCGGACATATGCAAAGCCTATCCAAAGGTGGTCCGTCTGGAGGTATTGGAGAAACCACTGTTCGCCGAGGAATGGCGACTTCGCAACACCTTGTGGCAAGCGGCTGCGGGAACATGTCCCGACTGGTTGCTCTCAGTTGATGCGGATGAGCTGTACAGCTCAGAGGCCAAGAAAGCCATACGCACTCTGATTAATCAGGAGTATGCGGACTGGTTTGCATTCCGATTCTACGATATGTGGGGTGGCCGGACCCACTACCGGGAAGATGATCTCTGGTCTCTGCACAAACGGCATACCGCTTCACTTGTACGATATATGCCTGGATATCCTTATTTTTATCCACAACAGAATCATCATGTTCCCCGCCTCCCCTTGTCCTGCACGGTATTGCCTGGGGTCAGCACGGAATTGAAGGTTCAGCATCTCGGATGGGCAGGCAGTCTCGAGGACCGGGTTCGTAAATATTTGCGTTACAAGCGCATTGATCCTGGCGGTGAGTGGGGCAATCTTGCACATTACGAGTCTATTCTCGATCCGGAACCTCGGCTGATTCCCTGGAAGGAGGGACCGTGAGATGGGCGTGGTGAGTATTCTGACGCATAGTTTCACCGACGGGTACAACCGGGAATTCGGTCGTGTATTTGGTGGTGGACTGGAACGTTATATTCTGGATCTGTGCAGTGTCATCCGAGGACTCGGGCATATTCCCGAGGTTCATCAGCTCTCTTATTTTGAAGCATTCCAGACTCGGACGGAGCAGATTGACGTATTTGGTTATTCGTACGACATGGATAATGTACCGGAAGCCTTTGACCGGATGGCAGCAGCAGCGCGCGGCCCAGTGATCTATGCCAGCTGTCTGTGGCAACCCATCACCTACAAACCCGGCAGTCTTGGCATCTGTCACGGCATTAACTGGGATCGTCCCAGACTGCCACTGGAGACCAAACAACAAGTCGCGGAACATATTCAACTGGCTCTGGATGGACTCGTGCGCATTGTATCCGTGGATTCCCATTTCCAGACCTTTTGCCGGGCTGCGTGCACCTATACCGATCCAAGGCAGGTTGTCCTGATTCCCAATGCAGTGGATACATCCTATTTCACACCAGCCCCGCCAACACGAATCTTCGAGCAGAAACAGGAAGACGAATGGCTTGTCGCATGGAAGAATGATCTGGCGAGTCATGAAGAAAGTGTTGGTGCAGTTATATCAGGAGTGCAAGCTGTAGAAGGCAAGGATGGAACGAGAGGTGATGGAGCGAACAGTGGTAAGGCTAACAGAGATGGAGGTGGAGATACAGATAGCGATCAAGAACAAGAGGGGAAAGAAACGGTAGATTTCCATTTACAGTTATCGAAACGGGAAGAAGTCAAGGCAGATGGCGTAACGTATAGGTTTGCTCATAATCACCGGAATTCAAAGGATTGGGCTACGGAGATTCTGGTAGAAGCAGATGCTGAGTATCAGGTTAATGGTCCGATTCAGGGACAGGTTGAAAAGAAAACTGTGGATGCCCGTATAACCTCTCCCCGCCCAATTCGCATTATCTATCCACGCCGCATCAGCATGGAACGGGGTATTATTCCAATGATGCTGGCAGCGGATAAACTACTTGGAGCCTTTCCAGATCTGGAGATTGAATTTGCCGGGGAACTGGTCGAAGGCAGCACGGTCGGGAGAGTCTTTCGTTACTGGCATCGTACTCATCCACATGCGGAGCGAATTAACCAGCGCACGTATGATTTCCGGGATATTCGGGAGGCCTACCATCAGGCAGATATCGCCGTAATTCCAACCGTGTTCTCGGAAGGCACCTCCTATGCCTGTCTGGAAGCGATGAGCTGTGGACTTCCGGTAATTGCCTCCAATGTTGGCGGATTGAATGATCTGATTCAGGATGGTTTTAATGGGCTACTGGTACCTCCTGGTGAGCAGGAACTAACCGCTGCACTGGTACGTCTTGTACAGGATCGGGCCGAGCGAGAACGACTGGGAATCTATGCGCGAGAGACTGCACTGTCCTATGATTTGTCCAGGTGGCGGAGCCGGTGGAGCACGGTGTTGGAATCTTTTTTGGCAGAGACAGGATTAAAGGAGGGAATTCGGGGATGATGGATACGCCCAAGGCAACGGAATTCATGGAATCAAGATACATTCGGCAAAGTGACCCTAAAACGGACACATTGGTCTTCCCGCTGCATCCGGCATGGTGGAGCCGTCCCTACGAATATGAATGGGCCCGGCGATTTGCACGTCCGGACGATGTGGTCCTTGATGCAGCCTGCGGCATCTCCCATCCATTCAAATTCTGGCTTGCCGAACACTGCCGCGAGGTTCACGCTTGTGACTGGGATGAACGCATTTTGTCTGAAGAGGCGATAAGACTGGATATTGTTTCTGATTTTGGAGAGCAAGCCGCTCAGGATCTGCCAGAATCAACTCTCGACCGATTGCACCGTGCAAAGGCTAATCTGGCCCAGCTTCCGTACGAGTCGGGTAAGTTTGATCGGGTATTCTGTATCTCTGTACTGGAGCATCTGGATACGGGTACAATGCTACGAGCGTTTCGTGAATTCGCTCGGGTGCTGAAACCAAACGGACAGTTAATCGCTACCTTCGATGTGCCCGAGATGCGGCCTGATCTGCTGGAGACAATCATGGCTGTCACCGGATTAACCATTGAAGATAAGCTGAACGTGAACGAGCCGGACGATGCCATCTGGTCTGACATGTATGGCACGCCGATCCGCTGTTTTCGAGCGGTGATATGCAAAGGTTGAAACGAATTGGGTTACGTTGAGTTAAGTGCAGAGTGGAAGATTGAGGGCTTACGGGCTCGACCCATTAGCAACGGAACAATACACGGTTCGGGCAATGCTCCGATTACCGGTAGCTCCGTTGCTTTTGCAATTTCAATTGGATGGGCTAGTGCGGGAATATGTGGGGATGTACAGGGGTTGGAGGTTCGGGACTAGAGACTAGAAATAAGAGATTAGAGATTAGAGATTAGAGATTAGTGATTAGTGATTAGTGATTAAGGATTAAGGATTAAAGATTAAAGATTAAAGATTAAAGATTAAAGATTAAAGGAAATTATAGGTGTACCAGTAACATGTTGCACTGGTTGGTGTATTCATCAGCAGAGGCTGCGCCGGGTGCTGTCAGGCGCAACAGGGTTTGCAGGCCCGGCGGGATTGTCTTCGCCGGGTGACCTGTGGCGGCAGGTTGCCGCGCAGTGAGTTGGGCCAACTCGGCCCATTCACGCGCCAGGTTCTGCCGCCCGGCGAGCAGCGCGAGCGTGCCCGCGAGGAGCGCGTGAGCGGTGAGCTCCGAGGCGGACACTTCGTCCGCGTGGGGCTGCTGCGTGCCGTCAGGCGTGCCGCATAGCGCAAGCAGCCCTTCGCGGACGCTCGCGGGTGCGCGCAGCAACCCGCAGCGTGCCGCAGGCGGAAGCGCTGCAAGCAACGCCAGCGCGCCGCGAGGCGGCAGGGCTTGCAGCAGGCGCAGCCATGCGGCCCAGGCGCCTACGCCGGCGAGCGCTTGCGCAGCCGGGAGCATGCCGCTAGGCGCGGGCGCGGCTGGGCCTGCTGGCGTTGCGCCGCGGGACGGGCCGCCTGGCGCTGCGCCGCGGCGCGGGCTGCACGCCAGGCCGCTGCTGCTGCGCGCCAAGGCCCCGCGCAGCAGCAGCGCCTCGGCGGCGTGGGCCTCGGCAGGCAGCGCTGCCTGCTGGCGAGCCGCCGCTCGGGCGTTGCGCCCGCCGGGCTGCTTGTGGCCCAGCGCCCACAGCGCCAGGGCCGCCTCTGGCCCGTGCTGCGCATGCGCCGCCCAGGGCTGCAAAGCCGCCCGAGCCGCGGCGTCCTCACCCAGCTGGGCCAGCGCAAGCCCGGCGGCCAGCGGCTGTGCCCGCAGCGGGCCAGCCAGCGCCGCCGCATGGCGCAGCAGCCACTCCGGCCGATGCGCGGCAAGCGCGGCCGGGATCAACGCTTGCCATGCCGCAGGTGGCAAGCTTACCCGAGCGGCAACGCTGGCGATGGCATGCGGCCGCCCTGTGGCTGCGGCCAGCAACAACAGCCGCTGCCATGCAGGCAAGCTGCTGGGTTGCATGCTCAGCGCCGCCGTGTACGCGGTTTCTGCCTCTGCCCAACGGCCAGCCCGCTCATATGCCATGCCTTCCAGCGTCAGGCTACGATAGGTCCCAGCACCAGAGACTGATGTATACCTGCTGGCCGTGGAAGCAGCTGATTTAGCCTGTTTTAACCAATTCAAGGCCACGTCCTCTCTCCCTTGATCCAGTTCAAGTACAGCACCAAACTCCAACAAATCCGGAAAATCCTCATACAGGGGCGCCCATGCTTCCACTACAGCAAGCGCCCGTTCCGGGCTGCCAATCTCTCGCCAGGCGTAAGCCGTTTTCAGCACCAGATCCGAGTGATATCCACACTCCGGCTTAAGCTGTGCCAATAATGGCTGTAACAAACGGAGTGCTTCATCATACTTCGCTTGCTGAAACCATTCGGCGGCCAGAGCATATAACAACTCCGGTTGATCTCCCTCCTGATTCAACGCGGAACGAATCAACTGCATGTTCCGTGCGCCTTTATTTTTGGCGGTAATCACCTGCTCCAGATATCCGTAATGAATGACTTCAAGTCCAGAATGAAGCACACCTTGCGGAGCCAGAGCCATGATGGAAGAAGCAATCTCTTCATGAATTCTGCCCTGAAAGGCAATTCGGGGATCATTTCGGAACAAACGACACACCACATCCGTCACATGCTCTTCACCGGACACACCCAACAGACTTGTGACCTGTATCCAGTATCCCCACACGTCATCCCTACTTGCCGCTAACAACCGCACGAGTTCTGTCTTCATCTGAGGGGTCTGTACCCATACCTCATCCGCATCAAGCACCAGAATCCACGGTTTCGTAGCAGCGGCCAGTGACAGATTACGGGCTTCACTGAAATCTCCGTTCCATTCCGTACGAATTACAACGGCCCCATGGAGACGAGCAATTTCAGTTGTATCATCTATCGAACCTGTGTCCACAACGATGATCTCATCCACAACATCCCTGACTGCATTCAAGCACCGCTGGAGTGACAACGCTTCATCCTTCACGATCATACACAAGCTAATCCCTATGCCCATATTCATCACCACCCCTCACCAAAGGAGTTCAGCCGCACCCATTAGCCCGCTGAATTAAGTTGAACTCCCGCTGCCTGATCCCTCTCAGCTCTCAAACCCGTCCGCTCCCGGCAACTCCAGCCGAATATGCTGAACGACAGGCCAACAACGGTGCCGCTGTCCATCTGCATGCTGAGCGAACACCTCCAGATGATGGTCCGCAGCACTGACCAATCCTTTCACCAGCCAGCTTGTTCCCGTCAGGGTATCCGAAGCCCCAGGGAACGACTCAATGTCACTCACCTTCCCGTTTTCCTTTTTCCCTTCCATCTCTTTCTCCTTCTCTCCCATTCGAACGCTCTGTTCCACCGATAATCCTTCTCCAGCCAATTGCTGTCGACACATCTGAATCAGGCTATGCAGCTCTTTCCATCTCCCTGACTGTACACATCCTTCCATCATCAGTCCGAGCGCCTGCCAGCCATCATACTCTGCTCCTGCAACCGTTCCGTCCATACCTGAGTCCGTGTCCTTCTTCTTTGTCGCTCTCAGACCAGCAATTCGTCCTGTCTGCACATCAGGTTCTTCATTCGTTCCTTCACCCACCTGCGAACTAAGCTTCAACCACAAGGTTAATGGATCATCTCCGTTGACTTCCTTGCCTTCTATCCACTCCAAACGTTCGAGCCATCGTGCAGACGAGATCGCGAGTAGCCCTTTTTTCCGTTGCACAGGTTCCAATTTCAGACGTGCCTTGTTCCATCTCCCCTGTTGGATTTGGAGCATCGCCTCCGCCACAGATAAACGCTCCCTCATCTCTGCGGAAGGTTGTGAAGATATACCCGATAACAATTGCAAAGCCGCATCATAACAACGGGATTGCTCCAGAATGCCCAATACTTTGTGTGTAGCCTCTTCCGAACTGAGTGCAAAACGCTCCCTCACCAGCTCTGGAATCTGATGTTCCTGCCCGGAGACTCGCATAATTCGAAATATCCGATAGAGCGGAGGTAACAGACTCGATTTGGCACGTACCGCTTCCACGTAAGCATCTACCGCCCCCTCCAGATCGGCCCTTCCTTCCAGTAATCGCCCTAACGTATACCACGTCTGATAGGTGCCGATGCCTTCTTCCGTATGATATATGGGTGGAGGTGGTCCCATGCGAACAGCTTCACGCAGCGAATATTCTGCCCGATCTGCATCACCCAATGCGTCCGCACATACCCCGCGATGGTGCATCAGATCCGTGTACTCTGGAAAGAGTTCAAGCGCAGCATCAATGCGATCTAATGCCTCCTGCCAGCGATTCAGATGCTGGAGACAACGAACTTCATATTTGAACAGCAAATGCGCGTAACTGGTCACCGCAGGATCAATCCCCATCCGAGCCACACCAAACGTCTCCAAGGCCCGCTCCGCTTCCCCCACACGCAGATACTCGACACCCAGATTATAGTGATGGAACGGTTGATTAGGTTCTTCCTGCACTACCTGTTGCAGCAGGCGAACATTGCGGTTCACCTTATCTTTGCGCTCCACAATCGCCGTCTGATACCCATAATGATGGATGACCATGTCCGTCACATGAAAAGCAGCCTCTGAATTCCTACGGCAAATCGCCGCCGCAATCTGCTCATGAATTCGACCTTCGAACCGATGCTCCGGGGCATTACGGAAGAGACGCAAAACCGGATTCACGGTAACCCCCTGCTGACCCGTACCTGTATAGTTATGAATGTTTAAAAACAATCCGTCACATCCGCTGACCAACGTCCAGCTCCTGATCTGCTCCCGCGCAGCCCTATCGAGCGCCTCGTCCGCATCAAGAAAGAGAATCCAATCGCTGGAAGCGCGCTCCAGGCCAGCATTCCGTGCTGCGGCAAAATCTTCGCACCACTCAAATCGCACAACCAACGCGCCATATTGCTGCGCAATCTCCGCGCTGCGATCCGATGAACCGGTGTCCACTACAATAATTTCGTCCACCGCTCCCTGGACACTGGCAAGACAATGAGGCAGTAACTCTTCCTCATCCTTCACGATCATGCATAGGGAAATTCGTTCCGCTCGCAAGCTGATTCCTCCTTTCCTTTGCATGGAAAAGCGTACGCCACGGGATGCCTTCGGTCGTTCGCAGCCTTTGTTCCAGAGCATTATGTTGTGCAGCGAGTACCCCTGAAGACGGAGAACGAACCAATTCCTGCCGAATCGCCTCCATTGCCAATTGCAAGTAACATACAGCTGCTCCAACTCGAGCCTGCCACATATCAGGCTCCCGCTCCAGAGCCTGCTCGAACAGAGAGAGCGCTTGATCATTGTGGCCTTTGGTATACAGCGTTTCACCCAGCCAGAATAACCCTTCGGCATCCAGCTCACTCTCGGTCATACACTGAATCAGGATGTTCGCGGCTACCATGGTATACCCGTGACGATACAGCAGACTTGCAAACTCCCGTCGTAAAGTTACAGCCGTTCCCCAATGGTCACGCATCATCATGGCCCGCAACTCATGCAGTTGCTCAGCAAGTGTAAGCTGACCTGTCTTTACGGCTTGCTGCACAACCTTTTCTGCTACCATCTCTGCCTGCGGACCCCATTGCATAAGCTTTTGTTCTTGTGAAGCAGGTTTCATGCTTCGCGGCTCTTTGGTTAACTGATCCAGCAGTCGATCCATGACCTTCCACACGTTCTTTTCTTGTGGAAGCGTAGTTGCGAGGAATGCCTCGGATAATCGTAATCCGTTGGTCCAACAAGCCAGTGCCCAATCCATTCTGTGCTCAGCCGGCAGATTGACTTCATGCACACACCCCACGCTCCAGTGTTCTTCTGCCAGTTGCAGCGCTTCGGAAACCCTATTCGCACACAACATCCAATGTATTTGATCCGCTACATGGATACGAGCAGTACACGAATCTGCATTCAGCATTTTCAATGCCTGTTCATATGCTCCACAGCCTGTTAGAACATAAATCATTTGCACCAGATGATCCTCATTTGTCACTGCATATGAATGGGGCATTTCACCACGAATCAAATCACCGTGATCTGACTCTCCGATTCCTCTGCTTCTGGAAAGTAATGTTTCTGCTATGTTCTCATCCGTTTCACCGGATTGTTGCAGCACGTCTGCCAACCCGGCCCATGCCGGAGCATATGTGAACATGCTGTCCAGAGCCAGCCCGTACAGATGTGCAGACTCTTTATAGAATCCCCGTTTCTGTGCAAGTCTTGCCATCGCAGTATAGGCTCTGTAACTGTTAGAACCCGCTTCCGTTACATATGACGCGTCTAACGTGCTACCGCCATCACTGTGTCCAACACGGTCTATTCCCTCCCGACAGTCCGTTGCTCGAGCATACGATTGATATGCACGCTCCTCCAAACCTTGCAGCTCCAACGTCTCTCCATACAACAGGTGCAGATCAGCATAAGATGGATAACGCTGTCTTTCCACAGCCAGAATTGCATGCGCCTCGTCGTAACGTTCCGATCCCACAAGGGTCTTTGCATAATCTCTAACCAGTGTAGGTCGATATGGTGCGAGCAACTCTGTCAGGTGTAATGATTCACTGAACGCTTCAATTGCCTTTTCGACCTCACCAAGCTGGCAATACGTTACTCCCAGATTGTACAGGTGAAAAGACTGTTTCGGGTCATCCTGTAATTCACGCTCAATCAGCTTTAAATTACGTCTTGGCTTATGCTCTTGCGCAATCGTTGAAGCCAGATATCCATCATGAATCAGACATAGTGGAGCAAGCGGTTCAGTCTCGATCAATTGGCTTTGTTCATCGGTATAGGTCTCGCTCTTATTCATATCAGCAGCCTCTTCCTGGGTAAGCTCGCTTGGGCCGCTACGAACCAATTGCTCATGAATACGCCCCTTGTATCGATATCCCTGATGAGCACGGAACAGCCTCACTGGCTGAGAGATAACGCTCTCTTCTACCCCTTCGCCGTATCGATTTTCTATGGTAATACGTAATCTGGTAATGCTTTTATGGACTTTAGGTAAATAATTCAGCAGTTCTTCCAATCCCTGCGTAACGTACTCATCCGCATCCAAACACAGGACCCATTCCGTGCTCGCCAGAGGCAGACTGATATTTCGTGCATGGGCAAAGTCATCTTGCCAGCAGGCGTGCAACACCGTTGCTCCGTACGTTCTGGCGATCTCGGGTGTACGGTCAGATGAGCCGGTATCGGTGATAAAACATTCCGTGCTGATATGCTTCAAGCTGTCGAGACAGCGGGGCAGGTGATGTTCTTCATTTTGCACAATCATATGAATTCCAAGTAAACGGTTCTTCAAATGCAACCACCTCCAATACAAAAAAGTACATGAAGTCCACCAAAGGAACTCCATGTACCTATATGACAAATAAATGGGTTATGTGCCTTGTCCATTGAAGAACACATCAATCGTGCTTGGTGCGCCGATTAGGCTGGAGCGGTAGGAAAGACGCGTGTATTTGAGAAAACGCTGCGGTACCAATACATCGACTGACCCGGACAAAATGCCCGTTACCGTCGTTACATCCGTGTACCAGTTTGTTCCGTTGGCGCTGATCTCAACAAGAGCATCTACCCGGTTTACACCCGGCCCCCGGTTATATACAAAGAAAGAATACGTGCCAAATACACTGGTCGTAACCGCCGGGAGCGCTGTGAAGGTGTTGGCGGTCGGGGTGCTTATGAGTTGGGACTCCTGAAAACTCTTCTGTGAAATGGACGTCACACTGCTAAGTGTTCCCGCGGTAATTGTAGCACCGAGCACGCTGGTGATTGTACCATTCAGCAAGTTCGTCAGGGTTCCTGCGGTGATCGTTGCCCCGAGTACACTCGTAATCGTACCGTTCAGCAGGTTCGTCAAGGTACCAGCAGTTACGGTTGCGCCAAGTACGCTTGTAATGGTTCCGTTCAATAAGTTCGTCAGGGTCCCGGCTGTAATCGTTGCTCCCAGTACACTCGTAATCGTACCATTCAGCAAATTGGTCAACGTACCCGCTGTTACCGTTGCGCCGAGCACACTGGTGATCGTTCCGGCGGTAATCGTTGCTCCGAGTATACCTGTGATGGTACCTGCTGTAATCGTGGCTCCAAGCACACTTGTGATCGTTCCGGCGGTAATCGTTGCTCCCAATACACTTGTAATCGTACCATTCAGCAAGTTCGTCAATGTTCCTGCGGTCACCGTGGCCCCAAGCACACTCGTGATCGTTCCCGCCGTAATCGTTGCTCCCAATACACTTGTAATCGTACCATTCAGTAAGTTCGTCAATGTTCCTGCTGTTACAGTTGCCCCGAGCACACTGGTGATCGTTCCCGCGGTAATCGTCGCTCCCAATACACTGGTGATCGTACCATTCAGCAAGTTCGTCAGTGTTCCTGCGGTCACCGTGGCTCCGAGCACACTCGTGATCGTTCCGGCGGTAATCGTCGCTCCCAATACACTGGTGATCGTACCATTCAGCAAGTTCGTTAGTGTTCCTGCTGTTACAGTTGCCCCGAGTACACTGGTGATCGTTCCCGCCGTGATCGTTGCTCCCAATACACTTGTGATCGTACCATTTAGCAAGTTCGTTAATGTACCCGCTGTAACTGTGGCCCCAAGCACACTGTTGATCGTACCTGCCGTGATCGTCGCTCCAAGCACACTCGTGATGGTTCCGTTCAGAATGTTGGTAATGGTTCCGGCGTTAATTGTAACCGTGGTCAGACCTGAGATGTTACTGATCGTTCCGTCCAAAATAATACCAACCACGTTCCCGCTTGTATCCGTTCTGACAGGCTGGGCTGTGCCTGTACTATCCTGGCCAAAAATCAACGTTCTCAGATTATCCGGATTCGTATTAAACGTTGTAAAGTTAGGCATGTGCCTCGTCCTCCTCCCTGGTCAAATCTGTGAGATCATACTCCCTTATGGCATACGCTGTGCCTGAAAGTAAACATCGAGCCGGGTCGGCTGATCCGGTTCAACGGATCGAATTGCAAGCCGGGTATAGTGCAAAAATCGCAATGGTACCAGCGCTTTGGTCTGGCCTCCCGCGACCACCTCCTGGCTGTCCACAGCATAATCCACGGCATTGGGGCTGATCTGGATCTGTACAAGAGCCGGATGTTTTCCCCGATTCACAACGCCATAGGTATACATGCTGAGTGATGAGGTGTCTTGTGCCGGGAGTGAATCCATGCTGCTACTGGTTTCGGCTCCGACATACGTATGCTCTGTAAAACAATGAATAGCACCAGGGAGTTTCGTACGTGAGGAAGCACCCTGCTTGAACCGGGGACGAGTAATCCGGGAACAAGGGGGTTTCAGCAATTTAGCGCGGCAGGAATGACGGGAGCGGCGGCGACTGACATATTTAGTTGGTTGCTTCGTTCTCTTCTTGCTTTGCTTCGCTGTTCGACTCATCTCGATTTCCCCTTAAAAAATGTGCTTACGCATCGTATGCCCGGATTGGATATACGGGCACGGCAACCGCCGTTATTTCCAGATATACGGCTCAGTCCCCAATCCATTTGCTTCTTTTCACATACACTGCAAGTACAATGAAATGCGAATCAAGAGGCACCCTTCGTAATCAAAAGCGGACTTTTTGAACAACCTCTATAAGTTAATCTGGTCTATGGGAGGTGGATGAGATGACCAACTATAATGTATTCAACCAATCTAATCGTCCCCTGTTTACTCAATTGACCAATACCTTCTCAGCCCCAGGCATTGAAGCGTCACCAGACAGCGGTGCAGCTGCTGCAGGCAGTTTTTTTGCCCTGACGACCAACAATACCTTAATTCCTTCCAACCAGAGTCTTCTTCTACAGATCCTGAATGCGGCCGGTAGCGGCCGAACAATACGTATATCCAGCCTCACAGGAGGCACAACAGCGGCAGCTACTCTTGTTATCTATTCAGGAGGAACCGTGACTGCTGGTAGCACACCCGTGCCCGTCAATACGTTACTTGGAAATACCAACGCCAGTGTAGTTACCACAAGACAAAATACAGGTACCCTGGGGGGTGCCTTCACGAGCATTGCAAGTATTCCGCTCACTGCAGGAATGTATTCATTGGGTCTGAATGGCTCCATTATTGTTCCACCGGGACAAACATTATCCATTAGCGTAGGCACGGGGAATCAGACCGCAGCCATTAATCTATTCTGGTGGGAATTCTGAGTTTGATCCTGATAAAAGGAGGTGCACACTGTGCCAAACAATAATGTATTCAACCCGTTAAGCCAGCCCGTCTATACGTCCAACACCAACACGTATATTTCTCCCGGTATTGTTGCACCTCCAGAGAATAATGCTGGCAGTACAGGCAATCTGTACAACGCAGGTTCCACCAACTCCACAACACTAGGATTACTGGGAGGAACGGTGATCGCCACCGTACAATTAGCTAATCCCGCAGGGAGTGGGAAAACCCTATACGTATCGCGGCTCTCTGGTGGAATTACGGTCTCACTCAATCTGTTATCTTCCTTCAGCGGTTCCATGAGTCTGAGCGCTAATGGAACACTGACATCGCCCACCACACTCACGCCGGTAAACAGTAATCTTTCCAGCAGCAATACCAGCGTAGCCACGGTACGGTTCTCTGCTGCTACACCTTCAGGAGCGACCCCATTGATGGCTATGCCCCTTCAAGCAGGGCCGTTTCTGTCCAATGAATTTGGCCGTTACGTGGTTCCTCCGGGTCAAGCCATTAACCTCTCTGTCAGCGGATCACTTTCGGTTGGTGGACTGATGGCCTCCACTGCTTATTTTGCTTGGTGGGAAGTGTGATTCGTTCATCGATGTATAACAAAGGCAACGTGCAAATAGCCGCCTTCGGATGAGTACCGAAAGCGGCTGTTCTTTATATTGGAGATGCAATGATGATAAAAAATGTTGTCCGATTCCCGCACACACGAACAAGTGTTCCCTTATCTTAACCCAGCACGACACGATCATCTGCCATCTTTTTGCCGCTAATCCGTTCGAATTCACCAAGCAACTCAGGTACAGTCAACGTACGCTTGCGCTCTTCGCTGACATCCAGAATAATTCGGCCCTTGTCCATCATGATCAGACGGTTACCCAGACGAATGGCCTGCTCCATATTGTGCGTCACCATCAATGTAGTCAGTCTCATCTCACGCACAAGTGTCTCTGTTAGTTCCGTGATCAGTTCGGCACGTGAAGGGTCAAGGGCTGCCGTATGTTCATCCAGTAGCAAAATCTGCGGCTGGGTAAACGTAGCCATCAACAGACTGAGTGCCTGTCGTTCACCGCCAGACAAAAGCCCCACTTTTGCATTGAGACGCTTCTCCAGTCCGATTCCCAGCTTCTCCAGTTGCGTGTTGAAAATCTCACGTCTGGCACGGGTAACTCCGAAGCCCAGTCCGCGTCCTTTGCCACGTTTATATGCCATCGCCATATTTTCTTCAATGGACATATGTGGTGCTGTACCTGCCATCGGGTCCTGAAACACCCGGCCAATCCAGCTGCTGCGTTTATGCTCCGGCAGATTTTTAATGGAGCGGTCATTGATCAGTACATCGCCCATATCCGGCTTCATCACACCCGAAATGATGTTCATCAACGTGGATTTACCGGCTCCGTTACTGCCAATCACCGTCACAAAATCTCCCGGATTCATCGTCAGATTCACGCCAACCAGCGCGGTCTTCTCATCCGTTGTACCTGGGTTGAACAGCTTGGTTACTTGCGTAATCTCCAGCATGATCACATACCTCCCTTCGCCTGATGACCCCCGGATCGCATCAACTCTTCTGTTCGTTTGCGAGCCAGACTTCGCTGCTTCATGGAGCGCTGCATCGTTGGGAATACAAGAGCAATAATGACGATCACCGCGGTGATCAACTTCAGATCAGATGTATCGAACCATTCGACTTGAAGGGCAAGCGCGACCACAATCCGGTAAATGATTGAACCAACGATCGCTGCAAGTGTAGCCCAGAATACCGTTCTTGCACCAAGAATGGCCTCACCGATAATCACGGAAGCCAGTCCGATAACGATCATACCGATGCCCATCGTGATGTCCGCAAAACCTGATTGCTGTGCAATGAATG
Source organism: Paenibacillus sp. GM1FR (assembly GCF_002803315.1). NCBI lineage: Bacteria > Bacillati > Bacillota > Bacilli > Caryophanales > Paenibacillaceae > Paenibacillus > Paenibacillus sp. GM1FR. Next base: position 122,821 of record NZ_MKZL01000022.1, on the reverse strand, counting down.
CACCAGACAGTGCAACCAATCCATTGGATAAGCTGACACCTACAATCGTAGTCACATCCGTATTTGCACCAAAGCTGCGAATCATGCGTTTGTTATCACCTGTCGCACGGAGTGCCAGTCCAACATCTGTTTTCATGAACAGATCGAGCATGATTTTAAACACCAGCACCACGATGATAATTAACACCATGACATGCTCACCTGAGAATGGATTATCCATACCCATAATGGATTTATTCGGTGCGCCAAGAATACGCATATTAATGGAGTAGAGCGCGATCATCATCAAAATCCCGGATAATAATCCGTTGATTTTGCCTTTGGTATGAAGCAGACCTGTACAAGCCCCAGCCACCATGCCGCCAGCCATTGCCGCCAAACAGGCAAGCCAAGGAGAGAAGTCATTGGAGATCATAACCGCCGCGATTGCGCCTCCTGTTGTAAAACTTCCGTCTACGGTAAGGTCAGGAAAATCGAGTATGCGGAACGTAATATATACACCAAGTGCCATCAGTGCATATAAAAGCCCCAGCTCGATCGCCCCTTCAATTGAATTCCAGCTTATACTCACACTACTTCCTCCCTGTCTATCGAAAAGAATGAGGCGAACCCGTTGCATGTTCGCCTCGCATCCATACTGCCGGATTACACTCTGGTCAGATTATTGAATCAATCTCATAACTCATTAAATTTATGAATTGATTCTATTGAATAATGTTGTTTTCCTGGTCTTTTACTTCCGCTTTCATCTCATCCGTAACCGTGATACCTTGGGCTTCAGCCGCTTTCAGGTTCAGGATCAGATCCAGTTTGTCCGGAACGGTGACTTTCATATCACCAGGTTTTGTACCATTTTTCAGAATGTCCGCGGCCATCTCACCCACCTGATATCCATGGTCATAATATTTGAAGCCAACGGTTGCGAAAGCTCCTTTTTCAACGGTATCCCGATCACTGGAGAAGAACGGAATTTTATTACTGTTTGCCGTTTGGATGATCGTATCCACCGCACTCACAACAGAGTTATCAAGCGTGATGTAGAAGGCGTCTACTTTGCCAACCAGAGAATCCGTTGCCTGTTTTACTTCAGATGTATTCGTAACTGGTGCTTTCACCAGCTTGATATTATGTGTTGCCAGCGCTTTTTCAGCGTTATCTGCCATAACCACCGCATTTGGTTCACCTTCGTTAATGACCAAGCCCACCGTTTTCACATCCGGCAGATTTTTGGCGATAAAGTCAGCCAATTGTACAATGGCCTCTGGATTCGTATCCGATGCACCTGTAACATTGCCGCCCGGCTTGTCCATATCGGTCACCAGTTTGGCACCCAGTGGGTCTGTCACTGCTGCGAACAACAATGGCTTGTCCTTCACTTGTTGAGCCAGAGCCAGCGCAGATGGTGTTGCGATGCCGAGTACGAGATCATTTTTGGAATCACCTGAGATTTTCTGTGCAATGGACAGGTTGTTCGTCGAATCACCTTGCGCATTATTGTAATCGATTTTGAGGTTCTTGTTCTCTTCAATGCCCGCTTCCTTCAGGGCTGCGATGAACCCTTCACGTGTAGCATCCAGAGATGGATGTTCAACAATCTGCGAGATGGCAATCTGATATGATTTTTCCTCGCTGCCTCCACCTGTTGTAGTCCCTGATCCTTCGGATTCCGAGCCTGTACCGCTGTTATTTCCGCAACCTGCTGCAACGATCATTGAAGCAACCATCATCAGTGACATCCAAAATTTCTTTTTCATGTGTGAGAACCCCTCTCCATCTTATAAAATGTGGTTACCCTTATCGAGATTCCATTGACACGATAGGGCGGGACAAAACAAACGCTTCAACGCACTGTTGCTTTGATCGACAAAAGCAGACAAATATAGAATTTTCTCATGCGACTGAAGTCCATGACCCGTGTTGGTGTTTTATTGTTCCCCTAATATTAAGGGGCGTCCCGATATCCGTCAATGGTTGAACCGCTTCCAATTTAGTTTCATCGTATGGTTGTGATAGAAAACATTACATAAAGAAAAAAAAGCAACCCGCAAGTTATGCGAATGGCTCGTCAAGAAGCTGTAATGTGCTTAACGCTTCACGTTGACCAGCTGTACCAAGCCAACGTGTTAGCGCCAAACAATAAAATTGCCCTTTCTCCAATGCTAACGAACCCGAGACATCTTATTGGGGGAATAATCACGATATGCAAATCCTAACGAACCTCACACTCGTTATTCATTCTAATATTAGAATTCGATACCGAGAATCGGCCAAATTAAGCAAAATAGCGCCTTTACGATTCGTTAAATTTTGAAAAGATCTTTGGAGAGGAAAATAGCGTCTACAGGGTTCGTTAGAGAAATTTCTTTCATACAGTTTCACGTAACGCAGGATATAAAAAAAGAGATGGCCTCGACGAAACTCGATACCATCTCTTCTTCTTTACACTTTGAATATCTTTTATTATCTTTTTTTCAAACTCTCACCCAGTTAATTTCCCGACGCTTCGCGAATCTCATACTTGCACCTTTTACCGCCATCGGCGTAACATTCTGTGCGCTCCACCTCAGCTTGAAGTAGCGAGCGAAACAGTTCCAGTTCACAGCGGCAAGCCTGCTTGTAGACACTCGCAACTTGTACAATCGGGCAGTTCATTTCCGTAATGACGTAAGTTCCATCGTCTTCTCTGGACGCATCCGCCATATATCCGTTGGCATTCTGGATTCGAGCGAGTTCCTCCACCCGTCCAGCCAGATCCTGGCCCTCCATCTGTGGCAATCCGCTGCGAAGCAACTTGTCCCGGCGACTCTCGAACAATGCATCTACCACACCGCTCCCGGCTGAGTCAGACAATTCTTCAAGAAGTTCCAGCGTAAGGGACGAATATGATTTTGGAAAAAAGCTGTCCCCGCGTACCGTCAATTGGTACACCGAGGACGGACGTCCGGCCGTAGCCCGGGCCTCCCGAACCTCAATCCAGCCGTCCTGCTCCAGTGCCGTCAGATGACGGCGAATGGCCATGCCGGTCAGACCCAGATCAGCTGTCATTTCCCTCGCGGTCAATGTACCTTGCTGCTTCAGCATGAACAAAATCCGTTCACGCGTCGTTCGTTCCTCTTCGCGCTTCACGATCAGCACCTGCTCTCCTGCTTATGCGTGTACCGGTGCTGCCTCCCGGCAGGCATCCGAGCAAAAGCGGTTATGCGTCTCTTCGCAATCCTCACAGCTTACATGCTGCAGGTTGCAGGTTGGACAATTAATATATCGGTCATGTGTCGTTCCACAGTGATAACAGCTGGCAATGACAATATCCTCTTCTGTCCGGTTAATCGGTACAGAGATCCGCTCGTCAAACACGTAACACTTACCATCGAATAGATGGCCTTGTACTTCCGGATCTTTACCGTACGTGACAATACCGCCGTCCAATTGAGCCACATCCTGGAATCCTTCATTGATCATGAACCCGGTCAGCTTCTCGCAGCGAATGCCGCCAGTGCAATAGGTAATAATCGTTTTGTCCTTCATGTCACCCAGGTTCTCCCGAATCCACTCCGGAAACTCACGGAACGACTCCACATCTGGACGGATGGCCCCGCGGAAATGACCAATTTCGTATTCATAATCATTGCGACCATCGATAACGATAACGTCATCACGTTGTAGATGTTCATGGAACTCTTTCGGCGAAAGGCGTTTGCCGCTAGTCACATTTGGGTCAAGTTCATCTTCCACACGGAAGGTTACCAGCTCTGCTTTGTGACGAACAAAGATTTTTTTGAACGCATGCTCCTCGACATCATCAATCTTGAACACCATGTCGCTGAATAGCGGATTAGCCAGCATATCTTTCATGTACTGTTCCGTCTGTTCAGGCGTACCGGATACGGTACCGTTGATGCCTTCGGATGCGATCAGAATACGGCCTTTCACACCCAGGTCCTTACAGTATTGTAGATGCTCTTGTGTAAACGTCTCGGGGTCTTCAATCTTCACGAACTTATAATATAAAAGCACGCGGTACGCGCTGTTACACATGTATATCACCTGTTCCTATTCCATGTTGTTATTGGCCGGATCATCCGGCAAGACGACTACGTTGCAACCTTACTTCTAAAAAAGAAAATAAACAGCCGCCCGAAACATCGTCTCGAACTGCTGCCTGACATTCGACTTTTATTCCTGCATTCTAGTTTATCGGAAGCGGAACAGCTTAGTCAATATAAATGTATAGAAAGGCATGAAAGATATGGAACATATCTTTCTGCACCATTCACCCTATTCCGAGATCGTAATGACCGAGGTTACAAAGTGATACGATTCATTCTCCAATACCGCCTGTGATAACAGGATTTTATTTCCTTTCGGGCTCCAGGCGAGTGGGTCAGAAGCGTTGTCCATATCGGCCGAGATCTGGAACTGTTCTGCCGACTCTGTGTTGGAGACAAATAGCCCTTTCTCATTATCATTCTCAGAATTGATGGTGTATGCAATCTTGGAATCATCACCCGACCAACTTGTGCCGAAAATCTGTGTGCCTCTGGCGAGTGTAGCCTTCTCATTGCCTTCCAGATCGGTGAGCACCAGCGCCCGTTTGGTATCCGCTGTTCTTTTCACAATCGCAAGCCTTGTTCCATCATTAGAAGGGATGACCCACTCCACACTTTTCAGCACCTGTTTCACGTCACCCGTCTTCGCATCGTATGCATTCAACTGGCCATCTTCGCCCGTAATATAATAGAGCATATTGCCTGACATCTTGATACTCCGTACATTGAAATTACCTGTCTCCACCAGCACTTTCGTTGTGCCATCTACACTTGCCGAGATCAGATCACCCTTCATATTGGGGAAAACGACATGTTCATTATCCAGCCACGCTCCCTCTTGGATGAATCCATCCTCCTTACCCGCAGGGGTTGTCTCCCCGTTATGCAGGTTCAGGAAGTAGCCTTTGCCCGTATTTTCCTCCGGCTCGCGGTAGAACAGGTACTGACCATCCGGTGATACCAGCGGTGCACCCAGACTGGCTTCACTTTCTTTGAGCGGCGTGTCTGTACCTTTCGTCAGATCATACATATATAAGTTATGCGGGTATCTTTCCTGGCCTTCAACCGTGACGGGTTTCAAGGACTTGTTCTCCTTGTCGGATACAATCGAATCATCACTAAGCCATGCAATTCCGCGCATATTCGGCAATTTATCAATCTTCTCCAGCTTGAAGCTCTGGTACACGGACGTGTTGGTATTATCTTTTACCGTAATATCCGTGCCCGTTTTCCCGCCTTGTGCGTTGCCCCCCGGCTCCGTTGTTCCCCCGCATGCCGCTGTCGTTAACAGGGCAATGGCTCCGAACGTGCCCATAGCTGCTTGTTTCCAATTCATGATGGTCCCCCCTGGTTTCTCTTGCTATAGACCAAGCATATACATCGTATACTTCCAAAGTTATTCAGACTTATTTCGAACTTGTAAACTTGAATCAGCCAAAGGGAACATGAGCTGGAACGTCACACCTTCCCCATCTTCTGGATCACCCGACAGCAGGGTGATTGTACCGCCCTGTTTTTCAATAAACTGCTTCACGAGAGATAGCCCCAGTCCGGTTCCTCCGGTTTTTCTGGCTCTGTCTTTGTTCACGGTGTAAAAGGGTTCAAAAATCTTCTCCTGTGCCTCTGCCGGAATCGGCGTACCCGAGTTGTAGATGCGAATGACCGCTTGACGCTCCTGCATCCGCAGTTCATTCTTCACCCGGATCACACCATCCGGAACGTTATATTTAATGGCATTATCCAGCATATTGATGAAAATATGCATAAGACTCTCCCGATCGCTGCGGATCACCGCCGGTTCAAGATCCAGTTCCATGTTCAGCCCAAATTTCTCGGCTTTCCCCCGCATCCGGCCACAGGCATCCTTCAGTAGAGCGCTGACCTCTACATCTTCGGCCTGGTTCTCGAAGTCATACTTCTCCAGAGCAGATAAATGTAAGACTTTCTCGACCATCTCGTACAGCCGCTCCGTTTCTTTGCCAATGTTACTTGTGGCATCATCAAGCAGTTGCGGATCATCCTTATACATGTCGAGCAGCTCCACATAAGCTTTGATCGATGTCAGCGGTGTCTTGAACTCATGGCTGATGTTACCGATATATTGTTTCTGTTGCTGTTCCAGCGCCTGAAGTTTCTCAATCGCCAGTTGCAGCTTCTGCTGCTCCGCATGCATGGCTGTGATATTTTGCTGAATGGATGTACTCATATAATAAATGCCCTGCCCCAGCTCCCCCAACTCATCCTTGCGCTTTAAAGGAGACTCCGTAATGTAATTCCCTTCGCGAATGGAATCTGCGGACTTTTTCAGCCGAGTAATCGCAACGGCAAACCGATTGTAGAACAGATAACCTAATATGAAGCTCAGCGCAACAACGACAATGCCCGCCCATATGAACAATTGAAGGATGCGAGTATAGAATTCATGGTAGCTCTGGACCGGATATTGCATCCATACGGCACCCATCTGCCCATCCGGACCGTCCAGTGGTGCGGCATAGAGCAAGGTATCCCCTTGTTCATGATAGGCAATTTTATTTTGCAGTGCATAGTTGAGCGTATCCTGAACAATCGCACTCTCCCCGGAACTGATCGATGAGCCAACTTGCTGGCCCTTCATATTATAGAGAGCAATTGGCAATCCGGTAGAGTTGGCCAGTTCCTGTGCAAGCCTGCGGCCGTTTTGTTGTAAAAAGACTTCCTGTTCCAGATGAACGGACTCCGTGTAGTAGGACTGTCGCACATTCAGATTCACCAGCCGTGTCTGCTGTGATAAAATACCTTCAATCTGTGACTGCTGATTGCGTTCAATACCGCGCAGGACCAGTGAACTAAGCACCACCACGGTAAGGATAAGCAAGGCTGCCAGAAAAACACTGAACTTCAGCTTGATGCTGACTCTCATATGGCCCCGCCTGTTTCAGGTGCAGATGCCTTGTAGCCAATCCCGTATACGGTCTGTAATTTTTGCTGATCCGTATCTCCAATTTTTTTACGCAAACGCTGGATGTGAATGTCTACGGTTCGTGTACCACCCGCATATTCCATGCCCCACACTCGATCCAGCAGATCGTCTCGTGTGTACACACGTTCAGGATTGGACATGAGAATGGTCAGCAGGTCGAACTCTTTTGGTGTCAGATCCAGCTTCTCCTCATTAACGGTCACCGTGCGGTGAGCAACATGAATACGCAGTGTGCCATTCACGATGGCCTGATTCTTCGAATCGTCAGGTGGTGGACTGCTTTTCTCGACACGGCGCATGAGCGCTTTCACCCTTGCAAGCAGTTCACGGATCTCGAACGGTTTGGTCATGTAATCATCGGCGCCCATTTCCAGGCCAACAATTTTGTCCACGATATCATTTTTGACGGTCAGCAAAATAATGCCGATATCCTCGCGGTCCTCCAGCCTGCGGCATACGCCATATCCATCAAGCCTTGGCATCATGACGTCCAAAATCATGACCTGCGGATGAAACGATGCGACCTTGACCAAGGCCTCTTCGCCGTCACTCGCAGTATCTACTTCATATCCTTCGCGCCGCAGCGCGTAAGCAATGGCACTGACAATACTTGATTCGTCATCTACCACGAGCACTTTTTTATTCATAGGGTTCATCCTCTTTATCTATGTCATGAGTTGGTTTATGGGTCTATGTTAGCAAGGTCCGTGCGAATTAGCTATGAAGGACTTAGGGTTTACAAAAAACGTGTGTCCTCTCAGCTTGGACTCGGCTCTATCTTTTTTATACCCAAAAGGCAGCAAAAGGACATTAAAAACCTTATGAAGTAAAACTTCGATAAATGCTGACCCATATAGTTCAACTTTAATTTTCCTGCTTGGTAAAGAGTGCAACGCGACAAATTACTGTGGAACTATTATCTGATAAATAAAATATTTATTGGGGTTGTTTTTTTTCGAGTTCGCATCTCTTTATCTTATTACAAGGCCGCTCTTATCCGGAAAGAACGTTCTTGAAATTAAATATTAAGGGGAGATATTAATGGCAGAAGCAGTATGTACCACTTATGGAGCAAGTCATAGAATGTATTTACAGGGGGCAGCTTATGTTGCAGATAGTACTGGCAAGCTTTTAACTAAACAGTTTCCTGGACATAGCGGATTCTTCAAATGTAAGTGTGGTGATCGATTTGTTGCAGAAGGTGCACCAGAATCCGGCGCGGTAATTGGCAACTATGTTACACAAGGAGGTATCCTTGCAGCAGAATCCAAACAGGGCGTTGCTGCAGTTAAAGTTAATACTAGTATGATTAGAAACACTACTGCTCGCACTCTTTCAGGGTTCACATTTTATAATTCCAACCCAAATTAATAGTAATTAATTCAATAAAAAAGGTAACTCATCTAAATGATGGGTTACCTTTTTTTTATTTATAATTAATGTATTTAATTCCTAAATTAACAAGCATTTTTTACAAAAGAAGTGTATAATAAAACAAGAACATATGTTCCTAATTCGTTATACAAACTTCATTTAAAAGGAGGAAAATTTATGGTTGACACAAAAGGTTTACAGAATAGTATGAAAGCTGAGCTCGAGAAAAAATTTGTTAGTTACATATCAACTCTCCTACACTTCAACTCAATAAACTTTGATAAAAAAATTCGAAAACATCAAGATAGGTTTGCCTTAATCATGGATGATGTTGAAGAAAGTGATTTAAATCATGCGAATGATGAGTTGTTTAAGCAAGAGTTATATGGATTAGAAAACCAGATTAGTGACCCCAATTTACACAAACTATTTTTGGAATTATCGCATCGCGAAAAGGAGATATTAAACCTCTCTTATGGTAGAGAGGAGAGAGATATAGAAATTGCTCAAAAGTTGGGCGTAAGCCAACAGAGTGTTTCAAAAACAAGAAAAAATGCATTAAATAAATTACGTAAGTTTCTTTACTCAGAGAAAAGCTAAATATTAACTCATACATCTTATCCAATCTTTGCACAATCACTAGACTCTAATCACAGCATTAAATAAATTAATAGGAGGTACATAATGAATAATTCATATGAGATGTACGATCTACTGACTGAGGCAAAATCAGGGAGTCAGACTGCAGTTCTGGAAATCATCCAAAAGTTCGAGCCAAAAATCAAAAAATCTCTTCGTCAGACAAACAATCAAAACAGGGAGGACTTAAGACAAGAACTAATTACTAAATTCCTTGAAGTTCTATACTCCTATGAGATTAAATAATCTAATGGACTTTAATCGTATCTCAGGTTCAATTTTATTTATATACAGTTCATAATCATTATGAACTGTATATAAATATGCTTACTCCTCAAATGACAGATTGAGCGGCTCGTCCGACATCTCGTACTCTGTCTCCATATGTGTCAGTGGTGTGTTCGGATCAACCTCCTCGAAGCGGAAGCTGTCGACCCACACTTTTCCTTTGCCGTTCAAAATAACCCCGAATGAAATGACCGCGCTACCCTCCGGTACATCAAGCACAATACTATACTGATTCCATGGCTGCGTACCCGTAATTGGCCGATCATGCATGTTATCAAATTGAAGTACATCATGCACGTTATTATCCACACGCATCCATAATCCGCAGAACGCATCCACATGCTCGGTCTTCACGAATCCCGATAACTTCATCCGCTTACCCACATACTTGTCCGCTCTGAACTGTTGCATCATTGTTGCGAACTCGTTAGGCTCCATCGGCGTAACGGCCTTCAAATATCCTGAAGCTTTTCCCTGATGCACTTCAGCCGGATCAATGCCCATCTCATAATTCTGCGGGTGACTTCCGGTTAACATCCAACCTGTAATTGTTGACGTCTGATTCATCTGTAATTCTCCTCCTCTGGTTCTTCCTTCGAATAATTTCAGATCAAACAATTTGCGAAAACGTCCTGGTGGCATGCCATATAATTTGCGGAATGCACGGGTGAAGGCTTCCTGACTCTCAAAACCACAAGCCAGCGCGATATCCAAAATGCCCGCATCCGTCGATCGGAGGGTGGTGGACGCCAGACTCATCCGACGGTTTCGGATATAATCCACCACGGTCATGCCCACCTCATTACGGAAAATTCGATGGTAGTGATACGGCGACAACAACGCCTCGGATGCCACTTCTTCCAGTCCAATCTGCTCATGCAGATGAGTCTCAATATAGAACAAACTTTGCTGAATCATTGCACGATAACGGCTCAACTGAGGTAAAGCCCCCTTCCATATCCTTACTATACGTGAAGGATGTCATCGCCGTTTTGATCATTTTTGCTATCTTTATTTCTGCTTACCTCTGCCGGAGATGCAAAAAGAGTCAATCACGGATTGAATCCTGTCCGTAATTGACTCTTCTGGGAAACTGCCGCCCTGTGGCTACTCTAGAGCCACTTCATTGATCTACAGCAGGTTCATTTTATCTATTCGTCAGACAGCTGGTACCGGCTGTGCACCAACCTCTTCTTCATCATGCTCCACAAGGTCATGCTTCTCCCAGGCACGACTTTTCCAGCGGAAGTACATAATGACCGCGCGGGTCCACTCATCCGCCGCAATGGCAAGCCACACACCAGCGAGCCCCAGATGAAGCTTGAATATGAGCAGGTATCCCAGAGGCAGACTCATGCAGACCATAGAGATCAGACCCATGTATACCGGGAACTTTGCATCCCCTGCCGCACGCAGGGAACCAATGATCACAATATTGCAGGTACGCCCGGTTTCGAGCAAAAGACTGAGTAGAATCACTTGAGCCCCCAGCTTGATAATTTCCGGATTATCCGTAAAGATGCTCATCAGCGGTACACGGAAAAAAATGATGATTACATCAATGATAACCGTAGCCAGAAGGGCCCATTTTACACTGTCAAAAACACGTTTGTACGCATCGTCTTTGCGCCGCGCACCCACAAGCCGACCTACAATGATCGATGTCCCCATACCAATTGCCATACTGAACAAGTAGATATAGCTGGAGATATTACCCGCATACTGCTTGGTTGCCATAGCTTCTGCGCCCAGATAGGTCACATACAGCGTGAACACGAGCTGGCAGGAATGATATACCATGGATTCCATCGCAGACGGAATGCCAATCCGCAGAATTTTGCCAATGAATTTCTTGGACAACTTAATGTAGTATTCAAAATCCACCCGTACCTCGCTCACACGATACAACAACCAGAAGAAGATCAGCAGGCAGATAAAACGGCTTCCCACCGTGGAGATCGCTGCCCCTTCCACCCCAAGCTTCGGCAGGCCGAAGTGTCCAAAGATCAATGCATAGTTACCAACAACGTGAATCACGTTCATGAATACAGCAACATACATCGTTTCTTTGGTGTAACCATGTGTACGAATCGTCGCAGCCAGCGCATTAATGAGCGCCTGAAGGAAGATACCGCCACCGACGATATTTATATACGAACGGGCAAAATCGTAAATTTCGCCTTGAATGTTCAGGAGTGATAACAAATGTCCTCCGAACAGAAGGAAAATTCCGCTCAGGACCAGACCTACGATAAGATTCAGTGTGATCGCATTACCCGTAACTTGTGCTGCTTCACTTAACTTTTTGGATCCGATATATTGTGCGACTACAATCGCAGCACCATGTCCAATGACTTCCAATACAAGGATAGCGATAGAAATAATCTGATTGGCTGCTCCAACGCCGGAGACCGCATTATCGGACACCGAGCTGAGCATGAGCGTATCCACGCTCCCCATCAACATAAATAAGAAGAGTTCCAAGAAAATAGGCCATGTAAGTCGAATCAGATTCAGATCCTTGGCATCAGAACGAAGGGACTCTTTGGTTGAGGATATTGCTGTCATTTTCTCACCTTTCCCATGTGGGCTTTAATTCTTAGGGTATGTTAGCACAGGTGGTTTGAAAATGCAGTAGTTTTGCGAAAAAAGTTGAAAGTTTTTTGTAATTCCATAAATAGGTATTTTCACTGCTTTCATATAGCCCATCTTCCGTACGCCTGCCAGAGGTTTTAGAAGACAAAAAAGGTCCTTCCCAACTCGCTTTTGAGCAAGTAATGGAAGGACCTTAAACCCTCAGCCTTTTAACCTTTAACAGAACCCGCAGCAATTCCCTCCACGATTCGGTTACTCAGGATGAGAAAAGCAATCAGGATTGGCATAATGCTAATCATCAGCGTTGCACCAATGGCTCCCCAATCCGTTGTGTATTGACCGATAAAGTTCTGTACACCAACAGTCAGGGTTTTGTACGAATCTGTGCTGATGAACGTATTAACAAAGATGAATTCATTCCAGTTATAGATCATGTTGATGATCGCCGTTGTGGAAATGACCGAAGACGTCATTGGCAGCACAATCCGAAAGAAAATCCGATGCACGGAGCAACCATCCATCACTGCGGCTTCTTCCACTTCTCGGGGAAGCGCGTAGTAGAATCCGAGTAGAATCATAATGGTAATTGGCATATTAAAGGCAATATAAGACAGGATGACTGACAAAGGATGATCGGTGAGATGAAGCTTCAGGAACAAGCTGAACAGCGGGATCAACGTGGAGTGTACAGGGATCATCAGACCCACCATAAACAGCCCCAGCACCAGCGAACGACCCTTCCAGCGCATACGCGTAATGGCAAAGGTCACCAGGCTGGCAAACAGCACAGTGACCACCACCGAGACCACCGTAATCCATACACTGTTGAAGAAGTACAAGCTGATATTTCCCTCTGTCCATACCTTGACATAGTTTTCCCAACGCGGAGTAGCAGGAAGGGAAAAAGGCGCCATGTCGAATACTTCCTGATTATTTTTAAGCGAGAATAACAGCAGCCATACCAAAGGTAAAATTTGCAGCAAAGCTACCAGGGACAAGAGGAAATACAGCAGAATATATCCGAATCTCCTTAACCATGCCGAACCTCGGCTTGTCCCCGGGTAAGTTGGCAATCTAACAGCCGTATCCGTCTTCACCGGGATGGACCTCCTTTCATTTCACTAGGGCGTGTCTGGAAACTCCGAAGGTGGCAGATTTTGCCGAATTTTCGTTCCAAGCAAGGAAATTTTCCGCAGGCGTGCCGGGGCACGTCAAGGGAAATTGACGCAGCAGGGGGCGAAAAGGCGGTAAAAGATGCACTTCAGCGAGTTTTCAGACACGAACTAGCGTCAGGAATACTGGATCGTATCTTTGGATGCTGTCGCTTTACGAAGCAGCCAGGTAACAAGCAGACAGATCAAGAGCAGGAAGAACCCTACAGCACTGCCGTAACCAAAGTCGAAGCTACGGAACGCCTGACGATACATATAGGAGGCCATCACTTCGCTGGAGCCATTTGGTCCGCCATCGGTCATCACGTAGATGAGATCAAAATACTTGAGTGAGCCTACCACAGCCAGTACCACAGTCACCTTGATGACTTCTGTAATAAGGGGCAGCTTGATTCGAAAAGCGATCTGCCAAGGGCTTGCTCCATCAATCCGGGCTGCTTCCACCAGAGATTCCGGAATATTTTTGAGGGCCGCATAATAGATCAAAATATAGAAGCCTGCATACTGCCATAGAATCGGCACGAACAGTGCATACAACACCAGGGATGGCTCCGCCAGCCAGGCTGGCGGATTGCTGAAGCCGATCGCTTCCAGAAAGGTGTTTAGCACACCATTGCTGGGATGATAGATCTTCAGCCATAACTGGGCGATCGCGACCGAAGACAGCAGCATCGGGATCAAATATATTTTACGGAACAGATTGGCCCCCTTGATCTTGCCTGACAGCACCAAAGCGATCATGAGATAACCGATCAGACTCAGCGCGGAGAACAGAGCAAGCAAAAAGGTATGATTCGCACTCTGCCAGAATGTCCCGTCTTGAAGCAGTCTGGCGTAATTATCCAATCCAATAAAGGTCATTGCACCGATCCCGTCCCATTGCATCAACCCATAATATCCGGTGAGCACGATCGGGATGTAAACCAAGACCAGCAGCAGAAGCAGTGCAGGAAGCACGTACAACGCAGCAACGAGACGGTTGGACATGACTTTGTCCATCACATTATCCTCCCTTCAAGCGTTCAAACGTGTGTACGTCAATTGCCTTTATCAATTGCAGCCTGATGATTCTTTACAAAGTCCTCCGGTGTTACCGCTTTGCCAAACAATGCCTGAATCATGTCAAGATGGGCCTGAGCGGCTGCCGGTTTCATCTGTACATCTGCAAAGAGTGTAAGGCTGCTGGCCTGATTCAATTCGTTCAGCAGGTCAATATAGAGCTGTGGCAACTGTACTGCCGCCGTATCTACTTTGGTTGCCGGGATGACGCCTGCCTCAGTTACCGAACTTTCACCCCATTTTTCCACAAAGTATTGCACAAACTTCTGCGCTTCTTCCTTCACTTTGGAGTTCTGGGCAACGAACAACCCTACGCCTGGACCACCTACCCAGCTGTTAATGTCGCTCTTGCCATCTTCCATTGTTGGGAATTTGAAAAATCCGATCTTGTCCTTAAATTCCTGCGGGATGTCCGGGTTAGTCGTGAAGTTTGGCAGTTCCCAGGTACCCATCAGGTACATGGCAGCTTTTTCGTTCATGAATTCGGATTTACCCTCATCGTTAGACAACCCGTTGAAACCTTTGTTGAAAGCATTCATATCCACCAGTTTTTGTACCTCGGCAGCAGCTTGAGTCAGCGCAGGATCATCAAACTTGCCAGAGCCATTGATCGCCTTTTCCAGTGCATCTCCACCTAACCGATTCGCCAGATACATATACCAGAGTGAGCCGGTCCAGCGGTCTTTATTGCCCAGTGCGATCGGAACCTCACCGTTCTCTGTCAGTGTCTTCAGCACACTCAGGAATTCATCGTACGTTGCTGGCGGCTGCAAGTTATATTTTGCAAAAATGGCTTTGTTATAATAAATGGGGGAGATATTCAACTCGATTGGTAGCGCATATGTTTTACCGTCTATCGCATAAGCTTCTGTTGTTCCGGCTATGAATTTCTCGCCCAGCGAGTCACTCAACAGATCATCGACCGGTGCGAACAGGTTCCCCTTCACATAAGGCTCCAGAAATCCAGCAGCCCAAGTTACACCAACATCGGGAAGTTCATTGGATGCCGACAGGATTTTCAATTTGTTCTTATATTGTTCATTCTCCAGCACTTCCTGCTTAATGGTTACATTCGGATGATCCGTCTGATACTGCTTGATGATATCGTTGACCAGTTTGTTTTGCTGTGCGGAACTGCCTGCTGGCCAGAGGTGCATAAATTTGAGGGTTACTTTCCCATCTGTGCCGTTGCTGCCTGTTTCACCCTCTTCATCCGAACTTGAACTGTTACATCCGGATAAAATTACGGCGAGAACCAGCGTCCATGACAGAAGAATGGCCATCGTCTTTTTGCTCATTATTCCAACCCCCTTGGTTTTTTCGGTTAATGTAACCGCTTTAACCAAATTGTAGCACGCGCCTATCACACCTATAAGACCAGAGTAATTTGGAAAAACTCCACTTTTTTGAGGTTATTTGTTATTTCGTTCAGATAGGGAATGCCGATATTTGCTTGGACTAAGCCCCTCAAGACTTTTAAATACCGTGATAAAATACTTATCCGTCTGATAACCCACCTGTTCCGCAATCTCTGAGATTGGCATCGTTGTCTGCACAAGCAACTCCTTCGCGCGCTGAATGCGTTTGCGGGTAAGGTATTCACTAAAATTGATGCCGATCTGTTCCTTGAACAATACGCTGAAGTAACTGGAGTTGAGATGAAGTAAATCAGCGATTTCACGCATGGTCACATGTTCACCCAGATGAGCATCCACATAGGTCAAAGCTTCACTGATCTGGCTATTGAGCCTCTGTTCCCCTCGCTCCTTAACATCCAGCAGCTTGGGGTCAACCATTTCCTGCATCGTTTGAATACGTCGTTGTTGTTCGCTGAACTTTAGGGCTTTTTCGACGGTCTGTAGCAATTGTTCCTTATCAATTGGTTTCAACATATACTCCACAACACCCAACTTAATGGCCTGCTGGGCATACTGAAAATCGGCATGTCCCGACATAATCAGGACAACAGGCTTGTTCGAAAAGTGCTGAATGGCTTCAATCAGAGACAAGCCAGAGAATTCCGGCATGCGAACATCCGTTATTAACAGATCTGCTGGCTTTTTCTTGAGCCATTCCACAGCCTCGACGCCACTTTCTGCAGTCTGAATATGATTTCGTCCTGCCGACCATCCTTCCAGTGTTTTGCGAATACCCTCTCTTGTACGCGGCTCATCATCAACGATAAGAATCGTTTTGTCATGAATCATATGCACCCTCCGTTCCCTTGGGAATCTCAAAACAAATGACAGTTCCTTCCCCAACCTTACTTGTTATGGAAAGCTTGCAACGTTCGCCAAGTTGGCTGCCAAAGTAAAGCTTCAGTCGCCGATGTACGTTGATTAGACCTACACCTGTACCCTTGTTAGATACAGCGGGCCCGCCATGTAAAGCATGAATGACAGATTGAAGCCGTAATTCATCCATACCGGGACCATCATCCCGGACCTCAATGCAAACCAGATTTTTCTCTGTCGAAGCATCCACATGGATGCTTATCTTTCCCGGTCCCAGTTTACTTTCAACCCCATGAAGAATCGCATTTTCCACCAAGGGCTGTATGAGCAATTTCGGAATTGCGACCTCACGTACCGCATCGCTCAGCTGAATCTCCCATTGCATTCTCTCTCCCAACCGCATCTGCATAATTTGAAGATAACGCTCCGCGTGTTCCAGCTCGTCGGCAATCGTAACCCATTCATCCTGTTGCGAACTGGAGATGATGTAGCGAAATAATCGGGACATCGCCACCACCATACGTGCCATCTCCTCGTCTCCCTTTTCCTCAAGGGACCAATAGAACGCTTCCAGCGTGTTGAATAGAAAATGGGGATTAATCTGAGATTGCAACGCTTTCAACTCGGCCCGGGACTGCATGACCTCCTTCTCATGAACCACACGGGTCAATTCATTCTGCCTGTAGACCATCTGGTTATACACGTTGTTGAGTTCATTGATCTCCATCGTAGAGCTAACCATTAGATTAGGTCTCATTGCTCCCGGCTCTGCACTGCGCATGGCCCGCATCAGCCGTATGAGTGGACGTGTAATCATTGTGGACAGGAAGAAGGACATGATAAGGAACAGAACAACACCAATCATTCCCGAGACGAGTAGCGCCGTTCTCAGGATGGATACACCTTCCGTTGTCTCCCGCAACGGGGTCAGGACAGCAAGTGTCCATCCCGTTAACTCCGATTTTTGCCGGACGACGATATAGGATTCCTCCCCGTTCTGCACGACTGATCCGCTGTCCAATATGGCCTTTGGATCGAGATTAATTTCCAGATCGGAACTCACCACTTCGCCTGCACCATCCAAGAGCATGATAGAGTCCTGCGAACCATCTGTCCCATTCGAATCATTGAGTTGAAAAAAACTGCGCTGCATCCGCACCACCACATAACCTCCGTGTTCGAAAGAATGATCCAGCAGGTTAATCCGCCGAATAGCCAGGAGCACACCCGGATCTTCAGGGTCAGCGCCTGCCCATACCAGTCTGCCTTTTCCTTCATCCGCCAGGTTGATCCAGTTGCGCTCCACTCTGAGATCGAGGGATCGGTCATCCATCGGAAAGATGCGGTTATAACCCGTAGTGTATATCTCCATACTCTGCGCGCCATTAATGAAAGACTGATAACTGCCTGCAATCTGCAAGAGAGCTTGGCGCTGATTAAAGGTGGCCGGGTTACCTTGCTTCTCATCGCTGAGCAGACGCTGCACGTATGAATCATCCGCCACCTGGGCGGTCAGCGAATTCACTTGTGCAATGAGCGCATCCAATCTACCACTGGCTTGGACGGCGGTTTGGTGAATATGTTTCTCCGCATTGCTTTTCAGCAGGGCAGCTACCCGATCATAAGCCGATATGCCTGCGAGCAGCAGAACAATAAGCATCACCATAACAAAACCAATGAAGATCTGATTCCGAAGTGAGTTAAAATGTCCTTTTTTCCCGTGCAACTTCCCCATTCTCCTCTCTTTTTGGCATGAAAAAGAACCCACCACCTACGCCCGTGCTCTTGAAGACTGGGTACAAACGATGCCGGATTTATCTACGTATTCAGTTTTTTTCGTTAAAGCGCTTGCAGAAATGAACCTTACTCTTCTTCTCTCTTAGTCTTTGTTTATCGATTAAACTAACGACTAAAAAATAGCATAGTTTTACAGGTTAATCAATCCTCCCAGGAGTTCCCAAACGTTAAATGACAAGGATCAAAAAAAGAGAGGGGACTTTTAAAGTCCACCTCTCTTTGTTCATATCCCTTCACACATATCCTTCTCTGTGACACAACTTCAGTTATTTCACAGACCCTTGGGTAACCCCGTTGATGATCCACTTCTGCGCAAACAGGTAGATGATAATCATCGGCAGCAACGCGAGCAGGTAGGATGCAAACGCAAGGTTAAATTCAGTATTGAACTGTCCTTGGAATACATACTGTACCAGCGGCAGCGTGTACTGTCCCGGATCACTGATAATAATGAGTGGCAGCAAGAAGTCGTTGTACGTCGACAGGCAGGTCAGAATACCAACCGTGGCACTGATGGGCGCCATGAGCGGGAAAATAATTTTCCAGAACGTGCCCCAGGTTGTCGCCCCATCTACAAACGCCGCTTCCTCAAGCGCTACCGGAATGGACCGGATGTAGCCAACGTACACAAATACGTTAAATGCCAGGCCATAGACCGTGTGCAGCAGGATCAGGCCTACCAGATTTGTCATCTCTAGCGATGCTGTCAGCTTAACAATCGGCAGCATGATGATTGGAAATGGAATGAACATCGCACTGACGAAGTAATAATAGAGTCCTTTGAAAAACTTGCGTTTCTCCATATTCCGCGCAATCGCATAGGCCACCATCGAGTTACTGAGCAACGTCAAGAGCACAGTAGATGCGGTAACGATTGCACTGTTACGGAACGATTGGAAGAAGTTTGTCATGTCGATGGCTCTCGCGAAATTCTCCCAGTGAAGTGTCGTCGGAATGGCAAAGACCGATTGGGCCATCTGTTCCGGATTTTTCAAAGCTATTGTAACGGTCATATACAATGGGAACAGGATAAACAGGGTACCCAGCACAACAAGCAGCATAACGAGCCAATTAATTCGTGTACGGCTTCTCATTACAGATCCATCTCCCTTCTTTGCAGGAACCGGATTTGCAGAATTGAAATCACCGCAATAACGATGAAGTAAATAACCGAGTTCGCAGATTGATATGCATATTCGCCGCCTTCAAATCCGCCGGTGTAGATCAAGTGGGAGATGGACTGCGTCGCCCGCCCGGGACCACCGTTGGTCAAGGCTACGATTTGGTCGAAGACCATAAGCGAGTTTTTCATCGCCAGCACCATATTAATGGTGAAGAATGGAGCAATGAGCGGGAATGTAATCCTCCAGAATTCACGCCATTTGCCTGCGCCGTCGAGGTTGGAAGCCTCGTACAGTGTCGTTGGTATCGTTTGCAGACCAGCCAAATACAGAATTGTATTCAGGGCCACGGATTGCCATACTGCAACAATGACGATACCAATCCAAGCCAGACTCTCGCTGCCGAGAATGTTGGTGGATAGCGCATTGATGCCCAGATTTTGTCCCCAGATCGGGAATACGTTGGAGAACAGGTAGTTAAATATGTAACCTACGATCAGTACACTCAGAATATTGGGCAGGAAGTAAATGCCGCGGAAAAAGTTACGGAACTTAATCTTGGCATTCAGCCCGAGTGCAATGAGCAAGCTCAGAATATTGGTCAGGATCGTCACCACGATCGCAAATTTGAACGTAAACCAGTAGGCATTGCCTACATTGTCATCTTGGAACAAGTTGAAATAGTTTTTAAAACCAACAAAATCATATTCTTTCCCGAAACCGTTATAATTCGTAAATGAATAATAGATGCCCTGGAGGGCCGGCAGTGTCATAAATACAAAGAACAATACAACCGCCGGAACCGTCATCCAGTAATAAGGTGCGATACGCTTGTTCATACTCCATCCTCCTTCAGACAAGGCTTAGCGCCGATTGGCAACCTTGTCCCATTCTTTGTCGAGTGTATCTAGATAGTTGTCGATGTTTTGGTTCTGCAAAAAGGACTGTACGATGGAATTCAGCTGCACCGCAGCCGGAATATAGTGATCGGGAAAGTCAATAACCTTGCCCTGCTCGATATATGGCATCAATTCCTGTACGGCAGGATCATCCTGCTTCACACCTTCTACCGCAGAGAACAGCGTCTGTTCGTCAATATATCTTCCGATATTTTCAGGCTCTAATAGAAACGCAATAAACGTCTCTGCCTGCTCGCGATTAGGCGTGTCCTCCGCAATGGTAAACAGGGAGTCGATCCCGTTCACCAGCTTGATCTCGCTTGCATCGTTGCCTGTTGGGAATGGGAAGAAACCAATTTCAACACTCGGGTTCGCTTTGCGAATCTCCGAGATGGCCCAGGTTCCCTGGATGTACATAAAGGCTTCACCGTTAGCAAAAGCGCGGTTACCGTCCGAATAAGCTTTACCAAAGTTATCGCCGTGACCGTATTTCATGAGTTCCAGTTGCTTCTCAGCTACCTCGCGGTACTTCTCCTTGAACGTCACTTTGTTATCTCGCCGCTCTTGGTAGAAATCAATACCGACCAGATTGGAAGCTAGTGCATTGAACGGCAGGCTCGTCTGCCAGTCATCCTTGTATGTGAAGTAAAATGGAATCTCACCTGCATCCTTAATCTTTTGGGCGGTTGCAATGAGTTCATCCCACGTCTTGGGCACGTCCAATCCCATTTCCTTAAACAGCGTTTTGTTGTACATGATGCCGTTTGCATTAGTCGCGTAAGGAATACCTGTCACTTCGTCCATGCCTGTGAGATCCTTCAGCATTTGTATGTAGTTCGGATCAATCGTCTGGAGTAATGAGCTGTCCGTCAGATCGGTGAAAATATCACTCTGGGCCAGAATGGAATAGGTGTCGGTTGCCCCCATGGCCATAATATCTGGTATAACATTTTTGACGACACGTGTCTTCAGTACTGTCTCCGCATCGGGCGGATTCACCTGTGTCACTTGGATATCGTCATGCTCCGCATTAAATGTTTTAATTAATTCATCAAAGGTTGTTTTGGCTTCAGGCTTGTTCTGGAAAAATTCAATCTGCACTTTGCCATTCGCGCTATCCCCACTGGTACAGGAGGATAGAAGTACAGCCATCATTCCACACAGCAACATTGTCCCGAGAGCCTTGGTAAGCGTTGTTCTCATGTTGTACCTCCCTCAGCTTTAAAAATTGAACTAATGTGATTTACACGGTGTCACTCCGATTGCAGTACCATCTTCCGATCGTTGTTATCCCCAGATTTTTTTGATTTCCTTCCTCAAAGGGAAAATCCGGTGATAAACACGCACGCTTCGCTTCTTCAGATTGGTTCTGCACTCTCCGTGTTCGTGTATATCTTAGTTTCACTTTATATACGTAAAGATTTACCCATTCAGGTGGTGAAATAACCATTTGGTTAATCCTTCCAAACCGACTTCAATCTGAATGGATGATATACGTCTTTATTATTTCTAAAACGGTTTCGATAAAAATGAATCAAGGCAGTTCTTCCCATGACCCGAATTGGGCATAACAAAAAGGACACTGGATAATATCCAATGTCCCTCATTTTTTCAGCTTATATTCAGCCACTGTAACGCTTTTATCCAACCTATTACGAACGTTCTGCTTTCGGCAA
This sequence comes from Paenibacillus sp. GM1FR, assembly GCF_002803315.1. Classification (NCBI taxonomy): domain Bacteria; kingdom Bacillati; phylum Bacillota; class Bacilli; order Caryophanales; family Paenibacillaceae; genus Paenibacillus; species Paenibacillus sp. GM1FR. The sequence goes on along the minus strand of NZ_MKZL01000022.1, from coordinate 100,959 downwards.
AGCATTACGTAAACGCTTGGCCCGATAACTCTGATATGCACGAATCAACATGCCGATGATGATCATGACCACACCGATGTTAATTGCGACATCAGCGAGATTCAAAATCCCGCGTCCTGACGGAAATACGAGGAAATCCGTTACCCGGGCATAGATAAATCGATCGATTGCATTTCCCAACGCCCCACCGACCATAAAACCCGCGCCAGCTTGCATCCAGAAACCGCGAATCTCACCTTTACTCCGGTAATACAGCATGCCTGCTATGAACAGAACAGCAATCACACCAAACAAACGCGCATTTCCCTGAAACATGCTGCCCGCCATTCCACTGTTCTCGTAATGCTGTAACTGCATGCCTGAGTTACCCAGTCTCATGACGTCGCCAACTTCCATATACATCCTCACTGCAATCTTGGTTCCCTGGTCCACCAAAGTCACCAGCAGTGCTACAAAATAAAACAGCATCGTGCTTCTCCTCCTGCCTACGTAGCAATAACTTATTTTAACTTTAAGAGTTATGTATATTAGGTTCCCTTCACTTTAACACAGCCGATGTACGGTCTCCAAATGAACGGTCTTTAACCACGCAAATAACGTCCACTAACATCGTTCAGACTGCATCCAGAAGGGACTACACCAATCCATGTCGAATGTAGACATCAATCATATATGTAAAGGGGCTGCCTGTAATTTGAACCTGATCATGACAGAGAAATTAAAGGAAATGCAACAGGAAGAAAGTGACTTGGTATTTGGCAAATTTGATTCTGAAACGGCGCTTAACCTTGGCCTGCATCTGGTCGAAGAAGCGAAGCGTCGTTCCCAAGCCGTGACCATCGACATTACCCTGAAAGGACATCGTCTCTTTTTGCATGCGATGGGAGGCACTCATCCCGACAACGAAGACTGGATTCGCCGCAAGAACAACGTGGTGAATCATTTCTCATCCAGCTCTTGGCACACGGCTCTGCGCCTGAGAAACGAGGACCAAACGCTTGAGCAGGATTTCAACCTGCCTGCATCTGACTATGTTCTGGCTGGTGGCGCTTTCCCGCTTATTCTGGAAAATGAGGGACAAGTCGGCACCATTACAGTATCGGGTTTGCCTGATGAGGAAGACCATGATCTGGTCACGACAGGTATCCGCTCGTTTTTGTTGCAGCAAAACTAGATTAAAATGGGCATAAAAAATCCGTACCTGGGATAGGCACGGATTTTCTTCTTTTTCCTGTAGTTAAATTCCTGCGTTTATTGGATCGCCGAGAGAACGTCCAGCAGCATGGATTTGAACTTGGGCCGATCGATGGCTTCACAGACACGTACATTCGGCTCTTTGCCAAAACGTCCGTTGATATCAACCACACTGTATCCACGTGTCAGTTCTCCTGCCGCTTCCACATCCACATAATATTGACCCGACTTGGTCATGATGAATTCATCTGCCGCAACAGCCATCAGCAACGTATCGGGATGAGTGGTGCCATTGAGTTTATGTACCGACTTGTTGAACTGCATAACCACTTTGTTGATTGCAGTGAAGAAATCGGCACCCGATGTACCCAGAGCCGCAATCTCTGCATGATCATCATCATCCATCACTGAATATTGCGTGCACATCTCCCAGCCAACCATCGTGATCGGAATGCCTGCATGCAGTACAATTTTCGCTGCTTCTGGGTCTACGTAGAAGTTATACTCCGCCGCCGGTGTGATATTACCCAGTGCATTATTCGTTCCGCCCATGATGTACAGGTGAGCAATCTCCGGAATAATCGTTGGGTCCTTCTGGATTGCCATCGCAATATTAGTCAAAGGGGCAATCGCCAGAAGTTCAATTTCACCTGGATGTGCATGCACCTTCTCAATGATAAAATCAACCGCATGCCCGCTCTCGGGACGCTGATCTGCCTTCGGGAAATGCGCGCCGCCCATACCATCATCGCCATGCACATCTTCCACTGTCCGGTGCTGAGCCTTTCCGTAGGCCATTAGCGGACGCTCGCAACCTTTATACACAGGCACCTTGCCGCCATGTCCAGCAACCTGTACCGTGTACAGAGCATTTTCAACCTCCTGGTCGAATTGTACGTTACCGCCCGTAATGGTGATGCCTTCCACCTGAAAGTGATGCAATGCCGTCAAGATCGCAATCGTATCGTCTCCTGCTGTATCTGTATCGATGATGACTCTTCTCATGATGCCGCGCTCCTTCTTCCGTTCATATAGTACATTCTATAAAACACTATGTCTTATTTTACATCAAAAACGTACCAATGACGATGGAAACGCCGATGATAATCGAACGCAGCAGCTGGGCTACCGCCATATTGCCTCGTGCAATTTCGTCACACACCCGCATTTTTGGAATCAGGAAATCAAATATAATATAGACCAGGCACAGCACAATAATTCCAAACGCCGACCACAGCAGCATATCCAACCACGAATGCGTCGAGAAAGATACCATGCCCACAATAATACACAGTCCCAGCAATTTGCTGCCCATGTACATGCCTGCCGCCTCGTTACCTTTGGCAATTTCCTCACTATCGTTATACCGGGTCAATTTGCTAAAAGCGAAATATCCACATACCAATACCACCAGCAGAATGCCTACACCCACCGCCACATTCACGAGGTTTAATCCCAAGTTTTCCATTCCTTCTCCTCCTCATCATTCATCCGTTCACGAACCGTAGCCGCGCAATAATAGGCCATATCTCCGGTTACTTTCTCCCCGACCCGTGGTAGTATCCCAGCCAAACGCCCACCGATAACAAACACCCCTGTAAGCAGATAGCCGCTGTATGCTCCAGCTTCCGTCTCGATCACAACCTGTTCCATCGGAACCAGTTGCTGATAGATTTTGGGCTGATTTTCGTAATAAGCTGTGATCTCTTCATCCTCGTCTGTTGCCCCAGATGCAAGATTGGATTCCAGCGCCTCGTTAAGAGGATGCTCCATATCCTGCTTTCCAAAGGCATTGTCCGTTCCTTCATCCAGCAAAAGAGTTCCTCTGCCTTCGCGCCCCCAATAACTCTTCGCTACATATGGCGTGGCGTTCAGCTCGAAAGGCTCTGCCGAAAAATAGGTGGGCAGCAGATATCGGGAAATCACGTCCATCTCTGCTTCATCAAAGAGGGTAAACCCGCAATATTCCGGGGTTTGCTCGTTCCGCTCGTAGAGCGACCAGATTGCCGCCATGAAGCCTTTACTCTGCATCAGTACATGCTGAACAGGATTCATCAGGCCCAGTCGTCCTTCACGTACAAGTTCAAGCAGTGCAGCACCAATGTCCACCCCTGTCGTCTCATCCCGATCATCGATCAGATACTCCAGCGGATAAAGGCGATACAGTAGGTTAATCTCCCGACCCTGATGGTAAAGCGCCTCCCCCGGAACAATCTCCAGTTCCTCCAGTGGAGCATAGAAGACTTCATATCCGGCTTCCTGACAACGTCTCATCAGGTATTCCGTATTCGTTCGATCTTCGACATGTTCGCCAAAAGAAGTGAACGTCACCGGACCCTTTAATCCCTGCTCTGCATAGAATTGCAGCCATATCCTGAAGCACTCCCGAATACGTGTATCCATCTCGGCAGATGGTGCAGTTAGCGTAGCATCCTCAGCAAAATCGACCAGAATACCTTCCAATGCAGCAGCCTCCGGTATACCCGTTGGGGTGTCCGTATTATTTTCAATACACTTCGGCCCAGCTTCTCCGATAATCCAGTCCTGACGGGTAATGCCTCCAGTTACCAACTCCATACGTGCCGCCGGGATAAGCCCCGGATGGATACCGAGCTGATGCTTCAAAAAAGAATCCGGCATGTATTGCTGGATAAATCGCATCACTTTACAGTAAATGCCTTCTACCGCCTCGGCTGCGGTATGCAGTTCCAGCACCTCCGAGGGAGAGTAGACCGTCAATGCAGGCACACAATATTGCTTCCCGTACATTCGATGATATGGAATCTGTTGTTCCGTTTCACCCTGAAATACCTCTTCGTGACTAAACGGCAGTTGAACCACTTGCCTCATCCGGTTATCCTCCCGAGCTACGGAAGAAGCTACCGAAGCCGCTTGATTTGGACTTGGATTTGCTATAGGAGCTGTTACTGTCCTTATTGCTTCGATACGACGACCCACCGTAGTAATAGTGCCCACTGCTGGAATCATATTCACATCCGGTATCATACTCCGGGTCACATTCATCATTATTGCTACCACAACCGGATAACACGGCAGGAACCGCCAGCATCAGGGAGAAAGCAACCAGCTTTGCTTTTGACCCGGGTTTCGATGCTTGCCCCCGCTCTTGGTCACTCATCACAGATCCACCTCTTTCATATAAAACAACACTTTCTTGCGATCCGCATCCAGCACGGAATACAGGAATTCATACGTCTTGCCAGCGCGAACCATGTAATGGTCCAGCAGTTGCTCGGCAAGCTCCATTGTATAGGTGGAGGAAGCTGTGAGTTCCAACTCCTGAAATGAACTTCCATTCCACAACATATACTCTGCGCTGTACATGGAAGACATTTTGCACATCGCCAGCGCAGCGTCCGCAATCGCCGCACCATATTGTTCTGGCATTTGCTTGTCATATGCCGTCACGTATACTGCATGTTCCCGCCCATCCTGGCATTCATTGGACAGATGCGCCCAGAGTTTGTTTTTCACCAGGGTGGCATCCACCAGTTTGCGCATGAACAGTTCATCTCGTGTGACTGAAGCCTGTTCCAGCACCCCCGTCTCCGCCTGTCGATCATCCGACCAACTCCGATACGTCAATGAATAATAGATACCGATAACCTCCCTTTTTGCGAGCTCTTAGGTGAGCCGTTTCAATTCATACAAACGTATTTAACGCATCAGAAGGAAAAAAGTTACACTAGTGAATCAATTTCATAGTACCTTTAGCTGCTTCAAATCAAGGCTAGACATAGATCAAAATGGTTTAATTTGTCTATGTGTAGTTACAAAACTTCATTTTTAGTGATTTATGAAATTGATTCTATTCACCATGACATGTAATAAAGAACATGTTGGCTACCTTCGTTCTCCGATTAACGAAGCAGGAAATAACATACTGTTTTCTACTTTTAGTATGTAATCCAGTTCAAAAAGGCCGGAGAAGACTCTCCGACCGCACTTTTTTTAATCTTATGCTCATGCCATTCTGACTTATAACTCAGCCCACTGTGCCAATACATCATTATATTCAGCGGACAATTGCTCGCGATCATTCCAGATTTGTTCCAGTTCAAGCGGATTGTTCTGCACCATTTCCAACTGTTGATCCAGCACCTGAATCTGTGCCTCAAGACGAGCCAACGTCTGTTCCAGCTTCTCCGCAGATTGTTGGTTGCCACTGCCACTTCTATGTTTCGATGCAGTTGCTGCCGAAGGAGTCAACGCCTTACCTGATTCAGTAGAAGCTTTATGATCATGACTTCCACCGGCAGCTACAACAGTGGATCCGTTCATTGTCGAGGTTGCTCCTGGCTTCTTCCCTGATCTGGCAGTCCCGCCAGGCTCGGACGTTAAACCTGACTTCATCTCTGACTTGGTGTTCCCACGAGAAGAAACGCCCACGCCTGCTGTAGCCTGAGTTGTCGCCGCCGCACGAGCTTGCAAATCAAGCTTCTTCTCACGATACGCCTCATAGTCTCCCAGATAAGCGGTCATCTGACCGTCCTCCAGTTCCCAGATACGGGAAGCGAGGCAATTGACGAAGTATCGATCATGCGAGATGGCAAGTACAGTTCCTTCAAAATCAACTAAGGACTCTTCCAGCGCTTCTCTGGATGCGATATCCAGATGGTTGGTTGGCTCATCGAGCAACAGTACATTGGGTTTACGTTGCACCAGAAGAGCTAGCCGCAGACGCGTCCATTCCCCGCCAGATAATTGCCCGACAGAGCGGAATACATCCGCTCCATAGAACAGATATCGGGCCAGAATTCCGCGAGCCTCTCCCTCTTCCACACCTGCTTCCAGACGGAAGTATTCGAGTACGTTCAGCTTTGGATTCGTAGGTTCCTCCTGTTGAGCCAGATACCCTACATCCACGCGTGCTCCCCACTCCAGCTTGCCCGCATTGGGCTGCTCGTCACCAAGCAACAGCTTGAACAGTGTCGTCTTGCCGGAGCCATTGCGGCCAATGAGTGCAATTTTATCTCCATATTCCAGCAGACCCGAGACCCCGTGCAGGATTTCACGCTCACCATAGCTCTTCTCGACCTGTTCCAATACCGCTACCCGTTTACCCGTTCGATCCGTAGGACGCACATCGAACTCGGCATTGCGGCGCTCCAGTACAGGACGCTTCACCTGTTCCATCCGCTCGATGGCTTTACGCATAGAAGCCGCCCGTCTGAAGAACTTTTCATTCCCACCAACTCGGCCCCACTCCTCTAACTGGCGGATCGTTTCTTTCATTTTTTTGATAACCTTCTGCTGCTCCTTGAACTCCTCGAATTGCTGCAACAGCCGTTGTTCCTTCACTTTCATATATTCCGTATAACCGCCAGCAGACGTTTCCGCTTCTCCATCCTCCAGCTCCAGTGTTCGATTCACGACCCGATCCAAAAAATAGCGATCATGCGAGATCAGGACAATGGTGCCGGGATATTCACGTAAAAATCCTTCCAGCCACTCAACCCGCTCCAGATCAAGATGGTTTGTCGGCTCATCCAGCAATAACAGGTCGGGTCTTACGATTAGCTGTGAAGCCAGAACCACCCGAGTTTGCTCCCCACCAGAGAGTGAACCAAAGCGCCAACCATAGTGTGCCTTGGCGATATCCAAACCGTCCGCCACCTGATCGATCCGGGCATCCATTTCGTATCCACCCTCACGCTCGAACTGGTCTTGCAGTGCCGCGTAGCGTTTCAGCAGGCTCTCCAATTGATTAGGGTCTGCTGCACATGCCGGATCGGACATCTGCTGCTCCATTTCCTTCATTTGCGTGCGACATATCATAAGCTCCTTGAATCCAAGACTCAGTACATCCAGTACGGTATGGTCATCCAATCCTTCTGGAACCTGAGCCACATATCCCATTCGTGTATCTTTCTTGATCATCAATTGCCCTTCATCCGGCTTGTTCAGTCTTGCCATCAGGCGCATAAGTGTGGTCTTGCCGCTTCCGTTGCGGCCAATCAGGGCGACCTTGTCACCTTCCATAATTTCAAACGTAATGCCGTCCAGCACCAGATGTGCTCCGTGGTATTGAGTCAGTTGTTGCGCGCTAATAATCATCATAATAAGGTTCCTCCTATGGTATGGAAGATCCTGACCGCAACACAAAAAGAGCCGCAGGAGGTTAGCTCCGCGGCCCTTCAGAATTCAAGCAATATCGCTTATCGTCCGAATGAGGTCAAGGCAGGCATCTTCTCGCAAATGTTAACTTCCGTATATTCAAAATTGGACAGACTTCTCCCGTTGGTCAGAAAAGTATGAACAATGCCAGCCATAGCAATCGGCAGCTGGCTAATACGGTTGTTAAGCATCTCGTGATTCACCTGTCTTCACCTCCCTTGTCATAATTAATGTCAATATATCACAGACGGATGCGTTCCTGCAACCATCCCATCGCCCAATTCAATCATACTGTACAGTAGTTTCATTCTTACGCTTAATTCCTGCCCCGTCGCCGAAGCATTACATCCCTGATCGCCACCGTAATAAGTGTTAACATTCCCGAGGTACCCAGTGATGCGCCGAGCAGGGCATATCCGATGCCGTTCCACCCGCCAATATCGATGCTGATCATGATTACAACGGCACCGCCGAGCAAGGCCACACATGGCAATATATATTGCACCCACGTCATTCGCCGTCCTTGCAATCGGTAAATAAGCCATTCAATCAGCAGCTGCACCGCCCACAATCCCAATGTCCACAAGATCAGTACTTCCATAAGGTTCCCCTCCTGTTGCTGGATGGATTAAGCCCTTTGTTACAGACCTTACGTTACTTCAACCAATCCGAGAAAAAGTTCCGGTACCCTTCTTTCATTTTCGTGCGCGAAAAAGCACCAAACGCATACTCCCGGTTGTCTTCTGACACACTGCGCGGCGCAGCCGCAGCCATGTTCACCAGTTCAAACCAGTTATCCTCATTGCCTGCAAAGGCATGCGTGGAACGAATATGACCGTAGCAAGCATGCTCCGGTTTCACGACCATTTTGCCCATCGCCATCGCTTCCGTCAGCGGCATCGCAAACGTATCAAAGGCCGAACAATTCCAATACACCTTGGATGAGTTCATCAACGTAAATATCTCATCCTGCGTGAGCGCAAACTTCAGCTTCACGTTGGAAGGAATGTCGTACTTCTTCATTGTTTCCTTATAGCGTACACCGCCAAACACCATATATACTTCCTTGTCCGGGTTCTGCCGAGCGTATTCCAGCACCAGATCCGGGCGACGATTCGCCTCATCCCGACCGATCCAAAGCACCCGATTATGCACAACCTGACTCGGATCATAGTGCCGGTTCGCCAGCTCTTCGCTAAAGCCAATCGGGATGACGTTCACGTCATGTACGCCGAAATTGCGGCCCAGTTCTGTTTTCAAAAACTCCGTCTGTACAATGGCTTTATCCACCATCGTATAGAATGGCTTCATCATCTCATATCCTGTTAGCGCGGGATCGGGAAAACTGTGCGGGAACAATACACTCTTCGGTAAGAACATCTTCAAAAACGTAAACCCGGATACGGTGTAGATGACATGCTCTATATTTTGGCTATGAATCTGGTCCAGCACGATATCGTAGTTCACCAGGTCACCTTTCTCATGCTCATAACCCGGCAACCAGTCGTATCCGCTGACATGACGCTCCGGCGAGATGAACACAATATCCACGCCCAGCTCCAGACCAATCTGCTTCAGCCGATCCGCAAATACGCGTGGCCCCTGTGCTTCTGTGAATTGAATTTTACGCATAACAAGTCCGACTTTACGCAAGCTTCTCACCCCTCATTTCTATTCCTCACCCATGTGCTTCATGCACTGTTCCAGCGTACCTACCGTCTCATGCCATTGATTCCGCAACTGTTCCTTCGGCCACACACATTCCTCACTTCTCAGATCGCCATCAATCAAACGCAGCATCCAGAGCGAGAATACAATAGCATGAGCGTCGTACCATTCTGCAAAAGAAACCCGTTCAATCTGCATGTCCAGGCTCCCCAGTTTGTCCAAATAAACATCCATGACCCGCTCTCGCAATGCAGGCGTAACCGTTCTGGGAAACAGCGGATGCGAGAGATCAACTAGGTGAACTACATCCCACAGTGGCGTATTCAGATGAGCATGCTCCCAGTCCAAGATGACCAGTCTGCCGTCCACCTCCGCCATGTTACCGGGATGCAGGTCTCCGTGACACAAAACAGTAGGAAGTTCTTCCTCTGCCGTGAGGATCAACCTTGAGATCTTGTCCCAATCGGATGCGGATAGCTGCATATCCAGTCTGGATAACAGTTCATCGGTAGATTGCCTATGCATTTGCAACTCATCCAACATTGTGCGAATGGACGGTTTCTGGCCCACGCGAGGCAGCTCACTCCAATCCGTAACAGGCAATGCATGCCATGCTGCCATATGTGCCGCTGCCCCGAGCATCGTCGCTTCTTGCGAATCATGCACCAGTTGCCCCAGATCCTCGTAGATCATCCAGCTCTGTGCTGGAGCAATGGTAAGATCCGACGCTGCAATGAGTTGCGGATAGATTGGTGGTAAGCCAGACATCACACGCTCGTACATCCATCGTTCCCGTCCATGCTGTACAGGATTCGTCAACGGTTTGAAAATATAACTTTCACCGCTAGGAACAGTGAATCGCTCCACATATCGTCCGTTCATTCCTTTATACAACTGTTCACGGCTTGTTATATAGTGATCATTCAGCATTCCTTCGGGCGTCACCCAGCTGTATGCATCCAACTCTTCGTTCACGCTACCCACCATCCATTTCGTTCTCCCTGCTACTCCGATGTTGATTTCTATTCATCATACGTTGCCGCTCACAAGCCTGCAAGCTTTGGTCGTAAGCGCTTATTCAGTGTCTCAATTCAGAGTTTCAAAATTGCTTATTGCATTTTGGTTAGTAATCACTTACTATACAATCATGAAGAACAAATCTCATGTGGATAGCAAAAAGAAAGATATCCTACAAGCGGCGATGCGCTTGTTCGCAACCAAAGGCGTTGACGGCATATCCGTCAAAGAGATCGGTGACGCCGCCGGAGTAACCGATGCGGCGATCTACAAACATTTTAAAAACAAAGATGCCGTTGCCCTGGAAGCCTTCACCCAATACTGTGTCGACTATACTGCACTCATTGATGGGTATGTTCGACAGGAAGGTCCGGTGTTGGAACGCTTCAAGCAACTGGTTACCGAGGTTCTCCATCTGCATGATGAAGATCCCTACGGACTGCTGCTGATTTCACAGAATCATGAAATATTCATTGAAGCCGGAAGCAGCGAGGATTACCGTCAGCCATTGGATGCGTTAATGGATCTGATCGATCAGGGAATGATGCGGGGCGAACTGCCTCAGCAGGATTCTCGGCTCACAGCCGTGCTGGTGATCGGTGCAATTACACGTATGGCGGTCTCCAGTATGCAAGGTGAACTACCGGAGCTGTTGGTACCTTATACGGGGGAAACGGTTCACAGACTTGCATCGATGTTAGGGCAGGTACCCCAGGAGTAACAATGGAGATGGGATGAAGCTAGAAATGGATTAGCGGAGCGTAGGGAAAACGACGTGAGCAACTACATTGTTTCCGAAGGAAACAACCTTCGTAAGTTTCCGCTTATCTCAGCTGAATCCCATATTCGATGCGGATGATGCCGCTAGACATGATTCGTAAACAAAAGCGGACTTGTTGAATAACTTCTAAAGAGAATCGTCAGCATACCATTAGGATATACAGATGGATTACCGGGTCATACGTGACCTTTTCTTTTTGCACATGAGGTTAGTGTTCATTAACTAAAATAGTCAGGACGTGTCATCTTCCATGAAGAAAATACTAATTATTCAAGGCAATCCCGTCTCCCCCAGTTACAACGGCGCACTAGCCGAGGCTTACCGTAAAGGTGCTGTGCAGGCTGGTGCTGACGTCCGCATGATCACCCTGAACGAGTTGGCGTTCAACATGAATCTGGAGGGAGGATATCGTAATAAACTTCCACTTGAACCAGATTTGCTACAGGCCCAAGAAGCGATTAAGTGGGCCGAGCATCTCGTATGGGTATTCCCAATCTGGTGGGGAGGACCGCCTGCCCTGCTGAAAGGTTTCGTTGACCGAATCTTCATGCCAGGTTACGCCTTCAAGTATCAAAAAGGAAAACCTTTCCCGGATCAACTGCTCAAAGGCCGCACCGCTCGCATGATCACCACGATGGATGGTCCGAGCTGGTACTTCAAATGGTTCCAAGGTGAGCCTGCACATAAAATGATGAAAATCTCCACATTTGCACTGACTGGCATCAAACCTGTGCGGATAACAACTGTAGATCAAGTTGGTAAAAAGTCAGATGAACAGAGAAAGAATTGGCTTGATAAGATTGAGCAGCTTGGGCGGAAGATGGGGTAAACACTCTTCTGCAAGAAAATCTCATCGGAAGTATAGGATTCTCTCCGGATTTTCACGTTGTTAGTTAAATCAAAGAGCTGGGGATAAACGCAATTCGAAGGTAGTCCTGTAATCCACGAGTGGCGCAATTGTAATTATAGTCTGACTTATAACAGAAAGCAGAAATGTGCCTATTCCCAGTTACAAAAAAAGGGTTGTCCCCTACGTCTTGAACAAGACGTAGGGGACAACCCTTTTAGTATTCATTATGATCTAACGAACCGTAAACACGTTATTAGCGCCATTTCGAATAAGTCTGAGGTTTAACGAATCGTAGACGCGTTATTTCCTCGATCTGTGTATCATTTGGCGGTTTTAAACCAGTTTGCACCGGAATAACTTCACTGAGGTTCGTTACATTTTGCATTGCACGCTAAATCGCCATTTAACACTCACTCGGTTCGTTAGCGACCTGCACTTATAGAGACAAATCCGCACTACAGGTCAGCTTGATACGCCAATCGCCCGCCTTTGGAAAGTCGACTTCGCATCAGTAATGCAATGGAAACGACCATGGTTAGCGCCCCAATGAACAGCCATCTACAAATACAAACAACGCATTACCTAAACGAAATACGACCTGATGGATGCTCAGGCAAAATAGCTGTAACCAGCTGCTGCACAGCCGGATGATCCGACTTCATCACCGAATCCCCCGCATCACCGCTATAGACAATCCTGCCCTGATCCATCACGGCAATGCGGTCACAGATCGTCATGGCAGCCCGAATGTCATGCGTGATAAAAAGGTAAGACAACCCGTAGGATGCTCTTAACTCTCCCAGTAAGGATAGGATTTGCGTCTGGTGCACCATATCCAGGCTGCTGATTGATTCGTCCAGTACGATTAACTTTGGCTTGAGCGCAATGGCTCGTGCGATGTTAACTCGCTGTAATTGCCCACCGCTGAACTGTTGCGGAAGCTTGCTCCCATCCTCAGGTGTAAGCCCAACCTGCTCAAGCAGTTGTCCGACCACACGAAGTTGTTCTTTTGCCGAAAATCGCTCGTAATTATCCAGCGGCTCACCGATGATCTGCGCGGCAGTCATGAGTGGATTCACAGCCGAATAACAGTCCTGGAACACGACCTGCAGATCGCGCCGTAATCCCTTAAGCACGGGTTTGCTGGATCGATAGATATCCTGACCCTGAAATAAAACCTGACCCTGGCTGGGCTTCTCCAGACCAAGAATGATTTTACCCAAGGTACTTTTACCTGCCCCGCTCGTACCCAGGAGCCCCAGACACACACCCTTTTCGATCGTAAGTGAGATATCTGCCAGCACAGGAGGACGCGCTCCCGAACGATCCAGCCAGTTGCGTTTGCCATAGCTATGGCTTACTTCACGTACCTGAAGCATCAGGTCACCCTCCTCTTTTGTACTTGGCAGAAGCAATCTCCGAAGAAGCTGAAATTACACATCACCATGCCCATTCCACCCCTACGACTACCCACTCAAAATACAGTTCATACCCGCTCTACGCATACATTCACTAACGATTCAACTCATCTGTCATTCGCTATTGTCCTAAATACATACTGGGTCTGGCATTTAACAACATCCGTGTATACTCATGCTGCGGGTGATCGAACAGTTGGTACACATCCGCCTGCTCCACAATTCGCCCCTTCTGCATGACCGCGACTTCATCCGCCATTTGCGAGATCACGCCCAGATCGTGGGAGATGAGCAAGATGGATGTGCCGTATTCCGTACGTAAACGATCCAATTCCTGAAGCACCTTGAACTGATTCACGACATCCAGTGCCGTCGTTGGTTCATCCGCAATAACCAAAGCCGGTCGCAGGCACATCGATATGGCGATCATCACCCGCTGCAACATACCGCCACTCAGTTGGAAGGGATATCGCTTCATCAGTTTAGCTGGTTCGGGTAAGTTCATATCTGCCAAGGCAGCAATGGCCCGCTCCCTGGCAGTTGCTTTGGACATTCCCGTATGCGTACGCAAGGTTTCAATGAATTGAGATCCAATCGTATATACGGGTGTAAAAGCATTCATCGGATTCTGCATAATAAATCCGATGTCCTTGCCGCGGATGCGCCGCATCTCCTCACCTGACAACGAGCCAAGCTCCCGTCCATTCAGGTGGATGCTGCCCGACACTTCCATCCTGCGCGGATCAAGCAGATGGAGCAACGCGTTACATGTAACGGTCTTACCGCTGCCACTCTCACCGACGAGACCGAAGACACGACCTTTTTTTAATTCAAAATCAATGGGCTCCAGTAACGGGACTGAACCCTCCGCTGTTCTTAGATTCACTTGCAGACCACGAACTTCGAGTACCTTCGCTGCATCATCCATCGTTACGTTCACCCCTCATATGCCTTCGATTCCGAACCACTACCTTTTTGCAATGCCATAACGCTCGGATAACGCTTCTCCCAAAATATTGAACGTAATGACTACGAGCAGAATCAATGCCCCCGGGTAGATCATCAACTCCGGATGACTGCGAATATAACCTGTCCCTTCATGAATCATAGCGCCCCATTCTGCATTCGGTGGTTGAATACCGAGTCCCAGGAAGGATAGAGCAGATATATCCATAATCGCCCACCCCATCTCCAGCGTACCCATCACAACGATCGGACGCTGCACGTTAGGGATGATATGTTTCCGAATAATCGTCCACGAAGAGGAGCCGCTAATCCGCGCCGCTGCGATGAAGTTCCGTTCTTTCAGACTAACGACCATGTTCCGGCAGATACGTGCATAATACACCCACTGTACCATCATGAGTGCTAGAAGCACCTGCATCAGACCTGGACCAAAAATCCCTACAATACCGAGCACCAGCACCAGATTTGGAAACGCCATAATGCCTTCACACAAGCGCATCAGCAGACTGTCCACCCAGCCACCAAGGTAACCGGAGATTGAACCTACAATGACACCTATGAGCAAAGATGACAGGAAGATCAGGGTAGCAAATCCAAGCGACACTCTCGCTCCATACATCAGCCTAGTGAGATTGTCGCGTCCCAGATGATCCGTTCCGAGCCAATGCTCAAGCGATGGACTCGCCAGCTTCTGCAACAGATTCACCTTCACCGGGTCATGAGGAGCAATCCATGGGGCTAATAACGCGATCACGAAGAAAAACAATATGATCACCGAGCATATCTGGATGGCTCTCTGCCCTTTAAATACCGCACGCCATTTGTTTATCAATGTTCTGCCCGTCCTTTCGCTGAAATCCGTGGGTCCATAACGAGCTGCACCAGATCAACGAGCAGATTGCATACGATGAACAGGCAGGCCGCCAGGAAGACATAACATTGAATAACGGGAATATCCCGATTAAATATCGCATCGACAAAATAACGTCCGAACCCAGGCCAGGAAAACACCTGCTCTACAATAATGGTGCCTGTGAGCAGCTTGCCCATACTCATCCCCATTCCTGTAATAAGGGGCGATATGGCGATTTTCAGGACATGCTTGAGCATAATCACTCTTTCGCGAATCCCGCGTGTTCTCGCATACTGTACATATGTCTCCTGCAATTGCTCCAGTACACTGGAACGTAACAATCGGGTGTAGACCGCAATAAGAATCAAGGAGAGAGTAATCGTAGGCAGAACCAGATTCTCCCACGATCCACGCCCCTCCACAGGTAGCCAGTCCAGCTTCACCGAGAAAAAGAAGATCAGCAAGTAACCGAGCCAGAATTGCGGAATAGACGCGCCAAAATAGGAAATCGCACGGCTGACCATGTCAATCCAGCTATTCTTGTACACCGCCGCCAGTATTCCCAAGGGAATACTCACCAAAACCGATAACAACAT
Organism: Paenibacillus sp. GM1FR; assembly: GCF_002803315.1. Lineage (NCBI taxonomy): Bacteria > Bacillati > Bacillota > Bacilli > Caryophanales > Paenibacillaceae > Paenibacillus > Paenibacillus sp. GM1FR. Next base: position 85,478 of record NZ_MKZL01000022.1, on the reverse strand, counting down.
ACTCCAGAAGGCTAGTTCAGCCGTAGCGGGAATCCTTAGTTTCACTTCATCCCATACGGGTTTGTTGGTGAGATATGAGGTGCCAAAGTCGAGCTTGGCAATCTTCTGAATCGTATGCACATACTGGGTTAATAAAGGCTGATCCAGACCGAACTCATGCCGTTTTTGCGCAAGCAGCTCCGGTGTTGGATAGATATGAGCGGCTGTCAGATAAGCCTCGGCCGGATCAACTGGTGAAATATGAATAAGCGCAAAGGTAACGAGTGTAGCGATAAAAACGATAGGAATGATCGCGATCATTCGTTTCCCGATATAACTGATCAACAAACTTCCTCCCTTTTATCAAGCTACATGACCTTGCAAAGGCCTTACCATTTCCGAAATTAAAGTATTTACTACTTATTGATTGCCCAACTCAATGCCTACAAACGGATTCTCATCACGGTTTGCCGGGAAAATAAAGTTGGAAATTTTCTTCTGATATACCGCCGTTTTCTTAACATACGAGATGGGGACAATCGCCGATTGTTCCTGAAGTGTTGTCAGGATAGAGCCATACAGCTCCTGACGTTTCGTCTCATCTGTTGATGATAGTGCGGCATGTACCTGCTCGTCCAGTTCCTTTTTCATCGGCAAGGCACTGAGCGTCTCAGAGATACCAAATCCAGGGCTCGCTACAACGTTAATGAAGGAATGTGGATCATACGGAGCACCATAGTTGTACCAGAAATACAGGTCAAAATCATTGGCTTTCAAACGTTTGATCTGTACCGTCAGTTCCAGCCCAGTGAGGTTTACTTTAACCCCAAGCTCGCTCCATTCCGCCTGAATGGTCTCAGCCATCGCTTTCTGAATCGGGTCCGTCTTGTCAAAAATCATTTCGAATTCAAGCTGTTGGCCGTCTTTCTCACGAACGCTACCATTCGCAGGCATCTTCCAACCCGCTTCATCCAATAAAGCTTTGGATTGTTCCACGTTATATTCGATCGGTTTCAGGTCAACATTGGTGTATGGGTAGTTTTTGGATAGTGCCGTATCTGCCGGTTCTTCCAGACCCAGAGTGATGCCTTCCACCATCGCTTTTTTGTTAAATCCTTGCTGGAGCGCCATCCGTACTCTGAGATCAGACAGCTTCGGATTGGAGGAATTCAGCAGCAGATCTCGCGTACCTACCGGATCAGACAGCTGACTCACATATTTATCGTTGTCACGAAGCTGTTGGAACGCATCCAGACTGATCATACCTTCACCATAGATCAGGTCGAGATCGCCTTTTTCAAAAGCAAGCACGCGGGTTTCTGCATCAGGGATGATCTTAACCGTAATCTGATCCACCTTCGGTGCGGTTCCCCAATAATTCGGGTTGCGTTTGAAAACAGCATATTCGTCCTGCTTGTAATCAGCCAGCATCCACGGGCCCGTTCCAACTGGCTCTTTGATGCCTTGGGATGTATCTCCGTCATCCGGGAATCCGGCTTCACCCAGGAAGCGGAAAGGACGAACCACCGACAAGTCCTGAAGAACAGGATAATACGGCTCTGTGAGTGTCAACCGGAAAGTCTGATCGTCCACAACCTCCGTCTTGTCGAGCACACCTACAATGCCCAGCCAGCTATGTGTATCTTTATTTTTCATTACAGCATCAAAGTTCTTTTTCACAATCTCAGCATTAAATGGTGTACCATCTGAGAATTTCACACCTTGGCGAAGCTTGAATGTATATACTTTGCCGTCATCGGAGATTGTCCATGATTCTGCCAGTGCAGGTTCCAGTTTTCCGTCCTTCTGGTAACTGATCAGTGGCTCATAGAGCATCGATTGGGCAAATAATTGCGAAGGATTGTACGTATGCGGATTCATTGTACCGATATCACGTGGCCATGACATCGTAATCGACTTCGTAGACGTTTGATCCGAAGCAGCAGATGAGGATTCATCTCCACTTCCTGTATTGCTGCAACCCACAATAACGAATAACAACAAGAACATAGTTGCCAACGTGAGGGCCGAAGATTTGCGATGTTGTACAGACATGAATGTTGAACCCCTTTTCTCTATTTTATGATAATGATTATCATATTCATCCATTAAGAATAGGCAGGAGCCCTCCTTTTGTCAACAAAATTCGACATGGTATGTGTTGTTACTAAAATAGCCAAAAAACCTTTCCTATGGGAGGAAAGGCTTCTTGACATGAATGTGAATTACAACTAAAAAAATAAGCTCCATCATAATCTGTTATTCATTGCTCACAGCATGGAAATCACGAAAGTACATATGGAGATATATCACTGAGATTCATCATCACATACACCTTCTTGTTTCTCGTTTAAACTTCTACAGCGATGCCCTCATAGAACCGACGAATTACCTGCTCCGCTGGCTTGCCGTACACTCCATATCCGTCATCGGTCAGCGCATCCTTCTCCGCGTGTAAATGTGCGCTCCAATCCCACAGACCGAATCCGCGTACCCAGTCACGCTGACTGACATGCCGGAACATGGCTTCATAGAAATGCTCCTGTTCCTCCGCGCTGACTTCACCTTCCAGCCCCCAATCGTTTGGTACGTGGGCTGATCCGCTCCGGCTGGGACAACCAGCTTCCGCAAAGAAAAAGGGTTTGCCATAAGGGGCAATCGCCTGTTCAATACGATCCAGTTGCGCCTCCCAATCTCCGATGGGATAATAACCACTGGAAGAGATGACGTCAACGGCATCCCACCATTTCACATGACCTTCCTGATATTTATCGGTGTTGTATGACACCAGTCCTGTGTACACTTCACGCACACTGGCGATCACCTCGCGCCACTCTTCATCCCGACGCTCGGATTGCACCATCTCACAGCCTACGATGAACATCTCACACTTTTCCTGCTCTGCAATCCCTGCATAATGCTTCTGAAATGCCGTATAGCTGCGGAACCAATCCTTCCACTTCGGCTCACAAGGCACATCGATATCAAAAAAGTTAATATGTGCACGCCATGTGCCATCGGTGCAGTTGATGGTGGGTTTCAGAATGACACGCAGCCCGAGTGTACGGGCATAATGAATCATGTCAACCAGTTCATCATCCTCGACCAGATGGTCACCCCGATACTTAACCTCTACCGCCTGCGGATGATCCTGATGTGCCGCCAGTGCAAAAATAACATGTGAACTGCCTGTGCGTTCAGCCATCAGACGCAACGATTCTTTGGCTTCCGGCTTACGGAAGTCGCCCTTGCCACTCATCCAACCAAATGTAAATCCCTTAATATAATCCATATGCATTACAGCTTGCCCTCTTCATGATCTCCGGCAATAACTTCATCCGTCTCGATCACATAGTTCACGATCTCTTCGATGGTTGTGTAAGCCACGCCCACATACGTGTCGGCGGCGCCGTAATAGATAGCGATACGTCCGGTATCAGCATCATGTAGTGTTGCACACGGGAAGATGACGTTATCAACGAAGCCTTGTTCTTCGTACCATTTTTCCGGTGTCAGTACAAAGTTGGAGGAACGATATTTTACTTTGGATGGCTCATCCAGATCCAGAATGACCGCCCCCATGCTATAGACAAAACCATTACAGGTCCCAGTGACGCCATGGTAGAACATCAGCCAGCCTTCGGACGTTTCGATCGGAGCAGGCCCGCCACCAATTTTGACCGATTGCCACCAGCCTTGGCCGCCCTTGCTCATCACATGACGATGCTTGCCCCAATACACGAGATCCGGGCTTTCACTCAGGAAGATGTCCCCGAATGGAGTGTGTCCACTGTCACTCGGTCTGGACAACATTACATAGTTATCGTTGATTTTGCGCGGGAACAATACGCCATTACGGTTGAACGGCAGCATTGGATTTTCGAGGCGGACAAATGTTTTGAAGTCATCTGTTTTGGCCAGGCCCAGTGCTGCGCCGTAGAAGTCTGTACACCAGATGATGTAATACGTGTCCTCGACTTTGACCAAACGTGGATCGTACGCATAGTTCGGCATAAACGGATCGCCATTTTCATCTACAAATGCAATGCGTTCCTCTTCAATTGTCCACTCCAGACCATCTTCGCTTGCGCCCATGTGAAGGTGTGGACGTCCATTAACGGTTTCGGCGCGGAATACCCCAATGAATTTTCCTTCATACGGTACAACGGCACTGTTGAAAATGCGGGCAACACCTTTGACCGGGTTACGCGGAACCACCGGGTTCGCCGAATGTCTCCATACCGGGCCTTCCGTTCCCTCCGGTTTGTTCTCCCAAGGCATATTCGGCAAAGCGTCCCCAACAATGTGTACGTTTTTTGTTTCAGCAACTGACATTTTTCATTTCTCCCTTCGGGTTTTATTTAACTGAGCCTTGCGCGAAGCCGTTGTAGATGTACTTCTGTAACAGCAGGAAGATGATCATGGTTGGAATAATGGCGATCATGATGCCGGCGCTGATGACCTCCCACTGCGATCCGAACGGTCCCTTGAATTTGAACAAGGCGGTGGATATGACCTGTAGATCGGTCTTTGGCATGTAGAGGAACGGTGTGTAGAAGTCATTATAGATGTTCACACCCTTCACGATAATGACCGTTACAATGGCCGGTTTCAGCAGTGGCAGAATGATTTTCCAGTAGATCGTGAAGTACGAAGCGCCGTCCAGCATGGCGGATTCATCCAGTGCACTTGAGATAGAGCCAAGGAACTGCAGGAAGATATAAACCGCGATGATATCTGTACCCAGGTACATCACGATGGCCGCCCAGCGTGTGTTAAACAGGTCGAGCGCGTTGATGATCTGGAATGTGGCGACCTGCGTTGTAACACTTGGAATCAGGGTAGCGAGCAGGAATGCCGCGACCATAATTTTCTTGCCTTTGAATTTGAACCGATCCAGCACATAGGCGATCATGGAACCCGTTAAGGTTGCCCCTATAATAGAGATGATCAGGATAATAATTGTATTTTTGAAACCGACCAGCATGTTGCCATCCACAAAAGCCTTCGCATAGTTCGCGAAGTTCAGCCAGTTGGCTGGCGGGGCAAGCGGGCTGCTGGTAGCGTACTCCGCATTGGTTTTGAGAGATGCAAACAGGATGACCACGATGGGTAACAGCGCGATAAACGCCGCAAGTACCAGGGAAGCATATTTAACCACGCTCGCAAGGGTGTATTTGAGTTGTGTCACGTTTATTCCTCCCCTTTCATGGTGACGCGCTGCACAAGCGTAACGAGAATAACGATTAAGAGCAGCACCACAGCCATGGCGGATGCCAGTCCCAGCTTGCCATATTTAAACGCCAAATGAACCGTCTGGATTACAAATGTCATACTGCCGTTGGAACCATCGGTCATGATATATGGAATATCGAACGCACTAATTGCGCCGCTAATCGCCAAGATCAGGTTGAGCTGCAGGATACGTGTAATACTCGGCAGGATGATGTGGCGGAATTGCTGCCAGCGATTGGCGCCATCAATATCGGATGCTTCATACACATCCTTCGGAATGGAAGAGATTGCACCCAGGAAAATGATAAAGTTGAAGCCCATGTATCTCCATACTGATGCACCTGCGAGTGACACGTTGATAATATTCGGATTACCGAGCCAGAGCTGTGTGTATTGTCCCAGCCCTACAGCATGCATGAGCATATCGAGTGTACCGTCCGGTTTGAAGAAAAAGAGGAAGATAAAACCGATGGCTACCCCATTCAGCAAATAAGGGAAAAACAGTATGCCTTTGAAGAAGTTTTTGCCTCGAACTTTGAAACTCAGAATGGTGGCAAAGTAAAGCGCCAAGCCCATCTGTAAGAACGTAGCCACGAAGTAATACAAGCTGACAATAAATACTTTGAAGTATTCGGGATCACTGAATATGCGCGTGTAGTTCTCAAAGCCAACATAATCAAACCTTTTGCTGTATCCGTTCCAATCGGTGAAACTGTATTTGAACATGTTGATGACCGGTAAGTATGCAAACGTGAACAGCAACGCCAGCGGAATAATTGAGAAGGCACAGATGATAAATATGCGTTGCGCTGAGTAGCCCCAATTCGAAAGTTTTAAGTACTTCATGCTCTCCACACCTCCAAGCGGTTCTCCCGCCTATATATCGAAAGACTCCGTCCAATGGAATTCCTGCGGAATAACTGCCGGGGAAGAGCATGGGTACCATGCTTTCAAATACCACATATTCCATGCTCCATTCATATATGGATTCCTATATCCCCGCAGTCCATTCATCACCTGATCCACTTACGTTAATCCAATTATTTCGTGAGTTCTGCTCTTGCTTTTACCCACTTGTCGTTCAGATCTTTCATGATGTCGTCATACGATTCCTTGCGGTTCCCAATACCTGCTTCGATAATGCGTTTCTTGAAGTCAGGCTGCCAGAGGCCGATTTCGCCTTCGTTATCAATCTTGTCGACCAGACCTTCCTGACCTTCTTTGGCAGGTGTAAGCGTGGAGAATTTCACATCTTTATATTGATCCAAAATCGGTGGCAATTCAGCATTCTTGTCTGCATCCATACCGCCGCCCTGTTCAACTGCGTAGTTCGATTTCGCCAGGAACCAGTCAATCCAAGCTTTGGCAGCAGGTTTGTTCTCACTGTTTACGTTCATGCCGATGTTATAGTCGGCGGAGAGCGGAACCACAACCTCACTAGCATTGGTTGGAAAAGGTAAGAATCCAATGTCGTCCGGGGTATCCGTCATACCTTGGATCTGTGTGATGGCCCAAGAGCCCAGTGCCATTGTGGCAATTTTGCCTTTGGCAAGATCTGCTTTGGAGCTTTCCCAGTCGGTTGTTGTTGGATCTTTCTCGATTAGACCGTTCTTGGCTGCATCATAGAGCACTTTATATAGTTCATAATGCGGCTGACCAGGCACAAAGTTCTCATCTGTGTTCGGTTGGTCCACGTTAACGTAATCCACACTGCCTGCAACGGTTGGCAAATCCGATTCCCATTGGGTGAGAGCCCAGCCGGATGCATAGTTGGTGTAGAGCGGAACCGCATCTGTATTGTCTTTGACCAGTTGAAGCGCAGCCTGGAATTGCTCCGGTGTTTTGGGAACTTCCATAATGCCTGCGTCTTTGAAGACCTGTTTGTTATAAATGATTCCAGAGAACGTAATTACGGTAGGAATACCGTAGACCTGACCATCCACCATGCGTTCTTCAATAGCGGTGTATTTGTCTTTCAATTCATCGTACGTGCCGAGCGGCTCGAAGAAGTCCGGGATATCCGCGATCGGAACGCTCGTCGGGATCATCAATACGTCACCGTAATCTTTGGTGCTCATACGGATTTTCACTTGTCCTTCATAGTCTGCCAGTGCCTGAAAGTTCACTTTGACATCCGGGTATTCCTTATTGAACTCAGCAGCGTAATCTTTAAATACGGTATCAACAATATCTGTACGTTGTGTAAGGACGGTAATTTCGCCCTTGATATCTGCCGGATCTGTACTGATCTCCTCCCCTGCCTGCGAAGATCCACCTCCGGATGAACATGCAGCAAGTAGTGAAGTGATGAGCAGCATCGTCAGCAACATCATCCAACCTTTGTTTTTTCTCAATTGTTTCGACCCCTCTCTTAAGTTAATTAAGTTATCGTTAAGGTTACAAAATGAATTCTATTATGGTAACGCTTACCTGTCAATTAATTTATTTATAACTTAACAAGAAAAATTGCGATGCATTTCGTTGACATCTGTTTTTCAGAGCACTAATATTGATTAATAAAGTTACCGTTAACTTAACTATATATATTGATTAAACATTTACACGAAACGTAGAGGACAGAAAGAACCTGAAGAAGCGGAGCGTTCGCCTTTATCACCGGAATTTCACCTTTGAAAAAGGGAATCAAAAAAATCTGGGGATAACAGCGATCGGAAGGTTATTCTGTCATCGGAGTGGCCAGTGTAAATATTCTTTAGTTCAATTTATATATTAAGATTTATGTAACACGTTGAAGGAGCGCTCACTTATGAATACAAAAACAATCGAACTTCAATCTGAGATTAAAGCGCATTGGGAGACGCAGATTTTACCCTTCTGGTCCAACCTAAAAGATACAACCGACGGTGGATTCTACGGCTGGGTTGGCATTGATCTTCAGGTGAATCCACAGGCACCCAAAGGCGGGATCGCCACGGCACGGCAACTTTGGTCTTTTGCAGCAGCCTATCGGGTAACCGGAAACGAAAGATGGCGCGATCACGCGGAGCACGCCTATCGGTTTCTCGCTGATCATGTGATGGACACCGAATATGGCGGTATGTACTGGATGGTAGATTACACAGGGGAAGCACTGGACACGAGCAAACATGTGTATACGCAATCATTCGGCGTGTATTCACTCAGTGAGTACTATCGTGCTACCGGGGATGCTTCTGCATTGGAACTTGCGAAAACGCTTTTTGCCCTAATCGAGGACAAAGGTTTGGATGCCGAACTACCTGCGTACAAGGAACAATTTGATCGCACATGGAAGGAACAGCCTAATGAAATGCTGAGCGAAAATGGGGTGATTGCGGATTACACAATGAATACGCATATCCATGTGCTGGAGGCCTACACCACGCTCTATCGCGTGTGGCCGGATCAACAAGTGAAGGCGGCGCTGGAACGCCTGCTCGGAATTCTATATGAACGGGTGTATGACCAAAACACCAAGTTTCTCGGGGTATTTTTCAACAAACAGTGGGAATCCATCATTGATCTCCGCTCGTTCGGACATGACATTGAGGCCAGCTGGCTAATCGACGAAGCACTGAAAGTTCTGGGGATGGAACAACATCTGGAGTATGCGGCGATGGTAACAGATATCGCCTATAACATCTCCAATGTAGCCGTGAATGCGGATGGTTCCCTGCTCAATGAACAAGAAGGTGAACATATCGATGAGAAGCGAATCTGGTGGGTTCAGGCCGAGGCGATGGTCGGTTTCTATAACGCGTATCAGCGTACAGGTGATCCATTGTTTCTGGAGAGAGTGGAACGCTTGTGGGACTACACAAAAGAAAACATCATTGATCAGCGCGCTGGTGGGGAATGGTACTGGTCGGTTGATGGGAACGGAACACCGGATCAGAGCGAAATTGCCGGACCGTGGAAATGCCCGTATCACAATAGCAGATTCTGTATTGAACTAATCGAGAGGATGGGATCAGAATGATACACCCGAAATACAAGGAGTTACTGGAGAAACAGGAGCAGTTGCTTACTCGCCCTAATGAGATCAATTCTTCCTTCTACAACGGCGTATATGACCGGTACCAATATCCGGTAATCACTCGCCATCACGTACCACTGCATTGGAGATTCGATCTGAATGAGACGACAAACCCGCATTTCATGGAACGCCTGGGCATTAACGCAACACTGAATCCAGGAGCCATCTATTTCAATGGCAAATACGTCATGGTCATCCGTACGGAAGGATTGGATCGCAAATCAATCTTTGCACTCGCCGAGAGTGACAATGGAATTGACGGGTTCCGTTTCACGGGTAAACCATTGGTCTGGAATGATATCGATGCGGATGAAACCAATCAGTATGATATGCGCCTTGTTCAACATGAGGATGGCTGGATCTATGGCATCTATTGCTCGGAACGCAAAGATCCAGAGGCACCTGCATTTGATACGTCCAGCGCAGTTGCACAGGCAGGACTGGTTCGTACACGAGATCTCACAAGCTGGGAACGGTTGCCCAACATTACAACGAATTCCCCTCAACAGCGCAATGTCGTTTTGCACCCGGAATTCGTGGATGGAAAGTATGCCTTCTACACCCGTCCACAGGACGGTTTCATCTCAACAGGCAGTGGCGGCGGAATCGCCTTTGGTCTGTGTGAGGATATCTTGAACCCTGTCATTCATGAAGAGACAATTATCGACGAACGGCAATATCATACGGTATATGAGGTCAAAAACGGTCAGGGCCCTGCTCCGCTTAAGACGGATCGTGGCTGGATTCACATTGCTCACGGTGTTCGGAACACCGCGGCAGGCCTGCGTTATGTGTTATACACCTTTGCCACCGATCTGAATGATCCGGCGCGTATTATTGCCAAGCCGAGCGGCCACTTCATTGCCCCTTATGACGATGAGCGTGTAGGCGATGTGTCCAATGTTATTTTCTGCAATGGTGCTGTAGTCAACGAAAATGACGAGGTCTTTATCTATTACGCATCCAGTGATACCCGCTGTCATGTGGCAACAACGACGCTAGAAAAACTAGTCGATTATACGTTTAATACACCGGCTGATCCATATCGTTCCCTGGATTGTGCCAGCCAGCGGGGTCAGCTGATTGAACAGAATGAGAAGCTTTTACAGAAACAATTAACGTAACATCGGTAGAGCGTCCTCTCAGGGAAACCTGCAATGTGCTGAAAATTAGCGAAACAACAGCCAGAATTGCTTTATTCCAAGTGGGTAACGATGTATACTGATATGGATTGTTATTATGTGCGGAGAAAACACTCATCATAATGACAGCACATTGTGCCTATACCGGCTTGAAGGAGGCGACCATACTGAAGAATAATATCACCATGCGGGATATCGCCGACAGGCTCGGGGTCAGCAGTGTGACCGTCTCGAAAGCATTGAATGATAAAGATGGCGTGAGTGGCGAATTAAAGGAAAAAATTAAAGTGCTTGCTGTTGAAATGGGCTATCGGTATAATGCCGCTGCCCGTTCCATGAAGGAAGGCTTAACCCATAATATTGGCGTAATTATCCCGGAGCGTTTTACCGGGCCTACGCAGTCGTTCTATGTACGCGTGTTCCAGCGCATCACCAAACATCTGGAGGAACAGGGCTACTACGGCATTCTGCACATTCTGAATGTGGAGGATGAGGAGGAATTAACACTGCCCAAGCTGTACAGCGATAACAAGGTCGATGGTTTCATCGTGCTCGGACAGATCAGCAAAGAGTATATTGAACTGGTGCGATCGATGGAAGTTCCCAAAATGTTTCTCGACTTCTACGATGAACATTCGGACATCGATTCCGTCGTTACTGATAACTTCTACGCTGCCTATGAGCTGACGAACTATCTGGTTCAGCAGGGCCACCGTAACATTGCTTATGTAGGTAACCTGTATTCCACGAGCAGTATCCAGGACCGATTCCTCGGGTACTACAAATCCTTGCTGGAACATCGCTTGCCGATGAATCCGGATCTGGTTCTGAATGATCGGGATGAACGGGGTACGTTTATTGAGATTGATCTGCCGGAACAGCTGCCAACCGCTTTTGTATGCAACTGTGATCAGGTCGCTCATCTGCTCGTTCAAAAACTGACTTCAATGGATATTCAGGTGCCTGGCCAATGCTCTGTTGTTGGTTTTGATAATGATATCTATGCGATGCTCTCCGATCCCAAGCTCACAACTGTTGAAGTGGATGTGGAACAGATGGCACGCACGGCAGTTCAGTCCATGCTCAAAAAGGTCGACAACCCAAACCGCAGTTTCGGCCGTGTACACGTGAAAGGCAACATCATCTATCGTGACTCGGTGAGTACTGTGTCTGCCTCATCAGATACTATGGATATCTGAATTAAAAAAATGAAATAAACGAACACAGATGACTGGCCTTTATCTTACTGGCCAGTCTTTTCTGATGCATTGGAGCTTAACGACGGCGATGATTTGTTGAATCCATCAAAAATGTAGTCGTTCTCCAAATCGAGAGGATGAGGATCAGCTCATACACATTGGTTAAAGTACCGGTTTCCACTGGCAGGGAGATTAACTGCCCTACAAACAACAAGGCAGTTCCAACAAACAGCCAAACCCATTTATGTTTGAAAAGAACGACCAGGCTAACAAATAACAGAACAATCCCCACGATGATCACCATCATCGGCGGACCTCCATGACCTTCTGCCATATATCTCAGTACTCCATACTCTTCTATCACCTTGAGATTTTTAACCTCGGATAAAGTAAAACCTACAATCTGGTAGACAACCAGACCTAAAGTTATCAGCCATGCCACCACACTCGTTATACTTCTATTGGCAAACTTGGCACCTGAGCTGCGCAAGATATGGTAGCCAACAAGAATAAGGGTAGGGGTAGCAAAGGCATGTAGCCAAAATCGAAGGCTACTGAGGACCATTAACACTTCCCCATCCCCTATCAAATTACCTATAGCAATAATTCCATTGTCATATGCCAAGCTGAATGCTACAAATAGCTGAAAACTGGAATACGCGAGCCATTGCTTCCTCTGGGTTAAATCGACGGCCATCCAAACAACAAGTATCAAATAAACAAGAGTAAGTACGGAGTATATCCATACATCCAAGCTGCTTCACCATCCTTATTGGTCAATTCTAATAAATTATATTTACCGGTAAGTAAAATTACAAGGCGTACTTGTATAAATGGTTAATTTGTCATAAATTACTCACAAAGGTAATGAAGATAAATGAAGATAAATAAAGATTCACAACGATCACCGGCGAGACTAACACATGCTGTAGCTGGAGATGATCCACCCTAACAAGGAGTCACTTTTCAAGCGGCCCGCCAAACTGTTTATGGAGCTAAATTATATAAAAAGAGCACCCCCGGCTATCGTAGCTGCAGGAGCACTCTTTTCCTTATTTGAAGAACGTAAAAGCAACAGTTTACTCTGATATCAATAACTTGTCTTCAACCAATTGTCCTTGGACCAGGTCAATTTACCCGAACCCGCGCCATTGGAAGCCGTGAGGCGTGCATTCAACGTAGATGGATCATCTGTGGTATAGCTGTAAGGCAGTGACGAGAAGCCGTTCCAGGAGAACGATTTCACCACGGCCGGGATTGGCGCCAACGGGCTGCCAGACGTATCACTGCTGCCACGGAATGAGCTTCCATCCAAAGAATACATAGTATCGGTCACTCTGATTTTGCCGGTATAGGTTGGGTCTGCCGGATCGGTCTGATTGTTGCGAACAGGATACAGCACGTCCTTGATGACTGATTTCTCGACCAATACGGCTCCGCTCTCTGTGGAGATTGCCCCATTGCCAATGATATCGAATTTATAACCTTTGGACGCAATCGCTGTTGCCATCGCCGTTGTAATTTTGGCTTTAGCGGCACGTGCCCCTGTCGAATCCATCACGATGTTGTATGCATGTGCGTTGCCTCCACGCAGGCGCGGCATCCGATCCTGAATATCTTTGTACAGATTATGGTGCAGCGTCATGGACAGGTTGGCGTTAGCTGATTCCAAGCTGGTCGAACCGACCAGATGTCCTTTCTTTTGGGGTCCGGAGATGGCGATAATATCGGCTTTGCTGAGACCTACAGCACTGCTGCGCAGGTAGTTGTACATGGGATAGGAAGCCTTATTTGCTTCCAATTCGTTAATCTGCTGGGTAACCCAGCTGTTCGAGCTGCCGTCATCCCCTTTGAAGAGGGACCAGGAGATGGTCACGCCACTGGTTCCTTTTTTCGAATCGACGAGTCCGTCATAGGCTTTATTAAATGTGCAGTGATCAATCCACACGTTGCTGTTCTCCTCCAGGGTGATGTAATCCCAATCGTTCTTGTCGTAATCACCTTTGGTGGATTCATCCCATTCCCATAACTCATCAAATTCCAGGTTGCGGATGATGACATTTGAGCTTCGTTTCACGCTGATCGCAGCGTGTTTGATCTTGGAACCATTGGCGGAGAAAATCGTGAGTCCATTGAAACCATCAATCGTGAGCTTGCTAACACCGGTCTGTTTTAATACGGGATGTGTCAGCGCATCATTATGCTTGGCAAAAGGAGAAGTCTGCGCTGCGCTCGGAATTTCATTCCATCCCAGATTCAGATCGTTCATGATCTCAACAACTTTGACACCGGAGTTCTTTTTCAGCGCCAATGCCAGATCGGTCGCATTATACACTTTCTTATACGTGGCTGTGTTTGATTCGCTAATGATGCCGCCGCCCGCGTTCCCTTGGGAGAAGCCCGTAAGATTGTAGTCTGCGTTACCCGCTGCCTGCACACTTGCCGGGCCGGACAATAAAGTTAACCCCAACGTTAGAGCCAGAGCTGTGCTGCATAAGCTTCGAAATTTGCTTTTCATCGATTCCATTCCTCCCAATATATGATGATGACATTCGTCCATCGCTGCCATGCCAGGTACGAAGGACATGTTCTCAATGTAAATGTTGAAAGCGATTACAACAATAATCCGTATCTCACATGTGTTAGGAAAGGCTCGTATGGTAAGGGTTTGTACTGTAAGCAACCTTGAATCGTACAGAGTTAACTTGGAGAGTGAGGTTTCAGGGATACATCGAGGTAACAAGAACAATCCAGATGGGATGAAATTAAAAAAGCAGGACTGCATCTGCCGCAGACCTGCTCGATTTTACTTTTTAATGGAACGTGTCCAGAAGCCGCCATGGAACTGTTTGGGCTCCACAGTAATGACAAATGCTTTCGGGTCCAGACTGAGAATCGTCTGATAGAGCAGTTTCTGGTTTTTTCGTTTCGCCAGAATCTCCATCACAAGCCGATCTCCATCACGTCCACTACCCACCCACGCAGTAACACCGTACCCTTTATCCCGCAGGGCATTCGCGACGCTTCCATCCAGCTGATTACAGATTACTTTAACGGTGATATAACCGAGCGCAATCTTTTCTTCAATCCACGCTCCGAGTAGCACACCCAATCCGTAACCTACCGCATATACAATCAGGGCCTCCGGTTGTTTAAGATAGTTTAACACCAGATTCAGACCGAGCACATAGATCACAATCTCACCCATGCTGATCAGTGCAGCGATGTATTTCTGTCCTTTGAGTGTCAGAATCATCCGGAGTGTATAAGCGGATACGTAGACAATCTGGATCAAAAAGATAAATACCAATATTTTAAACAATCACAATCCCTCTTTCCTGGCCTTCACAACGGAATTGGCCCTTTGCTGCATATACTCGACGATTTCGTTTCATCTATGCTTCCTGTATGTTTGCTCTATCTCCATCATTGGACGTTATGCCCTCATTCTAAACGGTTGGATGTAAATCCGTAGGCATTTTCTGCTCTCTGGCATGCCGGAACTGCAATTATAGAACCGTTTGTACCGATTATCAACCCGGCGGAGGTCCCAGGGTCGAAAATCGGTACCTGTGAATATGCTGTATCATCATAAAGCCAAGCACGCTGGCACAGGATATCAGGTCAAAACCAGGATGGATGGGTCAAAACAAAAAGGGGGTACCGTCATGCAACTATGGCAGGAGATGGAGCGGGAAGGCATGGAGGAACTCATTTTTTGTCATGATGCAGTTAGTGGATTGAGGGCGGTCATTGCCATTCATAACACGGTCCTTGGACCTGCGCTCGGCGGATGTCGCTACTGGACGTATGCGTCCGAGGAAGAAGCTGTTCGGGATGCTGTGAAACTTGCCAAAGGCATGACGTACAAAAATGCAATCTCTGGACTGCCGTATGGTGGCGGGAAAGTGGTCATATGGGATGTACCTTTTGCGAAGAATGCAAAGTCGAATGAGGATGGATGTGGATCTCAAAGTGGTGAGCAGGTCGCCGCAGCTCTAGGGGTAGAGCAGCAAAAGGGCGCTGCCGCTGAACGGAAAGTCGTTGCCAATCAGGTGGCGCATCCACAAGATAAAAGTCTGGATACGGACGTATCCAAGCGGGCGCAGCGCTTTCGCGCACTGGGACGTTGTCTGGAGCGGCTGAACGGACGGTACGTGACCGGTCTTGATCTGGGTACCACGGCGACAGACATGGACCAGATCCGGCTGGAAACCGCACATGTGACGGACACCACGGGTTCACTTGGGGCGCAGGATGACTTCACTGCCGAGATGACCGCCTACGGCGTACACATCGGCATTGTGACCTCGCTGCGCCAGCAAGGCATTGCATCTTTGCAGGGCATTCCCGTTGCCGTCCAGGGACTGGGCAAGGTCGGGTATGCCCTGTGCCGTTACCTGCATGCAGCCGGGGCACGGCTCATTGTGGCAGACGTTGTACCGGAGCGTGTACAACGTGCCCTTGTGCAGTTCAGCGGCGCCATCTCGGCCGATCCGGCCCATATCCACGCCGCTGACTGCAAGGTCTTCGCCCCCTGTGCCCTAGGGGGCGTACTGACCCCGGCAACGGTGGAGGAGCTGCGCTGCTCCATCGTTGCCGGGGCGGCCAACAATCAGCTGAGTGAACGACAGCTGGTTGCAGGCCGCATGCAGGCGCGCGGCATCCTGTACGCGCCTGATTATGTGCTCAACGCAGGCGGAATCATCTCCACCGCCTACGAGCTGGAAGGCGCCGGGCCTGACCTGATCCGCCAAAAAGTGGCGGGGATTGCAGGCACGCTGAGCAAGGTATACGCAGAAGCTGCGCAATCTGCGATCTCCACAGCCGATGCAGCCGATCGGCTAGCCGAATCCATCCTCCGCTCAGGCCATACAAAATAGGGTGCCTCCTCCTGGGGAACCTCCACTGCTTTACTTCATTCTAACGAACCTGATACACGCTATTTGGTCCTTTTAGCACGAATCTAATATCTAACGAATCTTAGGCACGTTATTGTGCCTAGTTTGGTTCTTTTTCAAGCTAAATAGCTACTTTTCCGAAGGATAGCGTTCCTGAGGTTCGTTAGAATTTATATTTCAGATTTTCACCCTGAATAGGTTGTCTCAGGTTCGTTAGCGCTGCGGCGAAGGTTTCCTTGGGGTAGTATCTATGGGGTAAGGATCACCTATCAAAAGAGCTAACCCCGACATCCGTGTCCAGGTTAGCTCTTTTACCCTCTCTTATCGTTTAGCGCTCTTACTCTCTTACTCTCTCTTACTCTCTCTTACTCTCTCTTACTCTCTCTTACTCTCTCTTACTCTACTACTCCTTAAACTGCAACCGACCTCTTCTTCGCTGTCTTCTTCTCTCGAAACAGTAGCGTCCACAGCAACACATTCGCCACGATCAGTAGCGCACCATAGATCCACACGCCCCCCGACACTGATCGGAAAAAGACATGGACTCCCCATAACATAGCAAGCACAGGAAGGGCGGCGAATACATACCAGCCATCACTTTGCTGTGCCATACTGAAGGATTGGGAGAACGGCGGCTTACGCAACAACAATTTGCCTGCCAGTGGGACAAGCGCCGTAGCTGTCAGCATAATAATTGCAATATCCGGCAGTATCCGTGATCCAAATGTCCAGGTAAACAAAACGGCATTTGCCAGAAATATAGGCAGGAACATGTTGCATAAGAATGCCTTTAGAGCGCCTTTATACAACGCGCTATCATTCGCCATCGGTGCAGCGCGAAAAGTCCAGAATGCCTTATATTGTCCTGAAAATTTCAGCATGACTACAACCGTTACAACCAGCATTAGTACGATATAAAAAGTGTATACAAACGAACTTTGCCTAAACTCCGCCCAGGTAGAAGACTGCAATTCGGTAAACCAAAATACATAAGGTAAAACAAATGATAAACCAAGCGATGGATACACCTTCAGCTTGAATTCCCGTTCATTACGCATCATGCTGGCTGACAGACGGAAGCAAGCCTGCTCCTCTCTCGAACGACTGACCACCTTGGAGATCAACCGATCCCATCTTCCACGTCTGCGTCCGGAGGACTGACCCGAATGTGCCATTTTTTCCAAATACAATTCAAAGGAAGGCATAAGCTTCACATATACGATCATACTCACCACAGGAACCAAGATTGCAAGTGCTGTGAACGTATAGATCCACACATTCCCGCCCCCTGCAAATAACCATTCATATGCAGCCGCATACCATAACGGAGGCAACAGCAACTGCCACCAAGCCGGGGTAAATACCATACCAAAATCAATAATGCTGAACGAACGAATGACCAGCTGATAACCGATCGCAATCCCCACGGAAAGCAGAATCTGCACCATATTGATCATATCCTTCAGCTTCTCACCATCCAGAAACTTCATCATGAACAGATAGATCAGAGACGTTGTCACCAGAATTAGCATATTGATCAGAATCAGTTCCACAAGGAAAATCAGAAAGAATCCGATCCCATGCGTCACCAACGCGGCAATTAGCGGTATACCGGTTAATGAACCCGTCAGCAATAGCAGATATACGCCCGCATGGATGGCTCGGGCCATCCCCACCGTTCGTCCATTAACGGGCTTGGTCATAATAATATTACGATCCCGGATGTCCAGCAGCACAGAGGAAAAATCCGAGATCATGGACGTCATGATCATAAACATTAAGATGCCAAACACAAGTCCCATCTGAAGCATGAAATGCCCCGTATCCCAGACGATGAAGGGAACCATCATCAGTCCCATTAATCCATACAACCACAGGGATCGAAGAAACTGATTACCTTCCTTGCGCTCTTTTTTCCCTGAATTGTTGGACAAAATGGTAGGTACTCTGCGTTGATCCATCTGGAACTTCACTCGCAAGATCAGGCGCAGCACATCATAATCCGCCCCTGTTCTGGCGATGAGCGGACGAAAGCGATCCAGAATCTTGAGTGTGCGGAAGTCGGAGGATTCCTCCATATCAGTACACCTCCTGCACAATGGATACAAAACGCTCCGCAATGGCTTTATGTTCATTAAAGCCCGTCAATTGATTGAACACTTCTTCCAGCGTGCCTTCCATGGATTGCTGTTGGAGCTGCTTGAATGTACCGTCTGCCACTACGTGCCCTTCAGCAATCAGTACAATTCGACTGCTGATCTTCTCCACCACATCCATGATGTGTGAAGAATAGAAGATCGTTGTGCCTTTGGCTGACAATTGTGACAAAATCTCTTTGACCACCATCACACTATTGGCATCCAATCCGCTGAGTGGTTCATCCAGGAACAACAGATCCGGGTCATGCAGCAGCGCAGAGATCAACAGCACTTTCTGACGCATACCTTTGGAAAAAGAGGCAATGCGGGAATGATATGATTTTTCCATTCCAAAACAATCCATCAATAGCTTGGCTTTGTAATCCGCATCCTCATAGGACATACCGTATAACTCTCCCGTAAAAGTCAGATACTCCGCAGGCGTTAATTGTTCGTACAATTCCGCCACCTCCGGAACATAACCGATTCTGCGTTTATACTCTACATCCCCATCCGCAATATCTTTACCAAAGATCCGCACCGTGCCTACATATCCTTCAACCAGCCCGAGTAAAATCTTAACCGTCGTACTTTTGCCAGCCCCGTTTGGGCCAATATATCCAATCATCTCACCGCGATTTACTTCCAGATCGATGCCGTTCAGCACATAACGTCCGTTGTATCTCATACGCAAGCTTTCAATGGATAGCACTTGTTGTTCACTCACTTCGTTATCCAGCTCCTGTCTCTATCTTTTTCTACAATTCTACTAGTTTACCACAGATTGGGATGGTAATGATCGGAAATAGGTCACGATATGAGCCATCAACTGGATATCCCCTTCGAGTAAAAGCATCACGTAACATGCGTGAATACATCACAAAGCCCCTATCCCACCTTATGGTAAGAGACAAGGGCTTCCACTTTATGTTGAAACTTATTTTATAATATTTAAAACGTCTTACTGCACCTTAACAATCTGAAAATGCTGATTCGTACCGCCATTATCCGTCCACTGGATGGCCGCAGCCCCATCTGCCAGGGATTGACTGGAAATATCCAATACTTTGCCTGTACTGCGGTTCTTCAGTTTATAATAACCACCACCTACATGGACGAGCTGCCATTGCTGGCTGGCCCAGCCACCATCATTCCACTGTTCAATGACAGCCCCATCCGTCGTGGCACCATTCTCCACACCGATCAGCTTGCCACTGGAACGGTTGATGATTTTGACATAACCGCCACCCGCATCGGTAATCTGCCACTGTTGACTTGTCATCCCCCCATCTGCTCGCTGCTCCAGGTCCGCACCGTTGACGGAAGAACCCCCAATGACATTTAGCAATTTGTTACTCTTACGACTAATCAGCTGATATGAAGCATTCGGGTCCCAGACATCCGGTGTACTCACTCCGGTCACAGTCCCTGTTGCTGTATCAATCGTAATACTGCTGGCCCAGTTCATCGCCAGACTAGTTCCACTAGGGAACGATAGGGGCAGCCAAACATACTTGGAATCCTGCACCGGTCCGCTCCATGCACCAGCCCAGCGGTCACCCATGTAGAGATAGGATGTGGTCTGTGAACCTTCTATAGGAACGACATAGGTGGATTGGGAACCATACGTTGTGCTGTCTCCAAAATTGCTAAGCCCGCTCCATGTGCCTGTAATGCTGGAGGCTGTCGCATATTTGGCCTGATTTGGATTCCAGCCGGTCGCACCCGAGGTGATCAGGAAGTAGACGCCGTCTTTTTTGAATAGGGCTGGTGCTTCACGATATTGTCCAGGCCACAGCGTTGTGACTAGGGATTCCACACCCAGAAAATCCGGGGTCAGCTTATATATATTCAGATCAGCATTCACTCTGGTCGCAGAGATCAGATAAGCGGTTCCGTTATCGTTGTATACCGTCATGTCTCTGGAATCATACCCAAGTGGACGATAACTGCCCACATATGTGTAATTGCCATCCACCGTATTCGAAGTAGCTACCGCCACTCGGGCCTCGCCATAATCCAGACCATTCTCCTTGTGCATCCACAGCACATATTTGCCGGTAGCACTGTTGTAGATGACCTTTGGGCGTTCAATGTTAGAGATATTTAACTCGGCTGCCGAGCTGCTGGTCAGCACATCATTACGATACTCCCAGTTCTTCAGATCCGATGAACGATACACGGACACTGCCTTGAACGTTCCATTCGTATTGCGGTTCTCTCCAAACCAGTAATAATACCCATTTGCCTTAATCATCCCGCCCCCATGAGCATGAACGACATTGCCATTGGTATCCTTGAACTGTATCCCGTTCGTTACACTAAGTGGAGCAGCTGAAGCATTCGGTCCGGGTGCAAGCAACATACCTATGGATTGCAGCGCCAAAACCAAAGCAAGCAGATAACTTAAGCGGAGGGTAAAGCGACGTGAATGTTTATTCTTTTTCAACCATCCATCGTTCATAGCCATATCGTAATGCACCTCCATGTTTTTTTGTGAAGCGCTTACATAAAATAAAATCGATATGTCTTATCTGCCTCCGATCGATGATGCATTTCAGCATTAGAATTCCTGGCAATACTGGCTGGGCGTTCACCTCCCTGATTCCGATTGTATCCGCCACGTTCCTGCTCGAATAGTGAACAATCCGGCGGAAGATGTACAATTTTATACTCCGCTCTCTCGATCAACAACAAAAAGACGCTTCCCCCGAAGCGTCCTCTGCTATACCTGCCCTGCCCCTCCATGATGTAACGATCTCTAGCTGTGTGCGGCTGTTCATAGGCAGGTTTTTATATGATGTTTTATCGGCGTATACTCGCCCTTATTGCTTAATCTTGGTCGTCAAAATCCTGGTCAAACGATAACACTTTACCTGTGTTGGCATCGATATCTACATCTGCTTCACCTTGAGCAGTTCTCAGTTCGATCTCATACACATAGCGACCATCATCATGATCCAGCTCGACTTTGGTTACTTTACCACCCGTAACTTGTTTCAACGCAATGTTTGAAGCCTGGGATGCCGTCAATTTGACCTGCTTGGAAGTAGAGTTATTAGATGTGTTGCCTGTTACAGTACCTTTATAATCGTCGTCATCATCGTAGTCTTCATCATTCACGACCGCAAGGATTTTGCCTGTATAAGCATCCAGACGAACGACAACATCATTGGTTCCTTTTCTGTCGATCTCAACTTCATAGAACGTTTGGCCGTTTCTACGCTCCAGATCCACGTCATCCACTTTACCATCGGCTGCTTTTAACGCCAACGCTTTCGCTTGGGATGCATTCAGCATTTTACCTGTGCTGTTCTGATTCTGTGTTGCAGATTGTGTTGTTGACGTTGGTGTAGTTTGCACCGATTGTCCGTTCACATTCCCGCTAGCCGCTACGGCCGATCCACCAAGTAATACTGCTGCTGACAAGCTACCAATCCAAAGTTTATGTTTGTTCATCATCATCATTCATCTCCTCGTTGTTGTTGTTTCGTTCTCGTCTACATTTATAGAATAACCTGCAGGAATGAGAGATCAGCGAGAGTTAGATTAGAATTTGATGAGAAAATGAAGAGAATGCTCATTTAATGAGTGTTCATTATGTATGTAATCTAAAAGAAATGAAAAAGATGACCCCAACATTAGGAATCATCTATCCAACAAGGTGTAACTCTATATTCAATGGATTCCTGTACAAATGTTAATCATCGTCCTCATCCCAAGTCACCGAACGAATTGCTCCTGAGATGGCATTCACTTGCACAATAGCCTCCCGGCCATCCTCCAAATCAATTTCAACCAGATAATATGGATTCCCGCTGTTGGTTCCACGCAGTTCGATGTCGTCCACTTCCCCCGGAACCTCCGCAAGTGCCTTCTGTTTGGCTTGTTTCTCGCTCAGAAACTGAGGTTTGGGATCATCCTTGGTTGGTTCAGTTGTCGGGGCTGCTATTGTTTTGGAAGCTATCGTCTCTCCCGTGTATGGATCAATCGTGAGTTCTTCACGACTGTTATCCTTTGCCTTCACTACCGCGGTGTATACCGGACTGCCTTGCTGCTCCACAAGTTCAAGCGAGACCAATTGGTTATCTGTCTGTTGTTTTAACAACGCCGTCTTGATCTGCTCGCGGCTCCATAACGTCTTCTCTTCCGCTTGCGGGTTCGACTCCAGCCGTTTAATGGAATTCACAGCAGCTGTAACGGCATCCACTTGCACATCATATAGGCCAGTCTCCGAACGGAGCTGCATGATATACGTCCCGTCCTTCAACGTGGAATTCACAATCTCACCTGGATATTGATCAAGCACCGATTGTGCTGCCGCATCTGCCGTAAGTACCGCACCCGTCGATTGCCACGGCTTCCACCACACCACAACTGCCACAATCAGCACAACGAGAAGCCCTGCACCCCACCAGAGTGACCTTCGCGATTTCGCCCATCCGCTGTTCCCTTGTTCATGCCGTTTCATCTCCGGTGGTCGCTGCTCATGTTCTGTCATCACGTTTCCCCCTATGCACTCTCTTATCATCCCCAGTTGATCTGATGCTTATCAGTATATAAGAGAAGAATGAGAATTTCATGAGAGCGGCCCGTTCTGAACCGATAAAGGCAAAATAATCGAAGCCTCGGTGCCTTCACCCTCGGTGCTGGTCAGTTCGATCCGTGCTCCAACTGCTCCTGCAAGCTCTTTGGCAAGTGACAATCCCAGACCTGAACCACTTGCACCTAAGCTGCGTGTTCTGGCCGGATCAACCCGGTAGAATCGGTCAAATACCTTCTCCAGCTCGTCCTCCCGCATACCAATCCCGGTATCCACGATTCGAATACGGCACTCTTGTCCCTTGGCTTCCAGCCTGACTTCAATTGCATCCTCACTATACTTCCGGGCATTATCCAGCAAAATAAACAAAAGTTGCTTCAGCTTACTCTCATCGCTGATCGCCCAGATTGGACCTGGATCTTCACACCGAACTTCACGGTGATAGGCTTCGCGAAACGCACGTGTGGAGTCTGTAGCCAGTCTCGTGATATCCACACGCTCCAACTGTACATTCCACTGCTCTGGTTGCTTCGCGAGCAGTAACAATTGCTCGGTCATCTCTCGCATACGAACCGATTCGGACAGAATCGCTTCCACCGCTTCATCAAATACCTCGGGCCGCTCTTTTCCTCGCCGCTGTAGCAGACTGGCGTAGCTCTCAATAATGGTTAGCGGTGTTTTGAGCTCATGAGATGCATCGGATACAAATCGCTCCTGTCGCTCAAAGTTGGATTCGAGCAGATCCATCATCCGGTTGAACGTCTGTCCCATCGTTTTCAGTTCATCCTTAGACCCTTCCTCCAGTGGAAGACGCTTGAATTGGCCGCTGGACTGGATATCAGTCATCGTGCGTGTCATCTGCTGAATCGGTCTGGTCATTCGATTCGCCAGAATCCGGCTGGAGATAATGGCTGGAATGAGAGCAATAATCGTGACCGCCACAAGCACAGTTCGCAGTACAGACAGACGATTCTCCGTCTCTGCAATGCTCTCGGTGACCTGTACATTCACCACCTCGCCATCAGGCCAGATGACCGGGACTGATACCCACACATAACCAATCTGTTCAACTTGGGTATACTCCGATTTCTTCTCACTTTCGTACTTATAAGGCAGCTTGCTCAGCTGCTCGGAAGCTGCTGTTGTTGTCACCGGGGAACTGGTGCCGTCTTCATTAACGATCCGAAGCATGCCGTTCACAGGCGCGTAGGCCCGCAACAAGTCGTCCGGCGGAATGGAGCCGGCAGACTGACGCACTCCTTTGACAATAGACTCCGCTTCCGCTTCCACCCGATTAACCTCGTTATCAATCGACATCCGTTCAAACACGATGTAGACCGAAAGGTTCACCGCGATTAACAGCACAGCAAATAATACAGACGAATATCCGTAGATTTTACTGCGCAGGCTCATAACTGTTCCTTCAGGACGTATCCAACGCCCCGTACGGTATGTATTAAGGGTGGTGTGAATCCGTTATCCACCTTTTTGCGCACATAACGGATGTACACATCCACCACATTAGTATCTCCATAATAATCGTATCCCCACACGGCCTGCACAATCTGATCACGACTGAGCACCTGACGTTGATTCTGAAGCAGATACACGAGCAGGTCGAACTCACGTGGAGTAAGCTCAATGGCCACACCATCTCGGGATACCTCTCGCGTTCCTTCATTTAGTTTCAACCCGGCAGCCGTCAACCAGCCCGCCTCAGCTTCATCCTGATGCCCAGAAGAGTCATTCCCCATATCAGCAGGTGTAGAAGAAGAAGCGGAAGAAACAACAGACGCCACTGCACTAAGCCGCAATGCAGCCCGAACTCTCGCAAGTAGCTCTTCAATCTGGAACGGCTTGGTGATGTAGTCATTGGCTCCAAGATCCAGGCCGGATACTTTGTCTTCTACAGAATCTTTGGCAGTGAGCATAATGATCGGGACCGTAGCATCTTTGGCCCGAACTCGCCGCAACACTTCAATTCCACTCAGACCAGGCAACATCACATCCAGCAGAATCAGATCCCACTGTCCTTCAGCATACTTCTCCAGTCCTTCTGTTCCACTACCAGCCTTGCCCACCTGATATCCCTCATACTGTAGTTCCAGTTCCAGCAGACGTGCTATTTTGGGCTCATCCTCTATGACCAGCACGGCTTCGTTCATGCAGCGCTCCCCCTCATCCCCATCATTTCATTCTCCCGTTATCTTACAATAACATCTACAATTTGCCCAAGGCATCTTCAACCGGATGCTCCCCGGCAATCAGATCAAAGGCCATACGGTACGTCTTCTCTTCCTGCAAAGAAGCCACGATTACGCGGGCTACATCTTCACGCGGGATGCTTCCGGGCTCCAGATCGGTTCCAACTGTGATCTTACCTGTGCCCGGTTCATTCTTCAGACCACCTGGACGTATAATCGTGTAATTGAGATCACTTGCAAACAACACACGATCCGCATAATGTTTCGCCACGTAATAAGGCTTAATGGACTCAGACCATTTCTCCCGTTGATCTGCGCCATACGCACTGACCAGAATATATCTGGAGATTCCTTGCTGCTCTGCGGCTTCCATCGTTTTCACCGCACCGTCGAGATCAATAAGCAGTGTTTTGTCCTGACCGGTAGATCCGCCAGAACCCGCCGTAAACACAATGGCATTATGATCCTTCATTGCCTCAGCCAAATCCTCTACACTACCCTCCAGGTCACCAATCACCACATCTGCACCGAGTTCCTTCAGTGCATCCGCCTGCTCCGGTTTGCGGATCATAGCCGTTACTTTATGTTTGCCTTCCTGTGCCAGCTGTTCCACCACAAACTTTCCGATTTGTCCATTTGCTCCTATAACTAAAACGTTCATACGTCATTCTCCTCTCAGTTGAACGGATGGCTTGTTGATGCTCCCCGTTCTTTTTATTTAAAGATACTCATCCTATAATTTAAACGAAAGCCGGCGCTTCTAAGCGCCGGCTTCATGTCCATGCCCGTTCAGTACCTCTATGAAATGTGAAGGATTCCATCGTTCCTTTAATATGCCATATCCCCTAGGTACTTTATACGCGACCTCACATTTGACCACTTCTGCCGCACCTTTTTTCATTCTGAATATCTGTTATCCTTTGTAATCGTGACAACCAAAAAGGACGCCCAAAAGGGCGCCCTTGAATGGCATTAAGATTAGTAAGCCAGTGCGAACAAACCGTGAATATGAGCCAGGTAACGGATGTTACTTGCTTCTTTCATCATGGTTGCAGGCAGACCTTTCAGACGAGTCTGGTTGCCACCGATCATGCCGACAGCATCTTTACGACCCAGACTTCCCAGCGTACCGGAGAATACTGGTGTGAAGGATTCCATTGCGCCACCTTTGAACATAACGCCCAAGTTGTGACCAATAGTCTCACCCATTTGCCAAGCCAATTGTGCTGTTGGAGGGTAAGGGCGAGCGCCTTCGCTAGGGAAGACTACTGCGCTGTCACCAGCAACAAACACGTCTTTGTGAGAAGTAGATTGCAGAACTTCCGTAACTTTCGCACGGCCACGATCCACTTCAATTCCGCTGTTAGCAACAACAGCGTTGCCTTGTACGCCACCTGTCCATACGAGTGTGTTCGTAGGGATGGAGCTGCCGTCTTTCAGCAGAACTTCGTTTTCTTTCATCTCGGTAATCGCTACGCCAACGATGAAGTTAACGCCACGTTTCTCAAGACTTGATTTAGCACGTTCAACCAGCTCTGGCGGGAATCCTGCAAGGATGGAAGGACCTGCTTCAACTGTGTACAGGGATACTTCTTTGAAGTCGATGCCTTTTTCTTGACATACAGCAGGAAGCAGGTCAGCGAATTCGCCAACAAGCTCAATACCTGTCAAGCCGCCGCCACCAATAACAAACGTAGCGTCTGCTTTGTTGCCGGACTGTTTGTAAGCATCAAGACGTGCTTCAACGTGTGCACGAATACGGTTTGCATCGCTAACCGATTTGAGCGTGAAGCTGTACTCTTGCAATCCCGGAATTCCGAAGAATGCCGTTTCGCTGCCCAAGGCAACAACAAGTGCATCGTAAGAGTATGTGGAGCCGCTGGTCATCAGAACTTTCTTCTCGTCCGGCTTGATTGTATCCACCGTATCGATTTTCAAGTTCACGTTTTTGCCACGCAGCAATTTTTCGAGTGGAAGAGCAACTGCTTGTTCAGCAATGCTTCCCGCTGCAAGACGGTGCAGTTCCGTGATAATTTGGTGTGTAGGGTAACGGTTCACGACAGTAATTGTCGCTTCTTCCGGAGACAAGTATTGACGTGCAGTCAATGCAGTCAACAGACCGCCGTATCCTCCACCCAAGATCAAAATTTGCTTCGACATATCCATCCTCCGTTCTTCTAAGTCTTAACGTTTCGGTTGTTGACGCTCGTTCAAGATGCTCAAGAAAGATTGAGCAAAACGAAGCGATTGTTGTACGTTTGGATCTTTAAGCATTTTCAGCATAGCGAACAAGCCAACTGAAGTTTGCTCTGTTTGCGCACGGTCATTGGCTTCGATGGCAGCAGAAGCTACACCTTTAGCTTTGTCTACAACAGGCTTAGCGAACTCGCCCATTGCGCTCATTGTGTCGCTGATCAGAACTTTGTCTGTTGCTACACTTTGTGCAAAGTCATAAGCTTTTGTCATAGCAGTAACCATTTCAGCCAATTTAGGCAGGTTCTCCACCAGAACGGTTAAAGACTCCTGTACCTCAGGCTTCATCAGTTGATCCAGAACGTCCAAGGACTGGCGCTCGGAAACGTTGGCACCTTCTGTAACTGGCACCTCTTGTTGAGTAGGCGATTGTGACATAAGAGAAAGTCCTCCTTTACTTTGGGATAGAAGTCCGCGACTTTCATGATGCCTGTCAAGCAGAGCCGAACCACAAAATACATCGAATACATTTAAATGTACCAAATTTCACACAATAGGATGAGCGTAGCTCAGGGCCACTCCCATATCATGCATTGTATCTTGGATCTATTGCGGACAACATGTGTTGACGCACAAAACGACAAGCAGGCCGAAACCGAACTCTATACCCTTATATTACACCTCTTACACATGAACATGAAAAAGAAATTTTTTACACTTGTGAAGATATTGTGAACATTGTAACAAAATCGATTTTTTTGTCAACCCATGAAGGCAAGCTAACCCCGCCGATCCTCCTGTCCAAGATCCGTATTCCTACCACATGTGGTATTAAGACAAGATCACATATGACCAGATGTGCGATATGTACACAAGGAAGGATTTGTTTATCCAAATGTTCAGGAATTGTTTTCCAATATCACAATTTTCATGCAACGAAATTGGTCACTGTCGTTATTATGCAGCGTTGGGCTCAGCCTTATTCCAACATTGAGACATCTTTTCTATTTCAAGTATGAACCTCTTGCGTCACGAATGCAAAAAAAAGACAGAAAGAAGGCCTGACGGATCGCCCTGCCTCCTGATACTCGTTTTCACTTTATGCCCGATCTGATCGGTACAATTAGGTCAAACCATAACTATTTCTGGGGAATACTGATCCATTTCTTCAAGCAATGCTTTTATTGCAACGACGGCGGCTCGCTCCAATTCCTCCACTTCCAGCAGTATCGAGATGGCCTGATCCGCATGAAGCTTCTCATTAGGCAGTCCTCCATCTGGAAAAGGAAATAATTCTGCGAGTGTATTTAACTTTTGGGACATGTTTCGATATAACTCTTCTGCCTGAAGACAGAATGAAATCAAGTTGGAATAGCTGGCAATCGAAGCCCACTTTAGTGAAAGTTCTTTGAAAAACTCGCTTGCATAACGTCTTGCATCCCACAAAACCGCAATGTTATAAGCGTGACCGTTCGGTTCTACCCGTCTGTATTCTAGGGCTTCTCTCCAGACTGCATAGGCATCCACACCACTGACTGTGTTCGGCAAGGTATACGGGTCCTCTCCACGATAATGAGCCAACGCAGCTGTCAGTGCCGCGTGCAAGTTCATTTCTCGTATCATGCCATCTGATTCCGCTGCCAGTACAAATACTTCCTGATTCACGCCCCGGCCTACATGATCATAGGGAATTGTTCCTGATTTAATGAAATCGGTACCGTATAGGGTCCGGGCTGCATCATCATAGCCATAGATCAACCCGAATTCGGGAATATTCAGGTCCCACACGACGGCCGGAATTCCCCGATGAATGGCGTAACGTACCAGGGAGAGGGCCTGAACAAGTCTTGGATTAAGCAACCTTTTCCCCTTCGCTTTCTCCTCTAGCATCGAAGGATTGACCAGATTGGCATTGAGTCCCGCTTCGCTCGCCAAAGCCTCAACCGCATGGGAACGATAACCCATATGTTGCAATCCTCTTGTAAGCACCTCTTTGAAGTTATAGGCGGTAGGGCCAGCAATATGTATGTCCTGAGGCAGGATGGTCAAACGAAAAGAAAGTCCACTCATCCCCATAACCATGGGGAGAGACGGAGATGGACCGATATAACCTAACATCTCGTGAATGGATGCTGCTGCCGAGTTCCAGGTTTGGGGAGTCCGAAACGAAAGGGGTTCCTCCAGAGTCACTCGATTTTGCCCGAGTGAATTCCACTCGGCCAGCATTTCTTCTACAGATAAATGAATATGAAGCTGAGACACTTTTTTACGTGAACGGGACAGAATTTGATACACATTGGCACTTGTCAGGTTGAATTTGCAGGCTATTTCTTGCGGTGACAGCTGCTCCATCCAATATGATGTGAAGACCTGTTG
Source organism: Paenibacillus sp. GM1FR (assembly GCF_002803315.1). Taxonomy (NCBI): domain Bacteria; kingdom Bacillati; phylum Bacillota; class Bacilli; order Caryophanales; family Paenibacillaceae; genus Paenibacillus; species Paenibacillus sp. GM1FR. The sequence goes on along the minus strand of NZ_MKZL01000022.1, from coordinate 55,553 downwards.
TTCTCTTTCATTCAGACAACCCAACAGCCTGTGGAGATTGTTCCTCATTTCCTGCTGAGCAACAGCTTGATACGGATCATAGCCTGTCTCCTGCGATCTCCAATCTGTGTCATTCAAAAGATGATTCAGCGTCATGTCGAGCGAGTCTTGATCGCTCCATGAGGCATCATCGGCTCCAAATCCAAATGCAAAGAACGAAGAAAAATGTTGTTCCCTCTGCTGCTTTTGGCGCTGCATATGTGAGTACGCCTGATTACGTACAATACGCTGCATCCAGGCCATAAAACGCTCAGCATTCTGAAGCTGTCCCATATGAATGAACGCACGAATAAGCCCATCCTGTAAAATGTCTTCTGCGAGATAAGAATCATACGTAAGCGCTCGCACATAACGAAACAATTGCCCACGGTAACGGTGAATCAACTCTCCAAAGGCCTCTGTATCCCCCGTTTGGGCTCGTTGGATAAGCGCGATATCCGGTTCCTTTTGCCGATCCTCTAATATCTCATCTTCCCCTGGCCTGATATGGCGATTGTTAGTTAATCCATCCATGTATATCTCCCTTTCTTATAGCGCCGCTTCACTTTCATTACTCCATCTTCAAACATAGAAGCTTCGATCATGGCTTCCGTCTCCGCGAGTGCCACCATGATTGTCGCAGCAGCCTCCCAGTTCCGAGAGACAAGACGGGATTGGCATTCCCCGAATTGGCGGGATTGTGCGTATTTCAAAGCAGAAAGGTCAGGATGGATTGTGTTAAAAAACAAACCATAATCATGGGCACGACGCGCGCCTACTGGCAGAGCAAAATACACATAATGAGCCCACTCATTACCATCGATTGCTCCAGCACGAACCTGTTCCGCCTTATGCAGAATGGCTGAAGCTCCGGTTCGTCCTTCCCGTGCAGCAATATCATGGGTCTGTTCTGTAAGGGTTGATTTGAACCAAGTGAAAGCCCGGCGGTTAATCTCCTCCAGATCAGGATGTTCAATGCGTTCAGGACTCCACCATCGTCGATACACACCACTACTCCATGGGAATTCAGACTTCCATGCTTCCTCAAGTTTATCCAGTGTCAGGAAGACATTCGGAAATCCAGCCGGGTCATGCAGACATATTTCATCGCCCATCATATTGAGCGCAACTACATAATGATCGCAACCACCCAGGTTGGGAGAGTTGGGATTGTAGACGAGTTTGCCCATATCCAGCGGCCCCATCATCACAGGGCCCTGCTTCAAAGCCTCTCTTAGCTCATCTACAGGCATCTCTGTACCCCGTGCTTGCACACTTTCGCGCACACTAAATCCCAGAATGCTCATCGCCTTGCTGATGGCCAGATCAGGACTGGAGGTACAGTTATCAAAAAAAAGCATATCTTCCTGCGTTCGAAAGGCCCCTAGTGAAAAGCCACCGATGGTTTCAAGCAGACCGGGATCTATCTTTTCTCCAATGGACGACAGCAGCATTGAAGCTGAATTGGCGTAACAATACGCACCATTTCCAATATAATTGCTCATATCATAACATCCTCTCATTCCTTTAATGAAGCACGCGATTAAGCAATGCCTATACTTATACTGACTCTTCGTACAGATCATTTCTGACAGAATATCCAGAACAAATTTCTGACCGCCACGAAATAGCGAACGTTTAGAATGCGGACATCCCGGTTAATAAGGACTACACCAGAAACGAAGGAGATGTTCGATATGAGTAATTCAACTGGCGACAAAATCAAAGCAGGCGTAAATAAAGCCAAAGGCGAAGTGAAGGATCAGATCGGTAATGCAACCAACAACAGATCCCTTCAGGCTGAGGGCAAAAAAGACAAAGCCAAAGGTGCTGTACAGGATAAAATTGCCGACCTTAAAAAAGATCATCACTAGATCCTTTTAATGTGAGGTCCAACAGCACGAACATTTCGTGCAATAGATTATTTTAAAATAGCCTGACCGTCCGTGTTCGGAAGCTATCCGAAAATGAGACGGAGGCGCAAAAAAGCCAAGGAAGGTGTTACTCAATACACCCTTCCCTGGCTTTTTTTGTGCATTTTATACTGCTGGAACTGCGTATCTTGCCATATCGATAATGAAACTGCGCGTTTCCCTTGTTGTATGGTATTCACGGCTGAACTGTCTGACCCATTCGGGATGTTCCTGATACCAACGGAAGGTTTTTTCCAATCCCTTTTCCAACGTGGTTTGCGGTAACCAACCCAATTCCGCTCGCAATCTGCCTGAATGTACGACCAGACTCGACCCTCTGGACTGGGTTGGTTCTTGCTCCCGGATCTCTACAGCAGCAACGGATCGATCCATTGGTTTCAATATCTCCCCGATCTCCTGCATGGTTGTTCCAAGCCCTGTTGATATGTTGTAGACCTGTCCGTCTTTGCCTTTCAGCATGATCTGTTCAATGGCCCGGAGGGCATCATCTACATACAAGAAATCACGCACTGCCGATCCCTGAATATCCAGAGGCAGTCCGTCCAACATCCGACCAAAATTTCGGGGAATAATACGGTCTGGCAACTGCCATGGACCATAGAGGTTGGTCAAACGAAAGAGTTTGACTGGAAGCTGGTAACATTGAGCATAGGAGTGAGCCAGCATTTCACACGCGACTTTGGACGCGGAATAAGGAGAGACGGGTGCATACGGATCTGATTCGTGATAGACTCTGCCCCAATCGCCGCCATACACTTCAACGGATGAAGCCAGCAAGACTGGAATGTGATGTTCCGTAGCATATTGCAGGATAGCCTGTGTGCTAAGTGTATTATTGCGGAAAACTTCCCCTGGCTGATGATACGAATAATCCACGTGTGGCATGGCCGCCAGATGGATTATGTAATCTGTTCCTGGAGGTAGATGAATCCGGTCCGCTGCAAGGTCACAACAGATGAACGGCATCTCGTGCAGAGGAGAGATATGAACCAGCCTCTGACAGTAATCATCCCGATCCAGAAGGGTAATTCGATGCCCCTTTTGCGCCAAATACTGTGAAAGATTAAATCCCACAAATCCAGAAGCCCCTGTAATCACAATGTTCACACACGATTCCCCCTTGCGATTTATACAACGAGTGCATTGAAGAGAGTTTATGTACTGAGTATACCCTTAAAATGATACATTTTGTATCATTTTACAATTGTTTTTTGTTCGTCCTTGAGGTTATCGGGTAATTTATAGTGAGGTGATGTGAGATGAATGAACGGAAAAAGGACATAGAGACGTTATTCCTTCAGGATGACGGTGTAATTCCCAATCATCCGACCCTGCCTGTGCTTTTGTATAAGAATGTATGGGCTGAAGAGGCCCTTCACGCAGAATCGTTGCTGAACCGTAACGGATGGGGAAATAGCTGGTTGAATGGTGTGTTCAACTATCATCATTATCATAGTAATGCTCATGAGGCTCTTGCTGTGGTGAGTGGATTCGTGAAACTGATTTTAGGCGGAGAAAACGGTCAGAAAGTTTACCTTCAAACAGGCGACGTTGTCGTGCTTCCCGCTGGAACAGGGCATAAACGTCTGGAGTCCAGCACTGATTTTCGTATTGCCGGAGCTTATCCGGGCGGCATGAGTTACAACACACGCACAGGTGAGGAAGGCGACCGTGCCAAGGCTCTTCAGGAAATCCGAGAGGTTCCGATCCCGGTTACCGATCCGGTCTATGGACAGCACGGACCGCTACTAGAAATCTGGAATGGGAAGAAATCATAATACAAATGAAGATCATAAAGATGAATGTTATTGGACAATGCACTAGCGAAGCTGGTTCGGTACTTAACGAGAAAAAATAGACTGTTCCCCGGAAAAGTAGGAGTTACTCACCGATGGAACAGTCTATTTAAGTGTTAAATCTGAACAGCTGGTATCGGGAACACTTCGTGATCATCTTACTATATGGGCAAGGAACTGCTCAAATTTTCCGTCTTATTTCAAACTTCGCGATCTCGTCGCTTGTTTTTCTATCCGTGCGTTTCAGCCTTAGTCCCCTTCAGCGCTCGGCAAGCCGAATACTGTAATACCTCATTGCAAGTGGCTTTCCATCCATTTCAAGTTGGCCTTGCAGCACCAGTTGTCGTAGACGGTACTCCACGAACGCATCACTTATATGCTGGCTACTTGTACCAATCACTTCACCCACAATACGAGCTGCTCGGATATACTTGCCTGGCTCCCAGTTCGGTGTCAGTTCCCTCACCTTCTGCATAATGTACTCGTCCAACGCATCTTCAGTTAAGCTCCGAATCACGCCATTCTCCATCATACGTAATAGCCCAGGCTGTACCGAAAGTTCCAGCCAATCCTGTTCCAGTTGGCGGCGTTCTCCCTTGGACAGCGGCTCTTGCTCAGAGCAGACGTGCCACATCGCCAGAAGCTTTTCCGGAAGAATCTCGCCTGTGTGGAGCACATCGTATTGAACGTCAGGTCTATCAAATAATTGCTTATATAAGCCACTCGTTTCGATAAGATATATGGGACTCTCGCTGTTCCGCAATAGATACATGGCGTAGAGCAGTCCCGTCTTCTCCCGTGCATTATTCGCATACCAGATAATGATCGACGTCTTGGAATCAAAGGACTGTATTGTGGCGTTGAGCTCAAATAATGATTCCAGTTCATGCATGCCATATGCCTCACGGTCATTGAGACACATTCGTTCGGTCAGCCAGAGATGCCTGCGTTGCAAGTCTGCACGCCGGGTCAGATTACCCAACGGCCCTACCGCATAATTATCATCTATAGAGAAAAAACTCCGTTTTTCCTGATCAGGTAATGTACTCATTCCCATTTTCAGACTACTTAGAGGTGATTCTCCAAACGTAATATGAATTTCATTTGGCTTGTCGATCTCGGCAAGAGCTTGTTGTTCCAGACGACCCAGATCAAATGGGGTATCCATATTCCGAAACAGTGACTGTACCGCTTCCGCAAAATCCACCTTTTCGCCTTGCTCTTCCTGCCGCTTGACCACATGTCCTGACTTCATATAGAGCAAACGCAGTACTGAACGAAGTTCATCTTCACTCATACGATTTATCGTTCGGCTGAATGCATAGATATTATCATTCATGCTAGGTCCTCCTTCGAGCTAACGAGATTACTGACATCCTATATCTGCTCACTGATAATTCTTTTAAGAGGAAATCGATTTTCCAGTTGGTTGATTCAGATCATGCAGATCTTCTCCATCTGACGATGACCGGGTAAAGTGTCGCTCCAGTTTGCGGCTTGCCCACAGGGATACCGCAATAAACAGCAATACGCCTACCCAACGTACAGGGTGCTCCAGAAATTGTTCCACATTGGAACCGATATACGTAACTGAGAAGATCATTATCGCTTTGCCACAACCCACCGCAAGCAGGAAGGATAACAATCGCATTCGCGCGATACCTGCCGCCACATTAATAATGACAAACGGACCTACCGGGAAGATACTCAGCAGAAAAACATAACTGAATGCATTCCTTCGAATCCATACCATGCTGCGTTGCACACGAGGTTTGCGTGCCCATCGCTCTACAAAAGCGGATTTCCCAATCTCCCGTACGATCAGGAATGTAACAGTGCAACCGAGGACCATGCCGATCCATGAATATAAAAACCCTGCCCACAGACCGTATACCGCACCGTTCACGCCCACAATCAACAGCGTTGGAAGTGGCGGTACAAATGATTTCATAAACGTAAGCAAAATTCCCGGTAACGGGCCCAGAGAGCGAAACTTCTCCAGCCAGAAACGAATATTTTCTTCCGTAATATATGACATAATGTCCAATGCTGCCGGGGTCATCTGCATCCATCCAATCTATACAGTCTAAGTTCTCAGGTTTGATGTTCACTATACATTTCATCATTCATATGGATGATGAAGCTTCTTTAGTAACTCCCTCCCAGTATAACGTACATCTTCGATGAACACCGTTGTCAATTTGAAGAAATTATTGCACGGCAAACTCACTTCCCACTCAAATCACAATTAAATCAAAAAAGCACACCTAGACCCCTGTGGTCTTGGTGTGCTCTTCATATCGAAACCCCGATCCATCTTCGGGGGCATATTATCCTTCTTCCAGCTGCGCTTCCTGCATGGCCAGTTCAATCAATTCTGCCTGATGGGCAGCATTCCATTCGGGAATACCGGAACGCATGAACTCTTCGGCATCCATCGCTGCTTTGGACTGGTTGCACAGATTACAGGCGCAGACACAGTTGAGCGGAGTGGTATGTCCACCTTTGGCACGCGGCAGCAGATGGTCAATCGTATCTCCATACGATCCACAGAAGTAACAGGTGTAGTGATCCCGGGTCAAAATATACCGTTTGAAATCCTTGTTGCTGAACAATCGGCGAATCGTGTACCGATTGACCACCACAGCGGCTTTTTCCTTCACCAGCGTGACCGCAAGCTCCATGTCCACTTCCTGATGCCAGCGTCTGCCTTTGTCCGTCTTACCTCTCATCCGTACCATGCCTTGCCGGTTGGTCCGGAGCGAAGCCGGATCTTCCGGGTCGATGGCTACCGGGGCCGACGGGGTCTGGCGGCGGGGACGGCCATCCGTGCCAGCCCCGTGACTACGGCTGGCGTGCGCGGGTCGCTGCCCGGATGCAACGCGGGCAGCGTCTTCGCCGCTCGCCTTGGGCGCACGCTCCTTGCGCGTCTGGCGCGGCTTGGACCCTGGCGAGCCAGGCTGGCGCACGGGCGCAGGAGGCCCTGCCTCCGCAGCGGCCCCCGGCGCTTGCCCGGGCTCGCGCCCGGTGGCGGCAGGCTGTGCCTCCGCCGCCGAAGGTGCAGCGACCGTGGTGGCATCGCCACGGTCGCTCAGTGCCGGCGCATGGGCCTCAGCAGCTACGCTGCGGGCCTGCCCTGCGCCGGGCGCGAGCGCGGCAGCACGCTTGCGGCGCCGCTTGCGCTTGCGTTTGGCTGCGGTCGGTTGATCCGCAGCCATGGGCTCTGCTGCCGGGCCTTGCGGCTCAGCCGGCAGCAGAGCCTGGTGGGCCGCCGCAGTCTGCTCGGCGGCCTGCACTGCAGCGGCTGCTCGCGCGCCAGCCCGCTGTGCACTGCCTTTTTCATTCGCAGCAGCATGCCCCTGCGAATGCCCTTCTTCCCCACGCCAGTGCTCACCTGGCTGTGGCTCATCTCCTACCTCACCCGCCAAACCATCATGCTCCAGACTCGTCTCTCTCAGCTCATTGCCCGTTATGCTCTCTGAACGCTTGCTCTTCCTCCGTCTTCTCCTCTTCTTCCGAATACCTGAAGAAGAGGGTGAAGAGGGTGAAGAAGTCACCAAGTCAGCGCGTTCATCGTCATTCGAAGATGACGAGTCTTCTGACGGTTGAGACAACAGACTTCTGTCAGACTCAGACACCGTAGCTGATCCCTGCTCCATACCATGGGAGATACGACCTGCCTCATTTCTTGCAGATGCAAAGGGTCTGGCAGTAACAGCACGTGTCTCCAAGCCATCCCGTTGATGCTCGATCCGTTCATTCGTTCGTCCGCTCACGCTTGAACCTGACTCGTGGTCAGCCTGTCCACCAAGCTGGCGACAGCTGCGGCAGGCTCCACGCCTGGCTCCGGGACCTGCCCGCTTTCCGGTTCTGCGCCGGAATTCGGACATCGGCCGCTGTTGTCCGCAATACATACACGTTTTGCTCAGTCGCGCTTCTTGTTCCGTCTTTCCTTGCCGGAAAGGGGCTGGACCCGTCTCCATGTTGTCACCTCGGTTCCGTATGAATCCGGTTTCTTTCTATTGTATCACATCTGCTCGTGAACACCCTCATGGCCATAGGCCTGATAATCTTTTGAGTTGTACTCCTGTGTCTGTTCACTGCATTCGTGAAGAATGTGTTCCACATATTCCAATATATCCTGCATCGGTCTCCCGCATTTTTCGCATGTTGTCATTATATTCACCTTAATCCTGTCATCCATAATGTATTATCGTTCCGCCTTATGATTACCCCTCTTACATGAAAAAGAAACACTCGTTCCCCATATTACACATATCTGCATACATCAAAAAAACCGCTTCCTGCTCTCCCCTAAGGTCGACCAAGAAACGGTTTATTATTCCTGTGTTGGAAATACATCTTATCAAACGTCCAGTTGGCCCGAGTTCTGTTGTGGGACCAGACGTGGTTTGGGTTTTGGCAGATTGCCAAAGATGACCCATGCATATGGAACAAACCTTGCCGTCAATCCAACGACGATCCACGAAGCGATTAGAGCTACACCGAATCCTCCGGCATACCATAGATGCACTAACCACGATACTCCTGTTTGAGGTGGATAATTCCGATACACCAGCAGGAAGAATGGATGAATCAGATAGATGCCAAAGGACAATGCCCCAAGCCGATTCAGCGGCTTGACGATGAGTGACGGCCCTTTGCGATAGAGCAGATAGGCAATCTGGATAAGCACCAGCGCACAAGCAAAGGTATGCACATTCCAGAAGAATTCATACCACAGTGTGTTATACGTTGCGATCTTCAGACGCAGCAGGTAATAGATATACACATGACCAAGCCCAGCAATGATCCATACCGCCCAGAGCAGAATCCATGAAGCTACGCGTCCTTTGGTTGCATTGGCCCGACTGATGACAAACCATTGCTTGATTTTAGGGAAATATACCCCGATAAAAGCACCCAGCATGAAATAGGAGAAGTACGAGAACGCCCAGCTTCCCTTGTTGGGTACCTGGAATCCATATTTATTACTTACGATGAATGCCCATTGAATCAATAGTCCAATCGGAACAGACCATTTCACCACAGAAGGATATTTCTTAAGCAACCATAACACCAATGGGAATAACAGATAAAATTGCATGTTAATAAACACAAAGTACAGATGGGTATAGGCCTTACCTGTAAACAATTTCGTGATAAAACTTACTGCCGATTCGCCGAAAGGTCGGCCCTGATAATGCGTGAAATGCAGCAACACAAAATACATTAATGAAAAAAGGAAATACGGAAGCAAAATATACACAAATCTTTTCTTGTAGAAGTTACTCACGAGTTTCTTATCCAGCGGACGGGAATAATAGTTATAGAACAGTACAAAACTGCTCATAAAAATAAAGGTTGGCGTACCATATTTCATAAAGATATTAATAAAGTTGTACAGCCAGTAGTAGCCTGAACCCGTCATGTCCACCGTTGCATAGGACGTGGAATGCACGCACAGTACGCCGATAATTGCCATGGCACGCACCAGATTCAGTTCTGGAATTCGCTCTCTTTTCAGTGTTTCACTCATGTTTACGTTTCTCCTTAATGTGTTCGTCAATATGTCAGATATGACTTAATACAATAAAGCTCTCTATCTATTAAAAGCCATAATGCTTAAGATGGATAGTCCATTTTCTTAACAATTCCTAAATTTTCAACACATTTCACACTATTTTCATGTCTATATATGTAAAAAAGACCGCGAGTACGCGGTCTGTGGAACATCCTGCTCTCAACCAAATGAATATTGGATCAACCGGATGAGAATGGTAAATTTGGGTTTGGACATGATCACGCCCCTGACTGAGTCTACTTCGCACGACTCGCCAGAATCTGTTTATACACGTCAATAGCTGCCTGTCTCGATGCCTTCAGATCAACAATGGCATCTTTGCGTGGCTGATGGATGTCCTTGCTATGCAGATCCTTCAATTCAGGCAACCACTTGCGAATATAATCACCTTGCGGATCATATTTCTTGGATTGTGTTACCGGATTGTTCACGCGAAAATACGGAGCCGCATTCTCACCAAGCGAGGCACACCATAACCAGTTACCACGGTTTTGAATGTTATCATAGTCACGCAGCTTGCGCCTGAAATAAGCTTCGCCCGAGGTGAATGGGCACTGCAGGTTTTTGATGAGAAACATCGCCGTGAGAATCCGCAGCCGGTTTGGCATATGTCCGGTTTCATTCAGTTCCGTCATCGCTGCATCAATAATCGGAATGCCTGTCTCCGCCTTGCACCACCGTTCAAAGTGATCATCATGGAGAGCCGAGAGATCGTACACCTTTTCATATGTAAAATAGTGACTCTCATAGACCGCTCGATACAGATAGAAGTCGCGGAAGCACAACTGCCTGATCCATTCCCCAGCCTCAGCCGTGCGACTCGCCGCATCATACATTTTGCGAATGGATACAGCTCCCACAGCTACGTAAGAACTGAGATGACTCGGCTCGTACGCCTCATATTCATCCCGATGATCTCCGTATTCAGCAATTCGATCCGACAAAAATTGATCCAACAGCAGATGCGGGTCCTCGTCATTCGAACCACTGCCCTCCAGCAACTCCGGAGGTACCTGCATTGCATCCGGCCATTCAATCTGACGATCACTCACCTTCAACGCTGCAACCGTTGTTGCCGAAGGAGGGTTGGGATGTTCATTCATGAATTCCACCCACCGCCGATGGAAAGCCGCAAATACCTTATATGGCTCCGACTTGCCTGTAAAATTGGCAAATCCATTCAGATCCATCAGCAGATGATCCGTCAGCTGTGTGAACGTAACCTCGTGCGCCTCACTGACTTTGCGTATGGCCCTATCCCGCTCGATTGCATATGGCGTCATGTCCCGATGGACCACAATCTCGTTAATCTCACCTTTGAATTCGTTCAGGATGAATTCAACCACTTCAGCCGGTTTGCCATAAGCAACATGCAATTTTCGATTGGCTTCAAGATACTGTCTGCCTAATTCCGCTGCGTGCTGCCTGAAATTCACACCGCTGTGTTCCTTCTCTCGGCCTTGCCGCAGGAGGAATGAATCATAGATGAGAACATGCACACTCTTTTCTTGGTGTTCCCGCAAATAATCGAATGCGGCCAGATCATCCGTACGCAAATCTTTGCGGTGTATGAATAGCTTCATGCTCACCCTCCTGTCTGAACTTACATTACATACGTTTATTTGTCCGTCAGGTTCTTATATAACCTGCTTGTTTCGGGCTCGGGCTGATACCCCAGATCCTCATTTAATGTCAATGTAAATGAATGATACAAACGAAGTATGCCTTGCTGATCATCCATGGATGCATACACTTCCATCATGAGTCGGCAGATCTCTTCCGAATAAGGCTCCCGTTCCTGTAATATCGTTAATTGCTCAATCGCTTCCTTGCCACGACCATGCTCCATGTCCCATCTCGCGATATCCATAACTAGCGCTGTATACTTGCGTCTGAGTTCCCTTGCTTTGGCCTGTGCCCAATGATAATCATGCTCTTCCAGATAATCGCCACGATAAAGCGGAATCATATGCCTCAAGTCATCGACATTGTCGGATGTGATGACATGGTAAACCATGGATTTTTCAAATTGATCCACATCACTTACCAGATTGCCTGATAACAGACGATAACGGTTCATATTGTACTCCAGCTTGCCTGTCATGTTCCATTCCTTAAGCAGCTTTCGAATCTGGTACACGGAAGTATGTAGATGGGTTAATCCCTTTTCCTGGGAAACATCACCCCATAGCTTATCCAGCAGAATCTCCTTGCTTACCCATTCTTCCCTGTGATGAAACAAAAAAGCAAACAATTCCTGTGATTTGGTTGTGCGCCACTTATGTTTCTTGGCACCCTGATCCAAGCTTCTGTAGATATCCAGATGTTTGAACGTAAGCAGCCCCGGAACTTCAGTATCCAACTCCACAGGTACAGGTTCCGATCCCTGTACCTCGGCGGTGGCTGCAACTTGAGAATTATGCGACATTATGCCCGCGATTCGATCAACGGTTTTGGCCAATCGGGTCGAGCTGACCGGTTTCAGTACATAATCCAGTGCATGCAGCTCAAATGCTTCCACTGCATGGTCCGCATAAGCCGTAACAAAGATAATACGAATACTCTGATCCAATTGCTGTATATATTCAGCCGCTTCCAGGCCATTCATCTCCGGCATTCCAATGTCCAAAAATACAACATCTACACGTTCCTTTGCCAGAAAATGGAGACCATCACGAGCTGTTGAAAAACATTGCACGGGTGTAATTCGTCCGTCCGTTCGTAGTAGTCGCTCCAGATGAAGCTGCGCTGGCTTCTCATCATCGATCACAATGGCTCTCACCGTTCTTTCAGCCTCCTGCCATGAAAGATTCAATAGGAATACCGATTTTATCGGCACCCCCTAGTCTGTTAACCATAATTGCTTCACTTGGCACACTAATTGGAATAATCCACCTTTTGCACGGGGATACGGAATCGGATCTGCGTGCCTTTACCCACATGGCTATGAATCTCCAGCCCCTGACCATAGAGAGACATCAGACGACGGTTTATATTTTGCAGCCCCACACCTCCCGGACCTTCGGTACGCCCAGACTTGACCTGAGCCATACGCTCAGGAGGGATACCTACACCATCATCCTGGACCTGTACGACTACATGCTCGCTCTCTTGGAAAATCCTAAGATGAACTGTCCCGCCGGCTGCCCGCTCCATCACGCCGTGGCGAATGGCGTTCTCCACAAGAGGCTGAATACTGAGAGGTGGCAGATACAGAAGTACGTCCGATTCCACCTCATACTCAACCACCAGTCTTTCCTCAAATCTCGCCTGTTCCAGATGCACATAAGACTCCACCAATTCCAGCTCTTTGGTCAAAGGAACAAGCTGCTCCCTGTTCTGGAAGTCAAAACTTCCGCGCAGGTAATGACTCAATTCAATCAGCAGATCGGTTGCTTTGTCCGGATTCACTGCACAGGTTGCGATAATAACATTGAGTGCATTATATAGAAAGTGTGGCTTGATCTGGGCCTGCAAAAAGGCCATTTCGGTCCGAATAGCCTCCTGCACAGAACTCCGCATCTCAATTAACGTCCGAACTCTGGCGCGCAATTCACCGGCATCCACCGGTTTGCTCAGGAAGTCATTGGCTCCCGCTTGGAATCCGTGTTTGATATCCTCAGGCAACCCACGGGCGGTCAGCATCAGAATCGGTAACTCAGACAAGGAACTGTGCTCGCGCAGTTTGCGACATAACTCAAGTCCGGACATCTTAGGCATCATCCAGTCCGTAATAACAAGATCAATGGACGGGAACTCCTCACGGAGTTTCAATGCAGTGGACCCGCTGTCCGCTGCAATCACACGATACCGCTCCGTCGATAACAGATTAAGCAATACCTGTCGATTCACGGGATCATCGTCTACAATCAGAATCGTATGCTCCGCTTCCGTAAGATCATCCTGCTCATCTGACTCTCTTGTCACAAGCTCCTTCGCCCCTGCCCCCTGTGCAGCAACATATCGGGCGGCAGCTGGTTTCGAATGAGTTTGCAAAAGTGGCATCTTCATAACAGGCAGGGTGAAATGAAAGGTCGAACCTTGCCCCGGCTCCGATTCAACCCAGATCTCACCACCGCCAAGCTCAACGAGTTTTCGCGTAATACTCAGACCCAGTCCGGTTCCATTATTCAATCGCTCAATCGTGCCGTTACTCTGCTCATACGCCTGGAAGATATCCTCCTGTTTGTCCAAGGCAATGCCTACCCCTGTATCAGCGACCGATACCTTCACCCAGTCCCCTTCAACGCTGGCGTACAATCGAATCTCACCCTGCTCAGTGTACTTATAGGCGTTACCCAGCAAGTTATACAGAACTTGCCTTAGGCGATCTTCGTCTGCCTCAACAAGTGGTAAGGACTGGGGCCATTGTTGAATCAATATAACCGGCTTGTCCTCAAACGTGAAACCCGAGACTTCAACCACAGTACGAGCAACGGATTCCAGATCAACAGCTACCCGTTTTAACTCGATCTCACTATTTTTTAATTTGGCAAAATCCAAAATATCGTTAACCAGCAGTGAAAGGCGTTTGCCAGTTGAAGTAATCATGGAGAGATTTTTGGCTTGCTTGGGCGTGACTGCTCCAGCCGCCCCTTCCAGCATGGATTGCGCAATATTAATGATGCCATGCAGGGGAGTTCGCAGCTCATGAGACGTATTCGCCATGAACTCGTCCTTCAGGCTGTCGATGGCCAGCAAACGCTCCGACAGGGCTTCCACGTCTCGGAATGATTGTGCAAAGCGGATTGCGGTCACAATCATCTGGGCAAATACAAATAATAAAAGTTCAATCAGCGCAAAGAACGCTGTGTCTAGGGTAGTGAACGCACCAAGCGTATATAACACAACAACCATGAGTATGCTCATCATACTCACCAGTGCAAAGTGGCTGTCATTCGGCCGTCCTTTCAACCAATAGAAAATGGCTCGCAGCGTATATAACATGACAACAAGTGAGATCAGTAACATGGGAAGCTCAAGAGACGAGAAAAGCGTTGGAGGAAGCGTAAGACCCACAATAGTCTGGGTAACGATTAGCACGACAGCCAGACGAACAAACCACTGATGAACTGCTCCTGGTACACGGGCATCCATATACCGAAGCAAAAAATAATAGGCAAAGGCTGAACTAAGGAGCTGAATCCGAAGTATCTCATTATTGGTCAGGAACGGTACAAACGTACCCAGTAACTTCTCCCCATGTGTCAGAGCGTACACCGCACCAGAAAGGCTGAATAATCCGAGAAAACGAAGCTCCTTCTCCGTACGTCGTAATCTGAACAGAAGTAGAAAAAAGGCGGCTGGCAAGATAAAACCGAATAAGGCCATCAGATCCTTGAGCCAACCTTGTTGCTGGCTTTTCAGAATACTATGCTCGTCTCCAAACAAAATGGGCGCTACAATGCCCCCAGACGAGTAACTATAATTTGATACTTGAATGATAATGTCAGCCGTATTGCCCTCAATGGACGTGAATCCTGTAAAGGGCAGATTTAATTGTATATCTGTTGCCCTAGTCTTTCCTGGCAGGCCTTTGCCACCAATCTCTTTCCCATCGATAAATACCCGGTGGGCCATGCGTATATTCTGTGTGCGTATACCATAATCATTTTTCATCGTCCGGGGTGTAAGCTGAACTTGCAAATGATAGGTTCCATACCCATGGGCCTGCCCCAAAGATTTGTTCCATCGGGCAGGAACTTGAGTGCCCGACGAAGCCGGCAAAGGCTTGCGACCGGATACACTTGCTTCAATATCTGCCGGGCTCAGCAACTGCCCAGGGTAGAAATCCCAGACACCCTTTAGAGACGCTGCACCCTTGCGATCAAAGTCCCATTGGGTCAGGTCAATTTTCCCATCTGTAGCCTGGGGGTTAATCCGCTCGCTAATTAACGTCTGGGCGATCCAACCCAGTGGAACAATGACAATACATATGAAGCTTATGGTCAGCATAATCCAGTGTTTTCTCATCTATGTATTCCTTCCATCCACAATGGCGAGAGACGTCTAATTCTGTCGATTTATCACTATAATTCATGTTACACGTTTCTGGTGCTCACGGAAATAGTTTCCGTATCATAATCGGTCAAATTCGTTATAATTTGAAGGATCTCTATCTGTTTCCGTCAGCTCTTGGTACACCAAGGAACCCCATGCCGAATTTCACCGGAATGAACGGGCGAAATGGCCTGGGGTTGATTGAATGAAGATTTATTTAACAACTTGGGCAAGCTTCTGAACGATTCCGGCCCATCCCTGTTCCATACGTTCGCGTACGATAGCGTGGGCCTGTCCAAACTCGGTCAGTTTATCCGCATCCCAACCGCTGTGAATCAGTGTGAAATCCGTACCTTCGGGCTGTTCATTCAGTTCGAACGTCAACGTCCAGTCCTTCCCCCAGCGGAATGACAGCTTGTGCAGCGGAAGAACTTCCGTCACCTGACATGGTGATTGGCCGAAGGGGCCTGCTTCCAATATAAACTCGTGACCTTCCACGGGTTCCAGATTGCCTGGCATGAACCAGGTTCTCAGTCCCTGCTCGGTCGAGACCATCTCCCACACTTTCTCTACAGGTGCATGGAGCATAAGTTCCTGCCGGATATCTGGCAGTGCACTTGATGAACTTGATGATGAATCCATTCGAATCACCTCCTTATACATTTCATTTCGTATAACTACCCGAATAGAAGTTGACCTCCGCTTTATCCCCACCCTATAATTGGAACATATTACATAAAAGGTGCGTGATTCCTATGATAGTCTGCTCTGAAAATTCCAATTCCAACCGTTGTCGGAAGGGATAATCCTGCTCACTCCCCTTCCACGTTTTCATTTTAATATATTTACATGTGGGGGACACCTATACTATGTCATTCAGTTATTACGGTCCATTATGCACTGCCGTTTATGATCTCACCAAACCTGTGGGACACTCCTTGGGAGGAGACATTGAATTCTATCGCCATTATCTTCAGCGCTGCAATGGACGTATCCTTGAAGCCATGTCAGGATCAGGCCGAGTGCTCATTCCTTTGCTTGAAGCAGGCTTGAAGGTGGATGGAATTGATTATTCAATGGATATGATCAACTCTTGCCGTTCTCGTTGTATGGAGCGGGCATTACCCATGCCTGAGCTGTTCGTTGCCGATCTGGAGAAGCTTGACCTTCCATATCGATACGAGGCAATTATCATTCCCGGAGGTTCTCTGCTCCTCATCCAAGACAGACAGGCGTCGATTAACGCATTACGTAATCTATTTCAGCATTTAGAACCTGGCGGCAGGCTCGTGTTTGATCTGTTTCTGCCCGATGTGACACAACCCTCTTCTGTAGAAACATCAACCGTTTCATTACCCGATGGTGATACGATCACGGTAGAAGTGAAAACCATTGAAGTGAACCTTCTACAACAGTACAAAGTGAGTCTGATCCGTTACGAACAATGGCATCAGGGTGCTCTTGTTGCTACGGAGCTGCAACAACTTACCTTGCGTTGGTACGGCATAGAAGAGTTACGCCTAATTCTCGAACACATTGGTTTCTCTGACATTAAAGTGTACGCCGATTTCAACCCGGATCAACCACCCACGCAGTCGAATCAAAAATTCGTATATGAAGCAACTCGAAGAGCGTAGTCATCCGTAATCGGATGGATATGATTCTCAATATCCAAAATCAGGCCACAGCATGAGGTTTAACCCATGCTGTGGCCTATTTTACTATATAAAATTTGCAATAACATTTACATGAGAACGCAGAGGGCAGAAATAGCCTGAAGAAGCGGAGCGTTCGCCTAAAAGCTTTCTGAAAGAAAGCTACATCGGAAGCTTACGCTATCCTCAGATTTTCACCTTTGAAAAAGTGAATCAAAAAAATCTGGGGATAACAGCGATCGGAAGGTTATTCTGTCATCGGAGTGGCAAGTGTAAGTATAATTTGGAGCAGATTAGTATCCACGAGAATATTGCTCTGCAATGGCAGCTTGATCCTTGCTGACGCCCAGTTCCAGAGCGGCATGGTTCGCCCAGTACGGGTCACGCAACATGCCTCTGCCAACCGCAACCAGATCCGCATCGCCGTTGCCAATAACCGCCTGTGCCAATGCTGCATCCTCCAGCATACCCACTGCGATTACAGGAACGTTCAGTTCTTCACGGAAACGACGGGCAAATGGTACCTGATACCCTGGATAGTTCCCTGGTTTCCGCTGACCGGAAGGTCCTTCGCCGCCTGAACTGATATGGAACATGTCCACGCCTGCATCTTGGTAGGCACGAGCGATAGTGATGGTGTGGTCGATATCGTATCCACCATCTGCATATTCTACGGCCGAAATCCGCAAAATCAATGGCATATCTGCTGGCATTTCTTTTTTCACTGCACGAATGACTTCTACGCCAAAACGGGACAGATCCTGCCCATATACATCCTCACGATGGTTCATCAGCGGGGAATGGAACTGGTGGATCAGGTATCCATGTGCACCGTGCAGCTCAATGGTATCTACTCCAGCCTGTACTGCGCGGCGAACACCGTCTGCGAACTTCTGCACCATAGCTTCTACCTCTTCCGTACTTAACGCACGAGGCTCCTTGTACTTTTCTCCCGGGAATGTAACTACCGATGGGGCAACCGGCTGCGGTGCATCCTCTGCTTTTCGTCCTGCATGTGCGATCTGAATACCTACTTTGGAGCCGTAGGCATGGATTCCATCTACAAGTTTGGTGAAGGCAGGCACATGCTCATCTGACCATATACCCAAGTCATTATCGGTAATACGTCCATCCGGATCTACATCGGTCATCTCAATTACAATCAGTCCTGTTCCTCCAACCGCACGGCTCACATAGTGAACCTGATGCCAATCGTTCGGAATGCCGTCCTTCGCAGTGACAGAATATTGGCACATTGGTGCCATGACGACACGGTTATTTAATTGCAGGCTCTTGAATTGATAAGGGGAAAATAATTGTTCAGTCATTGATGTTACATCTCCTGTTCCATGATCATGATATATATGAACCCTTACTTATTTGTCTAAGTCCGAAAACAGTTTTCCGTTCTTGCCGTAATTGTCCTTTTCCAAATCCTCAATGAAGATAAAGACTTTGCTCGGATCAACATCCAGTGTCTCACAAGCCACCTGAGTCATACGTTCAATCAACTGACGTTTCTGTTCGACCGACTTGCCTTCCAGTACCTTAACCGTGATAAATGGCATGTCTTGAACACATCCTTTCTGCATCATTTATTATGAACCTCAGTTATAGAAATACAAGTACGTACATTTTTGTGACCTAGTACCCTTTTTGATACCTAGAAATCCTCATATTTCGGATCTGCCCCATTCTGGAAATGACTGCAAAACATGATATGATAACCGTAGAGAACCACAATAATTACTATACCCAATTTACATAAGTTGTGACTAACGGTTACACGATAACGGAGAGGGCAGAAATAACCTGTAGAAGCGGAGCTAAAAGCTTTCTCCAAGAAAGCTACTTCGAAAGCATACGCTATCCACAGATTTTCACCTTTGTAAAAGTGGATCAAAAAATCTGGGGATAACAGCGATCAGAAGGTTATTCTGGCCTCGTAGTGGATCAGTGTAAAACAAGTAGTTCAACTTATATACTACTCAAGCTAGGGAGAGGTTATATATGAAAGATATATTAATTCAAAGACTGAGTACTTATGTTCAGATGGATACCCAATCCGATGAAAATAGCGAGACATGCCCTTCCACACCCGGCCAACTGGCCTTGGGCAAACTGCTCGTTGAAGAATGTACCTCCATTGGTCTGCAAGATGTGACGATGGATGAGAACGGTTATGTCATGGCTACACTGCCATCCAATACCGACAAGGATGTTCCTGTAATTGGTTTCCTGGCTCACCTCGATACAGCGACCGACTTTACTGGAAAAAATGTCAAACCACAGGTTATCGATAACTATGATGGTGCTGACATTGTGCTGAACTCGGAACTGGATGTCGTACTGTCCAATAAGGATTTCCCGGAGCTGCATGAGTATAAAGGCCACACCCTGATCACAACCGACGGTACAACGTTGCTTGGTGCAGATAATAAAGCAGGCATTGCCGAGATTATGACCGCGATGGCCTATTTGATTGAACACCCGGAAGTGAAACACGGTAAGATTCGGGTTGCGTTTACCCCGGATGAAGAGATTGGCCGTGGACCGCACAAGTTCGATGTAGCTGCTTTTGGAGCCAAATATGCGTACACAGTTGATGGCGGACCGCTTGGTGAGCTGGAATACGAGAGCTTTAACGCAGCTGCCGCCAAAATTACCGTACGAGGCACCAATGTGCATCCCGGAACAGCGAAGGATAAGATGGTGAACTCCCTGAAAATTGCGATGGAATTGAATCGACGCCTGCCTGTGGAGGAAGCTCCTGAATTCACGGACGGTTATGATGGTTTCTATCATCTATTGTCTTTGGAGGGTGACGTTGAGCTGACAAAGATGAGTTACATCATCCGTGATTTCGACCGGGAGAAGTTTGAAGAGCGCAAAACAAATCTGCTCCATATCGCAAACGAACTGAAGACCAAGTATGGAGAGAAAAGCATCACGGTTGAATTGAATGACCAGTACTATAACATGCGCGAGAAAATTGAACCCGTACGCCAGATCGTCGATATTGCCCATGAAGCCATGACCCGACTGGACATCGAACCTGTTATTCGCCCTATTCGGGGAGGAACAGATGGTTCCCAGCTATCCTATATGGGCATGCCAACACCAAATATCTTCACTGGTGGTGAGAACTACCACGGTAAATTCGAATATGTATCGGTAGACAATATGGTGAAGGCCACCCGTGTTATTGTAGAGATCGCTCAATTGTTCGAACAACGCGGAGATATCTAATCCACTTGAAGTGCAGAGCAAAAAGAGCACCCCTTGGTTTATTCGTGAGGGTGCTCTTTGTTGTGCCGTATTGTATTTTATTGTGTCGCGTCATGTCGCTTAGATATGCAGGCTTGGTCTTACTTTTAAAATACCATCACTCATATATATTGCCTCCTGCGATGACACGCAACTGTTCCAGATCACAGATCACTAGCTTTCGCTGCACTTTGCGAATAATATCTCGATTACACAGATCTTGAACAACTCTATTAAGATGTCTATAGCTGGTGCCCAGCATATCGGCCAGTTCGGTGAGCTTGGAGGTCTGGATCTCTTCCGAAGAAGACTCGTCCTGGCCCATTGCGGACAACAGATAGCTGGCAAATCGGCTCTCGACCGGATATAACATATTCAGACTCGACAGGTTGGAAAAGGTATGCAATTTGTGCGTAACTTGACTCAGCATAAAGTGGAGAAACTTAGGGTTCTCTGCATACGTATTCTGGAGAGCGCGATAGCTGATACCCAGCAGCAGGCTTTTGCTCACAGACTCTACCGTATTCATAGCCTCCTTGCCATTTACCAGTTCCAAATCTCCCACAAGCGCAAGTGGTGTACTGAAACGAAGTAATAGAGACTTGCCGTTAGGCAGGGTGGTATAGATCTTGAGCTTGCCCTGCACGAGAAAATATAACCGCTCGGGTCGTTCACCTTTGGCACATATCATCTCGCCCTTCGCAGCCTCAAGTAGTCGCAACTCAGCGAGCGCAGGCTCGTCCAGCACCTGATCCAACCCATTCTCACGGGCGAGTTGCCGCACAAGTCCAAAGTCCATAATTTCTTTCATTCCGACTTCCCTCCGTTGTCGTATATAACGTATGTAAAAGGACATATGTCCTATATTTGATATACATTCGTACAAATATCTTGATATAAAAATAGTTACAACTAACACTTATATCCAATAAATCATTTTAGATGGGAAATATTTTAAAATTTAATCATAAAATGTTCATTCTTTCATGCAAAATGCCGTTCACGAAAAGTCATTTCCGTCCGATGAAAGATAGAGCATTCCATAGATCGTTAAAAATAATACACTCAAATATTGAAAGGATGGTCCTCTTCCATGAACGTTGTAGATGCCCTGCTTAAAGTAATGCCTTATATCAGCCTGATCCTCAGAGAACCAGCTAGTTTAACTCTTTACGATCACGAAAAAGTATTAGATGTCATTATGACAGATAAATTTGATCTTGGTTTTGAAAAAGGAATGTCACTCTTGGAATCGTATCAAAACTTTGCCATCTTAAAAAATGGAAGAGAAGCGACCCTTGCTACTCTCTCTAAGGAAGTTTATGGTATCGAACTGGATATTCTGAACATTCCGATCTTTGATGATCACCACAAAGTTGTTGCTGTTTTCTGTGTATCTTATGACCAATCTAACCAGAACCAACTTGAAGACATTATACAAGAAAATCAAACCATCAATGGTAACCTCGTTGATATGGTGCAACATGTCGCCGCTCATGCCGAAGAACTGCAAGCAACCAGTGAGCAGATCTTGCAGAACACCAGACTTGCTGTTCAGAACTCTTCCCAAATCAACAAAGTCGCCGGGTTCATTCGTGAAATATCTGAGCAAACCAACTTGCTTGGCCTGAATGCCGCTATTGAAGCCGCTCGTGTTGGTGAAGCTGGTGCCGGCTTCGGTGTGGTTGCTTCCGAAGTACGCAAACTCTCTGTGGATGCCAAACAAGCTACAAGTGACATCGATACTAGTCTGAGAGATGTACAACAGGTCATCAAACAGATGGAAGTTGAAGTCTCCCAGATTGCAGCCTCTTCACAGGAACAAGCAACACTTGTATCCTCCTTTACGGATGTGATTGAGCAGCTTAATGAAACAGGGGAGCGAATGAAAGCTCTGTCCGAACAACTGATCAGCTATTCCGTTAAAAATTAATCAAATATATCTTTGATGAACTTTGGCTAGTGCAAAGATACATTTTATATGCAACAAACAGGACTCGGGTTGCCCATGATGGATAATCCAAGTCCTGTTGTTTGTTGTGCCCATTTTATATAACCAACTACGTTCAGATAAAATCTTAATTGGCTACATGTATTGATTTATCTCCTATAACTTCTTCTTCCGACTGCCAGCATTCCACTTCACCCGGAATATGAATCCGGTCCCGGGTAAAGACGGGATCACGGCCTTCAGCCTTCTGTTTCTTGTAGTCCTTCAACGCTTCGAAAGTCACCTTGGAAAGCATCAGAATTGCAATCAGGTTCACCACCACCATGAGCCCCATGAACAGGTCAGCCAAATCCCATACCAGCTGTACTTTGGCTACCGCTCCAAACACCACCATCGCGATAACGCAAATGCGGTATACCCACAGCCAAACTTTGTTGGATTTGATAAACTCAATGTTAGTTTCTCCATAGTAATAATTTCCGATTAGCGTACTGAAGGCAAACAGGAACACCATAACCGCCAGGAATCCCGATGCCCATGAACCAATATGTACACTTAATGCAGCCTGAGTTAATTCAATGCCTCCCAGATTGGAACCTTTGTATACCCCGGATAACAAAATAATCATGGCTGTGCTTGTACATATCACTAACGTATCTGTAAGCACGCCAAACGCCTGAATAAGTCCCTGTTTCACCGGATGTGTTGTATCCGCCGTTGCAGCAGCATTCGGGGCGCTACCCATGCCCGCCTCATTGGAGAATAATCCGCGTTTCACACCGTTCATCAGTGCAGCGCCCAACGTTCCGCCAGCCACCTGTTCGATGCCAAAGGCATTTTTGACAATCAACGCAATCATGGCCGGAAGCTCGGTAATATTCGCCAGCACCACAAAAGCCGCTACCCCAATGTACAATACAGCCAGTACAACAACGATGTATTCCGATGCTTTTGCAATCCGCTTGACACCGCCCATGATAATTCCTGCAAATATCACAGCCATAATGATACCCACCGTTAACCGATCCGTTCCAAATGAGTTCTCAAATGCAACGGTAATCGTGTTAGACTGCACCGCATTAAAGACCAAACCGAATGAAAGCGTAATGAGAATGGCAAATAAAATCCCCATCCAGCGTTTGCCCAACCCACGTTCCATATAATATGCAGGACCGCCGCGGAATCCGCCCTTATCCTTCACTTTATAGATCTGAGCCAACGTACTCTCCACAAAACTGGAGGCTGACCCGATAATTGCAATGATCCACATCCAGAATATAGCCCCAGGTCCACCCAGTGCGATCGCCAGTGCAATACCGGTAATATTCCCTGTACCTACACGGGCCGCCATACTAATACAAAACGCCTGAAAAGGTGAAATTTTGCCTGGTTCCTTGCTTTTTGGCTCTCGAAGCACCTTTACCATATCTCCAATCATGCGGAATTGCATGAATCGGGTCTTGGTGGTGAAGTATATACCACATACTACCAATAATATAATTAACACTTTGGACCATAGAAAATCATTGAAAATGACGACAATATCTTGTATTGTTTGCTCCATCGGTATGCCCCTTTTTATGGTGTATTTCAAGCACAGAGATGGTTACACGAAAAGTTTGTACCATTCTGCACAACACTAGCCCCAGACTTCGGGATGTTACTTATACTACAAGGGCATCTACGGAAATCGACAAATACCTACATGCAATTCCTACATTTATTTTAAAAACGGGCTTTGATCGCCCAATCATTGTCATTTAACCTGACATGTCAGGTTCTATGCAAGAAGGAAAGGAACGATTACACTGGAACGAGAGTTCATCGCGGCGTTAACCGCCTTTACCATAGATTTATCAATCACACCATTCGCAGAGAAAGGGAATGACTGACATGCGTTATTTTATCGTGGATGATGATCCTGGCGTTCGTTCCATGTTGATGGATATTATTGAGGATGAAGGCCTGGGCGATATTGCCGGGGAAGCTGAGGACGGAGCACATATTCACGCGGAACTATTGGAACTGCATAAGGTGGATGTACTGCTGATTGATCTGCTGATGCCCCAACGAGACGGGATTCAGACTGTGCGAGCGCTTGAAGGAAGGTTCGAGGGCAAGATCGTCATGATCTCTCAGATCGAGTCGAAAAATATGATCGGAGAAGCCTATTCACTAGGCATTGAATATTATATTACGAAGCCGATTAACCGGTTGGAGATTCTATCTGTTCTGCGGCTGGTGAGCGAAAGGCTTCGGATGCAGCAATCCATCGCAGATATTCAGCGGACATTGCAGGGATTGTCCGGTTTAAATTCTACCGAACGTGCTGCGGCTCCGGTTCCGGACAAAACAATCACGACTGCAGGACATTTCCTGCTGTCCGAGATGGGCATGATCGGCGAAGCGGGCAGCAGGGATCTGCTGGACATGCTGGAATATCTGGAGCAGGTAGAGACAGATGAACATAAGCTGTCCCCCTATACGTTCCCATCCCTCAAAGACATCTTCCAGAATGTAGCGATACGTAAACTGGGAGAAGACGCCTCTCTCGCAGAGGTGAACAAGGAGATCAAGGCATCGGAACAACGTGTTCGCCGTGCCATCTTCCAGACTCTGAGCCATGTGGTTTCTCTGGGATTAACAGATTATACACATCCCAAGTTCGAGAACTATGCATCCAAATTTTTCGATTTTACCGAAATTCGCAAGAAAATGCTGGAGCTGCAAAACAACGTGGAGCCTTCCTTGTCCCAGACACGCATTAATACGAAAAAATTCGTACAGGTCCTTTATTTGGAAGCCAAACGATTACTGCATTAAACAGATGCATGATGGATAAGATGCAAAAACAAACGGGCATGAATATCACACCGGTAGGATACCGCCTCTTCAACTGAGGCTGTCCATACCGGCTATATTCATGCCCGTCTGTACGATCAAGCGTTACAATCTATGTGATTTGTTCCGTGTATAAAATTAAAATCGCTTTGGGTTTAGGCCCGTGAATGGTTTCGGCTAATTCGGTTATACTCATTAATCAATTCGTCCAATGCCATAGACTGCCGAATCACATCGGGATGCCCAAGACCACCCTTGTTATGCTCTACCAGCATATGAAGGTTATGTCTGGCCTTCTCTATTTTATTTTTCAAATCCAAACTCATAACCATGACCCCTGATACCTCCTTATTCTGTGAACCATTTTAGTTTTTCCTGTCAATCTATAGTTGGATTAACATATGGCATAGGAGACAAGGATGTTTTGTATTCTTCTCCAAATTTTGATAAAGATTATTTTATCACACTAGAGCTTATCCGAAAATGGCTGATATGACGCAATTTTAGTGGTAACACCGAGGGTTGGATTCTAACGTCTGGCCTCATCATTCACGGCCAGAACGGATTGTGTCGTAAATGTGTATATTGAAAAAACAAAAAGTCTATTGGTTCAAAAGGTAATAAAATCCCTTTCCATAATGGGGTCATTCAGGTACAATAGGGCGATGTGTGTGTCCGGACCCGGCGGATACAAATGATGTAATGTAGAGGACGGCCAACGACGGCCATTGATCCTGATTTGATATTATTGGAGGCTTATCATCACCATGCAGACCGATTCACAGACTAAAGTCAAAATTGTTAACGCCGATCCCAGCGCAATGGGATTATTTGGGTTGGCTATCGTAACCCTGGTCGCTTCTTCCCAAAAGCTTGGCATTACAGAAGGACTTAGCTACGCTATTCCTTGGGCGATCTTCCTGGGTGCTTTTGCCCAGCTATTCGCATGTATTCAAGATTCCAAACGTAACAACACCTTTGGCACAACGGCTTTTGGCGCGTACGCATTCTTCTGGTTTGCCATGGCTGCCAACTGGATGATCAAAATGGGCGTATTTGGCTCCACTCTTGCTGAACAGGCCGATGGCAAGCAGCTCGGATTTGCTTTTGCCGGATACCTCGTATTCACCCTGTTCATGACGATTGGTGCTATTGAAGCGAATAAAGTATTGCTTATCATCTTCATTCTGATTGACTTCCTGTTCCTTGGCTTGACCTTTGACGCTTTCGGCGTAGCTCCTCACATTTTCCACACCATTGCAGCATACGCTGAACTGGCGATCGGAATTGTGTCCCTGTATGGTACAGGTGCTTCGGTACTGAACGCTCACTTCGGTTATGCGTTCTTGCCGATCGGCAAACCGTCCGGCATTTTCAAGCCCAAGGCTTAATATACAGCAGTAAACCGCCAGCGCGCCGGTCCGCGCCTGGCGGTTTTTTTTGCAGTCCAACTTCATTTGAATATGTATCTGACCGACACCTATACTAGGGATACTAGATCAGAAGTAGACCCTGCAACACCTGAAATGAAATGTAACAGCAGCCATACTGTAAGGAGGAAAAAAGCATGAGAGAGATACCGAAACCAACGGAGATGGATCAGGTGGAGAAAAAATATGTACGCGAAACACGTTGTTTCAAGACGGCACGGGTGTTCCCAACCGATGTCAACAATCATAATACACTGTTCGGTGGCAAGCTGATGTCCTACATCGATGATATTGCATCCATTGCCGCTTCCAAGCTATGCCGGGTCAATACTGTAACGGCTTCAACCGACTCTGTCGATTTCCTGTACCCGATTAATCCAACGGATTCGGTTACACTTGAATCGTTCGCGTCCTGGACAGGACGAAGTTCCATGGAGATTTTTGTGAAAGTGATTCGAGAGGATCTGAAGACCGGAGAGAAGAAAATTGCGGCGACTGCATTTCTGACCTTTGTGGCCTTGGACGAAAATAATCGCAAACTGATCGTACCCCGCATTATCCCGGAGACGGAAGAAGAGAAGAAACTATACGAGACCGCTCCGGATCGGGCGGCCATGCGGAAACAACGGCGGGAAGAGAGCAAGAAATTCGCTGACTTCCTGACCGTTACTTATCCTTGGGAATAAAAACACGCTAAACAATAACAAGATTGAACACCAGCATTACATTATCTGGTCGATGCCGGATAGATGGACACCGCTCTGCTATCCGGCAGTTCACCACCCATGGAGACACACCACTGCTGATAGATGCGATACGCTGCACCACTCTCCAGTAATCCCTGACACGTGTATATGCCCTCTTCGATGGAATTGACACGCCCCGCCGCATACAAGCGGAAACCTCCATTTAACAAGACCTGATTCACAAAAGCAATATGAGCCTCACCGCTTAACACACTTTCCGCCACTTCAAGCTGCTTCGCAGCCGTCCAGACCAGCTCCGGCACGGGCATATCCAGTTCATAGGCTGCAGGATCAACCAGTTCCAGCTTCATATCACCGTCTTCCACGGCGTATACGCGGGTTGGCCGATCAATATACAGATCCTCAGAACCTTCCATCCCCTGTACAACATAAGCACGCCGATAGTTAAACCGGGTGAGCAACTTCGCAATCCGATCCAGAAAGGTATTATGAAACACACCAAACACCAAATACGGTGAATGGTTATAATCAATCAGTTTCTCCGCTGTGTTAAACACCGTTCGAAAACCCAACTCTTCCCGTAACGGACGAAGCTTACGAAGAGGTTCGCACCAATCCTCGGAGGATGCGTACATGACACCCGAACGCAATGCAGCGCTCCGTGCATCTTCCCGATCCATTTTACGTGTATCAATTCCTGCTTCCTTTAACAGAACCGACAGCGTAACTCCCCATTTGGGTGGTAAAGGGTCACTCCCATGCAAAGTCACCGGCAACCCGGCCGCCGCGAGTACAAACGCAACAGGAAACGTGGCCATGAACGACTTTGTTCGTCCATCATAGGGACCCGCACAGTCCAATCCATCCTGAAATATGGAGAAACGTTCCGCACTGTTACGACAAGCATGAACAAAAGCTTCCAGTTCCTCGACGTTTTCCATTTTCATACGTTCAGCCATTAGGAACGCAGCCGTCTGGGCAGGGGAAACCTCCTGTTTCAGGATTTTCTCTGCTACGGTCAGTGCTTCTGCATAATTCAGATCACGTGAGCCTCGTTTCCCACGTCCGACCTCTCGGAGTATCTGAGACATATCCATGGAGAATCCTCCTTCCAATTAAGACTGGAGCAGTTGATGGGCCTTCACAATCGCTGTGGCTACATCGACCATTCGTTTTCGTTCATCCATCGCTTTCTTGCGTAACAGGTCATAGGCTTCGGCCTCTGAAATCTGCTTCAGATCACTAAGAATAGCCTTCGCCATATCAATCCACTTCCGATCCTCCAGCCTGGATTGCAACTGCTTCCGTTCCTGCTCCCACTGTTTGCGTTCCATGTAGCGTCGGGCTGCAAAGTGAAGAGTCCAGTGAATCTCGGACCCAGTCATGGATGGTGTAAGTATTCCATCAAATGATGTTTCGACCTCGCAGGATTCTGCGGAGGAAGAGGCTGTATCTGGCGCGCACCACCAAAGCAGCGGTGAATCCGACTTCCCCTTTCCCAGGCAGTTCACCCAGTACTCCACATCAGCCAGCGACAGATGCAAAATGGACGCTTCGGCCGCACGAGCTAGCTTCACCGCTTCCGCTTCACTGCCCGCCACCTGTACATGGTACCCGTTTGCTCCCAGTAGCCTCTCCGGTGTCAGAGGGATTGCATCGGATGAGGCAGCTATCGTTGGTTGAACACGGATGACCAATAAAGATCGCATGATGGATCAATCCCTCCCCTATTGCTATAATCAGAGTCCACATCATTTAAGACGTTAATACACGAAAGCAATAAACATGTTACATTACCTAACAAAAATTAAGTAGTGACGATTATGCGTCTTATTTTTAACATTAGAATGATCTTTTCATGCCTCATCATGTTGCAATTAAAAAGGGTGAAACACTATACATGGCACCTTTTCTACAGTATTTATCGTATCCAGCGTGCTAACGTTATCTAGAAGCCTTTAAACTAAGAAGATATACTCGTAAAACTTCGTCGTCCATTCGATATTCCAATAAACTCATGTAAACATAATTAACTTTAAATTTCAAATACTTTTTTATGTTAACTATCTTGACATGATTAGATCGATCTTTTATAGTTAAGCCATAACAACTCCATATTTGAATCGATCACAGTTACAACGGCGTAGCTGGTTGAAACGGCAATGAAGCCTGTTTTGCAATCTCGGAGCAAGGGATGCGTATGTATATACGCAGTCCTCCGAGGCATAACAGGCTTTTTCGATTTTAGAGACAAGGTTTTGAGGCATTTTGCAGAATGGACCTAAGGGGGCTAATCATAATGAGTACAACGAAAAAACTGGTGCTGGTTGGCAATGGCATGGCGGGAATCCGCACAATCGAACATATCCTTAAGCTTGCTCCACACGCTTATGAAATTACAGTCTTCGGCGCAGAGCCGCATCCCAACTACAACCGGATCATGTTATCTTCCGTACTGGCTGGCGGAACATCCATCGAGGATATCGTAATCAATGAGTGGAGCTGGTACGAAGATAACGGCATTCGGGTGTACCCGGGTGACCCGGTCGTTCAGATCGATACCAAGCACAAGGAAGTTGTATCTCAAAATGGTGTACGCGCAGCCTATGATGAGCTGATTATGGCAACCGGTTCACAAGCGTTCATCCTCCCTCTTCCCGGAGCTAACAAGGAAGGCGTGATCGGTTTCCGCGATATTAAAGACTGCGAGACCATGATGGCAGCATCACAAAAGTATCGCAAAGCTGCCGTCATTGGAGGTGGATTGCTAGGACTGGAAGCAGCGCGGGGGCTGCTCAATCTGGGCATGGACGTCACAGTCATCCATATTAACGGTCATCTGATGGACCGGAACCTGGATTTGCCGGCAGGTCTGATGCTCCAGCGTGAGCTTGAAGAACAGGGCATGAAGTTCCTTTTGAACAAACATACCGAAGAAATCACAGGCAAACAACGAGTAAAAGCCATTCGTTTTACTGATCAAACGGTGCTTGAAGCGGATCTGGTTGTCATGGCTGTCGGGATTCGCCCTCAGATTGAACTGGCTCGCAATACCGGCCTCGATGTGAATCGTGGAGTCATTGTAGATGATTATATGCATACCAGCATCCCAAGTATATCTGCCGTCGGCGAATGTGCAGAACACCGCGGTATTGCCTACGGACTGGTTGCTCCATTATATGAACAAGGTATGGTGCTCGCAAAACGCCTGGCTGGTGCGGCAACCGATGGATACGCAGGTTCAGTCACTTCTACCAAGCTGAAAGTATCCGGTGTTGACGTATTCTCTGCCGGACAATTCAAAGACGCTGCGGACACTCGCAGCATTCGTATTCAGGATGACGTTGATGGCGTGTACAAAAAGATGGTGATCAAAGACGGACAGCTGATCGGAGCTGTATTGTTCGGTGATACCACGGATGGCGCATCGCTGTTTTCCCTCATTAAGAGTGGTGAGAACATCAGTGGTCGGGAGAAAGAAATTCTACTCGGTGTACCTTCCGGTGGTTCAGGCTCGGGTCCATCTGTCGCAGAACGCATGGCAAGTATGCCGGATGACGAGATCGTCTGTGGTTGTAACGGTGTTACCAAATCTTCCATCGGAGACGCTGTTCTGAATAAAGGCTGTAATACACTCGGTGCAATCAAATCCTGTACCAAAGCTTCCGCTTCTTGCGGTGGGTGCAAACCTATTATCGAAAACCTGCTCACATATTATGCCGGTGATAATGTAGGTGAACAGACTAAAGAAGGCATCTGTGGCTGTACATCCTATGATCGGGATGAGATTGTTGCACAGATCAAGGAGATGGGACTCAAAAGCGTCAAGGAAGTCATGAATGTTCTCGGTTGGAATGAACCGGAAGGTTGCTCCAAGTGCCGCCCTTCCCTCAACTATTATCTCGGGATGATCTGGCCGGCTGAATACACAGATGAGCGTGTATCCAAATTCACCAATGAGCGTTATCACGCCAATATCCAGAAAGACGGTACCTACTCCGTTATTCCACGGATCTATGGTGGTGTCACTTCCCCGGCGGAATTGATCAAGATTGCAACTGTCGCAGAGAAATACGATGTTCCGTTGGTGAAATTCACGGGTGGGCAACGACTCGATCTGCTCGGTGTACAGAAAGAGAACCTGCCGAAGATCTGGGAGGAACTCGATATGCCTTCCGGTTTTGGTTATGGCAAGGCGCTTCGTACGGTGAAGACTTGTGTAGGTAATACGTTCTGCCGATTCGGCACACAAGATTCCATTGAGATGGGTATTCGTCTGGAGAAAAAACTCGACAAGATGGTGGCTCCAGCCAAAGTGAAACTCGCTGTCTCCGGATGTCCGCGGAACTGTGCTGAAGCGACCATCAAGGATCTGGGTGTTGTCGCCATTGATGGCGCTTGGGAGATTCATGTTGGCGGTAACGCGGGAGTCAAGGTTCGTGCAGCCGAGTTGCTGTGTACGGTGAAGACCGATGCGGAAGTGGAAGAGTGGACTTACTCTTACCTGCAATATTATAGAGAGAACGCAAAATGGAATGAGAGAACAGCGGCTTGGATTGAACGGGTTGGTCTGGATCATGTGAAGGAAGCATTGGCGGATCGGGATGTACGTCTCGCTCTGGTTGAACGTCTGGAAGTTACACTGGGTCACACGGTTGATCCTTGGAAAGAAATCATACAAGACGAGAAATTACGTAAAAACTTCACCCCACTGTCCGGTGCCGAGCCGGTAACCCACTAGAAGAGGAGGAACAGCGATGAACAAATTCCGGATTGGACACCTTGCAGATATTGATGAAAAGGGAGCACGGACCTTCCTGATACAGGATACGGAAATTGCAGTCTTCAAACTGAGCGACGGAAGTCTGCATGCCGTCGAGAATCGCTGCCCTCACAAGGGCGGCAAGCTGTCGGAAGGCATGGTGTGCGGGACAGCGGTTCATTGTCCTTTGCATGATTGGAAGATTGATCTGCGTAACGGTAAGGTACACGAGCCGGACGAAGGCTGCTTGAATACCTACAAAACAGAAGTAGACGGCAACAGCGGAGAAATCTTCATCACAATTGCGGGTTAAAGGCTAGAGATACCCTGACATCAAGGAGGCGTGCGCTATGGATTTTGTTAAACCTGCAGAAGTGCTGCAATCGATGGTCGAAGCTGGTGAGAGCAAAGCCAGAATGAGTCGGGTACAGATGCTGCTCCGCGGTTTTCTGGCAGGGGCAATCCTTGCCTTTGCAACCACAATGGCATATACCGCTGTATCTCAAACTTCCGTTGGTTTGGCAGGTGCACTGATATTCCCGGCGGGATTTGTCATCATTATTCTGCTGGGTCTCGAATTGGTGACAGGAAACTTTGCGATGCTTCCACTCGCAGTGTTGAAACGTAGAATTACATGGATGGATATGCTCCGAAATTATTTTTGGGTGATCACAGGACATCTGCTCGGATGTGCATTCTATGCTCTGTTATACGGCCTGACCATTACCAAGATGGGTACGGATATGAGCAACCCTCTAATTCAAACGCTGATCCAGACCAGTGAAACCAAAACATTGGGGTATCAGCACTTGGGTGGGGCTGGCATTGTACTGGTCATCATCAAAGCCATTCTATGTAACTGGATGGTCACACTCGGGGCAGTGATGGCAATGACGTCCACTTCCACACTGGGCAAAATCGTAGCGATGTGGCTGCCCATTACCATATTTTTTGCTCAGGGATTTGAGCATGCTGTGGTAAATATGTTTGTCATCCCGGCAGGCATGATGCTTGGTGCACAGGTCAGTCTCGCTGACTGGTGGCTATGGAATCAGATTCCGGTATTGCTGGGCAATCTCATAGGCGGAGCCGTATTTACTGGTCTCGGTCTGTATGCCGCACACCACTGGGGAAATCCGGTGAAGATATCTACTAAACTGGCAACCATTCAGGGTGGTCGTTCAGGATTGGCAAGTTCTGATGCTGCACCGAAATTGGGGACACGATCATGAGCCGGGGCTTAGTTAGTATTGTTGGCGCTGGTCCTGGAGATCCGGATCTGATTACGGTAAAAGCCCTGAAACGTATTCAGTCCGCAGATGTCATTATGTATGATCGGCTTGTGAATGATCAATTGCTCGCTGAGGCTCGCGAAGGAGCACTCCGCATCTACTGCGGCAAGGCTCCAGGCC
The DNA here is from genome assembly GCF_002803315.1 of Paenibacillus sp. GM1FR. NCBI lineage: Bacteria > Bacillati > Bacillota > Bacilli > Caryophanales > Paenibacillaceae > Paenibacillus > Paenibacillus sp. GM1FR. Next base: position 22,196 of record NZ_MKZL01000022.1, on the reverse strand, counting down.
TTCATTCCATGAGTCAGGAGATGATTGGACGGATGCTTGCTGCACATGCGGCGGAAGGCAAACAAGTCGTAAGACTCAAGGGCGGCGATCCGTTCATCTTTGGCCGTGGTGGTGAAGAAGCGCTTGTGCTGGCGGAAGCAGGGATTGCATTTGAGATCATTCCTGGCATCACTTCAGCTGTAGGTACATCCGCTTCATCCCTTATTCCCTTAACCCATCGCGGGGTTGCTTCATCCTTCGCATGTGTCACGGGAACCGGCAGTGATGGAAGTGTATCTTCGGTCCGCTGGGATCTGCTCGCCCATAGTGTGGATACACTGGTCATCTACATGGGCATTAGCCAACTACCCCAGATCCAACATGAATTGCTTCACCATGGCAAAAGCGGACACACCCCTGCGGCTTTAATCGAACGGGGAACCACTTCGAAGGAACAAATTATTACCGGCACACTTGCCGAACTCCATTCCCTCGCCAAGTCGCATCAAGTGAATAATCCCGCATTAATCATGATCGGAGAGTCGGTCCTGATCCGCGAACAGCTGCTTCAGATGCAACAGGCCGCTAACGCCTCCATGACAGGATAATCGAATTGGATTTCTTCATCTATATCAATTGAACTAAACATTTACACAAAACGGAGAGGACAGAAACGACCTGAAGAAGCGGAGCGTTCGCCTTTATCCCCGGATTTACCCTTTATAAAAGGAATCAAAAAAATCTGGGGATAACAGCGATCGGAGAGGTTGTTCTGTCATCGGAGTGTGCAGTGTAAATATTCTTTAGTTCAATTGATATAGAACAAAACTCTCATTCGACCTTTAATCCAACAGCATACGCTCGTGAATAGTCCGACCCTTCTGCCCTGGTTCAATCAGCAGACGGGTCGGTTTGATGTTAATCAGCGCCGTAAGCTGCTCTCCCATATAATGCGCAGAATATTTGAATCCAATCTCCGCCCAATGCATGATTACGCCTACCGTAGCAGATACCAGATAACTTAACATGATGTCGTAATTAATCGTCCACTCACTATCCTCGGTCACCAATACAAAATCTTCGGTTAGATACGTTCTAAACATATTGCATAGCCGAGAGCTCATATCTGAATGCATCGTTATTAATGCACGAAAGATATCCTGATGGGCTTCAATATATTCGAATACAGGCATCGTGGATGGCAGCAATGCAGTCATGTCCACTTCTGTAAGCTGTGCGTATGGTTCTGCATAAGCTCGCCCCACTCCCTGCATGAAATCATCCAGAATGAACTGCAACAACTCCGGTTTGCCGGGAAAATGTAAATAGAAGGTTCCCCGGTTGTAATCTGCCCGTTCCGTAATATCCCGGATTGTGAGGGCATCCGCTCCCTTCTCTAATATCAAAGAAACCGCCGCAGCGATGATCGCATCCTGCGTTCTTCGTGCTCTCCGGTCCTGAGGATGTTCAATGATCAACATTTTCGCCTCCTTTGTTCATTATTGTAATATAAATGAACACCGCTTACACCTCTGTCCGATAGCTGACATATGCGATGTCAATGATTATTGTCACATTGCTATGTATATCTTAACATTGAGACAGGAAAGATAGACGACAGGTTGAAACTTTTTTTGAGAAATACCTGCCAATAATGAATAAGGAGCGGATAGTTCATGAGTACATCTTATACACATACAGCCGTTATTACAGGAGCAGCTGGAGGCATTGGTAAAGAATTGGCACGCCGCCTGGCTGAACGCAAAATCAACTTGGTTCTGGTGGACCTGAATGAAGAAGCCATCCAGCAGACAATTACTGATCTGAACCTCGACAAAGAGCACGTCATCGCCGTAAAAGCGAACGTATCCCAAGAAGCAGACGTGAAAAACTATGTGCAAAAAGCATTGGATGCTTTTGGTCGAATCGATTATTTTGCCAACAATGCCGGAATTGAAGGTCCAACAGGGCTGATCGAAGACCTGAGTGTTGAAGCACTCGACACCGTATATAACGTCAACATTCGTGGAGTATTCCTGGGTCTGCAAAATGTCATTCCAGTGATGAAAAAACAAAAATCCGGTGCGATTCTTAATACCTCTTCCCTCGCGGGTCTGATGGGTGCACCTGCTGTATCTCCATATATTATGTCCAAACATGCCGTAGTTGGTCTCACTCGTACCGCTGCAAATGAATTGGCACCTTATAATATCCGGGTTAACGCTGTATTGCCCGGTACAATCAATACACGCATGATGCGTCAGATCGAAGCTAATTCCGGTAACGTGGAAGATTATCAATCAGCAACCGTGTCTAGCATTCCAATGGGCCGTTACGGCGAACCGGAAGAAGTCGCTGCGGTAATGAACTTCCTGTTGTCCGAAGAAGCATCTTATGTAACAGCTTCCCTTTACACCGTAGATGGCGGTATGGTTGGTCAATAAGAAGCTATAAACGGTGGGATTGATAGGGATTGGGTCGATAGAACTTCAAGTCCATCCTTAAAAAAGTTATACCGACAGGTGTTCCCGAAGGAATGCCTGGTCACTACAATCTAAAAAAGGCCTCAACACCACAGTATTGTGGAGTTGAGGTCTTTTTTATAGTACAACACTTGCCATTCATTAGGCCGCATCTCTGAAAATGTACTTTTGAAACAGCCAGTTAACGCCTCGTTGCACCTTGTGATCACTCTAACGAACCTAAGGCACCTTATTTCGGCAAAAAGCGCTTATTTCCCGAACTAACGAATCTCAGACACGCTAATTCCGCGGAAATGCTTTAACTGCATGGGAAAGTCCTAAAATCCAGAGAATAACGTGTCTGAGATTCGTTATATTCCCAAACGAGCGAGAAATACCCTTATAAGGCGTATCAGGTTCGTTAGATTTTGCCCGGGTCACAGAAAGGCTTAATCGCTGGACTGAACAACCTACGCACACCAATAATCTAGCCCCTCATGCGCCGATCATTGATACAAATCTCATTAAACCTCACGCCACAGTCCAAGCTCCAAATCCACGCAGAACTTAATCCACGTATCCCGCGTGACCCTTGTCCATCAAGTAGTCCATCTCAGCATCCAGGATGCTTTCCACGGTCAACTCATCCAGCTTCACATCTTTACGACTAAGAATGTAGTCAGCCAGATCATCGCCGTCAATATCAACATCATTGCCTTTGGAATTCTCATGCGCCTTGTTGATGTACGCTTGCTCATGCTTCAGCACAAGAGCGATGTTCGCTTGGCTTGCCTTCGTTTTATCTGCAATATATTGCATCATTTCTTGTTCATTAATTGCGTTTGCTTCTGCCACGTTCAGTCATCTCCTTGATTCATACATACTGTTGCCATTGTAGCATAGGTTAACCCATTACAGGCAGAACTTATGCCTGAAGAACAATTATAGAGCGGGAGCGAAGGATTAGTGTTGAGCCGAAACGTAGGTAGCATTTTTTCATACGCCAGCGCATCTCCACCCCTACGACAACCGCACGTAAAATGTAGCACCCTCTCCAACTACACTTCGAGCATACACCTCTCCTTTGTGCTGATCCACAATGGAACGAGCAATCGCCAGCCCCAGACCATGCCCACCATGTTTGCGGGCTCTTGAAGAATCCGTACGATAGAATCGATCGAAGATCCGATCCAGATGTTCCGGTGCAATGCCTTCACCTGTGTTGGATACGGCCAGCATGACATCATTATTCTGTTTCTGGAGGGTAACGTTTACGGCGCCTTTTGGACCGGAATACTTCACCGCATTATCGAGCAGGATCAGAATGACCTGTTTGATCTGCTCACTGTTCCCATGCACCGTAAGATTCGGCTCAACGTTGTAGTCGAGGGAGATGTTTTTCTCAAATATTACGGCTTCCATCGGCAAAATAATACTTTCTACCGCATCGCTCATATTGAACTTCGCATGAATCATCGTGGAGCGTGAATCATCCATCTGGGTCAGATAGAGCAGATCATTCGTAAGTCCGGTCATACGCTCGGTTTCCGACTTGATATAGTGTAGCCACTTCGCCTGGTTTGCTATGGTATCCTCCTGATTTGCAAGCAGTACGTCAGCATTGGTATTGATGATCGCCAGAGGTGTCTTCAGCTCATGTGAAGCATCCCCGATGAATTGTTTTTGCTTCTCAAACGCTTCTCTGACTGGTGCAATGGAGCGATTCGCAAAATAACGGCTCAGGAAGTAGATCACAATCAACATCACCAGTCCGACAACAGCAAAGGTATAAATCAAATTCGTAAGAATACCTTGTTGCGCCGTCACATCAATGAATACGATCATGTGCCCGGCACCGCTCGGATCAACCACATAGGCCCAGTCCGTTCCATCCAGCGCAAATTGCCCCGTCTGCCGTTCCGAATCACCAACTTTATTCTGGTCAACCTTTTGTAACGCCTCGGTGTAGAACGTATCTTCCATATCAAATCGGGAATGTGTATCCGTAATCTTCCACTGATCATCCGTCTTAATCATGAACGAAACGGAACGTGCCGGAGGTGAGTTAGGATCACCTCCCGGTCCTCCATTATCACCACCCATGGTATCGGAAGGAAACGAATCTGAACCAGAACTTGAACCAGAGCCTGTACTACCCCCTGTACCGGAACCCTGCCCTTCCCCGCGCGGCATCTTGGATGAATTATAAGGACTGTGATAGAAATCAGACACCTTGTACAACTCCATATTTGTCTCACGCTGCACATTCTGATAAGTAATCGTATAGATCGTCGCAAATGCCACCAGCATCATAATGGAGATGGACACCAGATTCACGATCAGGAATCGATTTCGAAGTTTCTTGAACATCAGGACGTCACCTCAAGTACATACCCCACACCCCGAATCGTGTTAATGCGGACGGCAGAGTTCAAGAAGGTTAATTTTTTGCGTAAAAACGAGATGTACACCTCCACATTGTTATACTCCACTTCCGAATCAAATCCCCATAACTTCTCAATAATCTGCTCTTTGGAGGTAATCGCCTGTTTGCGGGCAATCAACAGCTCCAGCAGTTCATTCTCCTTCAAATTCAGCTTGATCTCCTTACCCTGAACGCTCAGCTTCAGTTGAGTTGTATTCAGCTCAATGTCGCCAAACTTCAGCCCATCCTCGGGAATCACTTCGCCCTTCCGTCGTAAGGCTGCACGAATCCGGGCCAGTAATTCCTCTGTGGCAAAAGGCTTGGCGATATAATCATCGGCACCATAATCGAGGCCTGTGACTTTGTCCGATAGTTCACCTTTCGCAGTAAGCAGAATGACAGGCGTATGATTGCCTTCACTGCGAAGTTTCTTCAGGACGGTGATCCCGTCCATCTCCGGCATCATGATGTCGAGTAGTAACAGGTCGTAGATGCCACTCTGCGCATAATCCAATCCTGACCTGCCGTCGTGGACCATGTCCACGGAGTAGTTGTTTTTTTTCAAAATCTGCGATACAGCCTCTGCCAAATGAACCTCATCTTCCGCAATTAATATTCTCATCATCTATTCATTCCTCTGCTTGAATTATTTCTCTCAATGGGACTTGTTTTATATGTTCTTATTCTATCAATGAAACCTTGAATCAATCTTAATTCATTTTGTGTATGCGCACTATTATAGGAAGGTAAAAAAATGTTAACGCAATGTAAAACCATTTAAGATTCATTCAAGGTTGGGGCTCTAAGATACAGACATGGAAGCAATACACGATGCAACAAAACATACAACCCACCAACGAAAGGAATGAGTCGCACATGGCTATTGAAGTATTCAACCGATATGAGAGCAAGTATCTTCTGACGGATGAGCAGTACGCACATTTCTACAATGACCTGCTGAAATACATGGAGCTGGATGCCTACAACAAGAAACATGAGTACTACTCCATCAGTAACCTGTACTTCGACACTCCGCAGGATTCGCTGATCCGCGCCAGTCTCTCCAAACCAAAATACAAGGAGAAGCTGAGACTGCGAGCTTATGGAATCCCTGAAGAGAACGCCAAAGTGTATCTGGAGATCAAAAAGAAAGTCTTTGGCCTGGTGAACAAACGTAGAACAGCCTTGAAACTGGATGAAGCTTACGAATTCGTCCGTTCGGGGCAGGCGCCAGAGCTGGCGGATTACATGAACAAACAAGTTGTCGAGGAGATCAAATATTTCCTTCGGGTATACGATCTGGAACCGAAAGTATATCTGGCATATGAACGCAAAGCGCTCTTCGACAAGAACAGCCGGGATCTCCGCATTACCTTTGACACCAACATCCGCAGTCGCAGATACGATCTGAAGCTGGAACAGGGAGATTACGGTGAACCGCTGGTGAAGGACGGACGATGGCTGATGGAAGTGAAAGCCGAGAAAACCGTTCCGATGTGGCTGTCACAACTGCTGTCCGAACATGGACTGTACCGTACCGGATTCTCCAAATACGGCAACGAGTACAGACACCTAGCTAGAACAACCAACCTAAATTACCAGACAGAGCGCATTCTTGTACCAGGTACCGATTTTAACCCATCCATAGAACAAGATAAAACGATTATAGAAAGAGAGCGTGTCCTATATGCTTGATTCACTGTTCAGTTCAGCCCTAACCGATACCAACCTGACGTTTAACAACGCAGTCATCACCATTGGTCTTGCCATCATTCTGGGGTTGATCATCAGCCTCACCTACATGAAAACTAACCAAAGCACATACTCCCAGAGCTTCACCTTAACGATGGTTGTTCTGCCCGTCATTGTCGCCATCATCATCCTGCTCATCGGTAGCAACATCGCACGAGCTTTCAGCTTGGCAGGTGCCTTCTCGATCATCCGATTCCGAAGTGCCCCTGGTGATCCAAAAGACATTGCTTACGTATTGTTCACGATGGCTTCCGGTCTTGCCTGCGGTGTAGGCGCTTTTGGATACGCGGTATTGTTCACCATTATCCTGTGTGTACTGATGTTTGTTCTGAGTCGCTTCAACTTTGGCGGCAAGAAGAGTCAGCTGAAAACGCTGAAAGTCACCATTCCCGAAAACTTGAGTTATGAAGAAGCTCTTAATGAAGTGTTCCATACATTCAACGTACCTTTTGATCTGAAAAAAATCAGAACGACCGAACTCGGCAGTCTGTATGAGCTGGTCTACAGTGTAACCATTCACGAAAGTGTTAGCCAAAAGGAATTCCTCGATGCGATCCGCACACGGAACGGCAACCTGGATATCTCATTAACCATGAGTCCAACAACGGAATATTAATTTATAATTCGAAGGGAACGATCTAATATGAAGAAAAACATGATAACAGGTAGCAAACTTTGGTCCATCGCCATGATTACCAGCCTACTCGCAGCATGCAGTTCACCAGCAACCACAAGCACAACGGCCAATGCCGCAACTTCAACGACAGGAACAACCAAAACGGTATCTGTCAGCGAGCAAACTTCTGTAAAATACGCCGATCTGGTCTCTCTGGATGCTGACGATACCAATATTAGCTGGAGTGAGGCAGATTCCACAGCGATTAAGCTGAACGGAACAACTGCAACGGTAACCGGTTCGGGCGCCAAAGCAGCGAATGGTTCGGTAACCATCTCTGAAGCAGGTACTTATGTACTTAGCGGTGAGCTAACGGATGGACAGATCGTGGTTAACGTTGCCGATAAGGGTACCGTACATCTCGTATTAAACGGAGCAACAATTCATGATAACGACAGCGCCGCAATCTACATTCAGAAGGCTAGTAAAGCGGTGATTACACTCGAAAAAGGAACCAAAAATACCGTTTCCGATGGTAAAACATATGTGTACGCCGACGCCACGACAGACGAGCCGGATGCTGCAATCTTCAGCAAAGCAGATCTTACATTCAATGGTGCAGGTCAATTGACCGTCACAGGTAACTATAATGAAGGTATTACGAGCAAGGATGATCTGAAAATCATTAGTGGTAGCATCAGCGTCAAAGCAGCCGATGACGGCATCAAAGGTAAAGATATGGTCGCTATCCAAGCGGGTACGATTACCATTGAAGCCGAAGGCGACGGTATTAAATCAACCAATGACACAGATACCACTAAGGGCTACGTTTCCATCGCAGGAGGTACCTTCGATATCCAAAGTGGCAACGATGGTATTCAAGCCGAAACCGCACTTGTTGCGGATGGCGGCACATACAACATTGTAACGGGCGGCGGTAGCGCCAATGCACCAGCCAAAGTAGAAGAAGGTCCGTTTGGCGGCGGCGGCGGCGGTGGATGGGGTGGCGGCACACCTCCAACAGATATGGGCACACCACCAGATGGCGAACCTCCTGCGGATATGCCAGAGATGCCTAATAACAGCGGTACGAATGCAGGTGCTAATACAAACGGGGCAGCAGCATCCAACTCTGCCAACACAACAACAACGGATAACAATGCCGATGCGGACACTGCAACAACAGCAACCGAATCCACAAGTGCCAAAGCACTTAAAGCAGGTACAGATCTTACGGTTAATGGCGGTACGTATACCATTGATTCCATGGATGATTCCCTGCACAGCAACAATAACGTGACAGTCAACGATGGAACATTCAGCATTGAATCCGGTGATGACGGCATCCATGCCGATCAGGCCCTGACGATTAACGGCGGAACCATCACGATTGCGAAGAGTTATGAAGGACTTGAAGGTGCAATGATCACCCTGAACGATGGGGATGTAGATGTAACGGCATCCGATGATGGCGTCAATGCTGCAGGTGGCGAGACGGAAACGGCTGCGAATACAGCGGCAAGTACAGATAGCGCGACTACAGCAACCGATGCAGCCACAACATCCAACATCTCTGTAACCGAAACGACAGGTACAACATCAACTACCGATCAGGCATCCCAAGGTACAGCTGTTAATCAGCAAGGACGTGGACCGGGCGGTATGGGTGGTGCAGCAGCAAGCAATAACGAGTTCCACATTAACGGCGGTTCCCTCACCGTGAACGCAGGTGGTGACGGGCTGGATTCCAATGGTTCCATTAACATGACAGGCGGGACGGTTATTGTGAACGGACCGACGAATAGCGGCAACGGAGCATTGGATTATGACGGCACATTTGAAATCAGTGGTGGATACCTGGTGGCTGCCGGAAGCTCGGGCATGGCACAAGGAACATCCGATGCGTCTACGCAAAATACCATTGTGATGACATTCCCTGCAACGCAAAAAGCTGGAACACTTGTACATGTACAAGATAGCGAAGGCAACAACATTCTGACGTTCGCTCCGGCAAAAGATTATCAAACCGTGGTTGTCAGCTCACCGGATCTTGCGAAAGATGGCTCCTACGTGATCTACTCCGGTGGTACGTCTACAGGTAAAGCGGTGGATGGACTCTATACAGACGGTACCTATAGTGGTGGAACTCAAGTGGTTGCCTTCCAATCGACCAGTAATGTGACTTGGGTGAATGAATCTGGTGTAACCACTGCCAATACAGGTATGGGCGGTCCTGGTGGAGGCGGTGGACAAGGCGGATTCGGAGGCGGACGGAATCGTTCGCAATCCGGTACAACATCCGAGAGCACAGGCACTACCGATTCTGCAAAATAATACGTGTGGTAAGTAATAATCAAGCAATCTCTTGCCCCAACTCAAAGGCGAGACAAAAAGGCTCCGAATCACTTCATAGTGAGTTCGGGGCCTTTTTCACATCCTCGTTCTTACGTGGTATCTGCATTACTATGATATGGAGCACACTCTTTCATCCATTAACGTTATGGCAGAAGGTTTACAGCACTCCAGCTGAGCAAAAACCTGGTGATCACTTTCCTGTTCTTTTCTTTAAAAGGAATACACATACACCTTGGTGCGCAAGGCATCCCGGCATGTAATGGTGCGTAGCGGTTCCTTACCCGGCAGCGCAAAACAGACACTAATCACCTTGGCACCCGGCGGAAGCTCTCGACTGAACTTGTCCAGAAGCTTAGTCATAGCACCCGGGAACAGATAACAGATCACACAATCCGCATGTTCATAGGAACTGGTGTAGATATCCCCGCGCATGAAGCGCAGCCTGCTCTTGAGAGAGTGCTGTTTTCCCTTGGCTCGACGTAAGCGAACACTGAGATAGGCAATCAGTTGGGAAGACCATAAGGGAACGATAGAATTCTCAATCCCGGTCAGCCTTTTGCCAGGGCAATGCCTTACAACATCCAGTCCCAATGTGCCCCATCCAGAGCCCGCTTCGAGCACATCCCCGTATCCTGGAATACGGTTCACTTCCTGAATGACCACCTGTCTGACACGACTGGATGTGGGCATCGGGGAAATCCCGTTTTTCCAACTCACGAGTACGATCGATATGACACCGATCAATGTCACCACGGCAATCAGCCATGGAATCAGGTAAATGATGAACATGAACTCATCCCTTTGTTATCACTCATTCATTCCGGCACATGAGACTTCATATATACACCCTTTTTATAAACGGACTTGATCGTAAAATGTACACCCAGCTTGCGATTCGTCCGATAGATCAGCGAGTTAATCTCGTCGATCCCTACCGCTTCACTCTCCAGCATACTACGCTCCGGCCACACCTGAGCCACAATTTGTTCCCTTGTCACAAAGTGGTCCAGTTGACTATACAGCAGCTTGAACAGCTGATACTCCTTCTTGGACAGCGGAATCTCCACTTCACCGATCTGTACGGTTTGCAGGTGATCCAGTAAACGTACGCCCTCACCCAGCAAGTCCGACACACGATATTCCCTCGTCTCTCCAAGATCACCTTCCGTGCGAAGCTGGATCAGGCCGTTGACCAACGTCAGGCTATCGCCCTCGCTAAACGGATATTTCTCATAGGGAACGAGGCGCTGCCCGTTCAGTTCGGTTCCATTTTTGCTATCCAGATCTTCGATCCATAACTGTTGCTGTACATCATAATGAATGCGGCAATGCCGCTTCGATATCATCTGATTATAAACAGACAAGTCCAATTCACTTCCGCCTGTGTAACGTCCCACCGTAATGGAGCGACCTTGGCTTACATAAGCGAATGAGCCGTCACTTTCCTGTCCTGGCGTACGAATGACGATTTTTGCCGTCTCCCGCATGTTATTCTCCCACCTTCAATGATCACTCACTCGATCTCTATAAACATACCTTCAACAATAATGATAAATTCATCAGATTTGTTCCATTGTTTGCACCGCTATACTTCAATATAGTGGTATACAGGAACGATTTTTGTTCGGTTCTACTCACTCTACTATACCAGACGTTGTGCTTTTTTTCTCATGACGGCCGGATGTCTACTTTAGCTCATTCAACAAGAGAGGTACCTTTCTATGAACAAAAAAAATGTTTTCATATACGTATTGCTCGCCTTTGCCCTGTCCATGACATTAACCGTGCTCTCCCGTATGAACGATGATGGCGGAGAATCACTGAAAGGCACATCAGCTGCCGAAACCTCATGGTTACAAATGAAGATCCAACCCTAAGTCTACTCTATTATAACGTGATCTCCGCGCAAAACGTTTCACGAATGTCATATTAGGCTAAGCCATATACTAACATCAATAAGGCCCCAGATTGCTGTTCACAGCAGCCCGGAGCCTCATTTTGGATTGAAAAATAAAGCCGAAAGTATAGATGATTGCATGATATTCAATCATAAACTGCCCTTACGTAAACGGGTAATATGATAAACTGATTTTACAGAAATCTGTAAAGTCAGTTTTTTTGAGGAGGAGCTATATAGATGTTAATTAAAGCATTTAAGGAATGGTCGGACCAAAATGAAGGTCAGATTGAAATACTTGCTCCTACTGGGAAAACGACTGTTATGAATAAATTCAAACCAAGTGCATCCGAAGATAAAATTAAAGAGCTTTCCGAGTATTTTTCTACTCCATTACCTCCAGATTACATAAGCTTTTTACGATTATGTAATGGAGCCTCCTTGTTCGAAGACCCCGAATATGGCGGGGAGAGCTTCTTATACTCAGCCCAAGATGTTATTCATTACAATGAAGCATCAGATAATAAAATTGTAGTCGCCAATATTCTTGATGATCGAATCCTAATTGATTTAGAGCTTTGGAGTTCAGGTAATGAGCAATATCTGTTGCTTTGTGAGAGTTTATATTCTGTTGAACATACGGGATCTTTTTACAGTAACTTTGAGACATGGTTAGACCGTTTTATAATCTCTCAAGGATCGAAGTTCTGGTATTGGAAAACAAAGCGTAGTTTTGTTGAATAAAAAGAAATCTTCTTCAGTTAGGTTGCTATTAAAAATATACCCTTTAAGATAGACATTTTGGAGCAAGTCCCTCTTAACGGGTATATTTTATTTTTCATAGGCTCAGTTCATTTTCAAGGCATGATCAATAGCTAGACCCGTGATTTTAACTTTATTTCCGGAGGTGTGAGTATGCTCGATGAAAGAGAGCTTCAAATTAAAGAGAGAATACAAGAAAGATACGATATTACGGAGCAAATATATTCAGCTTGGTTTACTGAAAATTCTGCGGTGCTTTTACCGAGTAATAGATTCTATCAAAAGGAAAACATAGAAAAGTACAGAGCAATTTCATATCTGCTAGACAGAGGATATATTGTTGCACAACCCGTAGAGAATGATCCGGAGACAGTTGCAGTAACTATAACCCCTGATGGCATAGACTACTATGAGCAAGGATATCTTAATGGAAAAGCAAACGGCTTTCAAGTCGTCGAAGAGACTAAGAACAAGGAATAAAGAAGGAACTCTGGATATGAAACACATCCGGAGTCCTTCCATTTAGTTCAAACAAGAACATACACCAACAAGAACGTCCGTTCAAACCGCCCACACACATCATGGACTGGAATTAGAATCATTACATCAATCTTGGTCTTCCTCAGGCACAGTCGGCTCGTCGTCAGGCTTCGCTGTCACTCTGGACTGTACTTCCTCCATCCGGCTGGACACCTTCTGATACAGGTAAGAGATCCCCAGCAATAGAACGCCGAAGCTGAAATAGGCAAAGATTTTGCTACCCGAGGTAAGCATCCCCACATCATAGAACACCATCTTACCCGTGGCGAACAACGTTAGTCCCAGGCCCAGACGCCGAATCATGACATATTTTCTACGGAATCCATAGGCAATATAGAGAATCGCGAGCAGCAGATAGATCAGGCTGAACATCAGCCCCACATCACCCCACTGGAACTGAATCGTCAGGAATACGGTGATGACACCGAGCAGATACACCCCTGCGATAACCGGGTACCATTCAATGCTCTTGAACTGCCCGCGGATGCCTGCAATCAGCAGATCCCTTCCTGCAAAGAATACCCCTACGTTAAAGATAATCAATACCAGCAAACCAACAATCTCCGCCGCCGTATGCTGCGGAACCTCCGGCTGAAGCGCTGGCATGGTTAAGGTTACGGCCAGTGCAATACAGCAGCCAATAGCATGCAAGAAGGTGGTATACACCTGCACGTATTGATCACGCAGCAGCTTCACCTTGTTCAGTCCATAGGCCAACGCAATGGTGAGCGCTGCGAACATGAGTAACTTGTAGAACATGTATAACAGGAACGTCCCATCGACAGCTCTGGTATACAATTCATTCGACTCATACAGCACATATAACCACAGATTCGCAAGTGTCACATACTTGAATCCGTTCAGAAAACCCAGCTCCAGCGGGCTGTAATTAAATCTCTCTCTGGAAGATGAGTTGCTGTGAACTGCCCAGGCATAATACAGTGTAATAAGCAAGGTTCCCAGCGTAATACTGGAGTATTTTAACATAAAGTAAGAACGTTCCCCGATGAAGAATAGCGCCAGCAGATCATAGTACACAAAAGTGATTAGACATAGAAGAACAATGCCCCATCCGGCACGTTCCACCGACTTGAGCCGTTTCAGATGTCCAAGCGTAACCAACAAAACTCCTTCGATCAACCAGCCCATCGATAACCACTTGGCCCCGAATTGGAACGGAATAATCAGAATGGCAAAGGTCAGGGAAGTGACATAGAAGAGTAATATCGTCTGTTTCTCCTGAGCCATATGGCGCTGGACGAATCGTGCGAGGCCCAGATACACCACGCAGAAGATCAACGCCAGCAAGCCCTGAGCATCATTCCAACCCGCCACATCAAATAATACGTATAACATCAGACAACTAATGCTCGTATTCATGGCGAGTAGAGCGAAATCCCACCAGGTTAACTTCATTCGGTGTTTGAATGGATATGCCAGCGTAATGCCCAGATATAATGCAAACGTCACAATGGAATACAACATGCCAATTTTCTCACTTGGCGACAGCCATAAGAGGATGAGCATGGATGGTGTGTTAAACAGGAAACTGATATAGTGCACCACCGGCCACCGTTTGCCAAACGAAATGAACACAATAATCCCGTTTAAGAGCAGCAGATAGATCATGGCTACATAAACAGCAGGGCCATCAAGCCCAAACGAGAACATGTAGGAGAATAGCGGAAGATATCCGCCTACCAAACCTAGTGAACAGATGGTCTTCGACTGGTATCTCAAGGACAACAATACGGAGATTGCCGATACCAATACAGATAGGGCAAGTCCCGTATATAATCCGATAATATGCAGTAAAAAGTAACTATAGAAGACGGAGCCAAACAACACGGATATCCCACCGCCGAGCAGCCCCATCGCAAACGTCTGCCTTTTGCGGCGGAACAGCCACTCTCCTCCAGCGAGCATCAGTGCACCGAGCAGGAAAAAGGCTCCGCTCTTCATCTCGTCATTAAACCAGGTCGAGTACGAGTATTGAAACGCTGCTCCAACCCCCAGAATGAGGAGCAAGATGGCTACTTTGTTGATCCAGCTGAGTCCAATCTTCATCTCCATGCGATTCTGCTTGATCCGGCGTTGAATAGTCTCTTCGCTCAACCCTTCCTCCGCCATGTGCTCATAACCACGTTCCATGTGCCCACGCAGAGCCTCTTCTCTATCCCGTACGGCTCGTCTGTGCGATTCAATGCGCTCATTCACCTCTGCTGCAAGGTAAGCTATCCTCTCCTTCACCTCGTGGGAATCCTCTTGCAACTCCTGTGCGGCCTGGTTGTACAGCGCGTTTAGATTGGATTTGGTTCGATGTTCATGGAATGCAATTCGATCATTATGTACTGCTGTTTTCCCTTGAAAATAGGTCTCCATCTTCTCTCGCGATACCCGGATTAGATTCAGCTTCTCATCCAGCATCTGTTCGGATAACGCCATGCGAAGACGTGCATTCTCTTCTTCCATCTTGCGTGAGCGAAGTTCGAGCTGTTGCAGCTTGAGTTTGTGAGCTTCATACTGTTCCTGTAACTGTTCATTCTGAACGATCAGGTCATCGGACTGGTATTCCTGGAGCAAGGCATGATACTCCTTCGCCAGTTGCTTTTGTTGCTCCTGAACCTGTTGAAGCCGATCCTTAAACTCCTTCATGAGCTTCCTCCGTTGGTTGATGTTTAATCTTTTCCCTATATTTTACTATATGTATGCCATAAAAAGAGGTTTAAACATTAGATATATCTGTGCAATATTTCATCCGTAGGATCTCAAACGCAAAAAAGCCGGGAAGCAACTGCTTCGCCGGACTTATATTCATATGAGCATTTGCACAAGAATCGATGCTTATGCCGCATCACTCGTCTCCGATTGGTCCGCTGACTCGGGCTCAATTATCTCGTTCGCATCTGGGTCCAGCCAACTGGCGATCATGCCACGCACATATTGTAGATCGTCCTCAGACAGATCGTAGTACCATGTGCCACTGCGCGTTGCACCCTCACCCTTCAGCATGTAATTGCTGATCGTTGGTATGCTATCTTTCATATATAAGGACTCGGCAAATTTCACGATAAAGTCCGAGGTCATGTTGGTTGTAAAATTCGATCCGGCAATCTGGATTACGTCCGGGATCTTGGTCAGATTTTTGACTTCCAGCGCACGATTCATGAAGGCACTTAAGAAAATCCGGTGACGCATCGTCCGATTGAAATCGGAATCTTCCCGGTAACGCACATATCCAAGCGCTTCTTCGCCGCTATAGATTGGTTTATTCGCTTCAACAAACAGCTTCTCATGAATTTTGAGCTTGTTCTCGATGTTCTTCTTGATCGGCAGTTCAACGCCACCCACCGCATCAACAATATCCTTGAGCCCGTTAAAATTAATCGCGGCATAGAAATTCACTTTGTTCCCCAGCAAATTCTCCACCGTATCCATTGCCATCTTGGCTTCACCATGGGCATACGCTGAGTTGATCTTTGACTTCACATCCCGGCCGACAATCTCGGTATAGGAATCACGTGGAATGGACAGCAGCAGCACTTTATTGTCTTCTGGACGCACGACGGAATAGATGATGGTATCCGAACGACTTGGTTCGTTATCCCGTTGGTCAATCCCTAGCAGTAACAACGAGAATGGGTCCGTATGTTCCACGACAGGAGCATCCTTATCGCCAGCTGGTACAAAGGAGTCATCCAAGGCTTCCCTCACCGTAGCTGAAGCGAACAAATTAAAGGCAAACACGACGAGTTGCTTTCGATAGATAAATCCGAGTCCTCCCAACACAAGCAGCACACTTAGGGTGATGATCAATGGTTTCTTCCATTTCTTCTTCGGTTTCTTCGGCTTCCGTCTTGTTAAATGTGCGGCACTGTTTTCCATCATATCTCCTTTAATAACGGGTTCTTAGAATCATTTAACTATATTAATAACACGTTTTCAATAGATTACGTTATAATCTGCATTACATAAATGTACATAAAGGGAGCGATGAATGATGGAGTATCGACGTTTGGGCCATAGTGGTTTGCGTGTGTCGGCACTGGGGCTCGGCACCAATGCGTTTGGCAAACGCGCGGATGAAGCAGCTTCTACCCGCATTATTCATGCAGCGATGGATCAGGGCATCAACTTTATCGATACCGCCAATATCTACGCAGGCACGGAATCGGAACGCATCATTGGACAGGCCCTCACAGGTCGACGGGAAAACGCGGTGCTTGCTACCAAAGCCGGATTACCCCGGCATGATGGTCCTCATGGGCGGGGTTCCTCCCGCTACCATCTGCAACAAGAGCTGGAACATAGCCTGCGGCGCCTGCAAACGGATTATGTGGATCTGTACCAGATCCATACTTTTGATCCGCATACACCACTGGATGAGACACTGCGCACACTGGATGATATGGTTACTTCCGGCAAAGTCCGTTACATCGGAGCCTCCAACTACGCAGCCTGGGAGCTGATGAAAGCTCTGGGCATCAGTGAACAGAAAGATTATGTGCGCTACATCTCCACCCAAACCAGCTACTCTCTGGCAGACCGTACACCCGAGCTTGAACTGGTACCGATGTGTCTCGATCAGGGTGTAGGCATTATCCCGTATTTCCCGCTGGCAGGTGGTATTCTGACAGGTAAATATAACGGACAGACCCGTGTGCCTTCTGGTTCCAGAGCAGACACCGATCCATCCTTCAACCGTTTCCTGCTGGAGCATAATATCCAACTGAGTGAACAAGTGAGTGCTAAAGCTGCCTCATATGGTTGCTCCCCGAGTGTGCTGTCACTCGCATGGCTACTGACACGTCCAGCTGTATCCACAGTGATTGTCGGGGCTACACGCACCGAACAGCTGGAACATAATCTGGCTAGTCTGGACATGTCACTGCCCGATGAGCTGTTGGCCGATCTGGACCAGATTAGTGACTCTTTCCGTCGCCGCGAGCCGTTTGCGTCCTATCGAATCGATTGAGCAACCGAAATAGACCTCCCGACAAGATGAAGTCAGAAGGTCTATTTGTATTTTACAGAGGTGTTATAATTATTAATAATCAGAAAATTTTCCAGTTCCACTACATTCTGTAGTTTAATACATTAAAAAAAGATATATTACGGATCAACTCTCTGTTTTTTGGCGAAGAAACTCCTGCATGATCTCCAAATACTCTCCCTTACGTTCATCCAGAGTTTCGAAAAATGCCTTGTCCGATTCCTCGACCAGATGGATTCCCTCCACAGCCAATCGGGTTCCTTCTTCCGTTGTTGTGATAATATTGGCACGCGTATCTGTCTGATGACGAGCGCGGGTAATTAATCCCCTTTTTTCAAGCGCACGTAGAACCTGAGAAGTCACGTTAACATCCACCTTGGCAAACTGAGCAATTTGAACCTGAGTCACTCCCTTGCCTTCCTCATCGTGTTCATTGAGCCATAAACAGGCGTGCAATAATACAAATTGAGGTTGTGTCAGTTCGAGGGGCTCCAGCACCCTGCGTACTTCCTTTTGCCACATGGCTGTAACCTGCCATAACAGATATCCCGGACTTTCTTGTGCATTTTTATACCGTGAGCTTGTCATCTCATACCTCCATGATGTGCGACCTTATGCAACAGAATATATACCCGTCAGTCAATGAAGTAAATCCATTATTCATATAACGATGATGGAAACATATCCGTTGCAACTCTGTGTGTTCTTTCTCAAAAAAATAATTAGCGCGCAGGGATAAACTGCTTCACCCATTGTCCGAATCCTTGCGGATTGCGGCTCTGTATAAGAATGGTTCCTTCTCCCCGGAACCTACATACCAGTCCTTCTCCACTTGTAACACTGGATAACCAGCCCTGTGAAGCTTTCTCAATACGGTAATCTACATAATGAGGCCATGCCACCAAATGGGCGTTATCCACGATCATTTCTTCACCTGCTGCCAGATTAATCGCATGGATGGCACCATAGGAAGACAGAAATACGGTTCCACGTCCGCTGATCTCAATAATGAAGAAACCTTCTCCCGAAAAGAGACCTTTTTTCAGGTTTTGCATTTTGGTATTCACCTGAATGCCCTCGGTTCCTGCCAGAAATCCGTCTTTCTGCACATAGAGTGAATAGGAACCGTCCAATTCAACAGCTTCTACATCGCCCATACTTGAAGGTGAGAGCAGAATCTCTGCCGACCCGCCCGCAGCCGTCAGTTCCTGAAAGAAAAACTTCTCCCCGCTCAGCATCCGACCGAACCC
Organism: Paenibacillus sp. GM1FR; assembly: GCF_002803315.1. Classification (NCBI taxonomy): domain Bacteria; kingdom Bacillati; phylum Bacillota; class Bacilli; order Caryophanales; family Paenibacillaceae; genus Paenibacillus; species Paenibacillus sp. GM1FR. The sequence continues at coordinate 3,165 of NZ_MKZL01000022.1, read as the reverse complement.
GGCAAACATCCCACCTTCTGCTGAACCCTTCAGTTCAACCGTAGGAGTCATAGATACCATCGCACCACTCTCGGCCTTGAACCGCTCTCCCCGTTGCAAATGTACTTTGAGCATCGCAAAAGCACCATCATATAAAATCTCATAGTTCACGGTTGCACCAACTCCCTATTGTCAGAGTTAAAATCATTGAGTCCATTATCTTCCAGAACTGCTGATTTGTCTCCGTATTCCTTCACAATATGTTGATCTCCCCAATTGCAGAGCGCATTGAGAATCGGTTCAAGACTTCTCCCGTAATCACTCAATTCGTATTCTACTTTGGGAGGGACCTGATTATATACGATACGGTTTACGATTCCGTCGTTTTCAAGCTCTCTGAGTTGCTGTGTTAACATTTTTTGTGTAATTGCGGGCATAATACGCTTGAGGTCACTGGTTCGTCTTTTCCCATGTGTCAGATGACAGAGAATGACGCATTTCCACTTGCCACCGATCACCTCTAGGGTAGCTTCAACCGAGATGTTATATTTTTTTCTAACCATAACTTGCTTCCTCCCTGATGAATTGAATTACATCCGTCGCATGCTGTATAGGCACCAAAAAGTACGTAGGGTACTAAAAAGTACGTACTATTCAATCTATACCGAATAACTCATAATAGCATTTGCCGGTACGTAAATCTACATTCTGGGGAGTGGAGCAAGAAATGTTACAAGATTCAAAACGCAGCACGTGGGCGCTGCTGGCGCTGGCTATCAGTGCGTTCGCTATCGGTACCACAGAGTTTATCAGCGTTGGTCTACTGCCCCTCATTGCAGAAGACCTGGGCATTTCCGTAACTACAGCGGGACTGACCGTTACTTTATATGCATTAGGCGTTACCTTTGGGGCTCCTGTTCTGACCTCACTGACGTCTACCATATCACGCAAAGCGCTATTGCTTGCCATCATGATTGTCTTCATTGCGGGTAACACGATGGCTGCACTATCCACGGGCATCACCATGTTACTCATTGCCCGAGTAGTATCCGCTCTGGCACACGGGGTGTTCATGTCCATTGGCTCCACGATTGCAGCCGATCTGGTGCCTGCCAACCGTAGGGCGAGTGCTATTGCCATCATGTTCTCTGGTCTTACCATTGCCACAGTAACCGGTGTACCTCTCGGTACACTCATCGGCCAACATTGGGGCTGGCGCGCTGCCTTTATCCTGATTGTTGGGGTTGGCATCGTTGCAATGATCGGGAACCTGATACTCGTGCCATCCACGTTGAAGCGAGGAACACGGACGGCATTTCGGGATCAGCTGAAGCTCGTTACAGGTGGACGCTTGCTGATTGCTTTTGCCATCACGGCTGTTGGGTACGGAGGAACATTTGTTGTCTTTACGTATCTGTCCCCGTTGTTGCATGATATTAGCGGTTATTCCGAGAAAACAGTAGCGTTCATTCTGTTGTTGTACGGAATCGCCATTGCTGTTGGCAACATCATCGGCGGCAGAGCAGCCAATCGCAACCCGCTCAAGGCGCTCTTCTACATGTTCATCATTCAGACCATCATTCTCGGCGTGATGTACTTCACCGTCCCGTTTAAGTTGGCAGCACTGCTCACCATTATGGGTATGGGCCTGCTCGCTTTCATGAATGTGCCTGGTCTTCAGATGTACGTGGTAACCTTGGCTGAACGATATGCACCACAGGCCAAGGATGTAGCCTCAGCCTTTAACATCGCCGCATTTAATGCAGGGATCGCTATAGGTGCCTATTTGGGTGGAGTGATCAATGATTCCATCGGTTTGATTCACACGACATGGGTCGGTGCCTTGATGGTTCTCGTAGCTGTAATCCTGACCGCTTGGGCTAAAATGCTGGAAAGCAAGGATCAACATGCATCAGTCGAAATGGAGAAAGCTTCGTGCTAATTTCCATCCGACCATAGGTCTCACTCTTATATATATCAGTTCCAGCCTTCGAGGGGAACCGGTTTCATATGGTATTTTATTATACTATAATACGTTGAACCCAATTTGATCTACTATGATTTAATTTTGTATGATAAAACAAACAAAAATTCAGCTTAATATGACTGATTTTTACACAATTTAAGGAGGAAATCTCATGACAACAGCTCAAACCGCACAACATTTACAATCCACAGTAACTCTGCATAACGGTGTTTCTATGCCTTGGTTCGGACTTGGGGTATTTAAGGTAGAAGAAGGATCTGAACTGATTGAAGCCGTGAAAAATGCGATTAAACATGGATACCGAAGCATTGATACTGCTGCAATATACGGCAATGAAGCCGGTGTTGGTCAAGCGATTGCAGAAGCTTTGCAAGAAAACAACCTGAAACGCGAAGAACTGTTTGTTACATCTAAAGTATGGAATGCAGACCTTGGATATGAAGAGACACTTGCCGCTTTTGATACCACATTGAACAAACTGGGACTGGAATACCTTGACCTGTATCTGATTCACTGGCCTAAGGCAGGCAAATACAAAGTAGCCTGGAAAGCGATCGAAGAACTGTACGCAGCCGGCCGCATTAAAGCTATTGGCGTAAGCAACTTCCAGATTCATCATCTCGAAGACCTGATGCAGGATGCCAAAGTGAAACCGATGATCAATCAGGTGGAATACCACCCTCGCCTGACTCAGGTTGAGCTTAAGGCTTTCTGTGAGAAGCATGGTATCCAGCTTGAAGCTTGGTCGCCTCTAATGCAAGGTCAGCTGTTGGACAACCCAGTCCTCACGGCGATTGCTTCAGACAAAGGCAAATCGGTTGCACAAGTCATCCTGCGTTGGGATCTGCAAAATGGAGTCATTACGATTCCGAAGTCCACCAAGGAAAACCGGATTATCGAGAATTCCTCCATCTTCGACTTTGAACTTTCGAATGAAGAGATGGATCAGATCAGTGCTCTGAACGAAGATGTACGCGTTGGACCTGACCCGGACAACTTCGATTTCTAATAGATAGCCTTTTGGGAGGCTACTTTGTCTGACATAACATAACGAAAAAACACCGGACCAGTAGTGGTATTATCCCCTTTAAGTAGACATTTGAAAAAACCTTCATGTTATCATGAGGGTTCAAGTGACACTTGGAGGGGATATTTTTATGGCCAAAAAAGGACAAACATTTCACACGTATACCGAAGAA
>NZ_MKZL01000021.1:0-67949 GCF_002803315.1 Paenibacillus sp. GM1FR | reverse complement strand
AGATTACGTGTACAATTACAACTACCGACGCTTTCAAGCCAAACTCAAACAGCGCGCACCGATTGAATATCGATGCGCGCTGGCAGCATAGCTTTTTTCATCTGTCTACTTGACAGGGGTATGACCATTGATCCCGTATGCCATAGGCTTCTTTGTTATCTGTATTTTTCTCAAGTTATCGTGAACTGTAAGTTAATTCTTAACGTTTTTTGCGACGCGTAGCCAGAGCGATTCCCAGGAAGGAAAGAATCAGGGCCAGGATGGATACGATCAATGTTGCTTGTTGAAGCTTCAGTGTACCCGGATCTGTATCCGTGTTGTTTGGCTCACCTGTAACGGTGTCATTAAGTGCATCGCCCAGCGTGGTGTCATCATTTGCTTTGCTATCGTCGGTAGCTGCATTATCCCCTGTGCTTCCTTCTGTACCTGCACTATCATGTCCGCCACCTGCCGCAGCATTATCAGCAGCAGCCGGATCTTCGCTAATCGTCGTGATACTGTGCGGGTTGGCGTCACTTGGTTGGCCTGTCCATTCTACGATGCTACCATCACTGTAGTATTGGAAGGCATCCCAAGCTACTTCAGCTTCCGCCTTAGGGTTCTGTGCAACGAAGTTGAACTGCTGGAATTGTCCTGCCAGAATCCCTTCGTTATCGCCGTCAATTTCCCATGTGATCGATGTAACTTCATTGGAATCGTTCTTCTCGGTGGTGATTTTCCAACCTGCCAGTGGTTGATATTGCTTGAATGCAACACCTTCCGGAACTTTCATGGTGATTTTGGTTGTAGGCAGTTCTTTCTCGGATGGAATCTTAATGGTGTACGTCTGCCATGCACTTGTCTGTGCAACGGATGGGCTAACGGTAACATGAGCGCTAGCGAATCCGGCGAATAACATGAATGCTGCGGTACCTGTTGCGATAGTGGATGTTAGTTTGGAAATCCATGATGTTTTCTTCAAAATAAATAACCCCTCTCAGTTCTTATCATATATGATTCGGCCCATTTTCTTAAATGAGTGTCTACGTTCTGCAAAGGCCGTTTCGGTTACGAATGGTTCTTACGAACTCCGTTATTCCGGGATTTTTATACAACTTTATAAATTTAACTAAATTCGGTTTACACATACACTCCGATGACAGAATAACCCTCCAATCGCTGTTATCCCCAGATTTTTTTGATTCCCTTTTCTCAAAGGGAAAATCCGGTGATAAAGGCGAACGCTTCGCTTTTTCAGGTTTTTTCTGTCCTCTCCGTTTCAGTGCAAACATTAGTTCAATTTATATTTAGTAAGATGAAATCCCGGAATAAAGGCTGAGCTTCGCTTCTCCAAAATCAATTCGTTCCCTTCACTACATTTGCAGTTTGTAGAAACACTAATTTTAGATTGGGTCACTTTTCAATATAAACGTTGTGTAACTATGGCTTGGCGGTGTCAATCTCAAATTCGGCATCCAGTGCATCCAACGTCTTGGTCAGAAGATGAACCTTGATATTCCAACGTCCAGGCATGGAGATGTAATCTTCAGCCTTGTACACACCGGTGTCGTTTTTCGGAATGGTAATCTCATAGATCCCCATATCCATGTCCAGATGTGTGAGTGACAGTGTGATCTGTTCCAGATCGTTAACGATACTTCCATCTGCCCGTTTCACATCAACTTCGAATTGGTTCTCTCCCGTTATATTGGGACTCACCTGAAGTGTGATCGCCGAGCCGTCTTCTGTAGTCTTTGTCTCCTGATACGGTCCGACCGCAGCGGGTTGTCCTGGAGACAGGTGTGTCAGTACGGCAGCAAGAGCGAGAATGACAGCACCAGTAGCAAGTTCGGCTTTTAGGCTGCCGGATAATCTGCTTCCCGTTGCTGCTCTTGCCAATCTGGCATGACGCCACGCGAAGACAAGCATTACAATAAGCAGGACGATCTTGCCGATCAGGACAAGGCCATAAGCTGTAGTGAACAAGGAAGTCAGCACAGGTGCTGGTAGAATAATCAGACTGCTGTATATCCCTGTAGCAACCAGAGCGGCTACGGCGCCAATCCCCCAGGCGGTAAATCTGCGAATAGCAACCCAGTAGACTTCTCCTCGCACCTTCGATGGCAGCTTATCCGCCAGTGGAGGCAGACATATCGCCATGGCGGTTAGTGCACCAATCCAGAAAGCGGCACCAATCAGATGCACGAAGTCCATGGCAATCGCGAGCGCACGTTGATCCGCCGCAGCCGGATGTCCCGTCATGGCATGCGTGAACAGCCATCCAAGCACGAGCACAAGTGAGCCATAGGAAGACCAGATGCGAGCACGGATGGATCGATCGCGATCATATCCGGAGAGAATCGTGACGGCCAGCAGCATTACAATGAGTATTTGTAACATCCAGATCTGACCAAAGGATGTCAGCTTGAGCGCACTTCCGATCAATCCCCAGCTTAGTTCACCCAGAGCCACACCAGATTCATATAACGTATTCAATGGCAGGCTGACCAGAGCGGCGAAGGAAGCAGCAGCATAACTGATCCATAACAATCTGTAGCTACCCGGAACGTCCATAGGTTCTCTTGTCATGGATGTCGGTGCGATTCGCAGCAGTAAGAATGCAAGTGTCCCCAGAATGACAGACAATCCGAGATACTGAATCCAGTCTGTCAGGGATACAATCCATTTCAGCGGCCCACCTGTTGAACCGGAACCGGATGTAAGATCACTCAGTCCGGCAGGAGAACCGGATGGTTCACCGATATGGAAAACATACGCCCCTTGAATTGGATGTCCATCGGCAGATACAGCTTTCCAGTTAACGGCATAAGTCCCGTTCCCGAGTCCAGCTTGCAGGCCAGTCTCCAGAATATGAGGGCGATCCACATCAATCTTTACATTTCCATCGTCTGCCTGATTGCCGTCAGGGCCGGTAATTTTGATATCATAAAAGGCCGTCTGCAAGGATTCGTTGAACTCCAGCGTCAGCCGCTCCGGAGCAGCTACGAGGATCTCATTTTCTCCTGGCGAAGCCTTAATAATATAAGCATGGGCAGATGCCCACTGTGGCATAACAAGGCAACATACGAGCAACAGACAGGTGACCAATGCCCAGTGCCGTTTGCCCCATTTCAGGGTAAAGCTTGTCAAAATCAAAAAATCATCACCCTCAGGTTATAGATTTGTAGTCATTCATGGTCCTTTAAACACAATCTAACCCATTATAACTTTGTCCAAAATGACTGCGTATGACTACATTGGGCTATAAAAAAACGATTTGGTCTACATAATTGTGACAAAAGCATGAATGCTATGTCATTTCTCACCTATGTCGGAAGCATCATTGACTCCGAATTAACAATGTTTATTTGCGAAGTTTACGTCCTGCAAGCCCGCTCTCTAGTGCGTAGCGGGTGAGTTGTACCCGGTTTTCAAGCTGGAGCTTCTGCAAAATGTTTTTGAGATGATTCTTCACCGTCTGGTCTGAAATACCGAGTTGATCGGCAATTTCCCGATTGGTATATCCCGCGGATACCCATTGCAGAATCTCAAGTTCCCGCGCCGTTAGCGGGTTATCTTGCACATCTTCACTGCGTGGTGCGGGGAACTCCTGCAAAATCCGGTAGGCCAGTTCCTTACTGAGCGGTGCGTCGTCACTGACGATGGCGCGCAGGTATTCAAGCCAGGTGGAAGGCGTTAGATTTTTGAGCAAATAGCCTTGAGCGCCTTGTTTCAGTGCTTCGAACAGAAACGTCACATCATCCGATACCGTGACCATAACAACAATAACATAAGGGAATCGCAGCTTGATCTGACGGGTGGCTTCCAGCCCATCCATGCCCGGCATCTGCACGTCCATCAGGATCAGGTCGGGCATCCATTGCCCGGTGAGTTCCAGCGCTTCCTGTCCATTCGAAGCTGTACCAATCACTTCAAACAGGCTGTCCTCGGATAAAATGCTACAGATCGCTTCACGCGCATGCGCATGATCATCAACAACCAATACACGTACATGTTCCATATTAAGCATGCTCCTTTCCTATCATCATTCGTGTATGCCCCGGTCTTGAATCGAGGGTGAAAGACCAACCCATCTCGGCAGCACGCTCCTTCGTAATTCGCAGTCCGTACCGATCCTTCAGATGAAGAGGATCTCCACTTAGTCCATTCCCATTATCCTGAATATAAATGAACCAAGCAATTGGGTTACCTTCCGCATGAACCTGAACGCGGGTAGCCTGCGCATGTTTGCGTACATTCAGTAGTCCCTCCCGGATACAGGCGAGCAGTTCCACTTGTTCCTTGGCAGAGAACGTTACACCCCTGAGGTCCCAATGAATCTGTGCACCAGGTACCGTTTCCTTGACGAGCACTTCAACCTGCGCATGTAGTGAAATAATTTCTGACGTTACCGTAGAGGAAGGAACAAAACGCAACTGGGCAATAGCTTGCCTTACATATGTATTGACTTCATGCACGGTTTTTTGAATCTCCTGGATCTCATGCTCATGTCCGCTGCCTGCCAGACTGCGGCCTGCTTTATCGGTCTTCACTGACAGCAGGAAAAGAGACTGAGATATGCCGTCGTGAAGTTCTCGCGCCAATTGGTCACGAGCTTCCAGCGCTGCTTTTGCTGCACGTTCCTGCTCCAGAGCAGCCCTGGCACCTTCGAGCATGTGGAACAAGCGGCTGAGCAGTGTCACGCTGACGAGGTAAACGATGAGGGGTGTTAACCAGTTTCCTGCATCCATCGAAAGGTATGGCATCAGAAACTGATGGCGAATGTATTCCCAGATACCAACCGTGAATGTAGGGATCAGCAGAATCATCCATTTAATTTGTTTATAGGACATGAATGCAGAACTCCTTTGATCTAGGATTAGCTTAATTAGGCACTTTATTTATACAGGGATGGGACCATTATAACGCAAGCTTGTCCAAGACCCTAGTCTGTGTCTTTGGAGAAAGCTGGGGAGGATCAGAGAGTATTTAGAAGGATATCTAAGAATGAGAAGGGGTGAAATGTTGTCACGCTAGGTGAGGGTTGGTGTGACCAGCTGAGGAAGGCTGAGTCCGTTTTCCCTATCGGAGAAGGTCCTCTATACTTAATATAGAACGTGAATTCATTACAAAACATGTTAAGGAGTGAAGCAACAACATGAGTCAAGAAGTATTGGAACGTCGCAGTGAATTGCTCAAAAAGAACATTCATCAGATGCTTGTTCAAGACAATCAGCACGGTATCAGTCGCCAAGACAACATGTTTTTGCAGCAGATGATTAAAGAGCTGCATCAGACCTCACATGAGCTGAATACCAAATCTTAATGTAGAATCTGCACGAGAATGAAGTTGTCTGGTGTACGATTCATTCCATGAAAATGAAAATGGCGCTATCTCCGATCAGACCGGGGATAGCGCTTTTACTTTTTCTGGGCTTATAGAAGAAATTCTGTTTATTTTACTGCAACTGTTGCTGAGCGGTTCTTTTCTCAATATATTGAATGAACAACTCGGCAAGCTCCGGATCGAACTGTGAACCCGAACATGAGCGTAGCTCCCGAATGGCTTCTTCCATGTTCTTGGTTTCCTGATACGGCCGCTCTGTCGTCATGGCATCAAAGGAGTCGATCACGGTCAGCATCCGGCAGAGCCGGGGAATCTCGTTACCCTTCAGGCCGTAAGGATAGCCTTTGCCATCATAACGTTCGTGGTGAAGTTCAATATACGGAATCAGATCGGCGAAGCGATCGTTCGTGATCACCATTTTTTTGCCCCAGGTGACATGTCCTTTGATCGTTTCCCATTCTTCTGCGGTGAGCTTGTCCTTTTTGTTCAGAATGGACCAAGGAATCTCCAGTTTTCCGATGTCATGAATCAGTGCTCCCAGTACGAAACGACGTTTTTCCGCATTGTCCAGTGCGAGCAATTCACTGATATCCAGTGCATATTTATAGACCCGTTTGGAATGTTTAAACGTATCCATATCTTTGTATCTGAACAGATTGAGCTGCTGCTCGATGTCACGAACGTCCTGTACCAGATCAATCTCGTGTTCCATACCATCATTGCTGCCGTGGCGGTGCACGTTGTTCTTGCCCTGTTTTTTCGCATAATATAGTGCTTTATCCGCCTGATCCACAAGCTGGGATTTGTTATACATATCCACCTGATAGGGCGCGACGCCAGCAGAGAAGGAGAGACAACCGTGTGGAAACACTTCAACGCCTTCAAACGGCGTGTCGTTCAGTTGTTTACGCAGCTTGTTCATGAACCTGTAGGATTCGTCCAACTCCATGCCTGGCATGAGCAAAGTAAACTCTTCCCCTCCATAACGAAAGGCGGTAACAGGTGTGCCTTCCGTCTTTCGCATCAGAAAATCCCCCAGCAGGGCCAGCAGACTGTCACCTTGAAGGTGGCCAAACCGATCGTTATACTTTTTGAAATCATCAATATCAATAAGTCCCAGACAGAGCGGGGTTCCCTGCGTTCGAGCGTTAGTCAGTTCGCTTTCTAACATACTTTCGAAATAACTATGGTTGAACAGACCCGTACGTTGATCCGTGTTGGCCTTTTCCTCAATCGTCTGATACATCACAAACAACTGCCTGAATGCATGGGAGAGCAGAATGCTAAGACTTAGATACAACAACAGGCCAAGTACGCCATTGTGCACAACCAGAATTGTCAGGACCAGCGCCAGAATCAGCGTACACAGATAAACCAGCAGGGATTCGGTAACGAATGCCCGCTTCATCTGCTGTAATGCATCCTTTGTTGAGAAATGAAAGAATAAGCCAAGTGTGATCGTGTTGATGATGAAGTAGGCTGCGAGCGCTGCAAAATAAGGAATCAGGTTATAGCCGTCCAGAGTTCCCGATTGCCCGCCAGTCCACTCAAACACGGCAGCTGCTCCCGTAATCATGAGACTGTAGATGCTGAAATTAACAATGTGTTTCCACCAGGTTAGCTTGCGCTCTTTGATTAACAGGATGATGGAGACAGGAAGCAGTACGGATAAACTGAAAGCTCCGCCAAACATGAATATACAGGCAAGGTATACCGATGAATCCATGGATTGCTGATTGCCTTTGGGTGGAATCTGGAACGTGAAATAATCCAGAATTAACGCCGCACCCAGCATGGTGTAGACCATAACCCAATCCGCCGTGGTTAGATGAAGGTAAGACCACTTGTTCATGTATAGAAAAACACCGATCCCGGTACAACTAAGCAAAATAACATACATACTGCTTCGATCTGCCTTATGGATAAGGTTACGAATAAAGTTCATAAAAAATCTCCTGCTTGAGTTTAGTCTAATCTTGATGTGTATATAGTTGGTGTTCTTCTATAGGGATATACTATATAGATGTATAACATACCAAGTTGCCTGCCAAAAATCCAGACAGAAAAAACAGGCCGCTGGCAGCCTGTTTGTCTTGTTGGGTGGTATGGATACTAGCCGCCCAGCTTGTATCCCGAAGTTAACGCTACAACGACAGAAGCCACGATGATTGCGTTGATGACAATGCGGGAATATTTCACACCTTCAAATTTTTTCATGGAGAAGACCTCCCTTCCTTGGAGTCTACCTGTTTTCTTCAAGCCTGATGAGTTTTAGCAGGTTGCACAGCCTTTTTGTCCCGATTCACCATCATGTATTGAATAAAAAGGAATATGCCAATATTCATGACCACATCACCGATGCTGATGACCTGAGTCCGTGGATAAGGGCTGGAGAGTGGGATGATATCACCGAGAAAAGGCAGATTTGTAGATGCATCCATCATAAAATGCTTTGATACGGCGCCGCCTTCCCGGAGCATGTCTACATAGTAGGGTCCCAGTACAGCGGAGGCTTCCACAGAAACAGGCATGCGCCCACCGTTTACAGCCATAACGGCAAAATTGAGAAATACCCCAATCCAGATGAGCATGAAACCGGTATGGTGTCTGTTGAGCCACAGGAAAGCGAGCCCTGTAATGTAGACGGCAGCAAAGAGATATCCATTAATGGATGCCACCCATTCGAATCGTTCCTGGAGATAGAAAATAAAGAACTGGATTAGCAGCAATACAGGGAAAATCCAGCCACTTCGCAGCTTGAGTGCTGCAAACTGGTTGAGCCCATGCCGCAACCCGCCCCGAAAAAATCCAACGATCAAGCCTAGTAGAATACCGTCATATACCATGGAGTAACTCCTGTTCGTGCGGAGATATGCAATATGATTGCGTGTTTGTGTACATAAAGGATTCGACCTTATATTGGTAATTCCTGCATGAGAAAAATGATTTTGTAGAAGAAATTTGCAAAATGCTGAACAAAAAACCGCCTTTACGAATCTAGGGGTCGAAACCCCTGTGAAATTCGGTAAGGACGGCTGCTTATGGTGCCAAAATACGAGCTTTAATTCGGTTGAAGACGGAATTTATTTTATTCAGATCCACCGTTCAGATAGTTGAAGAAAGGCTGGTCCACCCAGAAGTCATACGTCGTAATGTCCGCATCAGGTGCCAGCTTCAGGAAACCTTCCCGAATGGATTTGGCATTTTCTTTCAGAGAGAAGGACTGAGCGTAGTAATTGCCAAGCGCGATCTTATTATTGGAAATGACAGGGTAGTTCGCCAATGCGGTTGGTGAATAATACAGCGGTTGCCACCAGGAGCTGAGAATCAGTGGAGATGTACTGTCACTGTTCTTTTTGGCATATTTCAGCACAATGTCGTTGAAGCGAACTTTGTCTGCCACATTGTTGAACTCGAACTGGATATCATATTCCTTCGCAGAAGCAATATAGTTACCATTCTCGATCTGTGTCACTTTATAATCAGGCGTTTCCTTCGGCTCGCCCCATTCCTTCAAATAAATGAAGGCAGATGTCTTGGGTTGGAATTGCACATCAGCATCAATACCTTCGCTACGCAACAAACCAACCAACTGTACAGCATGTTGAATATTATCGTGGCCGTAAGTAAGTGTCAGTTCATCGATAAAGTTGGAATCAAAGCGGCTATCCTTCAGATTATAACCTGTTACGAGATCATCTCGCAGGGCCTGATCCACAATCTTTCTCAGCTCAGGTGATTCGATCAGATCCGCTGTGCGATATGCAGCATACAGTTTGGAATAGATGTCCGCATCGCCGGAACGCCCAATCTCATGTTTGTATTTCCCTTGACTGACCAATACACGTCCAAGCAAAGTATCAGCGAAATCTTTACTTGCTACGCCACCCTTAAGGAGAGCGGGGTATAGGCTTTCAGGAATCAGGCCTGTATCGATCGCAGCAGCCAGCTCCTGTGCGGCTTGTCCCTGAACACGGTTTGGGCTAATGCCAGCTTTGGCAAGCGCTTTGGCTGTTTTCTCTGCAGGATAAGTATAAGCCAGTTCCTTGAATCCGGCTGCTTTCACCGCGATGAAGACCGCTGCATAAGTGCTCAGTTGATCCTTAGCACGTACTTCTGTACCCGTAAGAACCCCATTATTGTATAAGGATACGGCAGCATCATATGAAGAATCACCAGAAGACAGATCGGTAAAGACAGGAGCGTTGGCTTCACTGTCACTTGCTTGAGTTGCTTCCGTGATGGCTGCAATGGCTTGAATGAAATCACCTTTGGTAATCTGTTGCGGCAATTGAATGTTGTATTTCGCTTGCAAGAATTGAGCAAAATCCGCTGCGCTTTCCGTATAGGCAACTGGCGCCTGAGCTACCGGTCCTTTGACACTTTGTGAGGTGGCGGGTTTAGCCGGAGTTGCAGATGCTGCAAAAGCGGAAGCGGGCAAGCTAAGGCTGCCGAGTGTTACCGGAGCGGCGAGTAGGGCCGCCAACGTGATCTGGGTGATTTTTTTCAAATGAATAGCCTCCTTAAAATGGGTTGGAAAATAATCAGCTTTGGGTCATAATTCTGACAATTCCTATAAGAATAGAATAATTGGATTGACTTTAGCACGGAGACGCGCTGGATGTCAACGAAAAAAAGCTTGATACAGAACGGTTTCCAAAGCTTGGTAGAAAGCGAATTGTCAATTATATTCTATTTGAGTGTATACGCTCAAAGATTTATTGACAAGGATCGACAGTATCCGCTAGGATAAGAAAAAAGAATGTTGAAAAGGGGTATTTTCAAAATGAAAAGAGGTTTATCGTTCGTCTTATCGATCATCATGTTGGCTATTTTGTTGGCAGCTTGTGGGAATTCGGCTTCCAAAGACGAACAATCCGCCCAAGGCAGTGATTCGGAGAAATCTCTTCGGATGGCCCTCGTACTTCCCGAAAAAATAGGGGTTAACCCTTTCTTTGTACAGATGGATGAAGGTTTCAAAAAAGCAGGCGAAGAATTCAAAGTAGATACCAAGACGATTGAATCGACAGACCCGGCAGCATTTGAACAAAATCTGCGTGCTGCGGTTGCCGAGAATTATGATCTGATTATTACAGCAACTTTCCAGGCAGAAGATGCATTGAAGAAAGTTGCAGCAGAGAATCCGGACAAGTCCTTTGCGATTGTAGATACAACCGTTGATCTTCCAAACGTTCGTAGCGTTGGTTTCCGTGAATATGAAGGGGCGTATCTGCTCGGCGCAGCTGCTGGATTGTCCACCAAAACAGACAAAGTCGGCATGATCGCAGCAATGGATGTACCATTGATCAAGAAATATACGGAAGGTTTCAAAGCTGGATTGGAATCCGTGAACCCGGGTGCAGAATTCCTCGTGAACTATGTAGGTGGATTTAATGACCCGGCCAAAGCAAAAGAATTGGCGCTGGTACAATTCGGCAAAGGCGCTGACTTCATCGCTGGCGCATCCGCTGTAGGGGATCTCGGCGTGTTCGAAGCAGCCAAGGAAAAAGGCTTCTACACTTCCGGTCAGGATACGGACCGTACTGTTGAAGACCCGGAACATATCGTATTGTCTCAATTGAAATCAACGGATACCGTTGCTTATGAGACTGTGAAAGATTTTGTAGAAGGCAACTTCAAAGCAGGCGCAGTTAACTACGGTTTGAAAGAAGACGGTGTAGGCCTGACGTACGTTACACGTGACAGCGAATCTCCATTGAATGCTTTTGTCGGACAAGAAGTGATCGACAAGGTTAAAGCAATCAAGGATGATATCGTATCCGGCAAAATCGTAGTCAAAGATCCATTGCAACAATAGTTTTGAATGTTCTTTTCAATGAATGAGTGATGGAAATGATCAGCCGGCTGCCCGATCAGGCAGCCGGTTTTGCTGCTATTAAATGACCAGTATATGTTCAACTTATCGTTTACACGATAACGGCGATCGGAAGGTTATTCTGTCATCGTAGTGGCGAGTGTAACCTTTTTAAATTGAACTGAGGGGAGCGAACGCGAGATATGCTGTTGGAGATGGAGCAGATTACGAAGAAATACGGCGGCTTCACCGCTAACCGGGACATCCGTTTTAATTTGCGTGAGGGAGAGATTCATGCCCTTGTTGGTGAGAACGGGGCCGGTAAAACAACCCTGATGCGTATGCTGTACGGTATGGAACAGCCCACGTCAGGCACAATCAAAGTCCGTGGACGTGAGGTGAGCTTTGCCACGCCGTCCCAGGCGATGGCAAGTGGCATCGGCATGGTGCACCAGCATTTCATGCTGTTCCCTTCTTTTACGGTGGCGGAGAACATCGTGATTGGACGCGAACCGGCTAAGGCAGGCGCATTTGACCGCAAAAAGGCAGCAGCCCAGGTAAATGAGCTTGGCAGACAATATGGCATGCCGGTTGACCCATGGAAAAAAGTGTCCGAGTGCCCACTTGGCATGCAGCAGCGTGTTGAAATTCTCAAGGTGCTGCATCAGGGCGCAGACATCATTATATTGGATGAACCTTCGGCGGTACTGACACCGCTTGAAGTGAAGGAACTGCTGGCGAACATGAAATCTCTCGCCAAGCTGGGCAAAACCTTTGTACTGATCACGCACAAGCTGCAAGAAGTCATGGATGTAGCAGACCGGATCACGGTGCTTCGGGATGGTCAGGTGACAGGTACGTTGGAAGCCAAAGATACACATGTGGAGGAATTGTCCCGTTTGATGGTTGGTCGTGAACTTGTGCGTATGGACAAGCAGCCATCGGTACCAGCGGAAGCGGTGCTTCAGGTGGAAGGGGTTAATCTGTCCGGAGCGAAGGATCGTTCGGCGCTCAAGGACATCCATATGGAAGTTCGTAAAGGTGAGGTCGTTGGCATAGCAGGCATCTCAGGTAACGGCCAGTCGGAACTGATTCAGGTCATTGCTGGACTGCGTAAGGCGGATAGTGGTCGCGTTGTGCTTTCCGGGCAGGATACAACGAACTGGCCTGTACGGCGCATTCGGGAACATGGACTTGCTCATATCCCGGAAGATCGTTACATGTGGGGAGCGGCCAAGGATGCGAGTGTTCGTGAGAATGGACTAATGGGACACCATCATCGCTTGCAGTCACGTGGCATCATCAAAGCCAAAGCAGCAAAAACGATGGTAGAGAGCTGGATCCAACAGTTCAGCATCAAGACAGGTTCTGCGGAGACCAAGGCACAGTTTCTGTCTGGAGGAAACTTGCAGAAGCTGATTGCTGCCCGTGAATTTGCACAGGATACACCATTTCTGATTGCAGCCGAACCAACACGGGGTGTGGATATCGGTGCTATGGAGACGATTCATGCCGAATTGCTGCGCAAACGCAGTGAGGGCGCTGGCATTCTGCTCATTTCATCGGAGTTGTCGGAGATATTGCAATTATCTGATCGGATTATTGTCATGTATGAAGGCGAAATTGCCGGAGAACTGAGAGCAGAGGAAGCAACTGAGGAACAGATCAGCTTGTTAATGGCAGGAGGGAAAGAGCGGATATGAATCGGGTAAAAGAAACACTTCGCGGACTCGTGCAGCCGCTGCTTGCCGTATTCATCGGTCTGATTGCAGGGGCTGTGGCGATTCTGATCGTTGGCGGTAATGTGGTGGATACGTATGCGGAGATGTGGAAAGGGGCCTTCGGCAACTTCTACTTCTTCACGAATACGTTGGCTCGTTCCACACCAATCATCTTGGCGGGGCTTGGCGTAGCATTGGCATTCCGTGCTGGATTCTTCAATATGGGAGCCGAAGGCCAGATGATTCTTGGCGGGCTTAGTGCCGCGCTCACGGCGCTCTATCTGCCAGGACCAGGCTGGTTTGTGTGTATTGCTGCGATTGTGGCAGGTATTCTTGCCGGGGGAATCTGGTCCCTGTTTGCAGGCTGGCTGGATGCACGTTTCGGTATGAACTTGTTGATCACAACTCTACTACTTAACTATATTGCCATTTATTTCGGGGGTTACATGGTCTCCTATCCATTTAAGGACCGCACAGGATCTGCAGCGATGGCACAGACTCCGATGATTGACCAGAGTATCTGGTTGCCGAAGTTGTTCCAGGGCATGGGACTGCATGCTGGCTTCATTATTGCCATTGTAGCGGCCATTCTGATCTACTGGTTCACGCATAAAACGGTGACCGGTTACGAGATCCGCATGCTCGGCAGCAACCCGTCCTTTGCAACCTACGGTGGTGTTCGCCGCATTCGCATGATGATGCTGTCCATGGTCATCAGTGGCGGACTTGCTGGACTCGCGGGTGCGGGGGAAGTGCTCGGTACACAGTACCGTTTCCTTGATGGCTCGCTGTCATCCGCAAGTTATGCATGGAGCGGTATTATGGCCACGTTGCTTGCCCGCTCGCATCCACTCGGTACAGCTGTAGCAGCTATTTTGCTGGCTGCGCTACAGACGGGTGCCATGGGGATGGAACGGAACACGGATGTACCGCTGGAAGTTGGCAGTGTCATCCAAGCTGTATTGACGTTATTTGTATCAGCTCAGATCGGTTATTCATTCCTGAAGCGGAGAAAGGAGAAAAAGTCCAATGCAACAACTGTTTGATGCAGCCATGTTTGGCTCAACCTTGCGGATTATGACTCCAATCCTGCTTGCAGCGCTCGGTGGGGCTTTATGTTCTCGTGTAGGTCTGTTTAACGTGGGTCTTGAAGGACTGGTTCTGATCGGTGCGTTCTCCGCTATTGTCGGTAATTATCTGTTTGGTAATGTGCTGCTGGCGGTACTCTTTTCCATTATAATTGTGATGTTATTCTCGGCGCTCTTTGCCTTTATAAGCATTAATCTGAAAGCTAACGCCATCGTGGTCGGGATCTCGCTTAACTTCCTGGCTGCGGGGGTGACGACCTTTGCACTGCGTGCGATTTTTGATGTAAAAGGTGCATACTACGATAAAGACATGGTGGGACTTCCCAAGTGGGATATTCCGCTGATTAAGGACATCCCGTGGGTGGGTGATGTAATATCGGGACATAGTCCGCTGGTTTACCTCGGTATTGTGCTCGTGATTGCACTACAATTTTATCTGTTCAAAAGTGTATCCGGCTTCCGCCTGCGCTCCGTAGGTGAGAACCCGATTGCAGCACAGAGCATCGGGATCAAGGTACGTGGCATCCAGTATGGTGCCGTTCTGATGTGCGGTGTGTTGTGCGCTCTGGCTGGAGCACAGTTGTCGCTCGGTCAGGTAACGATGTTTACCGAAGGCATGACTGCTGGTCGTGGTTTTATCGCGCTGGTGGCAACGATGTTAGGGCAAGCGAATCCGCTTGGCGTCATGGGCTCCAGTGTGCTGTTTGGCTTCATGGAAGCATTGAGTATTCGTCTGCAAGGTTTCTCCCTGCCAACGCATTTCACATTGATGCTGCCGTATATTGTGACGCTGGTCGCAATGTTCTTTTTCAAAGACCGTACCTATGCACAGGATGCACTGAAAGCGGGCGGAAGCTCGCGTTAATTCTGAATGTCTATGTTAGAGACAGTAAAAGAAGGAGGAATTCCACTTGCATAACAAGGCTGAACGTTTGAAAAAAAGTAAAACCCCGGCACCCAAAACAGGTAACAATCACGGAGATCGACTGCCGCCAGGACAGATGCTGACGGAGAAATTCCCGATTCTGCATGAAGGGGAAGTGCCGGAATATGACCTGTCCACCTGGGACTTGAAGGTATTCGGTGAAGTAGAAGAGGAGAAGGTGTTCTCCTTAGCTGAGTTGCAGGCGATGCCACAGGTGAACACGGTGAGTGATATTCACTGTGTTACCCGTTGGTCGAAATTCGATACGCCGTGGGAAGGTATACGCTTCTCCGATTTTGTAAAACTTCTGGGGGTTAAGCCAGAGGCAAAATACGTCATGATCCATGCAGATCATGATTATGAGACAAATGTACCGCTCGAAGAGTTGATGCATGATGATGTATTGCTTGCATTCAAATATAACGGTGAGCCACTAACACCCAAGCATGGTTTTCCACTGCGTATGGTTGTGCCACAACTTTACTTCTGGAAGAGTGCCAAGTGGATACGTGGTCTGGAGTTTATGACAGAAGACCGGAACGGATTCTGGGAAGTGAATGGCTTCCACCATTTTGCCGATCCGTTCAAGGAACAACGCTTCTCGGGTGAAGATCTGCCGATTCCGGAAGACGAGTGGACGAAGAAGGAGTTTGATTAATATGTTGATGCCTATTTTGCAGATTCATTCGGAAGACATGCCGGCATATGCCATCGTCTGTGGTGATCCGGCACGTGCGGAGAAGATTTCCCGTAAACTGGAGCAGGCGAGAGAACTGGCGTTCAGTCGGGAGTATCGTACATTTGTTGGATTGTATGAAGGGGTACAGATCGCTGTGGTCAGCCATGGTGTAGGTTCACCTGGAGCAGCTGTCTGCTTCGAGGAATTGATTCGCGCGGGTGTAACAACTCTGATTCGTGTAGGTACAGCGGGATCGTATACAGCCGATTATCCTGCAGGCAGTGTGATTGTGAGTACAGCCGCTGTTCGTACGGATGGGTTGACTCGCCAACTGGTACCGGATGGTTTTCCAGCGGTAGCGGACATTGGGGTGACACAAGCGTTGATCGAGGCTGCTCGTGGGCAAGAAAGCACGGATGCTGCAACCTTTGCAGGCAAAGTGGGCGTTGGTATTACCGTAACACTGGATGCGTTCTTTGCAGGCGTGGAAGAGATCCCACATCGCAAATACAAGCAGGCTGGAGCACTTGCAGCCGAGATGGAAATTGCTGCGCTCTACATCGTCAGCACCTTGCGTGGCGCTCGCGCCGGAGCCATTGTCGCGATCGATGGATTCGCGGACAGTGATCTGGCAGCCGAGTATGATCCGCATACGGATGCAGTTGGACAAGCGGTGGAGCGCGAGATTAATGCAGCGCTACGCGCACTAGCCGCGCTTGCTCGCCAAGATCAGGTATAGGTTGGTTAAGGCAAGTATGCATTTTTGCTCATTGTTACAAGCAAAACAGTAGATGATGTCCATTTGAGGTGGACAATATAAAAAGGGCGTCCCGTAAGGTCATGAATATGACCCAAGGGGCGTCCTTTCCTTTTTAAGAGGGGGATGCAGGTACAGTAGCGAATTGTATTTGCATGGCATGTCATTAAATTAGGAGAGTGATTAAATATGGGCTGGAGTGAATTGCGTGAAATTCCTAATGAATACAGCGATGAGGTACAGCGGATTGATGAACAACTTCTGAAACTGGTTGCAGCCAGAAAGGACATAACCGGAGCAGTCCAATACCAACCTCCTCAAAATATCATCGATGAATGGGTGAGCTTACTGGATATGAAGGAGGAAGATATCCGATATGTTCTCCGTAGCGTGCAACCGATGCCGCAAAGACATTACTTTCCAAGTGAACCTCTTCAATTGACGAGTGTGGTGCCGATTATGAAAAAAATGATCAAAGATTCGTGTGAGTATATGATCACGCATTCGATGCAATATGAAGGTGAAAGCCTCGTTTATGTGGAGATTCAATATAAGGGGAATGAAGCTGAGCGTATACAAATGGTTCCACATTTGGCTCTGGAAATATTCAGCGAACAGAGACATATCACCATGAGACATGGCAGTCGTGGAGGAGGTGGGGAGACGCAAATTAGTTTCCGAGTGATTCCTGCTCTTCCTTCTTCTCTGGAAAACGTTCGATTCTCCTTGATTCCCTCAATACCAGAGATGGAATACAAAGTAGAGGAAATCATTTTGGATAAACAGGTTGATTTCGATTAACGAAAGGGTTTAGAGATAGATTTAGCTTAACTTGGGGAAGGCCTGATCCTCGAAGAGAATGATAATGCAGAAAGTGGGCACGTTATATAAAGGAACATCAACATTAATACGAAAAAAGGGAGGACTCTATGATGACACAGAACAATCAACCTCAGGACGAGGCGGAAATTCGCAACAAGCTGGATGAAGACGGGGATTCCTTGATGGAGAAAAAGAAGATTTTGAGCGGAGTAGACATTGAGCCGCAGGCGGACGAATGGGCAGCGAAGCCATCACCTGTTGCTTTTAATGAAGGAAATACTTCTTCGAAAAAATAAACAACATGAGCATCATATGGGCTAGATGGAATGAAGATAAATTTAGCGAAGCAGGTACCCTTATGGTATCTGCTTTTTGGTTGTATAATAATGTAAAATTCAGTAGACGAAAGAGTGATTGGGATGAGTACAGGTACGATTAACATCCGAAAGGCAGAAATGAGGGACTACTCTGGCGTGTCATTGTTGATGGATGAGCTGCACCAGATGCATGTCGAGGCGCGGCCGGATCTATACAGAGCGTTGGAGACTAGAATGGAGAAAAAGGAGTTCATCGAACTGCTGGAAACGGACAAGCGTTACCTATATGTTGCCGAGTCTTCCGAAACGGGCTTGATTCTGGGTTACGGGAGCGCGCAGTTAAGTGTAATTCAGGATAACCCATTGATGGTGGATCGCAAGATGTTGTACATCCATGAACTTGTAGTGGATAACAAACATCGGGGCCAAGGAACAGGTAAACAGTTACTACAAGCATTCATCGAGTTAGGGAGAGAGCTTCAGGCAGACAGCGTGGAATTATCCGTGTCAACGTTTAACTCTGGGGCACAGGCTTTCTATGAACAGATGGGTCTGGTCGTCCGCAGCAGCAGGATGGAGTATACCTTGTAAGGCACAACCAGTGGTGTGAAAGGAGCATTGGTATGGAGGGGAGGGGCGCGAAGGATATGGGAAGTATTAATGAAAAAGAACAAATTAGCGAGAATAGTATTCTGCAATCTTCTGAGGATGTGGAATATCTTGTTCACAGTGTGCAGAAACTGTTGGAAGAGCCAGACGCAGTAATACAATCTTGGGAAGTTGAACCCATAAATCCGGGACGTCTTAATTTTACCACATCAGGTATTTACCTAATCCGGGGAACGGCTACCGTAGTTGGAGCATTACTGTCATGGTCACTTATATTGAAATGTATTAAACCGGACTCAGCAGAGAAGGAAGATGTTACATACCATAATTATTGGAAAAGAGAAGCTGAGATATTCTCATCAGGAATACTTGATCATTTGCCGGGACGTATCATAGCTCCGCGTTGTTTCGCTGTACAGCACAGATCGGACCACACCATTGGGTTGTGGATGGAAGATGTGTCTCGTCATTCAAAGTGTGATCATGTCTGGCCTCTGGATGATTGGGGATGGATTGCGGAACGCCTTGGTGAGTTTCACGGAGCCTATCTGACGGGAGCCCCATTACCTCAACAAGAATGGATCTGTCCGAGTTGGCTCAAATCATGGGTTAGGGGTTGTCGTCAGTATGCTCCTGCAATCCAAAAGCAAGCCCATTCAATCTGGCAGTGGTTCAACCAATATAGCGAGCAGATGGACAAGGTTTTAAATACACTGGACCAATTACCACGAGTATTGTCACATCAGGATTTGGGGCAAGGCAATATATTTATGCCAACAGAACGTCTGGAAGATAGCGTACTTACTCTTATTGATTGGCAATTCATGAGTATTTCTGGTGTTGGTGAAGAATTAGGAAAGCTATTTGGGGTTAACGCAAGTTTGGGTCATATTGCAGCAGAGGACATATTGACAGCTAAAGAAGAAATGTTCGATCGCTACATGCATGGACTTCGGACAGCGGGGTGGATGGGCGATGAAAGACTTGCAAGGTATGGCTACTGCGCCGCCTTTGCAGCTCGAAGTATGTGGGAAGTCCCTGAGTGGTTGAAATGGGTGGAACAGTCCCAGACTGCTTCAGATATTAATGATGAGTTTAATCGGAAAATGAGTGTCCGTAGTCAGATCATTACTCTTCAGATAGAGATGTCATTCGAGGCAGATGAACTATCTCATGCTCTATTTAATTAGGGAGCAATCATCCATTTTTATCAAAATATCAGAATACTCTTGAATACCCCCATGGGGTATGTTACTCTTAGAAAAGAACGAAAGAAAAGGGGTGTTCATGATGGATCATCAGAGCCATCCCGAGGAACCTTTGCAATCCTCCAAGTCAGATTCAACGGAAGCTTTGGCTACAGTCCAAGAAGCAGTATCTTGTCATGCCGAGGGCAGTGATGGGAAGCATGTGCGCAAGAGTCACCATTCGCAGGAGATGAAGAGTAACCTGGTTTCTCGTTTGAACCGTGTGGAAGGTCAGATTCGCGGGATCAAGGGATTGATCGAGAAGGATACGTACTGTGATGATGTGCTGACACAGATTGCGGCGGCTCAGTCTGCACTTAATTCAGTAGGCAAACTTTTGCTTGAAGGCCATATGAAGAGCTGTATCGTTGAGCGTATTCAGGCTGGTGAACATGAGGTTGTGGATGAACTGCTGGTTACGATGCGGAAGTTAATGAAGTAAGTTATATCAATTCACCTATTTAATTTATCATTTTAATATACCCCAAGGAGGAATTTAGAATGTCTAATGTTACATTGAACGTTACGGGAATGTCTTGCAATCACTGCGTGAAATCGGTTGAAGAAGCTGTGAAGAATACCGGTGCGAGTGGTAAGGTTGATCTGGCAGCGGGAACAGTAGCGGTGGAATATGATGAGCAGACGGTGAACGTGGATCAGATCAAAGCTGCGATTGAAGATCAGGGGTACGATGTAGTCTAAAGGGATCACAGGCTTAAACCGAACATGCTCATGGGCGAAAAAGAGGTCAGAGTACCTTTTCCCATGAGTCAGGTTTAAGCCTAATTTTCTGTCTGATATATACCCCTTAGGGGTATAATGGGTGCAACATACAAAAATTGAATCGACATGAAAGGAGCTGACATGATGGATAACTCAACGAATAAACCAATGGATAGATCATCCGAACCCACACCGATGCCACCTATGGCAGACGCACCAGGACTAAAGACAACACTGCACATCACGGGGATGACCTGTGCTGCATGTTCAACACGAGTGGAGAAGGGATTGTCCCGCATGGAAGGGGTGCAGCAGGCCAATGTGAATCTGGCCATCGAACAGGCAACCGTATCTTATGATCCAAAGACAACCAACGTGAATGCGTTGCGAGATAAGGTGGAAGCATTGGGCTACGGTACGGTGTCAGAATCGGTTGATCTGAACATTACGGGTATGACGCGTGCTGCCTGTTCTGCCCGGATTGAAAAAGGACTTTCCCGCCTACCGGGGGTATCTCAGGCGAATGTGAATCTGGCGCTGGAAACAGGGCATATCGAATATGCCGCTGGTGCATTGAAACCTTCAGATATTACCGCCAAGATTAAGCAGATGGGCTACGGTGCTGAACTGCAATTGACGCAAGAAGAGACCACATCGGTTCGTGAACGTGAGCTGCAACGCAAAAAGTGGAAATGGATGATATCTGCTTTGTTATCGATTCCGTTGCTGTGGGCAATGGTCGGGCATTTCTCGTTCACATCCGGAATCTATGTCCCCGAACTATTCATGAACCCTTGGTTCCAGCTACTGCTGGCAACGCCGGTACAGTTCGTGATTGGATGGCAATTCTATGTGGGGGCGTACAAAGCCTTACGTAACCGCAGTGCCAATATGGACGTTCTCGTCGCATTGGGTACCAGTGCAGCGTTTTTCTACAGTCTCTATCTGACGTTATCGAGTGGGTACTTACCTTCTACAACCATGGATCATGGGGCAATGGGAACGAGCACAGCCGCCATGCCTTCGGTAGAACTCTATTATGAGACAAGTGCAATTCTGATTACGTTAATTTTACTTGGAAAATGGTTCGAAGCTGTGGCGAAAGGTCGCTCTTCACAGGCGATCAAAAGCCTGATTGAACTGGCTCCACGTGAAGCCCGTGTCATCCGGGATGGACAGGAAGTGATGGTTCCTGCCGCATATGTTGCGGTGGGCGACTTGGTTCTGGTGAAGCCGGGTGATAGCATCCCGGTGGATGGTATCGTTGAAGAAGGGCAATCCTCAGTAGATGAATCCATGCTTAGTGGAGAGAGCCTTCCCGTGGATAAAAAGCCAGGAGATCCCGTTACAGGTGCTACGCTGAACAAAAACGGGGTATTACGACTGCGTGCGACCCGAGTGGGCTCGGACACGGCTTTGTCTCAAATCATCAAAGTAGTCGAGCAAGCTCAGGGTTCCAAAGCACCGATCCAGCGGATTGCAGATGTCATTTCAGGCATTTTTGTTCCGATTGTTGTCGGCATAGCCGCGCTGACATTCCTGATCTGGTATCTGTTTGCAAGTCCGGGCGACTTCGCTGGTTCCCTTGAAAAAGCGATTGCTGTGCTCGTTATTGCCTGTCCATGTGCACTGGGGCTGGCAACGCCGACTTCTGTCATGGCTGGATCAGGACGTGCCGCTGAATATGGCATTCTGTTCAAGGGCGGCGAACATCTGGAGTCGGCACAACAGATTCAGACCGTGGTGCTCGACAAAACAGGTACAGTAACCCAAGGTAAACCGGTGCTTACGGATGTTGTCACTGCTCCGAATTGGACGGAATCTGATCTGCTTGAGCGAGTGGGAGCGGCCGAACAGAGTTCAGAGCATCCACTGGCAGAGGCGATTGTTGCTGGTATCCGTGCCAAGGGTCTGGAGTTAACCCCAGCAGAGAAGTTCGAGAACATACCGGGATACGGCGTGCGAGCTACAGCAAAAGGGCAGGAAATTCTGGTCGGCACGCGTCGTTTGCTTGCAGATGCACAGGTGAATGTCTCTGAGGAAAGCGTTCAGCAGATGAACAGTCTGGAGGAACAAGGGCGTACAGCGATGCTGGTAGCGGTGGATGGTCAGTGGGCAGGGATCGTGGCTGTGGCTGACACCATCAAGGATACTTCCCGTGAAGCCATTGGTCGTCTTCAGGCGATGGGGATTGATGTCATCATGATCACGGGAGACAATGAGCGAACAGCTCGCGCTGTAGCTGAACAGGCAGGGATCGGTAAAGTGCTGGCTGAGGTTCTGCCGGAAGGCAAGGCTGCGGAAGTGAAGAAACTTCAGGAGAGTGGTCTGAAAGTTGCCATGGTAGGTGATGGCATTAATGATGCTCCGGCACTTGCTACTGCTGATATTGGGATGGCCATCGGAACAGGAACGGATGTAGCGATGGAAGCGGCAGATATTACGTTGATGCGTGGTGATCTGAACAGCATTGCAGATGCGATTGAGATGAGCCGGCGCACAATGGGTAACATCAAACAAAACTTGTTCTGGGCGCTCGGTTACAACGTTATTGGTATTCCTATTGCGGCAGTTGGCTTCTTGGCTCCATGGCTGGCAGGGGCGGCAATGGCGTTCAGCTCCGTATCGGTTGTACTGAATTCCCTACGTCTGCAACGCATGAAGCTGAAGAGAAATGACTGACCGAACTTTGTTTGGAGATATATTCAACACCTCATTGTAAATGAAGTAAGGATGAATAAATGTGCGGTTCGCTGCGGCGGACCGTGTTTTTTGTTGAGAAAAATACAGTTGAGTCGCCAGAAAGTAAGCCTGAATCGGTGGTATTAGATATTCTTTTCTACGGAGAAAGGAAAGCATAATGCACTTTTGTGAAAATGGATCAATTGTATTCATGAATATAGCTTAAGTTTTCTGAATATTTCAAAAATGAGTTGACAATATGGACATATTCACATAAAATTTAAACGATCGTTTGATTCAAACAAATGTTTAAATCAAATTAGAACTATTTGAGTAATGGAGGACACCTTTTATGTTACAGGCTTTACGTACATTGTTTAAAAAACCGCCAGTGATTGTAGGGATCGTAACAGCACTTATGTTCCAAGTGATCTTTAGCGTGATCTGGATGACCGCATATTCTGGAGTAAATGACCGTGCGAAAGAATTGACGGTTGCGATTGTGAACGAGGACGGCGAAATGTCCAAAGGAATCGCAGATTCGCTCGCAGGAACACTGCCTTTCCATACCGTATCCAATCTAAGTGCGGCTGAAGCGTTGGACCAGCTGAATCATCACCAAGTACACATGGTGCTGGATATCCCGGCTGGGTTTAACGAATTGCTTCAGACGGCTGGCTCAACCGCCGAGATTAAATACACCATTAATGAAGCGAACCCGGTTACGATTAAAAGCATGATGCAAGGTGTATCACAAAGTGTGACAAACACGATTAACAAACAAGCTACAGCACAAGGAGTGCAGACGGTGTTAACCGCTTCAGGTGCGCCTGCCGATCAGGCTGCTGAAGCCGCTACAAACCTGGCTACCCGAGTGGAAGGAACGACAACGTCCATCAACCCGGTTAACGGGATGAATAATCAGATGGTGCCAATGATGATGGTACTGGCTTCCTATGTAGGTGCCATGATCATGGGGATGAACCTCCAGACAGCCATGGGTATGCTGTCATCCACCTATTCCCGGTTGACTTTGTTTGGCGCGAGAGTAGTCATTAACGTGGGTTCTGCATTGGTTGTTTCCTTGCTGGGATCATCATTGATCGTGGCACTGGGAGGACAGATTGCACAAGGATTCGTTGCATTCTGGTTGTTCCAGGCGCTCTTCCTGTGCACGTTCATGTTCTTCTCCCAGTTCTTCCTGATCTGCTTCGGACCAGCGGGAAGTCTGTTCAACATCATCTCACTGTCCTTGCAATTGGTATCCTCCGGCGCAATGGTACCGCGTGAATTGCTGAACAGCTTCTATAGCGGCATTGGGCAGTACCTGCCTGCAACATACGCCGTTCAGGGTATTCTGAGCGTGCAGTTGGGAGGCCCAGGAGTTCAGTCTGCTGCGGGCTCTATCGTGATTGTGCTATTGGTTGCCGTTGCGTTGTCACTGGTCGTGACGTTGTTGAAAAAACAACGCATGCCAGCTATGGCTCCAAGCCCTGCTCAAGCAAACAACTAATACAGCAGATGTATACCATTGCTTTATAGGAGCACCCCGATGATTTTCATCGGGGTGCTTGGTGTAATATAATAGACAGATGATTCGCTGGCTGCAGTCCTTGAGCTGGAGCGAATGAGATGAACGGACAAGAGGGAGCGGGACGGAATGACGGAACCGGAGTTGGATATCAAAACGAGGATATTGCTTGCAGCCAAGAAGCTTTTTGCACAGCAGGGGTATGACGGGACGAGTGTTCGTCAAATATGTGATGAGGCAGGTGCCAATGTGTCGCTGGTGTCTTATCATTTTGGCGGCAAAGAAAAGGTGTTCGAAGCGTTATTTGAGCATTTTTTCCCTGGGCATATGATGAACTCGCTGGCGGAAGAGTCGATGTCCTCGCCTGTGGAAGGTATCCGACGAATTATTGGTGAAGTTGTGAAGTTCACGATGACGGATCGGGAGATGAGCGATATTGTGCAGCTTGAAATTACACTGCGGACACATCGTACAGCTACCGTATTTCGTTTTCTAGACCCTGTATGGACCCGAGTGAGGGAACTGCTGCAAGAAGGAAAAGACCAGGGATTGTTCCAGGTCGAGTCCGTATCTTATGCGATGCTTCAGGTTATGGGTGTGGCTTTGGCGCACAAACGGGCCAAGAATTCACGATTTGGCTTTGATTATCAGGATATGAATACAGACGAGCTTGCTGAGCAGACAATTGAGTTCGTACTACGAGGATTGGGAGTGAACCACCATGAATGAAACCATTGATTTGATGATGAAACACCGCTCTGTACGCAAATTCAAGCCAGACCCGGTAAGTGATGAGCAGCTTGCAGCCATTGTATCTGCAGGGCAGATGGCTTCCTCTTCAAGTAGTGTGCAAGCATATACCGTAATTGCTGTGACTGACTTAGAGCAAAAAGCCAAGCTGGCTGAATTGGCAGGCAACCAGGCCTATGTCAATGAATGTCCGGTGTTTCTCGTATGGTGTGCTGATCTGTATCGGCTGAGTGATGCCGCGAAACGTCATCTTCCTGAGAAGGAATCGTATGCCGATTCAACCGAGAATTTCATGGTAGCCACGATTGATGCTGCTCTGGCTTCCCAGAATGCCGCTCTTGCAGCAGAGTCGCTTGGTTTCGGAATTGTATATATCGGCGGGCTTCGTACCCGGATTGAGGAAGTAGCCGAGTTATTGGGATTACCGGAAGGGGTATATCCGGTGTATGGCATGTGTATTGGTGTTGCAGATCAGGAAACGGGAATTCGCCCGCGTCTGCCACTTAATGCAGTTCTGCATCGTAATCGTTATAATGCCGAGCAGAGCATCAAAGGTGTTGAGCAGTATGATGAGACAACGACGGCGTACATGAAAGCACGGACTAACGGTGAACGAACAACTCCATGGTCCGAACTGATGGCGAAGCGCTTGACTGAGCCGACAAGGTTGCAAGTGAGACCGTTCCTGGAAGGCAAAGGATTCTTGAAGCGTTAAGTTATATATGTAGTTTAGAAGTCAGTCGGGGCGAAGCCGACTGGCTTCTTTGTGCTGTGCTGGCAGGGCATGCGAGTGTACTTGCAGTTACCTGATTGTACTCAAGTTAAGCCATAGAAACGCTTTGTGTTCTGATAAAAGAGACGGGCGGCCCGCTCGGTTCCCATGCCGGTGATCTCACTCCATGCCTGAATGACTTGTCTGGTCATGGCCGGGTGTGTCATTCGTCCCTGAAATGGCCCTTCGAAGGGCCAAGGTCCGTCGGTCTCGGCCATCACTTGTTCTGATGGATATTGCCGGGCGAGTTCACGAATCTCTTCTTCATACCGAATATCCGGCGTGAAAGAGATGAAATAACCGTTGTCCGCCATTCGCCTTACGGTTTGGCGAGAACCTTTGAACCAATGGAAATGAGCACGTCGGAACTGATATTGCTCCAGCAAATCACAGACGATATCCGCATCTTCGTATACCGCATGAAGGACAAGTGGTTTGTTGTGCTTTTTGGCGAGCTGGATGAAACGTTCAAGCAACTCGATATACCCGCTCTGATTGAAGGGCTGCCCTGCTTGCTCCGCTTCCTGACGGTTGTAATAGGGGAGGCCAACTTCTCCTATGGCTGTAGCTTGTCCAATATGCTTCTCGATCCATTGGAAGAACAGGTCCATTTCTGCAACGGACGGCAGCTCCTGTTCCGGATGGAAACCGAAGGCCGGATAGATGTTACGTGGATGTTGTTTGGCAAGCTCCAGATTGACCCGGGCAGAAGCGAGATTCATGGACACGGCAATGACTGCCTCGACTTGCTGAGACGGGAAAGATAACAGCATCTCGCGTTGTTTGTCAGAGTTATACTGATCGAAGTGAATATGAGCATCAATTAATGGTGCAAAAGCTTGAGAATGCACGAGGGAATTCCTCCTTGTGTTCATTTATATTCTAACTATGTTACGCAGAATTTCTTGTGGTGGATCACCCATTAAAGGGAAAAAATAACTTAAAAACCCGCGCTATTATGATAGGCGGGCTTTCTGCTGTTCTTCTCGCATCCACTGTGCAATCTGCCGTTTACGCTCAAGGAATGCGGATTCCTCCGTAATTTCTTCTCGTCTTGGGCGATCAAAAGGAACATGTACCTCGTGCAACACCGTTGCAGGTCGGTTGGATAATACATAGACCCGATCTGCAAGTAGCAATGCTTCTTCGATATTGTGGGTGATGAACAGCACCGAGCGGCGGTTCTGTTCCCAGATATCGAGCAGCCAGCGCTGCATGTCGCTACGTGTCAGTGCATCCAGCGCGCTGAAAGGTTCGTCCAGCAGCATGAGTTCCTGCGGACTGAGCAGGGCACGCAGAAATGCAACACGCTGCTGCATTCCGCCCGACAGCATATGAGGATAGGCCTGCTCGAACCCGGCAAGACCCACGCTACTTAACCACTTACGAGCTTCCTCAAGTGCTTCGGCCCGAGGGGGTGCACTTGAGGCTACTTCACCAGCAAGCAGTACATTATCTTCAATGGTGCGCCACGGGAAAAGAGCAGGCTGTTGGGGCATATAACTGATCTTGCCACGCTGTCCCGTTACATTCTGACCGTTCATAAGCACTTGGCCTTCCTGTGGCTTCAGCAGACCGCCGATGATATGGAACAGGGTGCTCTTGCCACAGCCAGAAGGTCCAACGATAGCAACAAACTCGCCTTGCTCCACAGTCAGGGACAGGCCGTTCAGAACCGGTAGCTTGCTACGCCGTTCACGGAATGATGCATGAACATTAACAACGTCCAGTGCAGGTGGAACCGGAGCAGGAGTCGTGTTGGCAGGTCGATCAGGCGTAGCCGAGTTAAACTTTTCACCGTGCGTTGGCTCCATTACACTTGCTCCTCGTCCAGGCTGGACTTGTTCATCCTGTTGCAGATTCATATGGTCATCACTTCCTAATATACAGATTACTTCTTTACTACCGCTTCTGTGGCCGCCAGCGCACGAGCAGCTTCTCCAGCAGGGCAATGAACAGGAAGAGCAGCAAGCTGAGCGCGACAATAATCATGATCGCTACGAATAGGCGATCCGTACGATAAGCCGACTTTTGCAACATCATATAATAACCAATACCCTTGTCTGCACCAATCCATTCGGCGATGATGGCGCCCATCACGCTATAGGTAGCGGCGATTTTGACACCGGAGAACACGGATGGCAGCGCATGGGGGAGCTCCAGCTTCCAGAAGATCTGATGACGCTTTGCACCAGCCATGCGCATATAGTTCATCATCGCCGCGTCAGTACGGGTCAAGCCGTCCATGGCCGCCACTGCAACGGGGAAGAAGCAGACGAGGATGATGGTAATCAGCTTGGGCAACAGCCCGAATCCGAACCAGATTAACAGGAGCGGCGCGAGCGCGATGGTTGGGATATTTTGACTAAGAATAAGTAAAGGATACAGGGCTGACTTGAGAAAAGGGACCAAATGTAGCACCATCGCAATCAGTAATCCAACCGCTGTTCCAGCGGCGAATCCAATCAGCGTTAACTGAATGGTTGCGGAAGCGTGCATGCCAAGCCGTTCGGCCTGGGTTGCCGCTTCGCGGGCGATGTCGGACGGTGCAGGCAGCATCCATTTCTCAATATGGAAGAGGGAGACGGCTCCCTGCCATATCGCTATAAAGAGAATAACCGCCACAATGGGCGGCCATACACTTTTGAAATAGGCAGGCATTAGCGATACTTCTCCGTCAGGGTATCCATGCTGAAGCCGGTAGGGCTATGGGCGATTTTGATCTGGGAGATGATGCTTGGGCTGCCAGCCTCCACGAGTACCTCGTGCATTTTACGGACAACTTCCAGCAGTTCCTCTAGTTCCCCCTCCATCGTGGTGTCGAGCGCGTTCACCTGATATTTCAGGCCGGATTGCTGAATAACTTCAATGGCGCGATCAACGTAAGGATAAGAGTTCTCGCCATTTGGCGTTTTCGGGATAACCTGAATGCTAAGTAGTGTGCTTGCCATGAGAGATCACGGCTCCTTTCGTGATATATAAAATGAACTAATGACTGTTACACTTGCCACTTCGATGACAGAATAACCTTCCAATCGCTGTTATCCCCAGATTTTTTTGATTCCCTTTCTCTAAAGGGAAAATCCGGTGATAGCGTATGCTTCCGATGCAGCTTTCTTTCAGAAAGCTTTTAGGCGACCGCTTCGCTTTTTCACGTTATTTCTGTCCTCTCCGTCCTCGTGTAAAATTTAAGTTCGTTTTATATGAGAAATTTTATTGGGGTAAAAACTCGTTTGTATATGCCTTGCTCACATCGATCTGTTCATCCAGCAGTTTTTTGCTAAACATCCAGTCAGTGTAGTTTTGCCATACTTTCTGCTTTTGCTCACCCCAGCGCGGGGCGTCATCTGTGTACTTGGGACTAAGCCATTTCTGGCTTGCCAGCACCAATTCCTTATCCAGATCCGGTACGGCCTTGATCAGAATGTTCGCTGCGTCTTCGGGATGATCAATCGCATATTGATACCCCTCGGAAGTGGCTTTCAGGAATGCTTTCACCAACTCAGGGTCGTTTTGGATCGTCTGCTCGTTTGTTACGAGGACAGGTGTGTAATAATCCAGTGCATCTGAATAATCCTTCACATATAACATGTCGATCGGTTCCCCGCGCAGTTCGGCTTCAATACCTGTCCAGGCGTAGAAAATCCACGCGAAATCAATGTCCCGTTTCACTGCGGTGAAAAAGTCAGCATCACCCATGTTAATGTTTTTCACTTTGGATACATCGGCGCCGTCGCCTTCCATAATGGATTGCATCACGGCTTCTTCGACTGGGGAACCCCAACCGCCATAGGTTTTGCCTTCAAAATCTTTCGGTGACTTGATATTCCGATCCGCCGGAGCGGCGAACCCGGATGTATTATGCTGAATAACTGCTGCAATGGAGACGAGTGGAACACCCTGTGTGCGGGCTTGAGTTACACTCTCCTGATAACTTACGCCAAAAGGCACTTCATTCGATGCAACCATCGTATCTGCGCCACCGGCACCTGGTTGTACAATCTCCACGTTCAAGCCTTCGGCCTTGTAAAAACCTTGATCTACAGCTGCATAAAGGCCTGTATGATTCGTATTTGGTGTCCAGTCGAGCACCACTTTAATATCTTTCAGGGCGGCAGTGTCACCTTCGTTGCTGCTTTCCGTATTTGTGCCGCCGTTCTGCCCAGCTGGGGCAGCTTCTTTGCCACCACATGCGGCTACAGTTACCATAAGCACGCATAAGAGCAACAATCCCATCGTTTTACGCCATTTCATCTGTGGTTCTCTCCTTCGGTATGTCCGGCCGATTGGCACGGGGTACTCCTTGGCTTCATATCCAATCATCTTGCATAAATCGACAGATTTATACCAGTTGAGATCCGGATGACGTTATTTTTGAACAAGTAAAACGTCCATCGATGTCATTCAAGGAAGCCAGACCGCGTTTAGCGGCAGTTTTTCTTGCAATATCAGGAAGGTGATGCTTCCAGTCTTATACTTTCTGATAGTAACAAAAAAAGCGCCCCGTATTCCGGGACGCGTGCAGGCGTTAGAGAGGTGGCGTTCAGCCATAGGGCTGTGCCATTTCGATATACTCCGATTCCTACGCTGGCATGATCCAGATCAGGTCTAAGGGTTAGTATCTTGGTGGGATACACTCTCAGCCGGCCAATTCCGACTCCCCTGGGAAACTATGAAGTTACGGGCATTACTAGGTGTAATTATAGGCCAGCGGGTGGAACGTGTCCAGTCATGAACTGGATAGGGACACGTATAAGTTATCAAACAGGCCGTTATACATATGTATAACAGCCTGCTTGGATGTGTTATTTTCAATAATTATCGTGGCGAATCATATAAGGCAATCTGACTGAGTGCAAAAGCATCGGATTTTGGGTCATAACCTACCTGTTTCTGAGTGGTTTCCAGATTCAATCGTTTAAACCGATTATTCGAGATCCCATGCAGTATGGTGAAGGGTTCCAGATCGGTAGTTGTAATTGCTTTGAACATCAAATCACACAAGTCAGCCGGACTAATATACGCGCTCATATCCCTTGCCTCCAGCACGGGTCCGTCCGGTTGAAAATCATCATATGCACCTATACGTATTGCTACACTTTGTAAACCTTCGGTATACGCAAAATAGGAAGCGAGCGATTCTCCAAAACATTTGCTAACCCCGTACAAATTCCGTGGGCGTGTGGGCATGTCCGGATAGACTTGAGCATCTATGGGATACCCCTCAATCGTCTGTGCACTGCTTGCAAGAATGACTCTTCGTACACCTTGGTCTTTAGCTGCACGGAATACATTAAATGTACCTTTGATATTGATGTCCAACAACGATTCATAAAATCCGGCATTCGGGGAAGGATCTCCCGCCAGATGTACAACCACATCCATGCCTTCGCAAGCACGCTGACAGGCTTCGGGGTCTGTCACATCCAGTGTCATGATCTCATGGCTTGTCCCTTGATACGTATGCAGTCTGTCGATATTCAAATCCGTAAGTCGCAGGTGAAATGTCTCTGACAAGTGTTGGGACAAGTCACGTCCAATTTTTCCGGCTGCGCCGGTAATTAAAATGTTCATGAAATCAGCTCCAATTCTTAGCGCTGGAAGAACTCAATCCATTCCTTTTCAGGTCCATAGATGAAGAAATAGCGGTAACCGTTAGGCAATGTAATAATCTCTCCATCGATAAATTCGGCTTCGGTGGCTTGGATGCGTTTGTACTCAGAATCGAGGTCATCCACGTGGATGGCAAAATGGTGCACCGTACCTTCGGAAGGCAGCTTGTCGCTGTATCCTTGAATTAACTCAATCTCAGTCTCATTACTTCCATTGAAGCCAAGGAAGGCGAGCTGAATGATACCGTTGGTATGGGTCACCCGGTCTTTCAATTCAAGACCAACGATCTCCGTGTAGAAACGCAGCGTGGTCTCCAGATCACGAACGGCAATGCCGACGTGGTCAATGCGCTTTTGAAAACTCACAATCAAAAACCTCCTTATGTAGTGAATGTTTCTACCATTTTAAGGGATATCATAGAGCTGTACTACATGGTTGTCAAATCCAATTTTAAATTGGAAAAATCATAATTGTTCACAGAATGTTCACTTATGCGGAGGGTTTGGTCATCTCTATAATTACGAAGGTAAACAGAGAGGATGAGAGAATTGCCAACCAGCAAGAAGGAACAAATTATTTTCGGATTAATGATGTGTACAGGAATGGTCTTGGTCATGATGTTCTTCAATCTATGGCACAGTGGGTTACTCGGCAAGATGTCCCCGCTTGAGATACTGCTTCAATTCATATTATGTTTTGTCATCGCGTTTCTGGTGGAGTCTTTCATTGTTGGCCCTGTGGCGAGAAAGATTGCATTCTCCTTGCCCTTTGACAAGTCCAACAAGATTTTGGGTGTGCTCGTCATGTCATTTTTCATGGTGATTGGCATGGTTCTGATCATGTCCATGTATGGAATGATTTCAGCGTATCTTGCAGACCAATTAAGTGGGGGTTCCATATTCCGTACCTATCTTCAGACGATCGCTCGCAACTTCAGCCTGGCGCTTCCATATCAGTTAATCATTCTGGGACCACTCGTGCGATATGTAGTCGGTAAATTCATCAAGGATAACGGGCCCGTAATGCCTGTCGTTAACAAAAGTGTGTGATTCGGCTGGCCCTAAGTATTTCCTGGGCAATCTTGTGCAAATGAATAGATATTATTCTCACCTTTAATGAAAGGTGATGAGAGAGGCAAAGATAGGGCACTGCCGCCATATTACAGCGCTAACGAATCGAGGACACCTTATTAGGCCAGTTTCTAAGGGAATGAAAACCTAACGAATCTCAGCGGTGTTATTATGCAAAAAACCTCCAACGAGACATTTAATTGAAGCTAATTATCTATAATAACGTCTCTAGGATTCGTTAGATTTCAAACATGCGGAAATGGAGGGGGATAGCGTGTGCTAGGTTCGTTAGAACAGAGTAACGCTACAAAAAAATGTCCACCGTCAGGTCATGGCGGTGGACATTTCAATTTCTTTAATAGGTATTTCTAATCCTCAGGACTGGATCAACACAGAACTGTTAAGTCGCAGAATTGGCTATATGTTTGTTCTGCCATTGATACGTGATTACGCTAATGACAAGCAGGCCAACTGCAAAGATCGCAAGCATCCATGCAGACTGATTAACCGCCAGATGATCAAGACTCCATCCCGTAGTCAAAGGCAGAATGGCACCGCCAACCCCACCTGAGGCAATCAAAATGCTGGGTGTGGATTCTTCTGTTCCGGGCAGCAGTTTACTGGCGAAGACAAGGGCAATGGAAAATATCCCTGACATCGCAAGTCCAAGCAGCAAGATGATGAGAAATGCAGACCAGATTTGGTTTGTAAATGGAAATACCATTAACAAAAGAACAGACGCAAGACAACTGTACAGGACATAGACGCGGTATTGGAATTTCTCTGCGATATATCCGGCGAAGAGTCGTCCCACGGACATGGCAATCCAGAAACAGGTGACGCTAAGCGCTGCTCCGGCTTCCTTCATGTTCATTTTCTCAATCAGAATTGCTGGCATGAAGTTCGCAAGACTCATCTCTGTGCCAACATATAGGAAGAAGAACAGGACGAATAATACCAGAAGAGTCCTGTTACGGCCACGATAGGTTGGACTGGATGTACTTGCAGATGCGGGATGCATCTCACCCGATGTCCCAGCAGAGTGCGTATTTACGGAAGCATGATTTGAACTCTGTCGCTCCAGAAACTTATCGAGTTCACCGAATGATCCTTTCGCCCAGAAAACAAAGGTCAGCGCTGCGCAGATCGCAACAACGAGAAAGGAGAGACGCCAGTATCCGGCAGCAATCAGACCGCTGGCAATGAGCGGCATGACCATCGCCCCAATCCCGAATAACACTTCCAGTCGACTCATAGCAACGGCTGTATTGTCTTTGATTGCAGCGATGATAATGGTGCCAATAACAGCTTCAACCATTCCGAATCCAAAGCCGGCAGCGGGTGCAATGACGAACATCCAGCCCCATGGTGGCAGTAGCATGTAGGATAATTCTGCAATACAGAGCAACGCTGTGGCGATTAACAGGCCTCCCCGTTTACCAAAGCGTCTGTTCAGCCATGGAGATAACAATACACCACCTAGGAATCCGGCAAATTGAGCAAAGATCAGCGTTCCGCCTTGGCTATAATCTTTGCCGTAATGTTCAAGTGCAACCGGTAGAATGGAACCGAGCACAACGTGGGCAAGTCCAATCAGGAAATAGGACAGACATCCGATCCAAAGTAATTTTTTCATAAAGAACTCCTTCTATTTATATACATAAATTGAGGATCACAATAAAGCGCAATCTTGAAGACAAAGTCTATCATAACAGGACATGTTAAGTTGTGCCATGAATTCCTGATCGATACAGAAGGTTGCAATCTGGTCCGGCGTTCGTATATACTGAGACCAACAATTACAGATCGGACCATGCCGTTGAAGAGCATCCAACTCGGAGGCGTTTTCGCCAGGGGAGCGATATTTCCCCAAGTTAACCGGAACCGCCCGTTATCGCGGACCAAGAGGCTGGAAGCAGGATATCCTGATTCAGCAAGTTGGGTGGCACCGCGAGCAGAGCGCTCCTCGTCCCAAGGGATGAGGGCGCTCTTTGTATTTTTACAGCCAAAGGAGACGGTGACCATGTTAGAAATGAAGTGGATTCGTGCACATGCAGAAGAGGTTCAGGCCGCAGCAGACGGGAAAAAAATCAAGATCAACATTCGCACATTGTTAGAGCGGGATGAGGAACGCAGGACACTTTTGCAGGAATCGGAAGAAGGTCGCAGGTTGCGCAATACGTTATCTGCTGATATTGGCAGACTCATGCAAGCCGGGAATCGGGAACAGGCCGAGGGTTTGCGGGCTAAGGTGAAACAGATCAATGAACAGTTGGAACAGGTGGAAGCGAGGCTCGCCCCTGTGCAGGAGGAAGTAACCAAGCTGCAATGGCTGGTACCCAATATCGTATCCCCGGATACCCCCAATGGCTCGTCGGACGCAGACAATGTAGAGCTGCGACGTTTGGGAGAGGTGCCAACGTTCGAGTATAACATCAAAGATCACGTGGAACTTGGGGAGTTGCATGATCTCATCGATATTCCCCGTGGAGTTAAGATTGGCGGTACGCGAAGCTATGTATTAAAAGGCGCTGGCCTGTTATTACATCGAGCAGTACAGCAACTTGCGCTTGATTTGCTGCTGAAGCACGGCTTCACACCGATGGAGGTTCCGCTGATGGTCAGGGAGGATGCGCTGGTGAACACCGGATTCTTCCCAACCGGTCGAGATCAGGTCTATGAACTCGAAGGGGAGAACAAGTGGCTGGTGGGAACTTCTGAAGTGCCGCTGGTCTCGTATTATGCGGATGAGATTGTTGATGTTCAAGAGCCTGTGAAGCTGGCTGCGGTATCGACGTGTTTCCGCAGTGAAGTTGGCTCCGGCGGACGGGATGTACGCGGATTGTATCGTGTGCACCAATTTGCCAAAGTTGAGCAGGTCATTCTCTGTGCCCCTGATGCAGAAGAATCGGAGCGCATGTTGCAAGAGATTACGGGACACGCCGAAGAATTGCTGCAATTACTGGAACTGCCGTATCGTGTTGTCGCTGTATGTACCGGAGATATGTCGCAGAAAACGTACAAACAGTATGACATCGAGACCTGGATGCCAAGCCGCGGTGCATATGGAGAAACGCATTCGTCGTCGAATCTGCATGATTTTCAGGCGCGCCGTTCGAATATTCGTTGCCTCGATGCCGAAGGCAAGTTGGTCTACTGTCACACCTTGAATAATACGGCGGTGGCATCGCCGCGTATCCTGATTCCTTTGCTTGAGAATCATCAGCAGGAGGATGGAAGCATTCGCATTCCGGCAGCCCTGCGGCCCTATATGGGCGGGGCCGAGAGCTTGATTTTGCCAGAGCAGGACGAAGTGAAGTAGAGAGGTTAGGTAACGCTTTAGTAATTCAAAAAGGGGATGTTCCACACGTCATGTTGTATGTGACGATGGACATCCCCTTTTAAACTGAAATAGTATTTACATAAACCAAGCTCCTACTATGTCGGGCTAAATTCAAAAGTTTTTATAACGATTACACGCTGATCTCATGAATTGTTCCAAGACTCTCACTCACGTTATTCAACTTTATGCAATTCGTATCCGATATAATATAATAGAAGTAAAATATTGGATTATGGGAGTTGGGAATTAAAAATGAATAGAATTAAACTGGCGCTTCGAGGCACATTTGCTCTAATTATTGCATTAACCGTACTGGTCCCTTCGTTGGCCTTGGCGGCTACTGGTGACGTGAAATCGATTGAAATAACCAATAGCAACCCGCAGAAAATGAGTGTCTCCGAAACAGCTGCGCTTCAGGTGATGGCAACGGTAGAAGGTTTTGATAACAAGCAGGATGTTACCCAAGGCGTGACTTGGTCCACCAGTAATGCAGCAGTCGCGACGATGGTGAAAGGCAAAGTCAAGGCTGTAGCCGCGGGCGAAGCAACGATTTTTGCAGAAGTAGACGGGTCTAAAGCCCAGTTGATTGTCCAAGTGCAGGAGAAGATCAAAAGCATTAAAGCTTCACCGAAATCCTACAGTTTTGTTAAAGGCAGTGAAAGCACCCTTCCGAAAGTAAGTATTACCCGTGCGAATGGTAAGGAAGAGGATGTGACGTCTGAGATTGTGTGGTCCGTATCCACTTCTTCGGCTGTGCTGGAAAACGGTAAAATCAAAGGGGTTACACCCGGCAGAGTATTGCTGCAAGGCAAATACGGAACAACGATTGTGAAAGTCCCTGTTGCTGTGACGGACGAAATTACCAAAGTCGAGGTTACCCCTGCCACAATGCAGCTGAACATCAAGAAGTCCAAAGCGTTGAAGGTTATCGGGACCTACGCGAACGGCAAAACCATTAACCTTTCGAAACAGGTCATATGGACCTCTTCCAATACAAATGTAGCTATCGTGAAAAATGGAGCAGTCAAGACGCTGACAGAAGGACAAGCCACCTTGACAGGAACTTATCAAAATCAGACAATAAAGGCAGAGGTTACCGTTGTACCTTTGCTTAAAAAGTTGATTACAGGCCAGAAAAAACTGGTTTTGTCCCCACAGGGAAGCACAACGCTGAGTGTGATGGCCCAGTATGATACGGGCAAGACCACTGTTGTGACCAACAGTGCGGTGTGGAGCAGCACAAAGCCGGGCGTAGCGACAGTAACAAATGGCAAGATCGTGGCTGTAGGCAAAGGTAAAACGTCCATAACGGCCAAGTGGGGCAACAAAAAAGTGACGATCCCTGTTACGGTAAAATAAATCTTCATATAATGAAGTACTTTGCATCAATTCAAAGATAAAATCAGTACATGACACGTTAAAATCATCAATAGCATCAAGGTAACAGACAACCAAGGGGCGTAGATATACGCTCCTTTTTTGGATATATAGAAATCAATATAAATTGAACTAAACATTTACAAAAAACGTAGAGGACAGAAAGGACCTGAAGAAGCGGAGCGTTCGCCTTTATCACCGGATTTCCCCTTTATAAAAGGAATCAAAAAAATCTGGGGATAACAGCGATCGGAAGGTTGTTCTGTCATCGGAGTATGCAGTGTAAATATCTTTAGTTCAATTTATATCGCGAGATTAAGGAGTGAGCATGTTAATGACAGATCCATTGCAACCGGAAAACTGGCCTGCCTGGGCGACAGAGTCGGTAGAGATTGCTTCGGCCAACCCCAATTGGGATGCGCAGGCTCAGGATGAAATCCGGCAACTCAAACGTTGTCTACAGCAGTTTAATATTCATCAATTCGAACATATCGGAAGCACGTCCATTCCAGGGTTACCCGCCAAGCCCATTATTGATCTGATGGCAGAGGTACAGTCATGGGATGACATGGATCTGATTGCGGATCAGCTGAATCCGTTGGGCTGGAACTACGTTCCGCCTGAACTGGATGGACGGGAGTACAGACGATTCTGGGTCAGGGTTAAGGATGGCAAGAGAGCTGTACACCTTCATCTGATGCGCCCGGGAGAAGAACGCTGGGATCGTCAAATTCGGTTTCGGGATGTGCTGAGAAAACGCCCAGATCTGGTGGAAGCTTACGCCGTCCTGAAGACAAAGCTTGCTGATGAGAACAAGGAAGATAGGGAATCGTATACCGCTGCCAAAACGCAATTTATTTTACAAGTGCTTGATGAAGGCGTGTGATTGATTG
Organism: Paenibacillus sp. GM1FR; assembly: GCF_002803315.1. Classification (NCBI taxonomy): domain Bacteria; kingdom Bacillati; phylum Bacillota; class Bacilli; order Caryophanales; family Paenibacillaceae; genus Paenibacillus; species Paenibacillus sp. GM1FR. Next base: position 29,889 of record NZ_MKZL01000021.1, on the reverse strand, counting down.
AAAAGCGTACTTATCAAAGACAGGCTGATCTATTTCTTCGCAGTCATGATGACCATGGCGGCAGGACTCGCATCCAGACACTTTGGTGATCGATTGCCTGATTGGGTGCATGAACATTTCGGAGATGCATGTTGGGCGGGCATGATTTATTTCGGAGTACGCATGGTGTGGCCTCATCGCAGCTTGGTATGGGCGATGTGTTTGAGCTGCGTATTCAGCTGGATGATTGAGTTCTCGCAGTTGATCCAGACGCCTTGGCTGATTGAGATACGCTCTACCGTATTAGGTGCTCTTATTTTGGGACATGGTTTTCTGGTGATTGATCTGATTCGATATACGGTCGGTATTCTGTGCATGGTTATGATAGATCGTTATTTCCTGAGAAATAAGATGGCTGGATCATGAACTCAAGTGAATCATGGAGGGGTGCTGTATGAATGTAGAAAAACTTTTTGCCGAATCGCCCGAATTCGAAACACAGCGGTTAAAGCTGAGGCGGCTTGCGATGGATGATCTCGATGAATATTATGCGTTTGCCTCTGATCCGCGAGTGAGTCAGCAAAGCTTGTGGAACTGCCATGAGACGGTGGAGGATTCAATTCAATATATTCAGCGGGTGCTGGATAATTATGAACGGAAAACGATACATATCTGGGCTTTTATTTTGAAGGAAACAGGGATCTTGATCGGGAGGGGTGGCATTTTTCATCTCAACGAACCCATGCAGAGTGCTGAACTAGGGTATGCGATAGCCAGCAGTCAATGGGGTAAGGGTCTCGCAGCAGAAGCGATGCAACCCATCGTGGATTATTGCTTTCAGGAATTGAACTGCAATCGGTTGGATGGGAAATGTAATGCAGGCAACATAGGCTCTGCACGTGTAATGGAGAAGCTGGGCATGTCGTACGAAGGTTTGTTACGCAAACAGTTGAAGATCAAAGGTGTATTTACGGATCAAAAATTGTACTCCCGTATCCGGGATGATCTATAATACTTCCAATGACTCATAGGGTACATCGCAGAAATTGAAGGAGGCAGAACCATGATCTATAGTATTATTTCCCGTTCGTTGTGGGAGCAAGTGTCAAAGGGGAGTGTGTATGCACCAGATAGCCTGGAGACGGACGGATTCATTCATTGTTCCACCAAGGAACAGATTCCATGGGTAGCCGGGCAATATTATGCAGGCCGCACGGATCTATTATTACTTAGTATTGATGAGAAGGCGTTAGAGCCAGAACTGGTGTATGAGGATCTCTACGAATTAAATGAACTATATCCACATATCTATGGAGAGCTCAATTTGGATGCGGTTCGCAAAGTCATTCCATTTGAACCGAATGCAGACGGTACGTTTTCATTTCCTGAATAAATAACATGTGACGCTTCTATTTGGACGTGATCTGGGGCATTATACTTTTTCGAAGGGTGGTTAACGGATGGATATGAATCAGGTTTTTCTGGAGACAGCCGAGAAGCAATTCTTGTATTACAAGCAGCTCGGGGAAAAAGCCATGGCACAACTGGATTCCGAGCAATTGTTTCAATCCTGGAATGAAGACGCGAACAGCATTGCGGTAATCGTAAAACATCTATGGGGCAATATGCTGTCCCGCTGGACGGATGTACTGACAACAGATGGTGAGAAACCGTGGCGTGAACGGGACGCCGAGTTCGTGAATGATATTTCGTCCCGGGAAGAGTTGCTCGCCAAATGGGAGGAAGGCTGGAATTGTCTACTCGAAGCCATTCGTTCGTTTACCCCGGAACAATTGTCTCATATCATATATATTCGGAATGAAGGTCATACCGTGATGGAGGCCATTATTCGGCAATTAGCACATTATCCGTATCATGTCGGGCAGATTGTATTTGCCGCAAAAATGCTCAAAGAAACAGCTTGGGACAGTCTCTCGATTCCGAGAAACGGGTCAGATCAATATAACGGCGGCAAATTTGCCAAGCCGAAGGCACGCAAACATTTTACAGAAGATGAACTTCATATAGAAAAAGGTGAAAGCAACAATGACTCAAATTGCATTGATTCGCCATGGAAGCACAGCGTGGAATAAGGAAAAACGTTCACAGGGACAGACGGATAATCCGCTGGATCAGGAAGGAAGGGAACAGGCGGTATTACTTGCCGCGAGACTGGCCGAAGAATCCTGGGATGCCATCTATGCAAGTGACTTGGAACGTGCAAGTGAGACGGCTCGCATCATTGGTGATCGCTTGGGTATTCAGGAGATTCATCTGGACCATAGACTTCGCGAGATGGGCGGAGGACAGGTCGAAGGAACAACGGAAGAGGAACGGTTAGCCAAGTGGGGAGCGGACTGGAGTACCCTGGATCTTGGACGGGAGCTTGCAGATGCAGGGACTGTTCGAGGCAGTGCGGTGCTTGAAGATATTGTACAGCAGCACCCCGATGGAAGAGTGATCGTTGTCAGTCACGGAGCCGTTCTGCGGAATACACTGCGAGGTCTGGTGCCTGAACTGGATATCAGTGTGAAGCTGTCCAACACATCCATTACCCGGATCGCCAAGAATGAGAATGTGTGGCAATGCGAACTGTACAATTGCAGCGTACATTTGGATTCGTCCAGGGAGTCTTAATAGATGGATGCTCTGACGTTAAAACGCTAGCAAATTTTGTGGACAAAAGGGGAAATGGCGCATGACCGAATTGACGTATTCATGGACGGAGGAGATTTTATCTCCGCTGGGTGAGACAGCGGTTATCATCCAGTGCGGGGATCAATTGTCTGACGCTGTGCAGCGCAGAGTGATGTCTGTATGTGCTTTGCTGGAAAAAAGCACTTTGCCAGCCATGATCGAATGGGTGCCTACATATACGTCCGTTACAGTATTTTATAATCCGTTCATCTCCTCTTACCCAGAGTTATGCCGGATTCTGCTTCAGCAGTTGAATCAAATGAAGGAATCCGTACAATACAAACCCAGAACGGTCACGATTCCCGTATGTTATGGTGGCGAGTGGGGCCCTGATCTGGACTACGTTGCCAGTGAACATGGACTGACCGCAGAGGACGTTATCGCGATTCATACATCCGGGGATTATCTCGTACATATGATTGGATTTGCACCGGGTTTTCCGTATCTCGGCGGGTTGTCTGAACAGATTGCTACCCCCAGACGGGTGACGCCAAGGCTTCGGGTTGAGGCGGGCACAGTAGGTATCGGTGGCAAACAGACAGGAATCTATCCAGTGGACACACCCGGGGGATGGCAATGTATTGGACAAACGCCACTCCGGTTGTTTCGGCCGGAAGAGAACGTACCAAGTTTGCTGGCAGCAGGTGATCGGGTTCGATTTGAACAGATTACGATGCAGGAGTATCTGGCGTTGAAGCAGAAGGAGGGCGAACGATGAGTATTGAAGTGATTCGCCCTGGCCTGTTATCTACCGTTCAGGATGAAGGCAGAACCAGTTATCGCCGGTATGGTATTCATCCTGGCGGGGTCATGGACACCTTTGCAGCCAGAGCAGCCAATATGCTTGTGGGCAACTCCCGTCATGCGGCAGTGCTGGAGATGACGATGACGGGGCCGGAGCTTCGATTTCAGGAGAGCCAGCTAGTCTCATTATGTGGAGCCGATCTGACGGCAACGGTGGATCATCTGCCTGTACCTTTGTGGCGTCCTGTGCTGGTGCGGGCTGGAAGTGTACTGAAATTTGGCCCATGTCGTCATGGTTTGCGTGGATATCTGGCGATTGCGGGTGGAATAGCTGTGCCTGAAGTGATGGGCAGTCGAAGTACAGACCTCAAGACAGGTCTTGGCGGTATGGATGGGCGAGCCTTGCGCGTGGGGGATCTGTTGTCCAATGGTGAACTTTCTGTCGAAGCGCAAGGTTGGATGCAGCGTATGGAGCAGCAGGTAAAGGAGAGTGAGCGGGACCACCGAATATTGGCGCCTGCGTGGCTTTTATCTGAACGTGAAAGACCTGACTATTATGGGCAACCTGTTATTCGTGTGATGGAGAGCAAAGATAGTTCGCTGTTCAGCGAGAGGAGTCTGGGACAATTCTATGCCGAAAAATACGTGATTTCTTCGCAATCCGATCGGATGGGCTATCGCTTGCAAGGCTCCAGACTGGAGCTGGATCAGCCTCTGGATCGGCTGTCTGAAGCCGTTACCTATGGCACGGTGCAGGTGCCACCGGATGGTCAGCCCATCATCTTGATGGCAGATCATCAGACGATTGGAGGTTATCCTGTCATTGCACAGGTAGCTCGGGTGGATATGCCAATCCTGGCTCAGGCTAGGCCAGGAACCCGAATTTCTTTTAAAAAGATTACGCATGATCAAGCCGGACAGTTGTATATGGAACAGGAAATCAGTATGCAGTTCATGGATAAGTTGATACGCAGAAGAATGGCAGGAATGGGGGGCACTTAATGAATACCTCGAAAACCTTGGATATCAATTGTGATTTGGGCGAAAGTTATGGTATATATCGCACGCTATCCGATGAGTCCATTCTACCCTTGATTACATCAGCCAATATTGCCTGCGGGTTTCATGCAGGAGACCCGGCTACAATGCGGCTGACGGTAGAGAGGGCATTGGAGCATCAGGTGGCAATTGGAGCCCACCCCGGGTTGCCGGATTTGCAAGGGTTTGGCAGAAGACGTATGGACATTACGCTACGGGAAGCATATGACATGGTGGTGTATCAGATTGGTGCGCTGGATGCCTTTGTCCGGGCAAGCGGAGGGCGAATGCATCACGTAAAACCACATGGTGCCTTATACAATATGGCCGCAGAAGATGCGAAGCTTGCTGAAGCCATCACCAAGGCGATCTATCAAGTACAGCCTGAACTGTATCTGTATGGTCTGGCGGGCAGTGAGCTGATTCATGCCGCGGATCGCATCGGTCTGCGTAGTGTGAGCGAAGTGTTTGCGGATCGAACCTATGGGACGGACGGAAAGTTAACTCCTCGCAGCCAAGCTGGAGCCCTCATTGAAGAATCGGGACAAGCGATTGCTCAAGTGCTTCGGATGGTGAAAGACGGCGTGGTTGTATCCACGGATGGTACGTTGGTTCCCATTAAGGCAGAGACGGTCTGTATCCATGGTGACGGAGCATATGCTCTCGCATTTGCTCAAGAGATTCGTCGTGTGTTGGAATCGGAAGGCATTAAGTTATCCGCTCATACCACGGGATGATACGAATGTTCAGCAGAACAATAGTAGTATCAGGTTGTTCGGATTGAACTTTGAAATTTTAGAATGACAAGGAGTGGATCAACAGAATGAAACCCATACGCAACTCGGCAAAAGCTGTCATTGTGCAGGATGGACGATTGCTGGTCATCCGGCTGGAAGACCAATATGGTACCGCTTATGTGTTCCCAGGTGGAGGACAGGAGAAAGGTGAAGAACTCAAGGATGCGGTCGCGCGTGAATGTTTGGAGGAGATTGGTCAGGCCGTGAACGTGGGAGAGCTGTTACATATCCGGGAGTATATCGGAAAAAATCATGAATTCGCCGAGTGGGATGCAGACATCCACCAGGTTGAATTTTATTTTGCGTGCAGCCTGATAGATCCCGCTGCAACTATTTTTGAAGGCTCCAATCCAGACGACCACCAAGTCGCTGTGGAATGGATTGCACTTGAAGACCTGTCCAACATTCGTTTATATCCAAAAACAATTGGCGAATTGCTTCTTAAATCAGGCTCTTCTTCAATCTATCTTGGAGATCTGAATTAAATTAGCCATGAAGAAATATCGTGCTAACCCCTTTATGTAAACATTTTTATAAAGAACTTTTCCAATTTTGTCACGTTAGCGTATCGGTTCATGGATTCACCATAGGTGAGGTGGGTACACTATAAGTACAGGCTTATTACAAAAGCATTTGCATTAAGCTGTCTCTAGTAATAAGGGATTAATGAACTGTCATTAAACACAAAGAGATAGTAACAACTACACTTCTCTTGTACTTTTTATTATTCACCCTTAATTGGAAGAACGGTAGACGTAGTGTAGGGGACGGAATCGATTCTGAGGAAGCAAAGCGTTCGCCTTTATCAACGGATTTTCCCTTTGAGAAAAGGGAATCAAAAAAATCCGGGGATAACAGCGATCCAAAGAACGATCCGTACCCGCAACGGCCGCCTACAACGTTCTTCAAATACCCCCAAAACCGAAAGGAGCACTTCCCATGAACCAGACTGAATTGGAACAAAACATTGTAAAAGCATTGGAAAACAACCCTTTTTGCAGCTTCTCCACTGTGGAGAATGGTAAACCAAAATCCCGCTATATGGCGCTTTTCAACGATGGACTGAACATTCATCTGGCAACGAACCGCCGTACACACAAAGTAGAGGAACTGGAGAATAATCCGAATGTTAGCCTGCTACTTGGTTATGAAGCTGGTGGTTCCAAGGAAGTAGTTGAGATCGAAGGAACCTGTGAAGTAACGAAGAACGAAGGCTTGCGTGAGCAAGTGTGGAACGACGAACTGAAGGCGTGGTTCGATGGACCTAATGATCCTAACTACGTCATTCTGGACATTACCCCGACTCGTATTGAATACACGGGGAAAGATCATGAACATCATGTGTGGGAACAATAATCCGAATATGAACATAACCTCTGCAAAGTAGCGTCCTTATGCGAAAATACGCGCAGAGTTTAATCCAACCGTGAAAGCCATTAAGGTTTCACGGTTTTTGGTATGGATGAATAACGCTGAATTGGATATACATGTAAGACACATGTAATATACGTATTTTAAAGATAATAAGCACTAAATACCTACTAAAATGTTGAAAAAATTGTCGAAATCACGCATGATAATGTAAACTTACCTAGGTATGTGCGGGTAATGTAAAAAATAATGCTTTTCAATGACTGAACATTGCGTTATGATTTGGAATGTAAACGACAAGCACAGACATAAATAGATGTTCATGTGAGATAAACTTACCTGAAATTCCGATGCATGTCATCAGAGCGTCAGTACGCACAACCCATGAAATCTATCTTTTTTCTGCGCTCTTCGTTTGCCCATTAATGCATGATTCAATGTACATAACCGGGAGGGGTTATTTTGAAAACGAGTAAAAAAGTATTATCAAGCCTGACTGCCGCTTTGGTTGCATTAAACGTGCTTGCGGTGTTTCCGGTACCTGTATCGGCTGCAGATGCTGCCAAAGTTAAACTGCGGATCATGGAAACCACAGACATTCATACCAACCTGGTTAACTATGACTACTATTCCGACAAAGAGACAGACCAGTATGGACTCGCCAAAACAGCTACACTGATTAAGAAAGCCCGTGACGAGGCGAAGAACAGCCTGCTGTTTGATAATGGGGATCTGATTCAGGGGAATCCGCTGGGAGACTACTCTGCGAAAATTGATCCACTGAAAAAGGGTGAGACTCACCCTGTATATAAAGCGATGAATCTGCTCGATTATGATGCAGGTAACATCGGTAACCATGAATTCAACTATGGTCTGGACTTCTTGGACATGACGCTGGAGGGAGCAAACTTCCCTTACATTAATGCCAATGTCTATGTAGACGATGGTGATGATGATGAGACAAATGACAAGAACTATTTCACACCATATGAGATTTTGGATAAAAAAGTAACGGATGAGACTGGCAAAGAACATACGATCAAAGTAGGTGTGATCGGATTTGTACCGCCACAAATCATGCAATGGGATAGCGCTAACCTTGAAGGCAAAGTAATCGCCAAGGATATTATTGCTACCGCGAAAAAATTCATTCCTGAAATGAAAGCCAAAGGTGCCGACATTATTGTAGCTATCCCTCACTCCGGATTTGAGGAAATTCCTCAAACAGATCTGATGGAGAACTCCGTACTGTACCTGAGCCAGGTAGAAGGCATTAATGCCATTCTGTTTGGACATGCCCACAAAGTGTTCCCAAGTGCTGATTTTGCCGGCAAAAAAGGGGTAGACCTGGAGAAGGGCACCATTAACGGCGTTCCTGCTGTAGAGCCAGGATTCTGGGGGGATCACCTGGGGATTATTGATCTGGATCTAGAACAAGTGGATGGCAAATGGAAAGTGGTCGATTCCAAAACGGAAGCACGCCCAATCTATGACACAGCCAACAAAAAACCACTGGTAGAGGCTGATCAGGACATCATTGATGCGGTTCATGAAGAGCATGAAGGTACATTGGAGTATGTTCGTGGTCCGGTGGGCGAAACGACTGCACCCATCAACAGCTTCTTCGCTCTGGTTCAGGATGATCCATCCATTCAGATCGTAACGAATGCACAGAAATGGTATGTCGAAAAACATATGCAAGGTACGGAATATGAGAAAATCCCTGTATTGTCCGCAGGTGCACCGTTCAAAGCCGGTGGACGTTCAGGCGCTTCGTATTACACGAATATTCCTAAAGGCACCATTGCCATCAAAAACGTTGCTGACCTGTACGTGTATCCAAATACGGTACATGCTGTAATGGTTAACGGCGCAGAACTGAAAGAATGGCTGGAATGGTCTGCAGGCCAGTTCAACCAGATCGACCCGGCTAAAGGTGGACAGCAACAACTGATCAACAATGACTTCCCAACGTACAACTTCGATGTTATCGATGGTGTAACGTATCAGATTGATGTGACACAACCAGCCAAGTATGACGGCAAAGCAACCGTTGTAAATGCATCGGCAAGCCGGATCAAGGATCTGAGTTTTAACGGTAAACCGATTGACCCAGCGCAAAAATTCATCGTAGCGACGAATAACTACCGTGCTTCTTCATCCAAGCTGGCTAACCCGGACGGTAAACGTATCGTTCTGGCTGCACCGGATGAGAACCGTCAAGTGATCATCGACTACATCCGTGAGAATAAAACGATTAATCCGGCAGCGGACGGCAACTGGTCCCTGGCACCAATTAAGCCATCTGCTGGGTTAACCGCAGCAGCGCTGAACGATCTTGAAGTTGTGTTTGCTTCTTCCCCGGATGCAAAAGATCTGGTTGAAGCAAACCCGGCGATGTCTTTCATTGGTACAAATGATGATGGTTTTGCTGAATACGGTATGAAATTAACTGGAGAAGCAACAACAACTCCGAAACCAGGTACGGAGCCTGCTCCTACGCCTACAAAGCCAACTAAACCTACGGAGCCGACTACTCCAACCAAACCACAGCCTGAGAAACCAGCGGGCGGCAAAGTGGTATATGTAGTGAAAAAAGGCGATAACTTGTACCGTATCGGCTTAAAATATGGTGTGGACTGGCGCAAGCTTGCGACAGCTAACCAAATCTCAAATGTGCATAACTTGAAAGTTGGACAGAAAATTGTGATTCCCGCTTCTTAAAGTTTAATAAGCTGAGGAGGAGACCGACAGTCATCAGACTGTCGGTCTTTTTTTCTGCAAATTTGAATATATTTGTTCCAAGAACCGTCATACAGGAAGTCATCAAAACAGTAGAGATTAATTTTAAGACCCATGATATAATATTTACAAACTTTGGGTATATACAAGTGAACATTAATGGACATGGAATCTAAATTGGCAAGGGGGGTCCTACATGAATTGCAGTGGCTGCAGTCCAATCTATGCTATAGAGGGCCAAGGTACCTTGTACTTGCGTCCCATTTCCCCCGCTTTGCTGGAAGCGCTACAAACGCCGGGAAGACTTATCGAGACGTCGGATGACATGATGTGGATGGATTTTTCGAATCTTGAGACGGTTCAGAATTTAATAAAAGAGATCGGCGAAATTGATCCGACATTACGTGATTCCCTAACCGTGCAGATTATGCCTATTTACGAACAGGTTAATGAAGAAAGCTGGATTAGTCTAACGATGCAGGAGTCCCGTTTCAAACATGCGGAGCTTGTTTCCATTATTCTGGAGCATCAATTCAGCAGTCATATGCAACCCATCGTTGATGCATCGGAGCAGATTATCGGATATGAGTTTTTGCTTCGTCCTGCTGAGAATGGAAAATCTTTCAGTTCCTATGAATTATTTGAAGTTGCGCGTGAGACCGGACTACATTCTTTTCTGGATCGATTGGCGCGTATTACTGCTATTGAGACCAGTGCTCTTTTTCTACCGCATGGTGTCAAACGCTTCGTAAATTTCCTGCCTTCCTCCATATACAATCCCGAATATTGTCTGACACATACGTTTGAAGCGATTGAACGCCTTTCGCTGGACCCCAAAGATTTTGTGTTTGAAGTCGTGGAAACAGAGCAGATTCATCATATGCCCATCTTGCAGCAAATATTTGAGGTATATCGTTCCCGTGGAATGTCGGTTGCGCTGGATGATGTGGGTGCCGGATATTCGACAATAGAGCTGATGAATCGGTTAGAACCGGATTTTGTCAAAATAGATCGAAGTCTTATTGACCGTTGTGATCAGGATTCGACCAAACAAGAGAAAATTCTTCACATTGTTGAGATGTCGAGTCGATTTGGAGGGCAAGTCCTTGCCGAGGGGATCGAACGGATGGAAGAGTTTGAATTCTGTCGTTCCATAGGTATTGAGCTTGCACAGGGCTACTATTTTGGTAAACCCTCGGCACAACCCCCAGGCGGTCCGTACTCTAATACTTCATCTATTTCATGGAATAATTAGTAACCTGTACCTTGTACAAGTCGCTTCTGATCAGAGGTGGCTTGTTTGGCGTGCCTGCACATTTTTCTCTCAAATAAATACCCTCATTTAGCCGATATATAAGATAAGCCTTTAGATTGATCCATACATACAAAGAAAGAGGGCATTTTTACATTTTGAGGGGGAGAAATACATGAGTGAAACTCAGGATAATAAACCAATGAAAGCAGCGAAAACTGCCAAACCAAAACATAGTCAAAATAAAAAGAAGAAAAAGAAAGGTTTCGTCTGGAATATAAGGAACAAACTATTGGTCTCCTTCCTGGCCGTTCTACTCCTGCCAAGCTTGGCAGTCGGCTTAATCACACTAACGATGGCTGAAGATGGCGTACAAGGACAATTAGTGGATAGTGCCATGCAAAGTGTGAGCACTGCCAATACCATTGTAGAAAGCCAAGTGAATTACAAGATTCATGACATTAACTATTTCGCGGATGCTCTTGATCCGAGCCTGATCAAAGGGGAGAACGATAGTCCCGAGCTTCAGTTGAAGCTGGAGCAATATCTGGGCTTGCATCCCGATGCCATGAATATTTTTGTAGGAACAACAGACGGAGTTATGGTTCGAGGTAAACCAACAGCGAGCAGCACACGGGGAGATGCTTATGATCCTAGGGAGCGGGAATGGTACAAACTAGCGATGGAAAAACCAGGTACAGCTGTTGTATCAGCGGTGTCTGTTAATACCGATGGTGTTGCCGTTGTGTTTATCTCCAAAACATTAAAGGATCAATCCGGTGTCATCGGGTTATCTCTGGACCTGACAGACCTGCAAGAGCAGGCATCCATTAAGGTGGGTAAAGAAGGCTACGTCATTATTATGGATGCAAACAAAAACTATGTTGTATCCCCTGTAGCAGATGCAGGTACGCCGGAAACGAGTGGCTTGCTGGATGAGATGTATGAAGGTCCAGAAGGTCAATTCGATTACGTGTTCAACGATCAGCCGAAGATGATGATTTTTTCAACAAATGAAGCAACAGGCTGGAAAATTGCAGGCACGATGCTCAAGAGTGAAGTAACTAATGCAAGTAAGGATATTCGCATGGCCACATTTATTGTTATTCTGGCGGCTACGTTCCTTACACTCCTCTTTATTATCTGGTTTACACGCTCCATGCTGCGTCCAATTAAACGACTGCAGGAATCTGCCAGAGCCGTGAGTAAAGGTGACTTGACCGTGAAAATGGAAACAGGGCGTAAAGATGAAGTCGGAGAACTGGCGAAGTATTTTGAACGTATGGTCGATAACCTGCGGATGATGATTCTGGGCGTACAGGAAACGACAGAGCAGGTATCTGCTTCTTCTCAAGAGTTGTCTGCCAGTGCAGAACAAACTACCAAAGCGATTGAACATTCAACACTGGCCATTCAGGAACTGGCTGAAGGTGCAGAACAGCAGGTAAACAGCGTGAAAGACGGATCGGGACAGATGAGCCGAATGGCAGAAGATGTTCGAATGATGTCGGAGCGTGTACAGTCGATTACGGCGAATATGCGGCATACGTCCGGAGCGGCTTCGTCTGGGAATGAGGCAGCAGGACAGGCTGTGGAGCAGATGAACAGTATCCAGGAAACGGTGGAGCAGCTTGGGACGGTGGTTCAATCTCTGAATGCACGTTCCGTTGAGATTGGTAGCATGGTTGATGTCATTGCATCCATCTCCAAACAAACAAACTTGCTCGCATTAAATGCTTCTATTGAAGCGGCAAGAGCGGGGGATGCGGGTCGTGGGTTTGCAGTTGTAGCTGGTGAGGTTCGTAAACTGGCAGAAGAATCCGGAAGTTCGGCAGCGCAGATTGGTGAGGTGGTTCATAATATCCGTCAGGACATGGATGCCGCTCTAATCGCTATGAATGCGGCTCAGACTCGGGTAGGAGAAGGAATTCAGGCCGTGAATACGTCAGGACAATCCTTTGCTCAGATTCGGGAGGCGGTGGAAGATGCTGTTCATACATTGGATGACTTGTCCGCAACAACGAAGCAACTGGAGAGCGGTGCATCCCACGTTGCCAAGGCGATGAGTGATATTTCGAATGTGACCCAGGAATCGGCTGCGAATACAGAATCCGTGTCGGCATCTTCGCAAGAACAACTGGCATCGGTAGAAGAGATTGCATCCTCCTCGGCACATCTGAATAGCATGGCGGAACAATTACAAGGACTGCTTGGCATGTTCAAGATGGTGGAGGATACACCGAAGGATAAGGGTAACGATAAATCCTAACATTGGAACACCATAACTTACCACACATTTTATATTAAAAGAAAATAAAGATAGACAATATTCTTGTTGCCCTGTATAAATATATCGTCTGGTCATTCCGCGCATAGAGCGGTGTAATCTTACAGTATAAGATCGAATTAACGAAATAATATATTGATACAGGGTACAGCAGGAGGCTCTATGGTATACGTAGCAATACTGATTTTTGTAGTAACGATCACCTTGGTGATCTGGCAACCTCGTGGATTGGGTATCGGTTGGACTGCCTCTGGTGGGGCATTGCTTGCTCTGCTATGTGGAGTTGTCAGCTTAAACGATGCCTCGGATGTAGCATCCATTGTATGGAATGCAACGCTGGCCTTTGTTGGCATTATTATGATTTCTCTCATTCTCGACGAGACGGGTTTCTTCGAATGGGCTGCCCTTCATATGGCAAGGCTGGCTGGAGGAGACGGTCGCAGACTGTTCTTCTACTCCATTCTGCTGGGAGCCGCGGTGTCTGCCTTGTTCGCGAATGACGGTGCCGCGCTCATTCTGACGCCAATTGTGCTGGCAATGGTGCGTGCATTGAAGTTTGATGAGCGCATGGTGTTGGCTTTTGTGATGGCGAGTGGGTTTATCGCCGATACCACGTCGTTACCGCTGGTCGTCAGCAATCTGGTTAACATTGTTTCGGCCGATTTCTTTGGCATTACATTTGTGGAGTATGCGGTACGAATGGTTGTGCCCAATCTGTTCTCAATCGTAGCGAGTACGGGGATGTTGTTTTTGTTTTATCGCAAAAGCATACCCCTTCGCTACGACATCTCCGCGGCACGTGACCCGAAGGAAGCAATACGTGATCCACGGATGTTCCGAATCGCTTGGTTCATGCTTGGGCTGTTATTGGTTGCCTATGCATCCAGTGAGTTTCTGCCGATTCCCGTGTCGGTTATCGTTGGCTCTGTTGCGTTGCTGTTCGCTTTGTTGGCACGCAAGAGCGAGGCTGTTGATCTGAAACGGGTAATCAAGGAAGCGCCATGGTCGATTGTGGTGTTCTCGGTGGGCATGTATATCGTCGTATATGGACTGCGTAATGCGGGGTTAACGGATCATCTGAGCCGCTGGCTGGATGCCATAGCAGAGCATGGTCTGCTGGCTGCTTCGCTCGGGATGGGCATCATCGCTGCTGTATTATCATCGGTGATGAACAACCTGCCGACCGTGTTGATTAACCTGCTAGCCATCCAGGGTGCACATACTGAAGGTATTATTCAGGAAGCATTGATCTATGCCAATGTCATTGGTTCCGACCTGGGTCCCAAAATGACCCCGATTGGATCACTTGCCACATTGCTGTGGCTGCATGTGTTGTCCCGCAAAGGTGTGAAGATCACATGGGGGTATTATTTCAAAGCAGGCATCATCCTGACGATCCCGACATTGTTAATTACGTTGGCCGGATTGGCGCTGTGGCTCTGGATTTTAGGTTAGTACAATCGTAATTACATTTGGAACCAGAACAAACCGTTAAGGGCCTAGTGTAGGTAGTGTTTGTAGGGATCGCGTTTATTGTCATGGATGTAGTGGTACTATACACACAAACCAACCTTTTTAGAAGGTTGGTTTTTTTGTGTTCTGTTTTCCTTCCCAAACGATTCTTAAATAGAATACTAACTTAGAATTTTAAAAAAGTGGGTATCATAAACGAATACACGATCACTTCCTAACTATTAGGAAAGAGTATAGGCTTGGTGGATATAAAGCGCTTGCATTAGTATGTGTGTAAGGAGGAAAGCCAAATGAGAAAACGTTACATTAAGCTATTAGAGCATTTAAAACAATCTGAGCATGATTTTGTGAGTGGAAGCGAATTAGCTAATCTATTTGATGTAACGACTAGAACGATTCGCAATGACATCAAAGAAATGAATGAAAATTATTTAGATAAAGCAATGATTATTGGCAATACTCGCAAAGGATACAAGTTAGTCGGGGATTTATCCAGCCTGTATAAAAATGAAGATGATGACGAAGAAAGAGCGTTTCATATTATCAAAGCACTGTTATCGCAGACTGATTTTATTACGTATGAGGATCTGGCTAGAACGCTTTATTTTTCGACTCAAACGATCCGTAAAGACGTGCAAAAATTAGTGCAAACGATTCAAGCAGAAAAGCAGAACATCGAAATTGAAGCGATTATTTTCCAAGGTATCCGGCTTAAAGGAAGCGAAGTTGAGAAACGGATTTTGCTCAAAAAACTAGTCACTACCGATTGTCTCAAACACATGCCGATAGACGAAGCACTGCAATACTATTTTGGCGATTGGTTCAACGAATCTTCTATTCATTTTATCTACGCTTGTATTGAAGAAGAGGTTGCCAAGTATCATTTATTGCTAAGTTTTCAAGAATTATTCTCGATCTGTGTGAATGTTTTGATCAGTCTTAAACGAGTAAGTCTTGCACAAAAAATAACTGAACAGGATATGAGGTTGGATCATACAAGCTTTGAAGAATTAAAAATAGCCCAATCTATTCTGATCCGTCTGGCTCCAGAAATGGATATCCCTTTTGATGAATATGAGTATCAGTATTTAGGTTACCTGCTGATCGCATTGCAGATCTTACCTAAAAAAAATGAAGAAATCGGGCATGAACACGTGAATGAAATGGAACAAAAAATCAAATCAGTGATCCAAAAAGTTGGAGAGCAATATGGATTCATCAGCTACAAAAACCAAGAGTTACTTGATCGATTATTAGCTCATATTACCAAATCATTATACCCATTAAAGTATTATTTCCCTGTCGAAAATCCTTTTATTGCTCAAATAAAATCAGAATATACCAATGCTTATAATGTCGCAGTTGTGTTGGCAAAAGAATTGCAATTTTGCTTAAATATCAAAATACCCGAAAATGAAATCGGTTACTTGACGTTACACATTATGGGCATTATTGAGAACTCTCAAGATAACAGAAAACGGATTGCAATTATTTATGGCAAAAATCTATTAGTCGGCAAGTTATTGGAGCGTAAGATTAATCTCTATTTTCCGAATATTAGAATCGATAGTCTATTAGCTAATCATGAAATACATCTTCTTCCCGAAGGAATTGAAACGATTATCACAACGAGCGAGATTGCGGAACAACAGCAGTTAAATGTACAAAATATCATTCTGGTAAGTGAAATGATTACAAGTGATGATATGAAGAATATTTCGATTCAGTTAAATCGTGGACTACTCAAATATTATTTATCACCAGATGATGTTTTTTTCCTAAATGAAGACAATCCAATTGATTTGTTAAAAAAACTTACAGAACTAGGCGATATTCAGCATTTATATACCAGTATTGTGGAAAGAGAAAAAATGTCGAGTACCAATATTGGGAATTTGGTCGCGATGCCTCATCCATTTGATTGTGGAGATAACAAAAAACTACGTGTACTGGTAGCGATTAATAAGCAGAAAATGCTATGGGGTGATCAGATGGCGCAGATTATTTTTCTGTTTATTCCGCCGAAAAATCAGAAGGTGAATAACACCAAATTTTTTGAAGAAATTTACGATGTGTTTAAACAGACCAATATGACAGAAAAACTACTCCATATCACCAATTACGATGAATTTTTGGAAGTCTGGTCTTCCAAATAAATCTAGGAGGAATTCAAATGTTAATTAATATGAAAGATTTACTTAAAGTAGCGTATGAAAATAAATTTGCAGTCGGATCATTTAATGTAGCCAATAGCGAGTTCGTCAAAGTGGTCATTACAGCCGCAGAGGAGCAGAATTCGCCTGCAATTATGCAGATTCACCCGAATGAAATTGATCTAGTCACTGATGGGTTTATAGCTTATGTGCGAGAAGCGGCATCCAAGTCCAAAGTACCGTTTGTTATTCATCTGGATCATGGAGCGACGATCAAAGATATTACGCGTTCGATTCGCAATGGGTATACATCAGTCATGATGGATGCATCTCATTTACCTTTTGAGGAGAATATTGCGGCAACCAAGGAAGCGGTTGAACTGGCTCATCTGGTCGATGTATCTGTAGAAGGTGAACTAGGCACGATTGGGAGTAATGAAGGCAGCTCGGAAGGTGGGGCTGACGAGATTTTGTATACGAATCCAGAAGAAGCGGCGATTTTTGTAGAACAAACAGGTATCGATACACTTGCTGTCGCTGTAGGTACTTCACATGGTATTTATCCTCAATCCAAAGATCATTCGATCAAAATCGATCGTTTGAAACAAATTCATGAAAAAGTAAAAATTCCGTTAGTGCTGCATGGTGGATCAGATAATCCTGATGAAGAGATTAGAGAAGCAGTAAAGCATGGGATAGCGAAGATCAATTTATCAACCGATATGAAGCGAGCATTCTACAACCAATTAAGAGCGACACTCGATGCAAATCCGAATGCATATGAACCGGATCAACTGATGCCTGAGGCGACCAAAGCGGCAACAGAACTGGTGAAGAAAAAAATGGATCTGTTCGGTTCTACAGGTAAAGCATCCCTTTATAAACTGGGAGAAATTTAAGAGGAGAGATCCATCATGAAGATTTCTAATGTCTTAAAACCAGAAAATATCATATTAGATGTCACCGCTACGACCAAAGCCGAATTAATAGATGAATTGTCGCAAAAGTTAAACGATAACGGCTATTTAAGCGATATTGAGCAATTTAAAAAAGATATCTGGGCACGTGAAGAACAGGTTCCTACAGAAGTGGGATTCGGAATCGCCATTCCACATGCCAAGTCTACTGGAGTACAGTCCCCTGCCATTATTATGGGCAGATCATTAAGCGGTATTGAATATAGTACCGAATCATGTAATTTATTTTTTATGATTGCAGTCGATCAAAGCTCTTCATCAGAGCATTTGCAAACATTATCCAAAATTTCGACCTTTTTGATGGATGAACTATTTAGAGCGAAACTTATCCTTGCTCGAGATCAAGAAGAGATTGTCCGTTTATTTGAACAGGCAGAAGAGCAAGATGCGCAGGCACTTCAACGTCCTAAAAAGTATGCTGGCAAAAAAGTGGTTGGAGTTACAGGCTGTCCTACAGGAATTGCCCATACGTTTATGGCCGCAGAAGCATTGAAAAATGCGGCCAAGGAACTCGGTGTACACATTAAAGTGCAAACCAATGGATCAACAGGTGTTGGAAATCAATTGACTCCTGAAGATATTGCTGAAGCTGATGGTATTATTGTGGCGGCAGATGTCAAAGTCGATATGGATGTGTTTGGCGATCGTCCAGTGATCAAAACCTCTGTCAAAAATGGAGTCCATCATGCACAAGAGTTAATTGAAGATGCGATTGCTGGAAAAGGTGTCGTTTTGAATCAAGGCAACAGTAATCTTAAAGAAGCAAAAGAAAAAACACGTTTAAAGCAGCCTAAAATATACAGCCATATTATGAATGGTGTATCCTTTATGATTCCTTTTGTAGTGGCAGGCGGTATATTGATTGCGCTTTCGTTTATGTTTGGTATTCATGCGGCTGACCCAAATAGCCCGGACTATAATGCTTTCGCCGCTTTTTTAAGTACAGCAGGGGGTAGTGCTGCTTTTGCATTGATGGTTCCTGTATTAGCAGGGTATATTGCATATAGTATTGCTGACCGTCCAGGATTGGCACCTGGTATGATTGGAGGTATGCTGGCGACTATTGGAGGTTCCGGCTTTTTGGGAGGTATGCTGGCTGGATTTATCGCCGGTTATACGATCATAGCTCTGAAAAAATTAGTCAAAGGCATTCCTGACTCACTGCAAAGCCTGTCACCTGTGCTGATCTTGCCATTAGTAGGTTCATTTATAACCGCCTTGATTATGTATTTTGTCATCAACAGTCCGATGGCTTGGATCAATGAGTCGTTACAAGGTTGGCTAAATGGTTTAACAGGTTCTAATGCTATTTTATTAGGAGCACTTCTGGCAGGAATGATGGCATCTGATATGGGAGGGCCGATTAACAAAACAGCATCTGCATTTGGACTGGCGATGTTCGCCAATCAAATCTTTGAACCTTCTGCTGCTCTGATGGTTGGAGGTATGGTTCCGCCACTGGGTATTGCATTAGCTACAACATTATTTAAGAATAAATTTTCAATCGAAGAACGTAATGCAGGTAAAGCCGCTTATATTATGGGTGCGTCGTTTATTACAGAAGCCGCGATTCCGTTTGCCGCAAATGATCCCTTGAGAGTTATTCCATCCAATATTGTAGGTGCAGCGATTGGTGGAGGAATGAGCATGGCTCTAGGTATTTCGTTACAAGCTCCTCACGGTGGAATCTTTGTTATTCCCATTGCGGCAAGTAATCCATTATTGTATATTGTCTGTATTTTAGTTGGTTCCATCATTACAGCTTGTATGATTGGATTGTTAAAGAAACCTGTATATCAACCAAAAAGTAATTCAAGCGACCCGTCAGATAAAAAAGCCTTAACAACTATGAAATCTGCATAAATTCTCTAACCACCTGGTGCCATGCACTGGCTGTGAGGCAGTTGATTGTTCTATATAACGGATTGATTCAATATCTACATTAAGTATTTACACAAGGCCAGCCTTTTATAGGGCTGGCCTTCTTTGCATACTTCCAGGCAGAAGATTGAAATGCCTGAGATCCAACGAGCGCTGACACAGCGCAGGGAACGGAACGATTGTGGAAAAGCGAAGCGTTCGCCTTTATCCCCGGATGTATTCCTTGAAAAAAGTAAATCATATAAATCCGGGGATAACAGCGATTGAAACAACGTCCGTTCCCGAAGCGGCCACTTCAGCGCAACTTGTCTCAGATGATTTTCAATATACAGCCGATATTTTTAACATTGCGTTTACAAAACACTGATTTTAAGATGACATACCGAAACTACAATGAGTAAAGAGTTGATGGTGAACAAACAAATTCACAAAACGCCATCACTACATTGGGGGAGGAAAACAAAACATGTTTAAAAAGTTGCCGTTTATTTTGATGACCTTAACGTTCGTACTGGTACTCGCAGCATGCGGATCGAAAAATGACGCTGGTACAGAGGGTGCCGCAAGCAATGGATCAGGAGAAGCTGCTACTGAGCTTAGCGGTAACATTCTGGCAGTCGGATCGACAGCATTGCTACCTCTGGTAGAACAAGCTGGACAGAAATTTATGGCAGTTGATGAATATAAGAACGTAACGGTTCAAGTTCAAGGTGGCGGTAGTGGTACTGGTTTGACACAAGTATCTGACGGACAAGCTACAATCGGTAACTCTGATGTATTTGCAGAAGAGAAACTGGAGGACGAAGCCAAAGTAAAAGAACTGGTTGACCATCAAGTAGCAGTAGTAGCTATGGCACCAGTTAGCAACAAAGATGCAGGTGTAGAAGATTTGACGAAGCAACAACTGATCGACATCTTCTCCGGTAAAGTAACAAACTGGAAAGACGTTGGCGGCGCGGATAAAGCAATTGTTATTGTAAACCGTCCGAGCAGTTCCGGTACTCGTGCAACTTTTGAGAAGTATGCATTGGGTGCAAAAATGGGTGATATCCAAGGTTCGATTCAAGAAGATTCTTCTGGTAACGTAAAAAAATTGGTATCTGAAACGCCAGGTGCTATTGGTTACCTCGCCTTGTCTTACTTGGATGACAGCTTGCAAGTGTTGAAATACGAAGGTGTAGAAGCAACAGTTGAGAACGTAGAAGCAGGAACTTATCCAGTGTGGGCTTACGAGCACATGTACACAAAAGGTGAGCCTGATGCAGCAACAAAAGCATTCTTGGATTACATCTTGAGTGACGAAATTCAACAAAACGACGTGACAGAACTTGGATACATTCCAATGTCAGGTATGAAAGTAAAACGCGATGCAGCAGGTAATGTGGTTGAGTAATCTTTGAACTTGCGCATACAGCGAAAGAGGCGGACTAAGGTCCCGCCTCTTTACGCGGTTTGCTCTAAAATAATCCCATATTTTGCATTAATTCTACTATAGAAGGATGGTTGTTATGGAACAGACCGAAGGGGGAACGGTAATGAATAACAAGTTGAAACCGCGCCGGCCCTTAAAAGAGAAACATTATTGGGAAGAGTGGACGGGACGGATCTATACGTCGATTTGTGTCGTTTTCCTGATCGTTGTCATGTTTTCCATTGTTTATTTTGTAGCGTCTAAGGGACTATCCACATTTTTCCAAAATGGAATAAGCATCAGCGAATTCCTTGGTGGAAAGACGTGGAATCCGACCGGAGAACCTGCGTTCTACGGGGCATTACCGTTCATCACAGGTTCTTTCATTACAACCTTGCTTGCAGCATTGATCGCAAGTCCGCTTGGCCTGTGTGCAGCGCTCTTCATGACAGAGATTGTCCCGGGTAAAGGCAAAAAGATCTTGCAGCCTGCGATTGAGCTCTTGTCCGGAATTCCATCCGTTGTATACGGATTTATCGGTCTGAGTGTCATCGTACCTTTGCTTCGCAGTATCTTTGGTGGAACAGGCGTCGGGATTGCAGCCGGATGTCTTGTTCTCGCGGTAATGATTCTTCCTACGGTAACAAGTATTATGGCAGATGCATTGTCCGCGTTGCCAAAAGGATTGCGTGAATCCTCCTACGCACTGGGTGCCACTCGCTGGCAAACCATCTACCGTGTCATTATCCCAACAACTTTGCCAGCTTTGTTGACAGGTGTCGTTTTGGGTATGGCCCGTGCTTTTGGTGAGGCACTTGCTGTGCAGATGGTTATCGGTAATGCACCGCATGTTCCAACATCCTTGCTTGAATCGGCCTCAACATTAACAAGTGTAATTACACTCAGCATGGGTAACACCACGATGGGTTCTGTTCATAACAATGCACTGTGGAGTATGGCGCTTGTCCTGTTGGTGATGACCTTTGTCTTCGTCATTCTGGTTCGCCTGCTTGAAAGGAGAAACCGGGTATGAAAATGAAGGCAAAGACGGTAGATAAAATTGCAACATCCGTTATCGTTGTACTGGCCCTGTTCATTGTTATTCTATTGCTCGGTCTACTTGGCTTCATCATGTATAGAGGCATTGGGCATATTAGCTGGAACTTCCTGACGAGCGCACCACAGTTGCTTAAGGGTGGGGGCGGAATTGGTCCACAGCTCTTCAACTCCGTATTCTTGCTTGTCCTGACTTTGATTGTTACCATTCCACTCGGGTGGGGCGGCGGAATTTACATGGCGGAGTATGCCAAACCAGGCAAGATTACCAGCTTCATTCGTCTGGTCGTTGAAGTATTGTCATCATTCCCATCCATCGTTATCGGTTTGTTTGGTCTCTTGCTGCTAGTAAATCAATTTGGTCTTGGTTTCTCCCTGATCTCGGGTGCCTTGGCTCTGGCGATCTTTAACTTGCCATTGATGGTGCGTACTACGGAGCAGGCCTTCCGGGCTGTTCCGAAGGAACAGAAGGAAGCAGGTCTGGCGCTTGGACTGTCCAAGTGGAAGATTATCACTTCCATTCTACTGCCTGTGGCATTGCCGAGTTTGATTACGGGTACGATCCTGGCATCGGGCCGGATCTTCGGTGAAGCAGCCGCGCTGATGTTCACTGCAGGTATGAGTAGTCCACCATTGGACTTTACCGATTGGAATCCGACGAGTCCAAGATCACCGCTTAATCCTTTCCGTCCGGCAGAGACACTTGCTGTCCATATCTGGAAAGTGAATAGTGAAGGTATTGGGCCAGATTCCAAAGAAGTGGCAGCAGGGGCATCCGCCGTGCTTGTCATTCTCGTGCTGGCGTTCAATCTAAGTGCACGCTGGATCGGTCGGGTTGTATTCCGCCGCATGACAGCTTCGAAATAAGGAGGAACCAACATGGCCATACCTTTTGGTACGGAACAGTTAAGCATATATTATGGACATTTCCAGGCGGTCAAGCAGATTAGCCTGACGTTTCCTGAAGCAAGCGTAACGGCTCTTATTGGGCCGTCTGGTTGCGGTAAATCCACGTTCCTCCGGTCGCTGAACCGGATGAACGACGAGATTGCCGGTTCCCGTACAGAGGGACATATCTGGATGGACGGTAACGACCTGAATGAGCCTGGAACCGATGTAATCAAGCTTCGCCAGAAGATTGGCATGGTGTGGCAGAAGCCAAATCCTTTTCATAAGTCCATCTACAACAATATCGCGTTTGGCCCCCGCTACCGCGGTACGAAGAGTAAGAAGGCACTGGATGAAATTGTGGAAAAAAGCTTGCGCCGTGCTGCGCTCTGGGACGAAGTGAAAGACAGACTGCATGAGTCAGCTCTGTCTCTCTCTGGCGGACAACAGCAGCGTCTATGTATCGCTCGCGCTTTGTCTGTTGAACCACAGATTCTGCTGCTCGATGAGCCGGCATCTGCACTTGACCCGGTATCTTCGGGTAAGGTTGAGGAATTGATCACCGAACTCAAGAAGGAGCTGCGGATCGTCATTGTTACCCATAATATGCAGCAGGCGGCACGCATCTCGGATTATACGGCTTATTTCTACCTGGGGAACATGATTGAACACGGGGATACAGAGCATATTTTCACGAACCCGGACAATCGTCTGACGCAAGAATACATTATGGGTCGTTTCGGTTAATTGGATCATAAATAGAGACAAAAGAAAGCACAATGCCTGGACGGTTGTTCGGGGGTTGTGCTTTTTTAATTTATATTTTAGTGGGATTTTCTGTATGCGTGATAAACATTATGCTACGATATTTAGTGTGAAGAGAACGTTTACATGACTTCGAAGGAGATGTTAATAATCACTACGGATCAGATGTCTTACGACCATATGGCAGCTCAGATTATACAGAACTACACTATTGAGAAACCTGTCGTTTCATATATTCGTCATAATGAGAATCTGACATATCATGTCGTTGATGAAGCAAGCGGGCAGAAGTATCTGCTACGTATCCATCAAGCCGCCTATGCAAGTATGACCGGCATTCAGCATACGCTTCCTGCGCTGGAGGCAGAGATGAACCTGCTTCATGAGTTAAACGCAACGACAGCATTGCGCGTGCAGCATCCGGTACGGAATGTATCGGGAGACTGGGTCACGGTATGGAAAAGTGAAGCGGGTAAAGAAATCTGCTGTACAGTACTGGAGTGGATTGAGGGCAGGGACATCCAGCAGGGAGAACGCCTGACAACAGAGCAGATCTATGATCTTGGGGCACAACTGCAGATGCTTCATCAATATGGGCGTGAGCAGAATCAGACAGATCGAACAAAGGTACGGCCGGCATATGGCAATAGCCATGAGAACTTGGTCATGCTAGGGCAGCTAGAGGAAGGTGTCCGACTGGGGATTTTTACAACGGAAGACTTCGATCTGCTTCGTGAGACGTTTGAGAACATTAATGAGCAGTTAGAAACATACCCGCAGCACGCAGGGACATGGGGGATCATTCATGGGGATATTACTCGTAACAATCTGCTGATAACGGAGCAGGGAATTTCCATGATTGATTTTTGTCTACACGGTTATGGTTATTATCTTTTTGATGCCGGAGGGGCAGCGCTTATGTTCAATCGGGAGGAACGTGACATATTCTTATCCGGTTATACCCAACAGATCGCACCACTGACGGATCGTGATATCCGATTAATGGAAGGGTTTATGTTGATCTTTACACTGGGTTATTATGCCTTTCAGATGGCGAATGAGTCGAGGCACGAATGGATGAAAGATCGCATGCCGAAGCTATGCAGCAAGTATTGCCGACCTTATGTGCAAAATGAGCGTATTTTCTATGAGTTATGAGGTGTTTCCTTTTCTAGGAGCTATAACTTAGGATTAAGATTGTGAATATTACCTGGGCGTCCTGAACAATCGGGGTGCTCTTTTTGCATGCATTAGATAGCGATCGTAATGGACATTTATGAAGAAAGTATAAACTCTGAGGAGAGTCAACTTTTCTTAGCTACAATATAGTCATGGGAGGATGAAGCAGCGATGAGAGACAGCGAGAATATATTGCTGGTGGAGGATGATCCGGAGATTGCCCGTATTTTGAGAGACCATCTACGTCATGAGGGTTATGGTGTAACTTGGGCATCAAGCGGTTTGGAGAGCTGGGAAGACTTTAGGGAGGGAACCTATCAATTAGTCTTGTTGGATCTGATGCTACCGGAAATGGATGGGTTCACGGTATGCAAAAACATTAGACTGATCAGCGATGTTCCGCTGCTCATGATGAGTGCTCGAATCGAGGAAGAGAGCAAAGTCAGGGGGCTTGGGCTGGGAGCTGACGATTATATTACGAAGCCCTTCAGTCTAACGGAACTTACAGCTCGCATTAAATCTCATCTGAATAGGTACCGCAGATATCAGGGCGTAGAGCCGGATTCGACAGATAGACAGTATAACGATGGGTTATCGATTGATTATTTGAATCAGCGCGCACAGGTTCATGGAGAACATGTGGCACTAACCAACAAGGAATGGGCTTTGCTCATACTGCTTGCTTCTCATCCTGGCCGGGTGTTTACCAAGGCGGAACTGTATGAACATGTCTGGAGTCAGCCAGAGGCGGGGAACTCGAGTACAGTCACAGTTCATGTGAAGAGCCTTCGGGCCAAGCTTGGTGACGAGCCCCATCATCCACGCTGGATTCAGACGGTGTGGGGCAGTGGTTACCGGTTCGTGGGGGAGCCTGAGGAATGAAGTTGAAGTACTGGTTAATGCTTGCCTTCCTCATTGTAATGCTGCTGCCTGGGCGCTGTACTCCCTGTATAACTATTACAATGATCAGCGTGCCGTAACGGAATATGTGGAGTTGTCCGGACAATTGGCTCCTATTGAACTGGCTTTATCTGACCCGGGACTGTACCAGCTGCACTCGCCTGATGCTTTCGCTGCACTCTCTGAATTGGAGAATGGTCGGGTGAACTTTGCTCTGTATTTACCAACAGGGATTCGGGTGTACACATCAGAGGGGAGTACATGGTCTGCTGGAGCTTACACCGTTGGGGGGGCGGAGCTGTATCGTAATTTGTACAACTTACAGATTCGTCATCGTACATTCTCGTTGAAGAAACCCGTATGGGAAAAGGGTGAGTTGGTCGGCATTTACGAAATCGTCATGCTGCGTGGAGATTGGCTGGAAGGCATATCCTTGCGGACTACCTGGGTCATGGGTCTCGCTGCTACTTTCTTTATCCTGTTATACGGAACAGTGCTGTGGTTGCTATCCCGAAAGCTCTTTCGGCCGATGAAATATCTCATAGAACGAATGGATGCTTTTGCACGGGGAGAGGCTGCTACGGATGTGGTACCTGTTCGTCATGATGAAATGGGCATCTTGCTCCAACAGTTTGATGCAATGCAAGACAAGATCAGACATACTCAGGCCGATGTGGAGAGGGAGCAAAAAGAAAAAGAGCTCATGATCGCCTCGTTATCCCATGATCTGAAAACACCGTTGATGTCCATTAGTGCCTATACGGAAGTACTTAACGGTGATCGTCAACTGAAACGCCTTGAAAGGCAGGAATATCAGGATGTGCTGCTCGGAAATGTGGAGCGGATGAAACAGATGATTAGTGAACTTGAGATGTATACGGCGTTGGGTTCCAGTGAATCGGAGATGGCCATGGTTAAGGTGGAAGGTGAAGAGTTTTTTGATATGCTGCTTGGGAGCTATGAGGGACTTGCCGAGCGTGGTCAGATTGACGTGAAGATGGATGTCCGCACAGATCAACTGTACCGGGTTCATCCCGAACAACTGATGCGCCTGACAGATAATCTGATAAATAATGCACTACGCCACACAAGGACGAACGGTGTAATGGGACTAGGGGTTATTGCTTCAGATTGGGAGCTTCCTGAATGGATTATTCCTTCGCTTGGAGCTGAATTGGATAACTACAGGGCGGGAGCAACATTGATCATAGTACAAAACGAAGGTCCTGCTATTCCTGAAGAACAGCTCATTCGTATCTTCGAACCCTATGTTCAACACCAGAATCAGGAGGAGAAGACATATGCAGGTGGTTCGGGATTGGGATTGAGTATAGCCAAACGGGTTGCAATAAAGCACGGAGGGGATATGCGCATGTGGTCATACGAAGGATATGGAACGCTGGCAGTATGCCGATTGCCTGAACATGGAGAATGTAAACGCAGAGAGGGTGGATAAGATGATGAAAAAAGGATGGATGATGCTGGGTACTGCTGTGTTGGCAGGCGCCCTGCTTGGAGGTTGCGCGGAGAAGGATATGCTGTCTATGTCAGGAGATGAGATGATTGAGAAGGTTGTCTCAGCAGAAACAGAACCCGCCTCGTATTATGCGGAAGGTGTGATGAAGATATGGGCGGATGACAAGCTGACTAACACGATGCAAATTAAGGAATGGGTAGATGGTGAAACCGGACGAAAGCGCACGGAAACATCAGAGAATGGCAATGTCAGTTACGCAGTTAATGATGGAAAGAAGATCATCATATATGAAAAAGAAACAGGGGCAGCATATTCCATGGATGCATCATCCGTGTCACAACAACCTAATCAAACCCAGAAGCAAATATTGCTCGATCAACTAGAGCGGTTACGTACTACGCATGATGTGAATATGATGGGACAGGAGAAACTTCATGGACAGGACGTCATTCATATTGAATTGACACCAAAAGAAGAAGGCGCATTCTCCATATCTTCAGAGTATTGGGTAGATCCCAAAACGTGGATGATTGTCAAAGTAAACAGCGCGTATGGGGATGGAAAATCAGAAATGGTCTATGATCCGATTCAGTATGACCCTGAATTCACAAAGGATACTTTCGTAATTGACATCCCTAAGGAGGTCGATGTGAAGGACTTGAACGATATGATGCAGAATTCCGAAGTGACCCTAGATGAAGCGGAAAAAGCGTTGGAACAGCCGTTCCTACAGGACATGAGTGGAGAATTCGAACTATCACGGATCGAAATGTCTACATCGCGCGGTGAGCTGAGCAGAGATGAAGTAACCTTGTATTATGTAAGTAACGACAAGGTAGAAGTCAGCCTGACGGTATTCAAGATGCCGGAAGAAAATGTGGACGATACACTAATGCCGGATGAAGCCAAGATTAAGGTTCGTAACACCGAGGGTTCATATATGAAGAGCATTCGGAACATATCATGGAGTGAGAATGGCTTGCGGTACTCCATCATGGGTGAAAACGAAGGATGGACAAAGGCAAAGCTGCAAGCTTGGGCGGAAGAACTGACCCTTCCCAATCCATCTAGATGAGCTAAAGAATAATAATAAGGTTGCCGCAGAAACGAAGCGGCAGCTTTTTTTGTATATTCTCCTTTTGGTGTGGTGGATATCTATTCGATCTCCTTTCAGTCCATTCCAAAAAGGCAAGAGGGCAACTTCACGTTTACAGTTCAATATGCATAACTATAGAAGACAATCTTGATTGGTGATGGAGGCAGGAGAAGGGGGCATCGCTGGATGGCTGTTTTATCAACAGGGCCAATTGAAAATAATATAGTGGTGGGAAGCGGTGAGCGTCCTACACAGAGAATTACAGTGAAATTAGACAATTGGAGTCTCACTAGTTTCTCTACCGTTCTGGTTCAAGGCTATTATTTGAATGGTGTTCGCACACTATACGTTGAGGAATTGTTTAATGTTTTGCCTAACCAGGTTATAACAAAAGACTTTTATGCAGATTTGGATGCATTTGAGTTTATATTTATCACAGGTGATGATACGGAGGATGAAGTTCAGATTTCCGTATGGGGGAAAAACGAGAACGGTCAACTGGTAACGGCACATCGTTTGGTGTCTGAGGAATTGTTAGGAGCGAACCCCGGTCTAGTCGGGGTAACGGGTGCGACTGGAGCTACAGGGACAGCAGGGGTTGCGGGAACAACTGGTCCTACAGGGGCTACAGGTGTTACAGGACTGACAGGAGTTACTGGTCCTCCTGGAGGAACTACGGGATCGACGGGAGAGACCGGTGTCACTGGGACCACGGGGGAGACAGGATCTACCGGAGTGACAGGAGGCACGGGCGCTACTGGAAGTACGGGGACCACAGGAGAGACAGGGTCTACTGGAGCCACAGGTGTCACCGGTAGTACGGGAATAACAGGAACGACTGGGGTCACTGGGGCTACAGGTGCGACAGGCGTAACGGGGACAACCGGAGTTACTGGTGTTACAGGCGCAACAGGCGTAACGGGGACGACCGGAGTTACTGGAGATACGGGAGCGACAGGACTGACGGGGACGACCGGAGTCACTGGTGTTACAGGCGCAACAGGCGTAACGGGGACGACCGGAGTTACTGGGGCTACAGGTGCAACAGGCGTAACAGGGGCGACTGGAGATACTGGTGTTACAGGTGCAACCGGATTGACGGGAGCAACAGGAGTCACTGGAGATACAGGCGCAACGGGAGTAACAGGGACGACCGGAGTCACTGGTATTACAGGTGCGACAGGCGTAACAGGGGCGACTGGAGATACTGGTGTTACAGGTGCAACCGGATTGACGGGAGCAACAGGAGTCACTGGAGATACAGGCGCAACGGGAGTAACAGGGACGACCGGAGTCACTGGTATTACAGGTGCGACAGGCGTAACGGGGACGACCGGAGTCACTGGTATTACAGGTGCGACAGGCGTAACCGGAACAACCGGGACAGCCGGAGTAACGGGAGCAACGGGAACGACCGGAGTCACTGGGGCTACAGGTGCAACAGGCGTAACCGGAACAACCGGGACGTCCGGAGTAACGGGAGCAACGGGAGCGACCGGAGTCACAGGGGTTACAGGTGCAACAGGCGTAACCGGAACAACCGGGACGTCCGGAGTAACGGGAGCAACGGGAGCGACCGGAGTCACAGGGGTTACAGGTGCAACAGGCGTAACCGGAACAACCGGGACGTCCGGAGTAACGGGAGCGACCGGAGTCACAGGGGTTACAGGTGCAACAGGCGTAACCGGAACAACCGGGACGTCCGGAGTAACGGGAGCAACGGGAG